>CALGAN010000093.1 GCA_937951875.1 uncultured Alkalilimnicola sp. | reverse complement strand
CGCCGGGGCGCCGCCGCCCGGCGCGGTTTCCAGCAGCCGCAGCCGCCGATCCAGATCGCTTTGCAGCTCGCGCTGCTGCTGGGTGAGCAGGTCCAGGTCACGACGCAGCAGCTCGATTTCGCCGCGCAACTCCTGCAGCGATTGCCGGAGAATCTCTTGCTGGTTGACCAGCTCGGCTACGGCGCCGCTTTGCAGCATGCGCTCGAGGCGAGCCACGCGGTCCTCGATTTTCTCCCGGCCTTGGGCGTGGGCCTGGGCGGGCGCGAGGCTTCCGGCCAGCAGGAGCGCCGATAGCGCGGTGGGAATGAGATGCTGGATCGGCCTGGTCATGATGCGTTTCTTAGCGTTGGTAGTTCAACTCGGCGCGCCGGTTCTTGGCCCACGCCTCCTCGGTCGAGCCGAACACGGCCGGCTTCTCTTCGCCGTAGCTGACGACCTCGATCTGATCGGGGCTGGCACCGTTGAGCACCAGTACCTTCTTGACCGCTTCGGCGCGACGTTCGCCAAGCGCCAGATTATAGCTGGGCGAGCCCCGCTCGTCGGTATGGCCTTCGACCGAGAGCCGGGTCTGCGGATTGTCGGCGAGATAGGCGCCATGGGCGCGCAGCACCTCGTGGAACTCCGGACGGATCGCGTTGCTGTCGAAGTCGAAGTAGATCACGCGCTGGGCCAGTGGGCTGCCCTCGGGCGCGTCGAGCGGGCCGCCCTGGAAACCGCCGCCGACGTCGACGCCGCGCGCCTCGGCGCCGCTGCCGATGCCGGTGCCCGTCTGCGGCGCGGTCTGGACGGCGCCGCGGTCCTCGACCGGCACCGGGCTCTGGATATCGCCCTGGGTGGTGCAGCCAGCGAGGATGAGCAGTACGCCGGCGGCGATGGTATGGCGGAAGGCCTTCATCGGTTCACTCCTTATACGCAATAAAGCTCAAAACCAACGATTTCGTTCAACGCGGCGACCAAGCCGCTTCCCGCACCGAATGGCGCATCACCGGCAGCGGCAGGTCGGCCCGCCCGAAGACGGACACGGTTGCTAGCCGGGGCATGCCATTCTTGTTGCTGGTGTAGATCAGCATCGCGCTGTCGGGGGCGAAGCTGGGCGATTCGTCCAGCGGACCACGGGTGAGGATGCGCAGCTGTCGCGACTGCAAATCCATGACCGCGATCTGGTCGCCGCCGGGACCGCGATGGACCATGGCCAGCCACCGGCCGTCCGGGGATACGGCCGGCCGGGCGTTGTAGTTGCCCTCGAAGGTGACGCGCTCCGGCTGACCGCCGTTCACCGCCACGCGGTAGATCTGGGGCCTGCCGCCGCGGTCGGAGGTGAAGTAGATGGTGCGGCCGTCCGGCGCCCAGGTCGGTTCGGTGTCGATCGACCAGTGCTGGGTGACGGCGCGCAGGGCGCCGGTGTCGAGGTCGAGCACGTAGATGTCGGGGTTGCCGTCCTTGGACAGGGTGAGCGCCAGGCGCCGGCCGTCCGGCGACCAGGCGGGGGCGCTGTTCAGCCCGGCGAAGCTGGCGACGCTGCGCCGTTCGCCGGTGGCGAGCGACTGGACGAACACTTCCTGGCGGCGGTTCTCGAAGGAGACGTAGGCGATGCGGCGCCGATCGGGCGACCAGGCGGGCGCCATCAGCGGCTGCGGCGAGGTCAGGATTACCTGCGGTCGTTCGCCGTCGGCATCGGCCAGCACCAGCTGGTAGCTGCGCTTGTCGGCGTCGCCCACCTGCTGCACGTAGATGATCTGGGTGCTGAACGCGCCGGCCTGGCCGGTCAGCGCTTCATACACCTGGTCGGCGATGCTGTGCGCCAGGGCGCGCAGCGATGATCCCGGTACCCGGTAGAGCTTGCCCAGGATGCGGCTGTTCTTGTACGTGTCGAGCAGCTCGAAGCGCACCTGGTACTCGCCGCCACCCAGTGGCTGGACGCTGCCGATCACCATGGCGTCGACGCCCAGCGCCTTCCACTGCTGGAACTGCACTTCCTCCAGACGCGACGGCCGCGACAGCATGTCGCTGGTGGGCAGCGGTTCGAACTTGCCGCTGCGGCGCAGGTCGTTGGCGACGATGCCGGCGATGTCCTGCGGCGGCAGGGCGGGGCCTTCCAGCGTGAACGGCACGACGGCGATCGGGATGGCCGCCTCGGCGCCCTGGGTGATGTCGATGTTGATGGCGGCGCGCGCCGGATTCAGGGCGACGGCCAGGCCCAGCAGGGCGAGCGATAGCAGGTTGCGGGTCTTGCTCATCATCGATCCGGGGAGAACGTGAAGTTGATGGGTTGCGACGCGAACTCGCGCGCAGCGATCGGGTTGCTCGGCATCGGCAACGGGCTGGCCTTGCGGATGGCGGCTTCGGCCGAGCGGTCGAAGGCGGAGTTGCCGCTGGATTTGACGGTTTGGACGTCCTGTACCGTGCCATCCGGTGCTAGGCGAATCTGCAGGACGCAGGACAGGCCCGCCGGCGAGCCGACCGGCCGGATCCACACCCGGCTGACCGCGGCTTTCACGGCGGAAGCCCAGGCCGGCATGGCCGAGCGGATCGCCGCCTGCTTCTCTTCCTCGGCTATGGCGCGCTGGCGCGCCGCCTCCTCTTCCTGACGGCGCTTCTCGGCCTCGGCGCGCTTGCGCGCTTCCTCGGCCTTCTTGGCTTCCTCCGCCTTGCGCCGCGCTTCCTCGGCTTTCTTGGCCTCTTCCGCCTTGCGTCGCGCTTCCTCCTCGGCCTTGCGCTTGGCTTCGGCTTCCTCGCGCGCCTTGCGCTCGCGCTCGGCGCGGGCCTGCTCTTCCTGGCGCGCCTTCTCGGCGGCCAGCTTCTGGGCCTCGATCTCCCTCAACTTGGCTTGCTCGGCTTCCTGTTGCTGCTTCAGCTTGGCCAGCCGTTCCTGTTCCTGCTGCTGCTGGCGCTCCAGCTCCTGCTTCTGGCGCTCGAGCTCGGCGAGACGTTGCTCTTCGCGTTGACGCGCTTCGCGCGCGGCGCGCTCCTGAGCCTCCAGCTCCTTCCGCCGGCGCTCGGCCGCCGCTTCCCGCTCCTCCTGGCGCTTGATCTCGTTCTCGACCGCCTGGAGGTCGACCGCGGTGGCCTGGATCACCGGCGGCTGCTCGGCCGCCACCTCGATGGCCGGCTGCGCGACGATCGACGGCGCCGGCGTGGTGAACGAGAAGCTGAACAGGAACAGCGCCGCCACCAGCAGATGCAGCGTCACGGCAAGGCCGATGTGAGGGAGAAATTTCCAGCCCATGGCGGTCAGTTCCGGGGTGTCTCGGTCATCAGCCCGACCTTGGGAACGCCGGCCTGCTGCAGGTAGGCCATCGCTTCGACCACGCGGCCGTAGGGAACGTCGCGATCGCCCTTGACCAGGATCGGCGTGTCCGGCGCGCGGCGCATCACCGCCGCCACCATCACCAGCATATCTTGCAGGGCGATGGGGCTGTCGGGCTTGTCGGCGATGGTCAAATAGTAATTGCCTTGCGCGTCGACCGAAACGATGACCGGCTCGCGCTCGGTGTTGTCGATCGGACTGGCGGAAGCCTGCGGCAGGTCGACCTCGACACCCTGCTGCAGCATCGGCGCGGTGACCATGAAGATCACCAGCAGCACCAGCATGACGTCGATGTAGGGCACGACGTTGATCTCCGCCATCGGGCGGCGCTTGTGGCGGCGGCCGGGGCCGGA
Organism: uncultured Alkalilimnicola sp.; assembly: GCA_937951875.1. Taxonomy (GTDB): domain Bacteria; phylum Pseudomonadota; class Gammaproteobacteria; order Nitrococcales; family AK92; genus JAAYIK01. The sequence continues at coordinate 78,189 of CALGAN010000093.1, read as the reverse complement.
AGGGGCGGGCATGGTGCTGGCCATCGTCGTCTACTCAGCTCGCCGAACGTTCGAGGTTGTGGGCGCTGGCGGCGTGGGCGTTGCGCTGGAGGATGGCGGTGAACTCCTCGGCGAAGATCTCGTAGCGGCTGCCCAGGCGTTCCGCCAGGCTGGAGAAGCGGTTGTAGGCCACCACCGCCGGGATGGCCGCGAACAGGCCGATGGCGGTGGCGATCAGCGCCTCGGCGATGCCGGGGGCGACGGTGGACAGCGTGGCCTGCTTCATGTGGCCCAGCGCCTGGAACGAATTCATGATGCCCCAGACCGTGCCGAACAGGCCCACGTAGGGGCTGGTCGAGCCGATCGTGGCCAGCAGCGGCAGGTGCTTCTCCAGCTCGTCGAGCTCGCGCGACACGGCCACGCGCATGGCGCGCTGGGAGGCGTCCATGACCGCGTCGGGGCTGGCGCCCTGCTTGCGCATGCGCGAGAACTCCTTGAAGCCGGCGCGGAAGATCCGCTCCACGCCGCCGCCCTCGTCGTCGGCCTGGCGGGGCTGGGCGTACATCTCGGCCAGGTTGCCGCCGGACCAGAAGCGCTCCTCGAAGGCGTCGGCTCCCCGCATCGCCCGATTCAGTTGCTGGCGCTTGCGGAAAATCACGGTCCACGAGGCGACCGAGGCCGCCACGAGGACGAGCATCACCAACTGGACCAGCAGGCTGGCCTGGGTGATGAGGTGAACGATGGAGCTCTGGTCAACCGACATCCGTAATCTCCAGCTTGATCTTGTTCGGTATCGGCCGCGGCTTTAGGCTGCGGCTGTCGAGGCAAGCCACCTTGACGCGGGCACTGCACAGGAGCTCGCGGCCGGCGTCGGCGCGATGGATGCTCTGCGCGAACAGTAGGCTTGCTCCCCGGCAGGCTTCGATGCGGGTCAGAACCTCGAGCGCGTCATCGAAGCGGGCGGGTTTCAGGAAATCGATCTGCATCGCTCGGACCGCGAACATCGTGTCGAGTTCCCGCATCAGCGCGTTCTGTTCGAAGCCGAGGCTACGCAGCCACTCGGTGCGGGCGCGTTCCATGAATTTCAGGTAATTGGCGTGATAGACGAGGCCACCGGCGTCCGTGTCCTCGTAGTAGACCCGAACGGGCCAGACGAAGGCGTCCACTGTTGAAGCAGTCCTTTGTCCGCAAGCTACGCGGGGAGGTGATAGGGAAGTGATCCACTGTAAACGCCGCCGCCCCGCATGGGCAAGGTGAGCCGTGGCTGCGGGGCGCCGAGACGAGCAGCGGTTCACGCCTTGCGGGAGAGGCGCGCCATCCCTGACCGCGGCGGAGGGGCGGGGGCGTCGGTCGGCGCTCAGGAGTCCTGGCGGCCGGGCCGAGCCTCCAAGCGCTGCCGGGCGGCATCGGTGGCGGTGTGTGCGTGTCGCTCGGTCCGCTCCGGCGGCTTGGCGATCCATGTTGTTTCCCGAACCACTCGGTCATGGCCGCTCACGAAGCCCATGTAGGTCAACCCCGCTGGGATCAGAACGGCGGCCGCGACGAACAGCATTTCCCTCATTCAGTCGACTCCGTTCGGCTGATGTGCTCTCCACATACGGCGCCAGCGGAACAGACATCCAGGTCTCGCACGGGGCGCTGCGTCCCTGAGGCAGCCCCATGTCCAGGCTCCGTCCTGGGGCCCGCCGATGCTCGGCGTGAACGAAAGCAATATCCGTGCCGTTTGTTGAAGGCGAGAGCGAACAAACGCTTAGGTCAATGGCCGCGGTCGGGGTGGTGCCGCAGCCGTCGTCGGGCAGCGACAGCGCAAAAAAAGCCCCCTGAGCGGGGGCATACCGTTGGCGGACCAACGTCCTGGAGGGGGATGGGAAGATCGTCAGCCGCGCTGCGGACGCACGGCAACGAAAGCGATTTCGCGGGCGAATTCGGCACGGTCGATGAAACCGTCGCCATTGAGGTCGACCGTGGCGAAGTTGGCCGACAAATGCGGACTCCGCTTGGCTTCATCGACGCTGATGCGGTCGTCGCGGTCGACATCGAGGTAGCTGAACGAGTACTGCGCGGCGACATCGGGCAACGCCATCGCCAGCGGCGCAGCCGCCAGCAGCGCAGAGCACAGCAAGCGTTTGCAAGGCATTGTCGATTTACCTGATCCCTGACGCGAAATTGGACCGTTCTTGGCAAAAGATGTTCCAGGCAAAGTCCGTGCCATGGTCTCGCCCGCGCTGCGCAGACCGCCGCCGATCGGCCGATGCCGCGGCCGGGCGGTGGTGGGGTGATCGGGAGCGGTGGCGCGGGACTGTCGCCGATGGCCGACGGCGCTAGCCGCCGCCGCGCGAAGTCGCTCGGTGGGGAGCGCCTTTGGCGCTGTTGCCGTTGGCCGACAGCGCCAAAGGCGGAGCGTTCAGCTTTCCGCTCGCTTGAACAGGCTCGGGTTGATGTTGTGGCGGCCGAGCAGCTTGTAGAACTCGGTGCGGTTGCGCTTGGCCAGGCGGGCCGCCTGGCTGACGTTGCCGTCGGTGATCTGCAGCAGCTTCACCAGGTAGTCGCGCTCGAAATCGCGGCGAGCGTCGGCGAAGGTGGGCAGATCGACCGAGTCGTCGCGCAGCGCCTTCTGCACCAGCGCGTCGGAGACGATCGGCGTGGTGGAGAGGATCACCACCTGCTCGACCAGGTTGTACAGCTGCCGGACGTTGCCGGGCCAGGGCGCCGACACCAGCCGCTCCATGGCGTCGTTGGCGAAGCCGGTCAGCTGTTTGTCGTACTTGGCGCCGAGCTGCTTGAGGAAGCGGTTGGCGAGCAGCGGGATGTCCTCGCGCCGCGCGCTCAGCGGCGGCAGCTCCAGGGTCACCACGTTCAGACGGTAGAACAGGTCCTCGCGGAAGCGCCCGGCCGCCATTTCCGCGGCCAGGTCGCGATGGGTGGCGGAGATGATGCGCACGTCCACCGGGATGGGCTTGGTCGAGCCCACCGGCCGCACCTGCTTCTCCTGCAGCACACGCAGCAGCTTCACCTGCAAGGCGAGCGGCATGTCGCCGATCTCGTCCAGGAACAGCGTGCCGCCGTCGGCCGATTGGAACAGACCCTCGTGGTCGTGGGCGGCGCCGGTGAAGGCGCCCTTGCGGTGGCCGAACAGCTCCGATTCCAGCAGGCTCTCGGGAATCGCGCCGCAGTTCACCGCCACGAACGGCCGGGCGGCACGCGGGCTGGCGTTGTGGATGGCCTGCGCCAGCAGCTCCTTGCCGGTGCCGGACTCGCCGTGGATGAACACGCTCGCCTCGCTGGCGGCGACCATGCGGGCGCGGCCGAGCACGTCCTCCATCAGCGGGCTGCGGGTGACGATGTGGGCGCGCCAGCCTTGGTCCTCGGCGGCTTCGCCGCTCATGCCGCCGGACACGGCCAGGGCGCTGCGCACCTGTTGCAGCAGGATCTGGCTGTCGAAGGGCTTGGTCAGGAAGCCGAATACACCGCGCTTGGTGGCTTCCACCGCCTCGGGGATGGAGCCGTGCGCGGTGAGGATGATCACCGGCAGCAGCGGATGCCGGGCCCGTACCGTTTCGAACAGGGCCATGCCGTCCATGCCGTCCATGCGCAGATCGGTGATGATCAGCGACGGCCGCAGCGCGGCGAGCTTGGTCAGGGCCAGCTCGGCGCTTTCGGCGGTGATGGGCTCGAAGCCGGCGGTCTGCAGCCGGATCGACAGCAGGCGCAGCAGGTGGGGGTCGTCGTCGACGACGAGAATTCTAGCGGGATGTTCCATTGGGCTCCTCGGTCTGGCGTCGGCGCCGGTCCTGCAAACTGCGCTCGATGGCTTTTAGGCCATCGAGCTGGCGCTTGAGTTCCAAATTTTCCTTGCGCAGAAGTTCCGCTTCCTGCGTAACGGCGCGCACTCGGAGCTGGTAGCCCGAGGCCACGCGCAACTGCGACTGCAACAGATGGGCGAGATTCTGACCGCTGGTGTTGACCAGGGTCGGTTCGATGAGGCAGGGCTTGAGCAGATTCTCGGGAATGTCCAGGCGCAGATTGAGTTCGCTGGCGCGCAGCAGCACCAGCCCCAGTTGCAAGCGCGCAGGATCGCAGCGCTCGTCGACGATGGCGGCGGACTGGCGTTGGCGCTCCTGCTCTAGCTCCTTCTCAGCCATGGTCTGCAGCTGGCGGTAGTAGTTCAGCAGCCGGGCGACCTCGTCGGCATCGGACGGCATGAGGGGTTCGGCCGGCATCGGCTCCGGCTCCGACGGCGGCTGGGGCGTCGGCGCGGGCGGGTTGAACAGGGTGCAGCCCGCCGCTGACGCTGCGACGGCGAATAGGAGCGGGATGCCGAAGCGGTTGCGGGTCATGAACTATCTTTCCGTCCGGGCCTGAGCGGAAGCCTGACCTCCAGGCGCGCGCCCGGGCCAGGATGGTCAAGCACCGCGATCGTTCCCTGATGCGCACTGACATATTCTCGTGCTATGGACAGACCGAGACCAGAACCCTTGACGTAGCCGGTCGCCCGATTCCTGCCTTGGAAGAAGGGTTCGAATACACGCGTCCTTTCCTCCGGATCGATCCCTGGACCGGAGTCGGTGACTTCCAACCGGGCATCATAGCCGTCCTGCTCCAGCAGGACTGTGATGGTTCCGTCAACCGGCGTGAACTTGATGGCGTTCGACAACAGATTGTCCACCACCGTGCCCAGCTTGTCCCGGTCGGCGAGCAGGCGGGTTTCCTGCAGATGACAGTGCAGGGTGATGCGCTTGCTCAGCAGGGTCGGCTTGTGGTTCTGGGCGATCTCGTTCACCAAGGCTTTCAGATCCACCTCGCTCAAGTATAGGGCCGGTATGTGCCGTTGCGAGGTGCCGAAGTTGAGCAGATCCTCGATCAGCGACTGCAGCGACCGGGTGTTGGTGCGCAGGATCTCAGCGATCTCGCGCTGATGGTCGTTGAGCTCGCCGACCACTCCTTCGGACAGCAGCTCCGCGCTCTCGCGGATCGCGGTCAGCGGCGTCTTGAGCTCGTGCGACATGTGCTGCAGGAACTTCGCTTTCTGCTGCTCCAGGTCGCGCAGCCGCTCGCGCAGCCAGTCCAGCCGCTTGCCGAGCAACTGCAGATCCTGCGGTCCGGACACGCGAATGGCGGTGTCGAAGTCACCGTCGCCGAGACGGTGGATGGCGTGGTCGACCTGGCGGATCGGATTGGCGATCAGCGTGGTGAACACGCCCACCGACAGCAGGCTCAGCGGTACCACCGTCAGGGCCAAGGCGAACAGGGTGTTCTGCGCCTGGGCGGCGACTTCGCGCATGGACTCGACTTCCTGGTCGATCAGCCGGCTGGCGCCGGATACCAGGGCCTCGGCCTGGCCGGCCAGATCGCCGAAGCGGTCGGCCACCTCCTGCTGGGCGTCGCTGTCCAGCCGGCCGCCGGCGATTTGCTGGTACAGCCCGGTCTCGGCCCGGCTCAGCAGATCGACCTGCTCGCCCAGCGAGGTGGCGTGGGTGAGGCTGTAGAGCTTGCGCGCGGTGAGCTGAAAGTCGTTGTGACTGTTGCGGTAGGCCTCCAACAGCGCCTCGTCGCGCAGCAGCAGGTATTGGCGGGCGTAGCGCTCCAGGCTGTTGATCTGACCGGTGAGGATGCGGCTGTCGCGGGTGGCCTCGACCGCCTTGTGCACGGCGTCCTGGCTGCGGTTGACCAGCCGGTCCATGTGCAGCACGGAGAAACCGAGCGCCGCCACCAGCGGCAGCGCCACGAAGGCGAAGCCGTAGAGAATCAGTCGCAGCGTGGTCTTCGGTTGGCGCAGGGCTGCGTCCTCGCTCGCGTTGGCCGGCGCTTAGCCGCCGGGCGGATCCTGGAACAGGTCCCGGACCGGCCCGCCGATCGCGCTCGGCGGGGTCAGGCCGAAGTGCAGATAGGCGGTGCGGGTGGCCATGCGCCCGCGCGGCGTGCGCATCAGATAGCCTTGCTGGATCAGGTACGGCTCGACCACATCCTCGATGGTGCCGCGGTCCTCGCCGATGGCCGCGGCCAGGCTGTCGAGGCCGACCGGCCCGCCGTCGAACTTCTCCAGCACCGTCAGCAGCAGGCGGCGGTCCTGCTCGTCGAAGCCATTGGCGTCGACGTTGAACAGGTCCATGGCCTGGGCCGCCACCTGGCTGGTGATGCGGCCGTTGGCCTTGACCTCGGCATAGTCGCGCACCCGCCGCAGCAGGCGGTTGGCGATGCGCGGCGTGCCGCGGGCGCGGCGGGCGATCTCGCGGGCGCCCTCCAGGTCGATCTCCAGGTTCAACAGGCGCGCCGAGCGCTGCACGATGCGGGTGAGATCCTCGACGTCGTAGTACTCCAGGCGCTGGGTGATGCCGAAGCGGTCACGCAGCGGCGAGGTCAGCAGCCCGGCGCGGGTGGTGGCGCCGACCAGGGTGAACGGCGGCAGGTCGAGTTTGATCGAGCGGGCCGCCGGGCCTTCGCCGATCATGATGTCGAGCGTGTAGTCCTCCATGGCCGGGTAGAGGACTTCCTCCACCACCGGGCTGAGGCGGTGGATCTCATCAATGAACAGCAGATCGTTGGGTTCGAGGTTGGTGAGCAGCGCCGCCAGATCGCCGGGCTTGTCCAGCACTGGGCCGGAGGTCTGGCGCAGGTTCACGCCCATCTCGTGGGCGATGATGTTGGCCAGCGTGGTCTTGCCCAGCCCCGGCGGGCCGAAGATGAGCACGTGGTCGAGCGCCTCGCCGCGCTTGCGGGCGGCGTGGATGAAGATCTCCATCTGCTCGCGCACCACCGGCTGGCCGATGTACTCGGCCAGGGTCCGCGGGCGGATGGCGCGGTCGACGATTTCGTCTTCGCTGGTGGCGTGGCTGGCGATCAGGCGGTCGGTTTCGATCATGGTCGTGTAGATAGCGCGCTAGCGCACCGCGCGTTGCAGGGCCAGGCGAATGATCTGCTCCGTGGTCGTGGCGGCGGCGGCGACGCTCTGCACCAGTCGGGTCGCCTCCGCCGGCTTGTAGCCCAGGGCGACCAGCGCGCTGATCGCCTCGGACTGCGGATCGTCCGCTATCACAGCCGGCGCGGCGCCTTTGGCGCGTACTGCGGGCACGCCGTGCAGGTCGTTGACCCGGTCGCGCATCTCGATCAGCAGGCGCTCGGCGGTCTTCTTGCCGATGCCCGGCAGCCGGGTGAGGGTGGCGCTGTCCTGCAGTTCGATGCAGCGCACGAAATCCTCCGCCCGGATGCCCGAGAGGATGCCCAGCGCCATGCGCGGCCCGACGCCGCTGACGCGGATCAGGCTGCGGAACAGCGCGCGCTCGCGCTCGCTTGCGAAGCCGTACAGGCTGTGCGAATCCTCTTTGACAGCGAGATGGGTATAAAGTGTCACGCTCTCGCCGGTGGCCGGCAGGTCGTAGAACGTCGACATGGGCGCCTCCAGCTCGTAGCCCACCCCGCCGACATCCAGCAACAGCCACGGCGGCCGCTTTTCGACGATGACCCCGCGCAGTCTGCCGATCATGGACGACCCTCTCGAATCAGAGTCTGCTTGAGCCGGCTCGTCAGCTTCTGATGCTGATGGTGGCACAAGGCCACCGCCAGCGCGTCGGCGGCGTCCGCCGCCAACGAGCCGTTGAGCGAGAGCAGGGCGCGCACCATGTACTGCACCTGCTCCTTGGTGGCGGCGCCGGTGCCGACCACCGCCTGCTTGACTTCGCTCGGCGAGTACTCGGCGATCGGCAGGTCGCGCATGACCCCCGCGCAGATCGCCACGCCCCGCGCCTGGCCGAGCTTGAGCGCGGACTCGACGTTGCGGTTGACGAACACCTGCTCGATGGCGAAGGCGTCGGGCGCGTAGCGCTCGATCACCTCCGTCACCTGCTCGAAGATGCAGCGCAACCGCTGCGGGAAGGGCGCGCCCTCGGTGCGGATGACGCCGCTGGCGAGGTAGCGGGCGGCGGTGCCCGCTACCTCGATCACCCCAAAGCCGGTGACGCGCGAGCCGGGATCGATGCCGAGGATGCGTGCCATGCCCGGCTACGACGCCTCAGGCATCGCCATAGGCCTCGCTGGCGATGTCGGCGTTGGTGTAGACGTTCTGCACGTCGTCCAGGTCTTCGAGCATTTCCAGCAGCTTGAGGGTCTTGACGGCGTCGTCGCCGGTCACCTCGACCATGGTCTCCGGACGCATGGTGACGTCGCTCTCCACCGCCTGCAGCCCCGCCTGCTCCAGCGCCTGCTTGACCGCCTGATAGGCGTCGGGCGCGGTCAGCACCTCGATCGAGCCGTCCTCGTTGCTGATCACGTCGTCGGCGCCGGCCTCCAGCGCCACTTCCATGATGCGGTCCTCGTCGGCGCCGGGGGCGAAGGTGAAGACGCCCGCTTCCTTGAACAGATAAGCCACGCAGCCGTCGGTGCCAAGGTTGCCGCCGCATTTGCTGAACGCGTGGCGGACTTCGCTGACGGTGCGGTTGCGGTTGTCGGTCATGCAGTCGACCATGATCGCGCTGCCGCCGGGGCCGTAGCCTTCGTAGCGGATCTGCTCGTAGTTGACGGCCTCGTCGAGGCCGGCGCCGCGCTTGATGGCGCGCTCGAGCGTGTCCTTGGGCATGTTGACCGCGAACGCACGGTCGATCGCCAGCCGCAGCCGCGGGTTCGACGCCGGGTCCGGGCCGCCCATGCGGGCCGCGACCGTGACCTCGCGGATCAATTTGGTGAAGATCTTGCCGCGTTTCTTGTCCTGGGCCGCCTTACGATGCTGGATGTTGGCCCATTTACTGTGTCCTGCCATTGCCGTGGCTACCTCCGGTGAAAGCCGGTCAAGCTTAGCATGGCACCCCCTTGGGCTTCATCGCGTAACGCTTGTCTCGACCGCGGTTCGGCAAAGGTGAACCGATCGTCATTTTTTTCTTGGAAACGGAAAATCTTTGTCGTAACCTGCAATTCGAGCTGCGTGTCGGCTTCGTGTGCGTAGAGGGACCGGCCGGCCAGCGGACCCGCAACGCCAATAACTACTAAGAAAAGTCAGGGGAGGAAGTCATGAGGCGCATACTGCAAGCTGCGGCGGTGGTCGCATCCCTTGTCTCGGCCGCCGGTATCAGCCAGGCGCAGGATACGATCACCATCGCCCACGTGTACGGTAAGACCGGTGCGCTCGAAGCGTACGGCAAGCAGCTCCAGACCGGCATGGAAATGGGTTTTGAGTACGCCACCAAGGGCACCAACAAGGTGCTGGGCAAGCGTATCGTCCTGATCGAGAAGGATACCCAGCTCAAGCCCGACAACGCCCGCGCCCTGCTGGCCGAAGCCTATAGCGACGATAAGGCGGTGCTGGCGGTGGGCGACGTCCACTCCGGTGTGGCGCTGGCCATGCTGCCGGTAGCCGAGGAGTACGAGAAGATCCTCATCCCCGAAGGCGTGGGCGACTCCATCACCGGCAAGGACTGGAACCGCTACATCTTCCGCATCGGCCGCAATTCCTATCAGGACGCTGCCTCCAACGCCGCGGCGGTGGCCAAGCCGGGCGTGTGCATCTCCACCATCGGCCAGGACTACGCTTTCGGCCGCGATGGCGTGGCGGCCTACAAGGCCGCGGCCACCAAGCTCGGCGCCCGTATCGTGCGCGAGGAGTACGTGGCGCAGGACGCCACCGACTTCACCGCGCCGGCGCAGCGCCTGTTCGACTCGCTCAAGGACCGCAGCGACTGCAAGGAGAAGTACATCTTCGTCATCTGGGCCGGCAAGACCAGCCCGCTGAACAAGCTCAAGGATCTGCAGCCGGAGCGCTACGGTATCAAGCTCACCTCCGGCGGCAATATCCTGCCGATGCTGGTCGCCGCCAAGGATTTCCCGGGCCTGGAGGGCGCCGCGTACTACTACTACGAGCACCCCAACAACCCGGTCAACGACTGGATGGTGACTGAGCACTACAAGCGCTTCAACAGCCCACCCGATTTCTTCACCGCCCAGGGCTTCGCCCAGGCGATGGCGATCGTCGCGGCGCTGGAGAAGGCCGGCTCCACCGACACCGAGGCGCTGATCAAGGCCTTCGAGGGGCTCACCTTCGACTCGCCCAAGGGGCCGATGACCATTCGCAAGGAAGACCATCAGGCCTTGCAGCCCATGTACCACTTCCGCATCGTGGTCGAGGAGCGCAACAACTGGTTCCCGGACGGCAAGCCGATCCTGGTGGGCGTGCCACAGCTGGTGCGCGAGATCCCGGCCAGCGCCATGGACATCCCCATCACCAACAAGCGCTGAGCGTCTAGGTCAGCCGCCGCCGGCCGCGATCGCGGCCGGCGCGGGCTCATGCGAAGTCCGTGCAGCGCAGGATGGAAGCGATGTCGGCGCCCCCCGTTCTCGAAACCGAGGACCTGACGATCCGCTTCGGTGGACATGTCGCGGTCGATCGGGTTTCCTGCAAGTTCTACCCCGGCACGCTGACGTCGATCGTCGGCCCCAACGGTGCCGGTAAGACCACGTATTTCAACCTCATCTCCGGGCAGCTGCCGGCCACCTCCGGCACGATCCGGCTGTTCGGCGAGGACATCACCCGGCTCAAGGCGCCGGCCCGCACCCACCGCGGCATCGGCCGCGCCTTCCAGCTCACCAATCTGTTCCCGGCGCTGTCGGTGCTGGAGAACGTGCGGCTGACGGTGGCCTCGCGCCTGCGCCGAGGCTTCGACATGTTCAGCATGGCCGACCGCCACCGCGACGTGACCGAGCGGGCCATGCACTACCTGGAGCGGGTGGCGCTGGACAAGAAGGCCGATGTGGCCGCGGCCGCGCTGCCGCACGGTGACCAGCGCAAGCTGGAGGTGGCCCTGCTGCTGGCGCTGGAGCCGGAGGTGTTCATGTTCGACGAGCCGACCGCCGGCATGAGCGTGGACGAGGTGCCGGTGATCCTGGATCTGATCCAGGAGATCCGTAAGCAGCAGGACAAGACCATCCTGCTGGTCGAGCACAAGATGGACGTCGTGCGCTCGCTGTCGGACCGCATCATCGTGCTGGTCAACGGCCGGCTGGTGGCCGACGGCGCGCCGGCCGAGGTGATCGCCTCGCCGGTGGTGCAGGAGGCCTATCTGGGCGTGGCGCCGGCCGCGGCCGAGTGAAGGGGGCGAGATGAGCGAGCCGCTACTGACCCTGGAAGGGGTGCACACCCATATCGGCCAGTATCACATCCTGCACGGCGTCGACCTGGTGGTGCCGCAGGGCCAACTGACCATGCTCCTGGGCCGCAACGGCGCCGGCAAGAGCACCACTCTGCGCACCATCATGAACCTCTGGCGCGCCTCGGCGGGACGGATCGTGTTCGACGGCCAGGACATCACCCGCCTGGCCACGCCCCAGGTGGCGCGGCTGGGGATCGGCTATGTGCCGGAGGAGATGGGCATCTTCGGCCAGCTCACGGTCGAGGAGAACATGATCCTGGCGGCGCGCAGCGGGCCGATGGACGAAGGGCGGTTGAACTGGGTGTTCGAGCTGTTCCCGGCCCTCAAGAAGTTCTGGAAGAGCCGCGCCGGCACCCTGTCCGGCGGCCAGAAACAGATGCTGGCCATCGCCCGCGCGATCATCGAGCCGCGCCGGCTGCTGATCGTCGACGAGCCCAGCAAGGGACTGGCGCCGTCGATCATCAATCACCTGATTGACGCCTTCACCCAGCTCAAGCGGACCGACACCACCATCCTGCTGGTCGAGCAGAACTTCAACTTCGCCCGCAGCGTCGGCGACAACGTGGCGGTGATGGACGACGGTCGGGTGGTGTACTGCGGCGACATGCAGGCGCTGGCCGAGGACGTCGCCCTGCAGCGGCGCCTGCTGGGCCTGAGCCTGGATTCCCACCAATAGGGCGCGGGGACATGACGACGGAAGCGCTGGAACGCACCAAGACCTTCAAGCCGGCCGAGTGGATCGACGCGCAGCCGCATTATTTCCTGCTGCTGTTGATGGGCGCGCTCGGCTTCTTGGCGATGATCTTCTACTCCTGGGCGCACCTGGCCGAGCTCGGTGCCGAGCCGACCGTGCTTGGGGCGCTGGGCAAGGCCGCCTCGTCGTGGCTGACCATGACCGTGGCCGGCCTGGCCATGGGGCTGCTGATCTTCATTATGGCCTCGGGCATGACGTTGGTGTTCGGCCTGATGCACGTGCTCAACCTCGGTCATGGCGCCTTCATCACCCTGGGCGCCTTCGTCGGCGCCTCGGCGCTGGCGGCGCTGAGCGGCCTGACCCAGGCCGATTCGCTGCTGGTCAATCTGCTGGCGATCGCGCTGGTGATGGTGGCGGCCATGTTGGTGGCCGGCGCCGGCGGCTTGGTGTTCGAGCGCCTGATCGTGCGGCCGGTGTACCACGACCCGCTCAAGCAGATCCTGGTCACGGTCGGCGGCTCCATCGTCATCTTGCAGCTGATCATCGTGTTCTGGGGGCCGAACGAGATCCCGGTATCGCGGCCGGGTAGCCTGCTCGGCTCGTTCACCTTCGGCGACGTGGTGATCGAGAAATATCGATTGCTGGCGGTGGTGGTGGGGCTGGCGATCTACGCCGGCATGCAGGCGCTCATCAACCGGACCCGCATCGGCCTGCTGATCCGCGCCGGGGTGGAGAACACTGAGATGGTGGAAAACCTCGGCTACCGCATCCGCTTGCTGTTCGTGGCCGTGTTCGTGGCCGGCTCGGCGCTGGCGGCGGTCGGTGGCGTGATGTGGGCGCTGTACGATCAGATGATCCACTCGCACCTGGGCGATCTGCGCATGGTGCAGGTGATCATCGTCATCATCATCGGCGGCCTGGGCTCCATCACCGGCTGCTTCTACGGTTCCCTGCTGGTCGGCCTGCTGTTCAACTACCTCAGTCTGGTGACGCCGATGGTGGCCGAGTTCGCCAGCATCGGCCTGATGTTCGCCGTGCTGATGTGGCGCCCGCAGGGGCTCATTCCGGTCATCCGGGTGTAAGGAGGCGCCATGCTCGACGCGCTGCTTTCCGGCGACTATCCGCGCAGCCGCGCGCTCTCGGCGTTGCTGCTGCTGATCTTCGTGTCGCTGGCCTTCGCGCCCTTCCTGTTCCCGGGCACGGTGGCGTACCAGACCTACTCCAAGATCTGCGTGTTCATCGTGCTGGTGGCCAGCTACGACATCTTGCTCGGCTACACCAGCATCGTGTCGTTCGCCCACACCATGTTCTTCGGTATCGGCGCCTACGCGGTGGCGATTGCGCTGCGCGACGTCGGCACCGGCTGGGACGCGGTGCTGCTCGGCACCGGGGTGGGGCTGGTGATCTCGCTGCTGGCCGGCCTGGCTATGGGGTTGCTGTCGCTGCGGGTGCGGGCGATCTTCTTCGCGCTGGTGACGCTGGCGGTGGCGTCGGGATTCCTGATCCTGACCTTCAAGCTCTATACCTTCACCGGCGGCGACGATGGCATCCGCTTCAGCGTGCCGCGCGAGCTGCGGCCGTCGTTCAAACTGCTCGAGAGCGACCTGACCGGCTTCGACGTGATCGGCTTCCTCACCACCGGCAGCCTGCAGGACGCGCTGTTCAAGGTGAGCGTCAACGGCCGGGTGGTGATGTACTACCTGCTGTTCGTGATCTGCACGCTGCTGTTCCTGCTAATGCTGCGGGTCATGAACTCGCCGTTCGGCCGGGTCTGCCAGGCGATCCGCGAGAACGAGTTCCGCGCCGAGGCGATCGGCTACCGCACGGTCTACTTCCGCACCGTCAACGTCTGCCTGGCGGCGTGCATCGCCTCACTGGCCGGCTCGCTGATGGCGCTCGCCACCCGCTATGCCCACCCGGAGACCTTCCTGTCGTTCGGGGTGATGGTGAACATCCTGCTCATGACCGTGATCGGCGGCATGGGCACCCTGTACGGCGCGGTGGTCGGCGCTTCGCTGTTCCTGTTGGCCGAGACCTATCTGCAGAACGGTCTGGGCTGGGTGCACGCGCGCGTGGAAGGCATCCCGCTGCTGGCCGACGTGCTCACGCCCGAGCGCTGGCTGATGTGGCTGGGCATCTTGTTCGTGCTCAGCATCTACTTCTTCCCGAAGGGCATCGTCGGCCAGCTGCGGGTGTGGGCGCAGGCGCGGCGCGCCCGCCGCAGCGCCGGCGGCGATGGGGAAACCGCCGCCGCGCCCACCTTGGGGCGGCGCTAAGACCGCGCCGCGTCGGCGCTCGGTGCCGGCTCGGCGGCTGGCTCTTCGGCATCCGCCAGCCATTGATCGGCCTGTCGCCAGCCCAGCCGGTGCAGGTGCTGCAGGAACGGCCAGTCGGCGTTGCCGCGGCTGCTTTCGCCGAAAGCCAGCAGCTGTCCGTCGGTGTGGATCTCGTGCAGCTCCAGCGCGCGCAGGCGCCTGGCCAGGCGGCCGACGCCGAAGCGGGCCTGTTTCTGCATTTGCTGCAGTATCTGCAGCTCCCGCAGCAGTCCGGCGTTGAAGGTGAACTCGTTGGCGCGGGCGAGAATTTCGTCGGCGCTCTGCGGCACCTCGGGGTGGTACAGCGGGCTGAGCCGCACCAGCAGCAGCCGGTGGCTGCGGCATTCGAGCAGCAGCGGCGTGAGCGGCGGGTTGGCGCTGTAGCCGCCGTCCCAGTAGTGCTGGCCGTCGTCGAGCGCAATCGCGTGGAACAGCATCGGCAGGCAGGCCGAGGCGGCGAGCGCGGCGGGCGTGAGCTCGTGGTTGCGCAGCACCCGCAGTTCGCCGGTGTGGACGTTGGTGACGGCGATGAACAGCTTCGGCTGCCGGCTGCGGCGCAGCCGCTCGAAGTCGACGTGTCGCTCCAGCAGCGACAGCAGTGGGTTGTAGCCACTCGGGTTGAACTGGTACGGCGAGGTGTTGCGCGCCAGGGTGCGCAGCAGGGCGTAGCCGGGCGACCAGGCGCGCATCCAGCTGGCCAGCGCCGTGGTGAACGGCGCGTTCTGCAAGGGATTGAGTCGACTGGTGCGGCTGACGTCCTCCCAGAACGCGCGCAGCGCGCGCTGGGCGCCAGCGCGGCCGCCGTCGAGATAGCCGTTGGCGAGGATGACCGCGTTCATGGCGCCGGCGCTGGCGCCGCTGATGCCCTCGATGGTCAGTTCTTCCTCCTCCAGCAGGCGGTCGAGCACACCCCAGGTGAAGGCGCCGTGCGAGCCGCCCCCTTGCAGCGCCAGGTTGAGCGGTGCCGGTTTGCGCCGGCGGGAGCGGCGGTCGAGCAGGGTGGTCAGCAGTTCTCCGGCCCGGCGCCGGGTGGTCTGGGCGCGACGGGCCGGTTGGGTTGAGCTGTTGCGGCTGGTCGTATCCATGCCCTGGTTTTTGGTCCCTGTCGCCGTCGATGGCAAGCGGCCGATGCGCTATCGGTGAACTGATTCACGGCTCGTTCCGGCCCGAATTCTCGCCCCCGCGGGCTTGTGCTATGGTTGCCGGATTCCTCGTTTCGAGCAGCGATCAACAGCAAGATGAACAAGCCGGTGCCCATTCCCGCCTCCGTCCTGGAGGGGCTGGTGCCGTTGCGGGAGCTGCCTACGGAGGCCCTGGAGATCCTCGCCGCCGAAGCCGAGATCGAGGACTTCCCCGCCCGCAGCGTTATCTTCCGAAAGAATGAAAGCGATCCGTGGACTCGCTATTTGCTGTCCGGGAATCTGTTGCTTACCGACGGCAACGGCGGTGAACGGACGTTAGTGGGCATGGGCGACGCCGCGCCCGCGGCCGAGCCGCTGGGTTACCAGCAGCCGCACGCGGTGACGGCGCTCGCCCGTACCGATTGCCGACTGGTGCGGTTGCCCACCGCGCGCATCGACGCGCTGCTGAGCGAATACCGGCCGCCGCGGATCGACGTCACCGAGGTCGATCCCGAGCAGGGCGAGGCAGGCACCAGGCTGTTCTACCGCCTGTTCCAGGACCTCATGGAGGACAAGCTGGAGCTGCCCAGCATGCCCGACATCGCGATCAAGGTCCGGCAGGCCATCGTCGAGCGCGACGCCAGCGCCCAGGAAGTGGCCAAGATCATCCAGAGCGAGCCGGTGGTGGCCGCGCGCATCATTCGCGCCGCCAACAGCTCGCTGTTCTCGCATCAGCAGCCGGTCGACAACCTGACCGCGGCGATCGTGCGGCTTGGCCTGCGCAACACCCGTGAGGTGGTGCTGGCGGTGACCATGCGCGAAGTGTTCAAGACTAAGAACCCGCTGCTGAACAAGCGCATGGTGGAGCTGTGGATGCACAGCACGCTGGTCGCCGCGATCAGCGCCGTGGTGGCGCGGCGGCTGCGCGGTTTCTCGCCCGATCGCGGTTTGTTGGCGGGGCTGGTGCACGATATCGGCATCGTTCCCATGCTGGCCCACGCCGGCAATTACCCGGAGCTGGCGCGCGACCCCGGCCTGCTGGAGGCGACCATCAAGGAATACCGCGGGCAGGTCGGCGCCATGATCCTGCGGCGCTGGAACTTCCCCGACGACATGGTCCAGGTGCCGCTGGAGGCGGACAACTGGGACCGCGAGCACGACGGCCCCGGCGATTACGCCGACCTGATCATCGTCTCCCAGCTGCAGGCGGTGGCGGGTAGCGGCTACGCCATGCCGGCGCCGAGCGACGTCAGCGCTTACGACCGCCTCAAGCTTGGCGAGATCGAGGTGGAGGGCGGCTCGATTCTCGAAGAAGCGCGCGAGGAAATCGCCGAGGTGCAGCGCCTGCTGATGGGCTGACCGGGACGGCCCCCGGCGCGCCGCCGACCGTCCCCGCGAAAGCGGGGGCGGCGGGCCGTATCAGCCGCCGCTCCCCTGGCGGATGGCCTCGTCGCGCAGCTGCCGGCGCAGGATCTTGCCGATCGGTGACTTCGGCAGCTCCTGGCAGAACACCACTTCCTTGGGCACCTTGTAGTTGGTGATGCGGCTACGGCAGTGCTGGATGATTTCCTCGGCGGTCAGGTCCGGCCGCCGCGGCACCACGTAGGCCCGCACCCGCTCGCCGCCGGTCGGCAGCGGCACGCCGACGACCGCGACCTCGAGCACGTCGGGGTGGGCGGCGATGCAGTCCTCGACCTCGTTCGGATAGACGTTGAAGCCGCTGACGTCGATCATGTCCTTCTTGCGATCGACGATGCGGATATAGCCGCGCTCGTCCATCACGGCGATGTCGCCGGTGTGGAACCAGCCGTCGCGCAGAACCCGCTGGGTTTCCTCGGGCATGTTCCAGTAGCCGCTGAACACCTGCGGCCCGCGCGCGATCAGCTCGCCCGCCTGGCCGACCGGCACCGGCCGGTCCTGCTCGTCGACGATGCGGATGTCGGTGCCGGGCACCGGTACGCCGACCGTGCCCGGGCGGTTCTCGCCGCGGGGCGGGTTCACCGCCAGCACCGGGCTGGTCTCGGACAGGCCGTAGCCTTCCAGGATCGGACTGCCGACCACGTTGCGCCAGTTCTCGCCGACGCTGGTCTGCAGCGCGCTGCCGCCGGAGATCGACAGGTCGAGGAAGCGCGGCGGGTGCTCACGGAACCACGGCTCGTTGACCAGGCCCTGGAACAGGGTGTTCACTGCGGTGAACTTGCTGATCGGGAACTTCTCGAAGGCCTTGCGAAGATTGGCCGGCGGCCGCGGCGAGGGAATCAGCACGTTGTGGCAGCCGAAGCGGTAGAAGCTCAGCAAATTGAAGGTGAAGGCGAAGATGTGGTACAGCGGCAGCGCCGTCATGATCACGTCCTCGCCGCGCCGCACCAGCGGGCTGGCGATGGCGTCGATCTGGGCGACGTTGGCCAGCAGATTGCCGTGGCTCAGACAGGCACCCTTGGCAATGCCGGTGGTGCCGCCGGTGTACTGCAGGATGGCCAGATCGTCGAGGTCGCGCGCGACCATCGGGTTGCCGTCGGGGTGCTGTAAGTAGCGCTTGCCCAGCGCCAGCGCCTTGCGCAGCGGCACGCGCGGCCGCGGCGAGCTGGGCAGCTGGCCCTTGAGCTTGAGCCCGGCCTGGATCAGCGTGCGGCGCAACGGCGGGAAGAAGTCGGCCACGCTGGCGCAGACCACCGTCTCGACGGCGCTGTCGCGCAGCGCCTCGGCCAGCTTGTCGACGAACATGTCGATGATCACCAGCACCTTGGCGCCGCTGTCCTTGAGCTGGTGGTTGGTCTCCCGCGCCGTGTACAGCGGGTTGACGTTGACCAGGACGCAGCCGGCCTTGAAGATGCCGAAAGCGCAGATCGGGTAGGCCAGGCAATTGGGCAGCTGCACAGCGACGCGATCGCCGGGCTGGAGCCGCAGCTCATCGCGCAGGTAGGCCATGAAGCGGTCGGAGAGCGCGTCCACCTCGTGGAATTTGAGCGAGGTGGACATGCCGTTGGGCAGGCAGACCGAGAAGGCCGTATTGCCCGGATAGCTGACGCTTGCCCGCCGCACTAGCTCGCCGAGGCTACGATACTGGGGGGCGCCGATGTCGCGCGGCATTCCTGGCCCGTAAGCGTCCGTCCAAGGACGCATGTCATAGAACGCAGCAGGATCCGCGCCGTCCGCCATCCGCCAATCTCCGTTCATCCGGGTTACTCTGCGCGGCCAAGTATAGCCCTAACGTCCAAGTGGACGCCGAAATTAACGCTGAGTTTGCACATGCTGGACTGTCGATCGCTCGGGTATCGCGCCGATGGCGAAACAGTGTTCGCCGCGCTGCGGGCGCTGCCGTGGGCCATGTGGCTGGACAGCGGTCGGCCGGGTTCCGGCCACGGCCGCTACGACATCTTCGTGGCCGCGCCGCGCGCCACGTTGATCAGTCATGACGGCCGTACCCGCTATCAGGAGGCGGGCCGGATATCCGAGCTGGGCGAGCCGCTGCCGCTGCTCGGCGAATTGCTGGCGGCGCGCGGCCGTCCGGTCGATCCGCGCTTTCCGTTCGCCGGCGGCGCGGTCGGCTATTTCGGGTACGGTCTGGGCCGCCGCTTGCAGGGCGTCGCCAGTCGCCACCCCGAGGAGCTGCCCGAGCTGGCGGTCGGGCTCTATGACTGGGCGGTGGTGACTGATCATCTCGCGCGCGAAACCTGGTGGGTGGGCCGCTCCGATGCCGCCGGCGCGTTCGCCGAGGTGCGGGCGCTGCTGGCGTCGAATCCGCCGCCGCCGGTGCCGTTTCGCGCCCGCGGCGCGCTGCGCCAGCTGCCGTCACGGGACGGGTACGACCACGCTTTCGCCCGCGTGCAGCGCTATCTGCGCGACGGCGACTGTTATCAGGTCAACTTGGCGCGCGCGCTGGAGGCCGATTACAGCGGCGACCCGTGGGATGCCTACCGGTGTCTGCGGGCGCGCAGCCCCGGACCGTACAGCGCTTATCTCGACCTGCCGTTCGCCCAGGTGCTGAGCGTCTCGCCCGAGCGTTTCCTCGCGGTGCGCGAGGGGCTGGTGGAAACCCGGCCGATCAAGGGCACCCGTCCGCGTCGGGCCGAGGCCGAGGCCGATCGGCGTGAGCTGGCGGCGCTGCGCGGCAGCGACAAGGATCGCGCCGAGAACGTGATGATCGTCGATCTGCTGCGCAACGACCTGGGGCGGGTCTGCGCTACCGGCACGGTCAGCGTGCCGGAGCTGTTCGCGGTGGAGAGCTTCGCCACCGTCCATCACTTGGTGAGCACGGTGCGCGGCCGCCTGCGGCCGGACCGCTCGCTGATCGATCTGCTGCAGGCCGCTCTGCCGGGCGGCTCCATCACCGGGGCGCCTAAAGTGCGGGCGATGGAGATTATCGACGAACTCGAACCGGCCGCTCGCAGCGTCTACTGCGGAGCGATCGGCTATCTGGGCGACGATGGCGCCATGGATACCAACATCGCCATCCGCACCGCGGTCTGCGCTGGGCAGCGGATCCGCTACTGGGCCGGCGGCGGCATCGTCATCGATTCGCGCTGCGACGCCGAATTCCAGGAAACGATCGACAAGGCGCGCGCTTTCCTGGAGCTGGTCGGCGCCTAGGCCGAGGCCAGCAGCTGCGCCAGGACCTGCAGCTGTTCGCATTCCCGGCGGCAGGCGTTCGCCGCCGCCTCCAGCCACTGGGCAGGGTGCGGGATCTGGTAGGGCACGCGCGGCGGCGGCTCGGCGAAGCCGCTGGCGGTCCAGCGCGCGCTGAACTCGATCAGGGCGATCAGGGTGGCGTGCGGCCCGCCGGCGCGGTGGCCGCCGGCGTAGCCGGCGACCTCGACGATGGGTTCGGGCAGTCCCCACTCGGCGAGCAGCAGGCGGCCGGCCTCGCGGTGGTCGGTGCCCAGCGCCTCCAGGGTCAGCGCCGACAGCGACAGGCTCGGCGTCTGCTCATGGGCGATCAGCACGTCCGCCATTTCCTTGGGGAACACGTACACCAGCAGCAACAAGCCGATGTTGTGCAACAGTCCGGCCAGATAGGCGGCGTCCGCCACCTCGCCGAGTCTGGCCAGGCGCGCGATGCGGGCGGCGCAGAAGGCGGTGCCGACCGCGGTGAACCAGTAGCGCTCGGCGCGGAACGGCGGACAGCGGGAGGAATCGAACTGCTCGGCCAGTAGCAGGGAGGCCGCCAGCACGCGCACCCGGTTCAAGCCGAGCCGCACCACCGCGTCCTCGGGCGAGTACACCGGCCGCTGCCCCATGAAGAAAGCCGAGTTCGCCATCGCCACCAGCCGCGCGGTCAGCCCCGGTTCGCGGGCCAGTGCCGCTCCCACCGCTTTGAAGCTGGCGTCGGGATCGTTCACGGCCATGAGGATTTCGTGCGTCACGTACGGCAGCGGCGGCAGCGAGTCCAGCGGTTTGATTCTCGAGGTAGCCACGAGCGACATCCTGTAGGCGGGCAGTAAGCGCGATTCTAGTCGTGTCGGGTTTCGGGCGCGCGATTTGCTGCGTTTTGGAAAGACCTTGACACTACTGGTGAAAGATGCCTAACCTGCGACATTCCAACATGTTGCGCCGCGACAAGATAACCAAATAATGCGGCTGGTGGAGTGTTTTTACTTTAGAGGCTCTCAAAGCCGTTCATGCCGATCTGGGCGCCGTGCGGCCCGCATGCGACCGCCGGCGGCTGGATACGCCGATATGCGGAGAACGTTCGCTGATGAGTGACGTGAGAGTTATCAAGAAATACCCGAATCGCCGGCTGTATGACACGGCGATCAGTAGTTATATCACGCTGGCGGACGTCAAGAATCTGGTGTTGGACGGCGTCGAGTTCGAGGTGGTGGACGCCAAGACCAAGGCCAACCTGACCCGCAGCATCCTGTTGCAGATCATCGCCGAGGAGGAGGAGGGCGGCGAGCCGATCTTCAGCACCGAACTGCTGGCGCGGATCATCCAGTCCTACGGCGGCGCCGAGCAGAACATGCTCACCAGCTATCTGGAGAAGAGCATGCAGCTGTGGGTCGAGCAGCAGCGCCTGTTCCGCGAGCGCGCCCGCAGCCTGATCGAGGGCACGCCGATGAGCGTGCTGACCCAGATCGCCGAGCGCAACCTGGCCATGTGGCAGGCCATGAGCGGGCTGGCCACCGATTTCGACAAGAAGCGCTCGACCTCCTCGACCGACAACGGCGAGACCGAGTCGGGCAAGTCCGGCAAGCCGCGCTCGCGCTGAGCCGCGCCGCGGTTTCCCCCACCCTCTGTCGCCTGCCCCCGGGATGGCTGCCCGTGGGCGGGCGGGTCGTATTGCGACCAAAGTCTAATTGCCCATCCGACGGTTTTGTGAAGGGTGCCGCAATTGCCGTAACGTTAAGCGGATAGCGGGCTTAGCGGGAGGTGAACGGGGCGTCATACCCGTTGACAGCCCCCAGACCCATTTTTATGATGGCCCCTCGTTTTGGTGCACTGCAACCAATGTCTGTTGCCCGTACAAAGGGATCACGGGCGTCCTTACTACGGGGTATCCGCATGGCCAGAGCTGCCTCGAGTGGAACCCCTCCCTTCGTACTAAAGGGGATATCGCATGGCAAATCGCGTCGCTCTTGTCACCGGTGGTAACGGTGGCATCGGTACGGAGATCTGTAAGCAGCTCGCCGCCGCCGGTTACAAGGTGATCACTACCTGCGTCGACCCGGAAAAAGAAAAAATCGCCGAGTGGCAAGCCGCCCGCAAGGCCGAGGGCTTTGACATCGCCTGGGTCCAGTGCAACGTCGCCGACTTCGATTCCTGCGCCGCCATGGCCAAGAAGGTCGAAGCCGAGCACGGCCCGGTCGACGTGCTGGTGAACTGCGCCGGTATCACGCGCGATGCGTTCCTCCACAAGATGGAGAAGAGCGCTTGGGACGCGGTGATCAACGTCAATCTCAACAGCGCCTTCAACGTTACCCGCCAGTTCATCGACGGCATGCGCAACCGCGGCTTCGGTCGCATCGTCAATATCTCCTCGGTGAACGGTCAGCGCGGCCAGTTCGGCCAGACCAACTACTCCGCCTCCAAGGCCGGCATTCACGGTTTCACCATGGCGCTGGCTCAGGAGAGCGCGCGCAAGGGCATCACGGTCAACACCGTTTGCCCGGGCTATATCGCGACCGATATGACCGCTGCCATTCCAGAAGAGGTGCGCAATAGCATCGTCGCCCAGATTCCGGCCGGCCGCATGGGCCAGCCGTCCGACATCGCTCGGGTGGTGGTTTTCCTGGTCGCTGACGAGTCGGATTACATCAACGGCGCCGCTATTCCCGTGAACGGCGCGCTGTTCACCAGCTTCTAACCCGAACCTGGTGTTGGACCGAAAGGGCTGCCCTCGCGCAGCCCTTTTTTTATGGGCGCGGCGGTCGATATCGGTGATGGGCTGGGGATAACGAAAATCGCGGGCAAAAAAAAACGGGAGCCCGATATTCGGCTGCTCCCCGGCAGGTTTGCGCTCTTCTTTTTCTCTTTATCGTTATTGTTGGCCCTGGTGAGCCGGAGCGCTTTTATGAATATAGAGGGCGTGCTTTATTTGTAAGTTGCCGCCTCGCTTCTCCTCCTGGCAACGGTCCGTGGCCGTTGCTCTTCTCCTCCCCCTTTCTTTGTGGGCGCTTACTCGCCTCAAAGATCGGTATAGAGGCGATTGTACGCAGAGGCGTGCGCTTCGCAAGCACTTTCGATGTTGCGACGCAGCAGCTAAGTGGCCTGAATGACTGAAAAAATTGCTGCGCTGCAGCGTTGAACGGGCGCGCCTAAAACGGGGGCGCCAAGAAACGAACCGCTGGTCCCGCAGCGGTGCCGTTGGGCCCAAGCGCCGCTAGTCGTGGTCGCGCAGCCAGTCGATGAGGGCGGGGAAGAACGCGCGTTGGACGCGGCCGCTGATGAACACTCCCAAATGGCCGCTGTCGAGCGCGATCTCGCAGTAGTCGCGGCTGGGTGCGAGCGCGCCCAGGGCGGCGGCCGAGGCGGGCGGCACCAGATGGTCGGCCGAGGCGTAGACGTTGAGGATCGGCATGGTCAGCCGCGCCGGATCGACGGCGTGATCGCCCAGCCGCAGCTCACCGCGGACCAGGGCGTTGCGCTGGTAGCAGTCCTTGGCGAATTGCCGGAAGGCTTCGCCGGCCTGGTCGGGGCTGTCGTACATCCACTGCTCCATGCGCAGAAATTCGGTCATGGCCTGCGGATCGTCGACCAGCCCCAACATGTCGACGTAGCGCTGGGACAGCACCCGATACGGTTTGAGGCTGACGAAGATGGCGTTGAGCACGTCGGCCGGAACGTTGCCGGCGGCGTCGACCACGCGGTCGAAGTCGATGTGCTTGCAGAGCCGGTACAGGACGCTCTCGCCGGCATGGAAGTCGACCGGCGTCACCAGCGTGATCACGCCGCGTACCCGCTGCGGATGCAGGGCCGCGTAGCACAGCGCCAGCGTGCCGCCTTGGCAGACCCCGAGCAGCGCCACCTCGTCGCAGTCGTGGCGCCGGCAGATCTCCCGCACCGCCCGGTCCAGATAGCCGTTGACGTAGTCGTCCAGGGAGAGGAAACGGTCGGCCGGGGTCGGATAGCCCCAGTCGAGCAGATAGACGTCGCTGCCGCCGTCACGCAGCGCCCCCACCAGCGAACGCTGCGGCCGCAGGTCGAGGATGGACGGGCGGTTGATCAGCGAGTAGACGATCAGGACCGGGGTGCGGTTGCGGGCCGGCCGGTCGCTGAGATAGCGATAGAGGGTTGCGCCGTCGTCTTGCCAGACCGCCTGGCGCGGACTCGCGGCGAGGGTGACCGGGCGCTGCCTGCGCAGCTCCTCGTGCAGGCGAGCGAGCCTGCCGCTGAGTTCGCGCCACTCGCGTTCGATGTGGGCGGGATCGAGCTTAATCGGCACGGCTGCCCTCCCGCCGCGGGCGGCGCCGGCGCGCCCGTCCGGTGCCCCGCAGCCGCGCCAATTCCGCGCGCAGCTCGGTCAGTTCCTGTCGCCATGCCTGGGCGTCGGCCAACGCCTGCTGCATCGCCCGCTGTTCGCGGCGCAACTGCTGCATGCGCTGCTGCATGGCGGCGAGCTCGCGCGGCGAAGGCAGGCGCAGCGCTTCCAGCGCCTCGTCCCTGACCCGCTGCAGCACCCGCAAGGCGTCGGCGGCAGCGTTGACCAAGCGCCCGAGGCTGGCGCTGTAATCGTCGCTGTGGAGCACCGGTTCGTAAGCCGCTTCGCTCGCCTCCAGCCAGAGGTCGAACAGCTCGCGCAGGCCCAGCTCGCGGTCGTACTGGCTCTGCAAGGCCGCGCCGAAGCCGGCGATGGCGTTGCCGGCGATCAGCCGCAACTGGCCGGCGAACTCGAGCTGCGCGTCGCGCAGGGCGGCTAGCGCGGCGTTGCCGGCGTCCAGCTGCCGCCGCTTGTGCTGGAGCGGGCCCAGCGGTTGCGCGGGGGGATTGGCGCGCGGATCGAGTCCGGCGCCGACGGCGGTGATCAATCCTTGCCAGCTGAGCAGCGTGGCGGCGGTTTGCTCCAACCAGCGCCTGACGATGTCGTCCAACTCCGGCTCGAATCGCTGGCGCAGCGTCTCTAGAGCTTGCTCGAACTCGCCTGGGGTGCTGGCGGCGGCCAGCCGGGACAGCAGGCCGGCGTCGCTGATCAGATCCATGCCTCGCTGGAAGATCAGCTGCAGGACGTTGGCGATGCCCGCGAGCGCGGGAGTCCGGTGGCGACTGACGGCCTCGGCGTTATGGTTCATGGGTCGTGCGCGGCAATCCGGCTGGCATGCCCTCGATAGTTCGTTCGTTCGGCGGCAGAGCGTCGCCCTAGGCCGTGGCGTTGGCGCAGTCTAGCACGTCATGCGCGACTCAGCCGCCGCTCGCCAGCTGGGCGAGCTCGCGCTGCAGCTCGTCCTTGCGCACCGAGGCCCGCGCGATCTCGTGCGGGGAAGCGCCCGAGCTCTCCAGCACCTGATGCAGCTGCGCCAGCGCCGCCCCGAGGTCGCCGCGCAGGTAATGGTACTCGGCCAGCGCCAGCTGCGGCTCGGCGCCGAGCCCGGCCTCGCTGGCGGCCTTGGCCAGCAGCCAGTAGGCGGCGGGTTCGCGCGTCGGCATGACCCGGTTGAGGATGTGGTAGGCCTGGTTCGGCTCGCCGGCCTCCAACAGCGCCTCGGCGTAGTAGTAGCGGGCGGCGTAGCTGTCCGGGTACAGCGACTGCGCTTGCTCGAAGTACTCCAGCGCCCGCTCCGGGTTGCCGGCGGCGCGCTCCAGCCGCGCCAGCGCCAGCAGATAGGCGAGCTCCTCGCCTTGCTTCTTGATCAGTTCCTGCAGCAGCGGCCTGGCCTTGTCGTACTCGCGGTTGGCGGTATGGGCCAGCGCCAGGCCGTAACGTGCGTAGAGGGCCGTTTGCGGCCCGGCGCTGCGCAGCTGCGCCTGGAACTCGGCGATCGCCTGGCTCGGCTGGTCGGCCTTGAGCACCACGAGCTTGGCGCGGGTCAGGCCGAAGCCGGTGGATTCGAACACTTTCTTCGGCCGCGCCTGGCTGGCGCGCGCCTCCGACTCGGCGATGCGGGCCTCGGTGACCGGGTGGGTGCTGAGGTATTCCGGCGGCCGGGCGCTGTAGCGGGTGGCTTGCGCCAGGCGCTCGAAGAAGCGGGGCATGCCGTCGGGGTCGAAGCCGGCGCTGCCGAGCAGGCGGATGCCCAGCGCGTCGGCCTCGCGCTCGAAGGCGCGCGAGTAGTTGAGCTGCTGCTGCACCGAGCCGGCCATGCCGGCCATCGCCGCGGCGCTGCCGGCCTGCGGATCCTGGCTGCCGATGATCAGCGCCGTCAGCAGCAGCGCCACAGTGCGGAAGCTGACGCGCTCGGCGGCCGCCACCGAGCGGGCGATATGCCGCTGGGTGACGTGCGATATTTCGTGGGCGAGCACGCCCGCCAGCTCGCTTTCCCGGCGCGCGGCCAGGATCAGGCCGGCGTTGACGCCGATGTGGCCGCCCGGCATGGCGAACGCGTTGATGGTGGGGTCGTCGATCACGAAGAACTCGAAATCCAGCGTCGGCTGGTCGCTATGGCTGGCCAGGCGCGCGCCGAGGTCGCGCACGTAGTCGACCACTTCCGGATCCTCCAGCAGCGGCAGGCGGCGGCGGACCTCCATCATCATCTGCCGGCCGATTTCCCGCTCCTGCATGGGTGAGAGTACCTGGCTGGAGGGATCGCCCATGTCCGGCAGCTGCGAGGCCAGGCCTGGGGCGCCCGGCAGGACGAGCAGCAGGGCGAGGAGTAGGGTGGCTATACGTTTCAAGCGCGTATTTCTCGTTGGGATTGTCCCGTTAGACCCGGCCGTGGACGCGGCGTTCCGCCGAAGCTCGAGGGCAGTATAACCAGGGCGGCGGGTTACGCCGCCGCCTCCCCTCTGCCGCGCGGGAACATAGGGCTTGAGCCGGCGTGCGCCGCCGTTCCCGCCCTGCAGGCCGGCGCCACCCGTGCTACAGCGCTTCGGTGGCGAAGTCGGCCAGACGCGAGCGCTCGCCGCGGGTCAGGGTGATATGGCCGCTGTGCGGCCAGGTTTTGAAGCGATCCACCACGTAGGTCAGGCCGGAGGTGGTCTCGGTCAGGTACGGGGTGTCGATCTGGGCGACGTTGCCCAAGCAGACCACCTTGGTACCGGGGCCGGCGCGGGTGATCAGCGTCTTCATCTGCTTGGCGGTGAGGTTCTGCGCCTCGTCGACGATGATGTACTTGTTCAGGAAGGTGCGGCCGCGCATGAAGTTGAGGGAGCGGATCTTGATCCGGCTCTGCAGCACGTCCTGGGTCGCCGCCCGCGCCCAGCCGCCGCCGACCTCGGTCTGGGTGAGCACCTCCAGGTTGTCCATCAGCGCGCCCATCCAGGGCGTCATCTTCTCCTCCTCGGTGCCGGGCAGGTAGCCGATGTCCTCGCCCAGCGGCACCGTGACGCGGGTCATGATGATCTCGCGGAAGCGCTGGCGGTCCATGGTCTGCACCAGGCCGGCGGCCAGGGTCAGCAGAGTCTTGCCGGTGCCGGCCGCGCCCAGCAGGCTGACGAAATCGATGGTCGGATCCATCAGCAGGTTCAGGGCGAAGTTCTGCTCGCGGTTGCGGGCCCGGATGCCCCAGATCGCCTGATCCGCGGAGCGGTAGTCCACCACCGGCTCGATCAGCCCGGTGCCGTCCTCGATATGCCGCAGGATGCCCTCGAAGCCGCTGGTTTCCTCGTACAGGCACTGGTTCGGATACCAGGTGGCGTCGCTCGGCAGCGGCAGGCGGTAGAGCGGACGGTTGTCGACCACCTCCTGGCGCGCCTGCCGCCACAGCTCGGGCGACAGGGCGGTGACGCCGGAGTAGAGCAGGTCCAGGTCGTCCAGCACCTGGTCGCTGTAGTAGTCCTCGGCGCGTATGCCCAGCACCGTGGCGCGGATGCGCAGGTTGGTGTCCTTGGTGACCAGGACCACCTGCGCGTCGCGGCGCTCGCGCTGCTGCTCCAGCGCCGTTTCCAGGATGCCGGCGTCGCCGGACGCCGAGCCGTGCGGCTTGAGTTCGAAGAACAGCTTGCCGGACGGCGGACCGTTGCCGCGCAGCACCCGGCTCAGCGGCAGACCGCGGCGGATGTCATCGTGATCGGCGTCCTGCAGCAGTTCGTCGAGGAAGCGGCTGACCTGGCGGACGTTGCGGGCCAGCTCCGAGGTGCCCTTCTTGGCGGCGTCCAACTCCTCCAGCACCGCCATCGGCAGCATGATGTCGTGCTCCTGGAAGCGGAACAGCGCGGTGGGGTCGTGCATGAGCACGCTGGTATCGAGCACGAACAGCCGACGCTGAGGAGCCTTTTTCGCCATGCGCAATCCCTTTCGTTGAGTTCCGTCGCCGCGCCCGTCCCGCGCCGACGGGCCGGCCGCCGCCGTGGGCGAGCGTCCGTGCGGGCGGTTTCGCCCTAGAGGGCGCGGACGGCTTCCAGCACTTCCTGGGCGTGGCCCTGGACCTTGACGCCGCGCCACTCCCGGCGCAGCACGCCGGCGGCGTCGATCAGGAAGGTGCTGCGCTCGATGCCCAGCACCTTCTTGCCGTACATGTTCTTTTCCTTGATGACAGCGAACTGCTGGCACAAGCGCTCGTCGGTGTCGGCGATCAGCTCGAACGGAAAGCCGTGCTTGGCCTTGAAGTTCTCCTGCGCCCGCAGGCTGTCGCGGGAGACGCCCAGCACCACGGCGCCGGCGGCGGCGAACTGCTCGTGCAGGTCGCGGAAGTCCTGCGATTCCTGGGTGCAGCCCGGCGTGTTCGCTTTGGGATAGAAATAAAGCACGACCGGCCGGCCCCGCAGCGCGTTGAGCTCGATGGTTTGGCCGCCGGTGGCCTGGGCCGTGAAGTTGTCGACGGGCTGCCCGACGCTGACGCTCATGCTTCCTCCTGTTGGCTCAGCCCTTGACCGGCTCGATGATCGCGTCCAGGTTGAGCTGGTCGCAGAAATCCATGAACTCCTCGCGCAGCGTGGCGATGTGCGTGCCGGCAGGCACGTCGACGGTCATGTGCACCGAGAACATCGGCGTGCCGGTGTGCGCGGCGGCGTAGCTGGCGGTGGCGAGGTCGCGGATGTTGATCTCGCGGCGGGCGAAGAAGTTCGCCAGCTGATGGACGATACCCGGGTGATCGAGCGCCACCACCTCGACCGCGTAGGGCAGGACGTTGCCTTGGACCTTGGGCGCTTCGGTGCGCTTGGTGTTGATCAACAGCTCCAGGCGCCGGCCCAGCGCCGGCAGGTTGTTCTCCAGCTTGGCCAGCTCGTTCCACTTGCCGGAGACCAGCATGATGACGGCGAACTCGCCGCCGAGCACCGTCATCCGGCTGTCCTCGATGTTGCAGCCGCTGTCGACGACGGTCCGCGACAGCTCGTTCACGATTCCGGGCCGGTCCTGGCCCAGGGCGGTGATCACCAGCAAATTCTTCATGCCTGCGCACCCGAACACGAATGGGGCTCGTGGGAATCCATGCCGATGGCTTGGCGGCGCCGCCTTGGTTCGCCGCGGCGCATCCAAACTATCGGCATGGACTCCGGAACCCGGGCAGTGTAGCAAAAACCGCCATCGACCGGCCCGGGGTGTCGGCCGTCCGCGGGCCAGCGGCGCTCCGCGCGCCTTGGCTCGCTTGTCAGCCTATGGGCCCGCAAGTAGTATGCACATTCTCATTTTTTCCCGGGTGGAGCCCCGCCATGTTCCACGGCAGTATTGTCGCCCTCGTGACCCCCATGCGTGACGACGGAGCGCTGGATCTCGAGGCCCTCCAGCGCTTGGTCGAATTCCATATCGAAAACGGCACCGACGGCTTGGTCGCCGTGGGTACCACTGGCGAGTCGCCGACGCTCGATTACGATGAGCACGTGCTGGTCATGCGCAAAGTGGCCGAGTTCGCCCGCGGCCGGGTGCCGGTCATCGGCGGTACCGGCTCGAACTCGACGGCGGAAGCCATCGCGCTGACCCGCGCCGCCCAAGAGAGCGGCTGCGACGCGGTATTGCTGGTGACCCCGTATTACAACAAGCCGACCCAGGAAGGCCTGTATCGCCACTACAAGGCGATCGCCGACGCCTGCTCGATCCCGCAGATCCTCTACAACGTGCCGGGGCGCACCGGCTGCGATCTGCTGCCGGAGACGGTCGAGCGCCTGGCCGAGATCCCCAACATCGTCGGCATCAAGGAAGCGCAGGGCACGGTGGCGCGCGCCGAGGAAGTGCTGCGCCGCTGCGGCAGCAAGCTCGACGTGGTCAGCGGCGACGACGGCATCGCCCGCGAAACCATCTACGCCGGCGGCAAGGGCGTGATCTCGGTCACGGCCAACGTCGCGCCGCGCCTCATGCATGAGATGTGCGCCGCGGCGCTGCGCGGCGATCGCGAGGAGGCCGACCGCCTCGACGCCAAGCTCGCCGCCCTGCACTCGGCGCTGTTCTGCGAATCGAACCCGATTCCGGTGAAGTGGGCGCTGCGCGAGATGGGGCTGATCCAGGGCGGCATCCGCCTGCCCATGACGCCGCTCGCCGAGCGGTTCCACGACACCGTGCGCCAGGCCATGCGGCAGGCCGGGGTCCTCTAGGTGAAACCGAGCTGATGCGTTTGCGTTCCATCCTCGTCGCCGTCGTCATAGCGCTGAGCGCCGGGCTGAGCGGTTGCGATACCTTCGCCAGCTGGCGCACGACGGACCCGGAAACGGCCCGGGCCGAGCGGCTGAGGCTGCCGCCGGATCTGTCCGGGGCCGGCATCAACGACGGCATGAGCATTCCGCCGGCGCCGGGCGGCGCGCGGACCGCCGGCACCCTGCTGCCGGATCCGGCCCGCGGCCTGCAGGTGCGCAGGACCGGCGGCGAACGCTGGCTGGAGATCGCCGCCAAGCCCGAGCAGGTTTGGCAGTGGTTGCAGCGCTACCTCGAACACTACTCCCTGGGCGTGGCGCGCGCCGCGCCGGAGCTCGGGGTGCTGCAGACCGATTGGATACTGCACGGCGTGGCGGCGCCGCGCGGGGTGTTCTCGCCGCAGCTCAAGGACCCGAACGACGCCCGGGTCGCCGACTACTACGTATTCCGTCTGGAGCCGGGGCAGAAGCCCAACACCACCGAGCTGCACGTGGCGCAGCGGCGCATGGCCGCCAACGGCGCGGGCGAGGACGCGGTGTGGAGCTGGCGTCCGGCCGATCCGTTCCTGGAAGCGGAGATGCTGCGCGGCTTCCTGCTGTTCGCCGGCGTACAGCCGGCGGCGGCGCAGCAGCAGATCGCGGCGGCCGAGGGCACGCCCGCCCAGGCCGCGCTCGACCGGGACGAGAACGGCCAGCCGCTGCTGGTGCTCGACGACTCCTTCTACGACGCTTGGCGTCGTGTCGGCATCGCCATGGATCGCCTCGGCTTCACGGTGGTCGACCGCGACCGCAGCGCCGGTCAGTACTTCGTCCGCTACGATCCGCGGGCGGAGGCCGGCCGGCCGGAGCGCGGGCTGCTGGCCTCGCTGGCGTTTTGGCGCGATGATCCGCCCGAGTCGGTGGACGTCTACCTCGTGCAGTTGCGCGAGCAGAAGCCCCGCACCATCGTCAGCGTCGCTACCGAGGACGGGCAGGCGGCGCCGCCGGAGGCGGCGGAGCAGATACTCGCGGTGCTTGCCGCGCAACTGCGCTGATTCCCAAGCGGCGGGCCATCGGCCCGCCGCAGTCTTTTCACCAACTGGACGGGCGAAATGCTGCGTTTAATTGGCAATCCGGCACTCTCTGAATTCCGTTTGCAGAAGCTCCTGGCCGAGATCCGGCGGCGAGTTCCCGCGGTCACCGCGATCGGAACGCGCTTCGTGCATTTCGTCGACGTGGAACAGACGCTGACCAAGGAGGAGCTGGGAATCCTCGAGCGCCTGGTCAGCTACGGCCCGCGCTTGGAGGGGCAGCTCGCGGAGGGCGAATTGCTGCTGGTGTTGCCGCGGCCGGGCACCATCTCGCCCTGGTCGTCCAAGGCCACCGACATCGCCCATAACTGCGGCCTGACCCAGATCCGCCGCATCGAGCGCGGCACCGCCTATTACCTGCGGAGCGAGCAGCCGCTGCGGGAGGAGGAGCTGGCGCAGATCCGCCCGCTGTTGCACGACCGCATGACCGAGGTGGTGACCTGCCGCATGGACGATGCCGAAGGGCTGTTCCTGCGCGCCGAGCCGGCGCCACTCAAGGAGATCGATCTGCTGGGCGGCGGTCGCGCCGCGCTGGAGGCGGCCGACCGCGAGCTGGGGCTGGCGCTGGCGCCGGACGAGATCGACTACCTGGTGGAGAACTACCGGGCGCTCAATCGCAATCCCACCGATGTCGAGCTCATGATGTTCGCCCAGGCGAACTCCGAGCACTGCCGGCACAAGATCTTCAACGCCGATTGGATCATCGACGGCCAGCGCCAGGAGCGCTCGCTGTTCGCCATGATCCGCAATACCCACCAGCACCGACCCGATGGCGTGCTGTCGGCCTATCGCGACAACGCCGCGGTGGTCGAGGGCTACACCGCCAAGCGCTTCTTCGCCGACCCGGCCACTGGCCGCTACCAGGCGGTGGAGGAGCCGGTGCACCTGGTGATGAAGGTGGAGACCCATAACCACCCCACCGCTATCTCGCCCTATCCGGGCGCGGCCACCGGCGCCGGCGGCGAGATCCGCGACGAGGGCGCCACCGGCCGCGGCGCCAAACCCAAGGCCGGCCTGGCCGGCTTCTCGGTCTCCAACCTGCGCATCCCCGGCTTCGAGCAGCCCTGGGAGGTGGACTACGGCCGTCCGGGGCGCATCGCCTCGGCGCTGCAGATCATGATCGACGGCCCGATCGGCGCTGCCGCCTACGGCAACGAGTTCGGCCGACCCAACCTGCTCGGCTACTTCCGCACCTACGAGCAGCAGGTGCCGGGTCCGCAGGGGCCGGAGCTGCGCGGCTATCACAAGCCGATCATGATCGCCGGCGGCGTCGGCAACATCCGCGAGCAGCACGTCGCCAAGGGCGACGTGCCGCCGCTGGCGCAGATCGTGGTGCTGGGCGGGCCGGCCATGCTGATCGGCTTGGGCGGCGGCGCCGCCTCGTCCATGGCCAGCGGCCAGAGCCAGGAGGATCTGGACTTCGCCTCGGTGCAGCGTAGCAATCCGGAGATGGAGCGCCGCTGTCAGCAGGTGATCGACGCGTGCTGGGCGCTGGGCGAGAACAACCCGATCATCTCCATCCACGACGTCGGCGCCGGCGGCCTGTCCAACGCCGTGCCCGAGATCCTCGACGGTTCCGATCGCGGTGGCCGCATCGAGCTGCGCGCCGTGCCCAACGACGACCCGGGCATGTCGCCGATGCAGATCTGGTGCAACGAGTCGCAGGAGCGCTACGTCCTGGCGATCGCGCCGGAGCGCATGGACACGTTCGCGGCCCTGTGCGAGCGCGAGCGCTGCCCCTACGCCGTGATCGGCGAGGCCACCGAGGAGCGGCAGCTGATCGTCGGCGACGGCCACTTCGACAATTCGCCGGTGGATCTGCCCATGGAAATGCTGCTGGGCAAGCCGCCGAAGATGCTGCGCGACGTGCGCCGCCAGACCTTCGCCAAGCCGGCGCTGCAGCTGGCGGATGTCGACCTGAGGGAGGCGGCCTATCGGGTGCTGCGGCTGCCGGCGGTGGCGGCCAAGCACTTCCTGATCACCATCGGCGACCGTTCGGTGACCGGCCAGGTGGCGCGCGATCAGATGGTCGGTCCCTGGCAGGTGCCGGTGGCCGACGTGGCGGTGACCGTGGCCGACTACCACGGCTACACCGGCGAGGCCATGAGCATGGGCGAGCGGGCGCCGGCGGCGCTGCTGCACGGCCCGGCCTCGGGCCGGATGGCGGTCGGCGAGGCCATCACCAACATCGGCGCCGCGCTGATCGGCGATATCCGCAAGATCAATCTGTCCGCCAACTGGATGGCCGCCGCCGGCCACTCGGGCGAGGACGCGGTGCTGTTCGACACGGTGCGGGCGGTGGGCATGGAGCTGTGCCCGCGGCTGGGCGTGGCCATCCCGGTCGGCAAGGATTCGCTGTCGATGAAGACCGTCTGGGAGGTGGACGGCCAGCGCCGCGAGATGACCGCGCCGCTGTCGCTGGTGGTCACCGCCTTCGCGCCGGTGAGCGACGTGCGGCGTACGCTCACGCCGCAGCTGCGTGTCGACTTGGGCGAAACCGAGCTGATCCTGATCGACTTCGGCAAGGGCGCCAACCGCCTGGGCGCGTCGGCGCTAGCCCAGGTCTATCGGCAGGTCGGCGACCATCCGGCCGATCTGGACGATCCGGACGCGCTGGTGCGCGGCTTCAACACCCTGCAGGCGCTGAACGCGGACGGCCTGCTGCTGGCCTATCACGACCGCTCCGACGGCGGCCTGTTCGCCACCTTGGCGGAGATGGCGTTCGCCGGCCACTGCGGCCTGGAGGTGGAGCTCGACGCCCTGGGGGCCGACCCGCTGGCCGCGCTGTTCAGCGAGGAGCTGGGCGTGGTGGTGCAGGTGCGGGCGCAGGATCGGGACGCGGTGCTGGCGCGGCTGCGCGAGGCCGGGCTCGGCCGGTACAGCCATGTGCTCGGTCGGCCGGCGGCGCACGACCGTCTGGTGCTGCGCGCCCACGGCCGGGTGCTGCTGGACGAGTCGCGGGTGGACCTGCAGCGCGCCTGGCAGGAGACTAGCTACCGCATGCAGGCGCTGCGCGACAATCCCGAGTGCGCGCAGGAGGAGTTCGACAACCTGCTCGACGCTGCCGATCCGGGGCTGCACGCGCAGCTCACCTTCGATCCGGCCGAGGACGTCGCCGCGCCGTTCCTCAACCTGGGGCGGCCCAAGGTGGCGGTGCTGCGCGAGCAGGGCGTGAACGGCCAGGTGGAAATGGCGGCGGCGTTCGACCGCGCCGGCTTCGAGGCGGTGGACGTGCACATGACCGACATCGTCGAGGGGCGGGTCAAGCTGTCCGACTTCGTCGGTATCGCCGCCTGCGGCGGCTTCTCCTACGGCGACGTGCTCGGCGCCGGCGGCGGCTGGGCCAAGTCGGCGCTGTTCAACCCGCGCGCCCGCGAGCAGTTCGAGGCCTTCTTCGCGCGCGCCGACACCTTCAGCCTCGGCGTGTGCAACGGTTGCCAGATGTTCTCCAACCTGCACGAGCTCATCCCCGGCACCGAGCTGTGGCCGCGGTTTGTGCGCAACCGTTCGGAGCAGTTCGAGGCGCGGGTGTCGATGGTGGAGGTGCTGGAGTCGCCGTCGATCTTCTTCCGCGGCATGGCCGGCTCGCGTATGCCGATCGCCGTGGCCCATGGCGAGGGCCGCGCCGAGTTCGACGCCGCCGACGGCGCGCAGCGGCTGATGGAGGCCGGCCTGGTGGCGGTGCGCTACGTCGACAACTACGGCCGGCCCACCGAGCGCTACCCGTTCAACCCCAACGGTTCGCCGCTGGGCATCACCGGGCTCACCAGCCGCGACGGCCGCTTCACCATCCTGATGCCGCATCCGGAGCGGGTGTTCCGCGCCGTGCAGCACTCCTGGCATCCGGACGACTGGGGCGAGGAAGGTCCCTGGCTGCGTATGTTCCGCAACGCCCGCGCCTGGGTGGGCTGAGCGTGCCCGCCCGGTCCGCTGCGGCGGGCCGGGCGCGCCGCGCATTGTGAACTCGCCGATTGGCATGGCCTAGGCGCATGTATTAGAGTCGGAACGTCTCCCGCTACCATCAAACAGTCGATGTCATCCGGCTCCGAGCCTCCTCCGAGTACCTGCTGTCGTCGTTTCTCCCGCCGTTTCCGTTGCGCGCCGGCGTTCAGTGCCGGGCTACGCCGACTCGTGCGTCAGCCTTTCGTTTCGCGCCGGGGTGTTTCGTCGCGGCCGCGACCGGCCGACGGTGGGCCAGGCCTGATTAGCTAGAGGATCTCATGTTCGAGTGGATCGCCGACCCGACGATATGGGCCGGACTGCTGACCCTGGTCGTGCTGGAGATCGTTCTCGGCATCGACAACCTGGTGTTCATCGCCATCCTCGCCGACAAGCTGCCACCGGGACAGCGCGACCGGGCGCGGATCGTCGGTCTGACGCTGGCCCTGCTGATGCGGTTGGTGCTGCTGGCCAGCATCTCCTGGCTGGTGACGCTCACCAAGCCGCTGTTTTCCTTCTATGGCATGGAGCCGTCCGGACGCGACCTGATCCTGTTCGTCGGCGGCCTGTTCCTGCTGTTCAAGGGCACCATGGAGCTGCACGAGCGGCTCGAAGGCGGCGCCGCCGAGCACGACGGGCCGCGCATGTACGCCGGCTTCGCCGTAGTGGTGACGCAAATCGTGGTGCTCGATGCGGTGTTCTCGCTGGATGCGGTGATCACCGCGGTGGGCATGGTCGAGCACCTGCCCGTGATGATGGCGGCGGTGACCATCGCCATCGCCATCATGATGGTGGCCAGCAAGCCGCTCACCACCTTCGTCAACGGCCACCCGACGGTGGTGATCCTCTGCCTGGGCTTCCTGCTGATGATCGGCTTCAGCCTGGTGGCGGAAGGCCTGGGCTTCCATATCCCCAAGGGCTACCTGTACGCCGCGATCGGCTTCTCGCTGCTGATCGAGGTGCTCAACCAATTCGCTTCCTTCAACCGCCGCCGCTTCCTCACCGGCAACCGGCCGCTGCGCGAGCGCACCGCCGAGGCGGTGCTGAAGCTGCTCGGCGGCAAGCCCGAGCCGGCGCTGGTGGGCGCGGACGTGGCGGCGATGACCGCCAGCGACAGCGACGAGCCGGTGTTCGACCCGGTCGAGCGCAACATGATCCAGAGCGTGCTGCAGCTGGCGGAACGCA
The DNA here is from genome assembly GCA_937951875.1 of uncultured Alkalilimnicola sp. GTDB lineage: Bacteria > Pseudomonadota > Gammaproteobacteria > Nitrococcales > AK92 > JAAYIK01. The sequence continues at coordinate 41,664 of CALGAN010000093.1, read as the reverse complement.
AGGTCGAGTCGCTGATGACCCCGCGGCCGGACATCGTCTGGCTGGACGCTTCGGCGTCGCCGGAGCGAATCCGCGAGGTGATCGAGGAGCACCGTTTCAACCGCTTCCTGGTGGCCGACCGCGAGCTCGACGAGCTGCTGGGCGTGGTGGAGACGCGCGAGCTGCTGACCCATCTCATGTCCGGCAAGCCGCTGGATCTGCGCGCCATCGTCAAGAGCCAGCCGCTGGCGCTGACCGAGCGCATGAGTGCGCTGCGGGCGCTGGAGGAGCTGCGCAAGCACTCGGTGCCCATGGCGGTGGTGGTGGACGAGTACGGCGGCGTGGAGGGCCTGGTCACCGCTAGCGACCTGCTGGCCGCCATCGCCGGCGAGCTGGCCTATATCGACGGCCTGGAGTCACCCTTGATCGAACCGCAGGGCGAGGGGAGCTGGTTGCTGAACGGCGGCCTGGGCACCGACCGGCTCAAGCAGCTGCTCGGCATCGAAGCGCTGCCGCAAGAAGGCGGTTTCCACACCCTGGGCGGGCTGGTGCTGACCCAGCTCGGCCATGTGCCGCAGCAGGGCGACGCTTTCGAGCTGGCCGGCTACCGCTTCCAGGTCGAGCAGATGGAAGGCCACCGGGTCGCCAAGGTGCGGGTGACCCGCCTCGCCGCCGAGATGGCCTGAGCCGGCGCGGCTTTCGCGCCGCTAGGCCGAGCGGTCCGGTTCCGACGCCGGCGCTACCATCGCCGGCTGCTGCTCCTGCAGGCTGAGCACCCACTCGCGCCAGATGGCGTACAGCAGGGCCATCAGCACCGGGCCGACGAACAGGCCCACGAATCCCAGGGTGGCGACGCCCCCGACCAGGCCGAAGAAGGTCGGCAGGAAGGGCAGCTTGATCGGCCCGCCGACCAACTTGGGCCGCAGGGTCTTGTCGACGATGAACAGCTCCACCGAGCCCCAGGCCATCAGGCCCAGCCCGGCCATCAGCTTGCCCGAGCCGACCAGATACAGCGACACCAGCGTGAACGACAGCGGCGCGCCGCCGGGGATCAGCGCCATGAAGCCGGTGGCCACGCCCAGGGCGGTGGCCGAGGGCACGCCCGCGATGGCGTAGGCGATGCCCAGTACCACGCCTTCGCCGATGGCGATGATGCCCATGCCGGTGACCGTGGAGCTGACCGTCGCCGGCACCACCCGCGAGAAGCGCTGCCAATGGGCGCCCAGGATGCGCTCGCCGACCACGTCGATCTCGGCCGCCAGCTTGGCGCCGTCCTTGAACACGAAGAACAGCGTGATGAGCATGAACAGCACGGTCAGCAACATGTGCAGCACCGTGCTGCTGAGGGTGAACAGCCAGCGGTAGATGCTGCCCAGATTGTTGCCGGTGAACTGCTGGAACAGGTCGTTGACCGCGTGCGGGCGGCTCAGGTGCTCGCGCCAGGCCTCGGCCAGGAACTCGCCGACGCCCGGCAGCGCTTGAATCCAGCCCGGCGGCGGGCCGCCGTGGCGGTTGAGCTCGGACAGCCATTCGAGCCAGGTGCGGACCTCGTGGGCGGCGTAGCTGAACGCCACCGCGATCGGGATGACCAGGCCGGCCACGATCACCAACAACGCGATGGTGGCGGCCAGCGTGGTATTGCCGCCGCAGCGGCGCAGCAGCCGCTGGTACAGCGGCCAGCTGGCGAAGCCGATCACCAGCGCTGCTAGCACCGGCACCAGGAATCCGCTGAAGAAGTAGACGCCGGCCAGCAGGACCAGCACTAGCAACCAGCGGGCGGCGAGATTGTCGGGAAGTGCGGACATGGAGCTTCGAGTGTTGCCGATGACGCAGTGTCGCAGCTCTGAGCACACGGCGCCAGCCGTGACGGTTGCGTTGCTTGTTACACCGCTTCCTCACCTTCGATCAAGTCGAACAGGAGCCGCTCGGCGAGCGCGCCGGCGCCGCTTCGCTCCCGCCGGCCCTGTGCTAGGATCGACATGACGACCGGTTCATGCTGTGCGTGGACGCCATGATGGCCGGTCCGACGATAACAACGCCGAAGCAATCGGGGGGCTGGGGAAGCATGAGCATCGCCATCGACTGGCTGGAGAAGCGCGCGCGTCTGTCGCCCGCCAAGACCGCCTTGATCGACACCGTTCAGAACCGGCGCATCAGCTACGCCCAATGGAACGCCCAGGCCAACCGTACCGCCCGTTTCCTGCGCGAGCGGCTCGGCGTGGGGCAGGGCGATCGGGTGGCGGTGCTGGCCAGCAACTGTGTCGAGTATCTCGACGTCTGGTTCGCCTGCAACAAGCTCGGCGCCATCCTCCAGAACCTCAACTGGCGGCTGTCGGCCGGCGAGCTCGCGCAGCTGCTAGCCGATGCCGAGCCGCGCGCGCTGATCTACAGCGAGGAGTTCGCGGCCACGGTCGACGCGTTGCGCGGCAGCGGCGGCGGGCGCGGTTATGTGGCGCTGACCGCCAAGGCCGCCGAGGGCGATATCGCCTTCGCCGAGCGCGATGGCTTCCCCGACACCACGCCGGCGTTGCCGCCTCTGACGCTCGATGCGCCCTGGGTGATCTGCTACACCGGCGGCACCACCGGCCTGCCCAAGGGCTGCATCCTCACCCACGGCAACGTCCTCTGGAACGCCATCAACACCGTGATGAGCTGGGGCGTGGGCGCGGACGACTGCGCCATCCTCAACGCGCCGCTGTTCCACACCGGCGGCCTGAACGTGTTCACCGCGCCGCTGGTGCTGGCCGGCGGCACCTCGGTCGTCTGCAAGGGCTTCGACGTCGATCAGGTGTTCGATCTGGTGGCGGGCGGCGAGGTGACCGTGTTCTTCGGTGTGCCGACCATGTTCACCATGATGCAGAGCCACCCGCGCTGGGCGAGCGCCGATTTCTCGCGGCTGAAGTTCGTGATCTCCGGCGGCGCGCCCTGTCCGCTGCCGGTGTTCGAGCGCTTCTGGGCCAAGGGGGTGGACTTCAAGACCGGCTACGGCCTCACCGAGGCCGGCCCCAACACCTTCTGGCTGCCGCGCGAGCAGGTGCGCGCCAAGCCTGGCGCGGTGGGCTATCCGCTCACGCACGTCGAGGTCAAGCTGATCGACGAGCAGGGACGCGAGATCGCCGAGCCCGGCCGCGCCGGCGAGCTGTGCATCCGCGGCCCGCACCGCACGCCCGGCTACTGGAACAATCCCGAGGCCACCGCCGCCGCCATCGACGCCGACGGCTGGCTGCACACCGGCGACCTGGCCGAGCGCGACGCCGACGGCGCCTACACCATCGTCGGCCGCGCCAAGGACATGTACATCAGCGGCGGCGAGAACGTGTACCCGGCCGAGGTGGAGAGCGTCATCCACGGCCACGACGCGGTGGCCGAGGCCGCGGTGTTCGGCGTGCCGGACGACAAGTGGGGCGAAGTCGGCAAGGCGGTGGTGGTGCTGCGCGCCGGCGCCCGCCTCACCGAGGAGGAGCTCAAGACCTATATCAAGGCCCGCATCGCCGGCTACAAGGTGCCGAAGTCGATCGAGTTCGTCGCCGAGATCCCCAAGACCGGCCCGGGCAAGATCGACAAGCGGGCGCTCAAGGAGCGCTACGGCTCGCCGGCGCGCGGATAGCGGGCCGCGGCGCACCGGTTTGGGGCGCGATGCCGGCGCGCGTCGCCGACCAGGAGGCGGTAACGGCGCGTTGTCGCTAGGCGCCGGGCCGGTCGCGCGCGGTGCGGTACGGAGCTTGCATGTATACAAGCCATGTATTCAAACATGTGAGCTCGACGCGATGCCGTACAGAATCATCATCGACGGAACTTCCATCGAATTCGAGGCGGGGGACAGCGAACCGGTGCTGGACGCGGCGCTGCGCAACGGCGTGGCGATACCCTTCGACTGCCAGTGCGGCGGCTGCGGCACTTGCCGGATTCAGGTGCTGAGCGGCGAAGTGGATTACGACCTCCCGCCCATGGCATTGACCGAGGTCGAGGCCGCGGCCGGCTACGCTCTGAGCTGCCAGGCGCTGGCGCGCTCCGATCTGGTGGTGCGGGTGGAAGGGCTCGCGTCGCAGGCGGCGGCGCCGACGGCGCGTCTGCAGGTCCGCATCGCCGCGCTGGAGCGTCTCTGCCACGACGTGCTGCGGGTGGTGCTGTTGCCCTTGTCCGGCCAGAAGCTGAGCTACGCGGCCGGCCAGTATCTGGACGTGCTGCTGCCGGACGGCGAGCGGCGCAGCTTCTCCTTCGCCTCGGCGCCGGAGGCGGGCGTGCTCGACCTGCACGTGCGCAAGGTGCCCGGCGGCCGCTTCACCGAGGCGCTGTTCACCTCCGGTCAGGTCGGTGACGTGCTGGAGGTGGAGGGGCCGTTCGGGACGTTCGGGCTGCGCGAGGACAGCGCGCGGCCGCTGCTGCTGGTGGCCGGCGGCACCGGGCTGGCGCCCATCAAGAGCCTGCTGGAGAGCGCCGCCGCGCGCGGCATCGACCGGCCGGCGCGCTTGTACTGGGGCGTGCGTGCCCGGCGCGATCTCTACTTCGACGACGAGCTGCGGCACCTGTGCGCGCGCCTGCCCCAGCTCAGCTACGTGCCGGTGCTCTCCGAGCCGCAGGCCGGGGACGAGGGCGTCCGCGTCGGCTACGTGCATGAGGCGGTGCTGGCCGATCTGCCCGACCTGCGCGATTACGACGCCTACCTGTGCGGTCCCCCCGCCATGATCGCCGCCGCCAAGACCGCCTTCGCCGCGCGCGGCCTGCCGCTGGACCGCATGTTCGCGGACAGCTTCAACTTCGCTCACGAGCTGAGCGCACCGAGCTTGCGGTGCACCGCTTGAGCGCGGCGTGGGCCCTTATCCCCGGCTCCCTTTAGGGGGGCCGGGTTTGACGTATGGAGACCCATTTCTGACGGCGTCAACTCCAGGAGTGCCGCCAGCGCCGTTCGTGGTCTCAGACGGTCTATAGAGACCATCCTGTGGCGCAACGCTTCCTGTCAGGCAACAAGTTGTGCTTCGCGATTGGTTTGTACCCCTCTCCCTGGCCCGCCCCCGCAAGGGGGGCCAGGGAGAGAGGGGTATACAAAAACCGCGAAACACAACGGCGGGGCCGCCCCATCCTGGCTCTCAAGGCCGCGCCACTGTCAGCGCTCCGCCTTCGGCAGGCTCCAGGGGAACAGCCAGCGCTGCAGGAGCGCCACCAGCCGGAACAGGACCAGGCTGAGCGTCACCAACAGGGCCAGCGCGGCGAAGGCCTGCGGCACCTTGAAGAACGAGGTGGAGAAGGCGATGAAGAAGCCCAGGCCGCTTTCGGCGGCGACGAACTCCGCCACCACCGCGCCGATCACCGCCAGCGTCACCGAGATCCGCAGCGCCGAGAAGATGTAGGGCACGGCGTACGGCAGCTGGATGTTGCGGATCTCGCGGCCGCGGCCGGCGCCCAGGGAGCGCGACAGCTCCAGCAGTTCTTCGGGGGTGGACATCAGCCCGGTGGTGGTGGACACCACGATCGGGAAGAAGGCGATCAGGAAGGTGATCACCACCCGCGGCGCGTCGCCGGCGCCCAGCACCACCACGATGATGGGCGCGACCGCCACGATCGGTGTGGATTGGATCACCACCAGGATCGGATAGAGCGTGCGCGACAGCAGCCGGCTGCTCGCCAGCGCGACGGCCAGCGGGATGCCGATGAGGATGGCCAGCGCGTAGCCCTGCAGGCTGACGCGCAGGGTGGCCCACACGTGGCCCAGCCATTGCGCCGGGCCGACTTCCATCGCGCCCTGGACGATGGCGGACGGCGACGGCAGCAGGAAGCTGGGGATGGCGAACAGCCGGCAGGCGACTTCCCAGACCAGCAGCACGAGCACGGCCGCCAGCGCGGGGGCGGCCCGGTCGAGCAGCTGCAGGAGCGCGCCGCGCCGGGGTTCAGGCGAGGACGGAGCGGCTGAAGACTTGGCTGCGGATATGGTTGGCGAGCTCATGGAAGCGTGGTTCCGATAGGGTGGCCATGGAACGGGGCCGCGGCAGCCCCACGTCGATGATTTCGCGCACGCTGCCCGGGCGGGCCGACATCACCAGGATGCGGTCGGCGAGCAGCAGCGCCTCGGGGATGGAGTGGGTGATGAACAGCACCGTCTTCGGCCGCTCGGCCCAGATCCGCAGCAGCTCGAAGCTCATTTCGTCGCGCGTGAGGGCGTCCAGCGCCGAGAACGGTTCGTCCATGAGCAGGATGTCCGGGTCGTGCAGCAAGGCGCGGGCGATGCCGACCCGCTGCTGCATGCCGCCCGATAGCTCGTCCGGGCGCTTGCGGGCGAACTCCGACAGCCCGATTAGCTCCAGCAGCTCGTGCGCCCGCTTGGTTTCCTGCGGCGACACCCGCCCGTACTTGTGCTTCATCGGGAAGGTGATGTTGTCCAGCACGTTCAGCCAGGGCAGCAGGGTGGGCCGCTGGAACACGATGCCGATCTCGTCGCGCGGGCCGCTCACCGGCAGGCCGTAGATTTCCACCTGGCCCTGCGACGGCCGGATCAGGCCGGCGATGATGCGCAACAGGGTGGACTTGCCGCAGCCGGATGGGCCGATTACCGCCACGAACTCGTGGCGGGCGATCTCGAAGCTGACGTTCTGCAGCGCGGTGACCCGGCTGCCGTCGGACGAGGTGAACACCTGGCCGACGTTGTCGAACCGTATGCTGGGCCGGCCGCTGTCGCTCGCGCTCTTGGTGCTAGCTCTCATGGTAAACCTCACGCGCAATGGGCGCTGGCATCCGCCGATGCTCCTGGATCGTGAGTAGCAACATGCGGGCCAAAGCGCTGGTGGAGGCGCGAGCCGGCGCTATTTCTCCTGAATAATCATGGCGTTGCGTTGATCGCTCGGGCCCTGTCGGGTTCAGGGGCGGCGGCGGCTTGGGCCGGAGAGGCCAGGGCGTGGCGAGCGGTGCACTACGGTGGCGCGGCGCGGCCCAAACTGGTGCGCCGGCGCGCCGCTCAGCCGCGCGGGAAGAAGTTCTGGCCCAGGGACATGGGCTGATTCAGGAGAATGGTCCGCGGATTGCGGCAGATCAGCACCAGCACCAGGACGGTCGCCAGATAGGGCAGCATCGACAGGATCTCCGACGGCACCTCGATCCCCAAGGCCTGGCCGTGGAACTGCAGCACCGTCACCCCGCCGAACAGATACGCGCCCAGCAGCACCCGCCACGGCTTCCAGGTGGCGAACACCACCAGCGCCAGCGCGATCCAGCCGCGGCCGGCGCTCATGCCTTCCACCCACATCGGCGTGAGCGCCAGCGACAAGTAGGCGCCGCCCAGTCCGCTCAAGGCGCCGCCGGCGAGCACCGCCAGATAGCGGATGCCGATCACCGGCTGGCCGATGGCGTGGGCCGAGTGGGGAGACTCGCCCACGGCGCGCAGCTTCAGTCCGGCGCGGGTGCGGAACAGGAGCACGTGTGTCGCCGCCAGTACCGCCAGCGAGGCGTAGACCAGCGGGTCGAAGTTGAACAGCAGCGGACCGAGCACGGGAATGTCGCTCAGCAGCGGTAGGGCCAGCGGCTTGAGCCCGCTCAGCGAGATGCCGACGTAGTCGCGGCCGAGGAAAGCGCTCAGGCCCACGCCGAACAGCGTCAGCGCCAAGCCGGTGGCCACCTGGTTGGTCTGCAGGGTCAGCGCCAGCACGCCGAACAGCAGCGCCAGCGCCATGCCGGCCGCCATACCGGCGACGAAGCCGAGCGCGAGGCTGCCGCTGGTCACGGTGGCGGCGAAGCCAGCGATGGCGCCGGCCAGCATCATGCCTTCCTGGCCCAGGTTGAGCACGCCGGCGCGTTCCGCCACCAGCTCGCCGGCGGCGGCGAGGATCAGCGGCGTGGCCGCCGCGGCGCTGCTGGCCACGATGGCGATCAACAGTTCGGGACTCATGTCGCCTCCGAGGAGCCCGCCGCGCGCGGCTTGAAACGGAAGTGGATGAACAGGTCGGCGGCGAGCAGATAGAACAGCAGCAGCCCCTGGAACAGCCCGGTCACCGAGCTCGGCAGGCCCAGCTCCAGCTGCGCGGTTTCGCCGCCCAGGTAGAGCAGCGACATCAGCAGGCTGGCCAGCAGCACGCCCAGCGGATGCAGCCGGCCGACGAAAGCGACAATGATGGCGGCGAAGCCGTAGCCGGGCGAGGCCGACGGCTGCAACTGGCCGAGCGGGCCGGCGACCTCGCCGACGCCGGCCAAGCCGGCGCTGGCGCCGCCGATGAGCAGCGCCAGCCAGACGTTGCGCTTGTCGCTGAAGCCGGCGTAGGACGCCGCCGCCGGCGCCAGGCCGCTCACCTGCATGCGGAAGCCGGCGAAGCTGCGGTAGGCGAACAGCCAGGCGGCCGCCAGCAGCGCCAGGGCGATGACGAAGGCGATGTTGACGCGCAGGCCGTCGACCAGCAGCGGCAGCAGGGCCGCGTCGTGGAACATGACCGATTGCGGGAAGTTGAAGCCGGCCGGATCCTTCCACGGGCCGTTGACCAGGTAGCGCAGCAGCAGCTGGGCCACGTACACCAGCATCAGGCTCACCAGGATCTCGCTGGTGTGGAAGCGGGTACGCAGGAACGCCGGGATCGCCGCCCAGGCCATGCCGCCGAGCACGCCCGCCAGCAGGATCAGCGGCAGCAGCCAGGCGGCGTCGACGCCGTGGAAATACAGCGCCACGCCGCCGCCGGCGATGGCGCCCATGGTGAGCTGCCCCTCGGCGCCGATGTTCCAGGCCCTGGCGCGGAAGCCCAGCGCCAGTCCCACGCCGCAGAGCATCAGCGGCGTGGCCTTGAGCAGCCACTCGCCGACGCCGTAGGCGCTGCTCAGCGGCTGCACGAAGAACACATGGAAAGCCTGCCAAGGCTCTCGTCCCATCAGCGCGAACATGACGTAGCCGGTGACGATCATGAGCGCCGCCGCGATCAGCGGCGAGGCGAACATCATGCGCCGGGACGGCTCCGGCCGCGGCTCCAGCCTAACCATGCACCGCCTCCGCGCGCGCGGGGACCGCGGGCTCGGCGGCGAAGGCGCCGCTCATCCACAACCCGATCTGCTCGACGCTGGTGGCGGCGGTCGGCACCGTCGGCGACAGCCGGCCTTCGGCCAGAACGGCCAGGCGATCGCTGATCATGAACAGCTCCTCCAGCTCCTCCGACACCACCAGCACCGCCGCTCCCCGGTTGCGCAGCTCGATCAGCGCGTCGCGGATCAGGGCGGCGGCGCCGACGTCCACGCCCCAGGTCGGTTGCGCCACCAGCAGCACCTGGGACGCGAGCAGGGCCTCGCGGCCGACGATGAACTTCTGCAGATTGCCGCCGGACAGGTTGCCGGCCAGGGTTCGGTCGCCGTCGCACTTGACCTGGAAGCGTTCGATCACCCGGCGGGCGAGCTCGCGCACCCGGGCGCGGTCGATCAGCCCATGGCGGACCAGGCCGTGCGCGCTGCCGGTGAGCAGCGTGTTCAAGCCCAGAGAGAGCTCCGGCACCGCGCCGCGCCCGAGCCGCTCCTCCGGCACGTAGCGCAGGCCGAGCTTGCGCCGTGCCGTCGGCCCCAGCCGTCCGGCCGGGGTGCCGCCGATGCGGACGGCGTCGGCCGCCACCGGCCGCTCGCCGGAGAGCGCCGCCAGCAGCTCCTTCTGGCCGTTGCCGGAGACGCCGGCGATGCCGACGATCTCGCCAGCGCGCACCTCCAAGGAAATATCCCGCAACGCCGTGCCGAACGGATCGGCGCTCTTGAGGCTCAGGCCGCGCACCTCCAGCAGCGGCGCGCCGGGCGTGCGCGGCGGCAGTCGGGTGACGGGCAGCTCGTGGCCGATCATGAGCCGGGCCAGCGACTCGCGGCTCTCCCGCCGCGGCACGGCCCGGCCGCTGACCCGGCCCGCGCGCAGCACGGTGGCGCTATCGCAGAGCTCGCGGATCTCGTCGAGCTTGTGGCTGATGTAGAGGATGCTGCAGCCCTCGTGGGCGAGCCGGCGCAGGGTCTGGAACAGGGTGCGCACCGCCTGCGGGGTGAGCACCGAGGTCGGCTCGTCCATGATCAGCAGCCGCGGCCGCTGCAGCAGGCAGCGGACGATCTCCACCCGCTGCCGCTCGCCGACCGACATGCTGTGCACCAGCCGTCGCGGGTCCACCGGCAGGCCGTACTGCGCCGACACTGCGGCGATACGCGCCGCCAGCTCGGCGGGCGGCGGCGGGGCGTCGAGCGCCAGCGCCACGTTCTCGGTCACGGTCAGGGTCTCGAACAGCGAGAAATGCTGGAAGACCATGCCGATTCCCAAGCGGCGCGCGGTCGCCGGCGAGTCGATCTCGACCTGGCGTCCTTCCCAGAGGATCTCGCCGGCGTCGGGACGGACGACGCCGTAGATGATCTTCATCAGCGTGCTCTTGCCAGCGCCGTTCTCGCCGAGCACGGCATGGATCTCGCCGGGACGCACCGCGAGCGAGATGTCCTGGTTCGCCACCACCGCCGGATAGCGCTTGGTGATGCCGAGCAGTTCGAGCCGGGGAGGCGCGGCGGCGGTCATGGCGCCGCTCTCCGCGCGCGCAGCCGCAGCAGCTGCGCGGTCACCGAGATCGCGACCGCCGCGGACAGCTTGCCGGCGCCGGTGCCGCCCAGTCGCTCGCACAGGAACTGCAGAAGGCCGGCCGTGGGATCCGGCGTGTCCACGGTCGCCACCTCGCCGTTTCGCACGAAGCGGATCGGATTGTCGTTCGCGGCCATGACGGGGCTCCTCGCAGCGGCGGACCGAGCGCCCACGGCGTCCCAGGCGGGAAACGGTCGGCGTCGGCCGATGGAGACAGTCGTTCGCTGCCTGCATTGCGAGCAATAGCCGTGCCAGCGCTGACGATGCCGGGGCGGAGCGCGTCGGATCGGCGCCGCGGCGGTGGCGGGTGGTCACGGTGTGCCGTGCTGGCATCGTCGGTTGCACCAGGACGGTGTGCGACGGGCCGGCGCGCGTTCTGACATGGTGCGCACCGCCGCCCTGGGGCTTGGCTGAGCACCTTCCTCGCTTCTTTATTGCGAGGGCCGCGAGGGGATGGCATGGCCATTGCACTGTGCCTGCGGACATCGACGCCGCGTCCCGGCGAGTCGCACCGAGCCGAAGGCCGGCACAGGACGGGCGTAACCGGATCTTTCCAGTCGCAGGTGAGGCCAATGGCAACGAGAAGAACGTTTCTGAAGTCGGTGGGGGTGTCGGTGGTCGCGGCGGTGCTCGCGTCGACGGGCGGCCTGGCGTACGGCGAGGAGCCGCTGAAGGTGGGATTCGTCTACGTCGGCCCGGTGGGCGAGGCCGGCTGGACCTACGCCCACGATTTGGGGCGCAAGGAGCTGGAGCGGGCGCTCGGCGACAAGGTGAAGACCACCTACATCGAAAGCGTGCCGGAAGGCGCCGATGCCGAGCGGGTGATCCGCCAGCTCGCCGCCAGCGGGCACAAGGTGATCTTCACCACCTCGTTCGGCTACATGAACCAGACCCTGAAGGTGGCGCAGAGCCAGCCCAAGGTCTACTTCGCCCACGCCACCGGCTACAAGACCGCCAAGAACGTCAGCACCTACGAAGCCCGCACCTACGAGGGCGCCTACCTGCAGGGCGTGGTGGCCGGCAAGGTGTCCAAGACCGGCGTCCTGGGCGTGGTCGCCTCCTATCCCATCCCCGAGGTGATTCGCAACATCAACGCCATGACCCTGGGCGCGCGCAGCGTCAACCCGAACATGAAGACCAAGGTGGTCTGGGTGAACACCTGGTACGACCCGGCCAAGGAGCGGCAGGCGGCCGAAGCGCTGATCGCGCAGGGCGCCGACGTGCTGGGCCAGAACACCGACTCGCCGGCCATCGTCCAGACCGCCGAGGAAAAGGGCGTGTACGCCTTCGGCTGGGACTCCGACATGTCCAAGTTCGGGCCCAAGGCGCACCTGACCGGCACCACCATCCAGTGGGGCGGCTACTACATCGACACGGTCAAGAAGGTGCTGGCCGGCGCCTGGGATACTCATCAGATCCACTGGGGCATGAAGGAAGGCATGATCGCCATGGCGCCGCTGAACCCGGCGCTGCCGGCCGACGTGGTCCAGCTCTTCGAGGAGAAACGGCAGGCCATCATCGACGGCACGCTCAAGCCGTTCGCCGGACCGATCAAGGATCAGAGCGGCGCGCTCAAGGTTGCCGCCGGCGCGGAGCTGCCGTTCGACGCGATGATGTCGATCAACTGGTATGTCGAGGGCGTCGAGGGCTCGCTGCCGAAGTAGCCGCGGCCGAGGGGGCATCCCCTCGCGCGGCGGGGGGATGGCCATGCCCGCGGTGGCGGGGCGGCCCCATTTTGTGAGGTGGGGCCGTGGGCGGGAACTCGAACGAGCTGGACGCGGTGAAGGCCCGGTTGCGCCGGGGCGCGAACCGGTTGGCGGAATGACGGCGGCGCCGGCGAAGAGCGCGCCGCCCGCTGCGAGGTTGGCGGAATGGACAATCTGACTCGGCCAGACGACGGCATGGCGGCCTTCATCCGCGCCCTGCCCAAAGCGGAGCTGCATCTGCACATCGAAGGCGCGCTGGAGCCCGAGCTGATGTTCGCGCTGGCGGCCAAGCACGGCATCGCGCTGCGCTACGACAGCGAGGAGGCGCTGCGCGCGGCCTATCGTTTCGGCAACCTGCAGCAGTTCCTCGATCTCTACTATCAGGGCGCCGCGGTGCTGCGCGACGCCGAGGATTTCTACCTGCTCACGCGCGCCTATCTCGAGCGCGCGCACCGCGACGGCGTGGTCCACGCCGAGATCTTCTTCGATCCGCAGACCCACACCGCCCGCGGGGTGTCGTTCGACACCGTGATGGAGGGCATCGGCCGCGCCCTGGACGAAGCCAGGCGCGAGCGGCGGCTTACGTCCCGGCTCATCCTCTGCTTCCTGCGCGATCGCAGCGAGGACGAGGCCATGGCCACCCTGGAAGAGGCGCTGCCCTGGCGCGACCGTATCCACGCCGTGGGCCTGGACTCCGCCGAGGTCGGGCACCCGCCGTCGAAGTTCCAGCGCGTGTTCGAGCGCGCCCGGGAGGAGGGCTTCTTCGCCGTCGCCCATGCCGGCGAGGAGGGGCCGCCGGCTTACATTCGCGAGGCGCTGGACCTGCTGGGCGTGGCGCGCATCGACCATGGCGTGCGCTGCGAGCAGGATCCGGCGCTGTGCGAGCGGCTGCTGGAGGCCGACGTGCCGCTGACCGTCTGTCCGCTCTCCAACGTCAAGCTCAGGGTGTTCGAGCGGATCGAGGACCATAACCTCAAGCGCCTGCTCCGCATGGGCCTGCGGGTGACGGTCAATTCCGACGATCCGGCCTACTTCGGCGGCTACGTGCTGGACAACTACCTGGCGGTGCAGCGGGGGCTGGGGCTGGACGCCAAGGACATCCGCCGGCTGGCGCGCAACTCCATCGTCGCTTCCTTCCTGCCGCGCGCCCAGAAGGAGCATTGGCTGGAGCGCATCGACAGCGTGCCGCTGCCGGCGTAGCGGTGCAGCTGGCCCTAGGCAGGGCGATCGCCCTCTAAATCTCCCTCCCCCGCTCCCGCGAGGGGTGAGGGAAGTAAGAGATGCGCTCCCGCGAAAGGCTGACTCAACAGCGCCTGCAGGCTTGGTGGACAACGCTGGCGGCGACCCGTACGCCTGGATGCCCGCCCCCCGCTTTCGCGGGGGGCGGGCATGACGAGTCAACGAAGCCCTGCGGCCGACGTCACGCCAGGACGCGGCTCCGCCCTCAGCCCAACTCGCGGCTCAAGCGCTCGCTCAGATAATCGATGAACACCCGCACCTTGGGCGGCAGCTCGCGCCGGCTGGGGAACACGGCGTGGAATTCCAGCGTCGGACCGCGCCAATCGGGCAGCACCCGCTGCAGCGCGCCGCTGCGCAGGTAGGGGCGGGTGACGATCTCGGTGCCCAGAAAGATGCCGCCGCCGGCCGCCGCGACGTTCAGAGCGGCGACCGCCTCATTGCTGACCAGGCTCGGGCGCACGATCACCTCCTCCTGCTGCCCGCGCGGGCCGAACAGCCGCCAGGTCAGCGCCCCGGCGGCGGTGTCCGCGCCGGCGCTCTGCGCGGCGATGAGGTGCGCGCGCAGATCGGCCGGGCGTTCGGGACGGCCGCGGGCGGCCAGGTAGGCGGGGCTGGCGTAGAGGTACATCGTGCCCCTGCCCAGCAGCCGATGGCTGTAGCCGAGCTGGTCGAGCGGACCGGCGTGGAGCCCGACGTCTATGCCTTCCGCGACCAGGTCGACGGTGCGGTCGGTGAGCTGCAGCTGGATGTCGATGTCCGGATAGCGCAGCAGGAAGTCGGCTAGCAGGGGCGAGAGTCCGTGCACGCCGAGCGTGTACGACGAGGCTACCCGCAGGCTGCCGCGTGGGGCGGACTGTAGCGCGCCGACGGCGGCGCGCGCGGCCTCGACGGTTTCGCGCAACTCGCGGCAGTGGCGGTAGAACAGCTCGCCGGCCTCGGTCAGGCGCACGCGCCGCGTGGTGCGTTCGAGCAAGCGGATGCCGAGCTCGGCCTCCAGTTCGCGCAGGCGGCGGCTCAGGGTGCTGGCGGGGATGCCCAGGCGCCGGGCGGCGGCGCTGAGACCGCCGGCGTCGGCGATCTGCGCGAACCAGATCATGCTGGTCGGGTCAGGGTGCATGGGGATTGTGCCGATTTTGGAACAGTGGATACCAGAATACCCGCTTTATCGCTTCTTGCGGCGGAAATAGCTTCAAGGCCGTACGCCTAGCCAAACCGCTGCATAGAGGACCCCGCGATGAGTGGTTTCATCCGTAACGCCTGGTACGTGCTGGCCTGGAGCCATGAGCTCGGCCGCCACCTGTTGAGCCGCCGTGTGCTCGGCGAATCCATCGTCGCTTACCGCCGCCGGGACGGCCGCCCGGTGGCGCTGCGCGACCGTTGTCCGCACAAGCTGCTGCCGCTGTCCCTCGGGCGGCTGGTGGATGATGAGGTGCAGTGCGGCTACCACGGCGCGCGTTTCGCCGAGGGCGGGCGGTGCGTGCACATTCCCGGGCAGGATCGCATCCCGCAGGGCGCGCACGTGCACGGCTACCCGCTGCACGAGAAGTACAACGCGGTGTGGATCTGGATGGGCGACCCGGCGCTGGCCGATCCGGCCGCCATCATCGATATCCCGCAGTACGGCCGGCCGGGCTGGGCGCTGATCGACGGCAACTACCTGCATGTCGCCAGCAACTACCTGAATATCTGCGACAACCTGGTCGATCCCTCCCACACCAGCTACGTGCATCCGCGCACCATCGGCAACGCCGCCGGCGAGGGCGTGCCGGTGACCTTGGTGGCCGAAGCCGACCGGGTGATCGCCTATCGCTGGATCGAGAACGCGCCGCCGGTACCGCTGATGCAGCGCTACGGCCGTTTCCAGGGGCTGACCGACCGCTGGCAGTACTACTGGTGCGTGCCGCCGGCGGTCAGCGGCGTGGACTTCGGCGCGATCGACGCCGGCACCGAGCGCACCGAGGCCAACCGCGACGCCGGGTTCCGCTCCTTCAGCTACAACTTCATCACGCCGGAGACGGAGCGGACTAGCCATTACTTCTGGCTGCACCTGCGCAACTACGCGGTGAGCGATGCGGAGGCCGACGCCGAGGTGCGTCGGCTCTATGCGCTCACTTTCGAGGAGGATCGCGAGCTCCTCGCCGTCATCCAGGCGCAGCAGGACGAGGCCGGCACCCACGAGTTCGTGCGCTTCGCCCTCGACGGCGCTTCGGTCAAGGTGCGGCGCATGATCGCCCAGCGGCTGAGCGAGGAGGCGCAGGCCGCGGCGGGCGGCTGCGTCGGCCGGCCGGCCTAGGCGCGGGTGCCGCGGGGCGGCCACGACCGAGCTTGGTGCGTGGCCGCCCGATGTTGGTGCGGGCGGGAGAGGCCGGAACGCGGGGCGAGCCCGCGTTCCGGTGAGCGAGAGGGCTTACTCGGCGACGAAGCTGCGGTTCACCGCGGTCTCCGGATCGAGCTTGTCCAGCGGCATGGACTGAGCCTTGGCCACCCACTCCCAGGTCTTGGCGAGCAGCTTGGGCTCGAAGGCGCCCAGGCCGTCCTTCTTGCTGATCTCGTTGTCGATCAGCGAGACGGAGGCGGCGAACTCCTTGGCGGCCACCGTGGCGTCGATCTCCGGCACCAGGGCCTTGATGGCGTTGCCGGCGGCCTGCGGGTCGGCCACCGCCATCTGCAGCGCCTGGCGGTAGACCTTCACCACTTTGCGCACCAGCTCCGGCTTCTCCTTGATGAACTTGTCCGAGGCGACCACCGACAGGCCGTAGCCCTCGAAGCCGTAGTCGGACCAGGGAATGACCGCGATGGTCTTGCCGGCCTTGTTCATCAGATCCTCGAAGCCCGGCAGCTTGGTGACCCAGTTGATGGTGCCGTCCACCTGGCCGTTGGCCATCATCGGGCCCATGGCGCCGGGATCGACCTTCATGATCTTGACGTCCTCGGGCTTCATGCCGTTGGCTTCGAGCACCAGCGGCCAGAGCACGTTGGAGGCCGAGAAGGTCGGCGTGGCCAGCGTCTTGCCCTTGAAGTCCTTGAGCGTCTTCAGGCCGAGCGCGGCGTCGGCCAGGATGGCGTCGGGCTGCTTGGTGTAGATCGACATCACCGCGGAGACGGCGACCGGCGCCTGCGCCTTGGCCTGCAGCAGCGCGCCCAGGCCAGCGGTGCCCATGTCGGCCGAGCCGGTGGCGAGCTTGGTGACGACGTCGCTGCCGCCGCGGCCGGAGGCGATCTCGACCTCGATGCCTTCGGCGGCGAACAGGCCCTTTGCCACGCCCAGGTAGATCACCGCCTTGTCGCCGGCGGGCAGCCAGTCGTTGAGCCAGCGAACCTTCTCGGCCGCGGCGGCGGAGCCGGCGACGGACAACAGGCTCAGGGCGAGCACCGAATGCTTCAGGAAGCGTTTGGTCATGGTCTTGCTCCGGTTAGCGTGATGTTCTTCAGGAAGACCGACCTGCGTGGCCGGATGCGGTCGGTCTATGCAACAGCCGTGCCTTCGGCCGCGGCGGCCAGCTCGGCGAGGAACGGCCGCATGGCGACCAGCAGCTCGGCGGGCGCGGACAGCTGCGGCGCGTGATCGCTGCGCAGCGACACCACCCGCGCGCCCGGCACCAGGGCCTGCATGCGCCGCTGCGCCGCCGGCACCACCGAGCGATCCTCCAGGGCTTCGATGTACAGGCGCGGCACGCGGCCGAAGCGCTCGGCCGTCCAGCGGGGGCTGGCGGCGCGGGCGCGTTCCGGCTGCGGGGTGAGACGGGCGGCGGCGGCGACCGCCGCCTCGGCGGGGGCGTTCTGGAAGAAAATGCGCCGCGCCGCCTCGGGCGGCACCGAACTGGCGCTGCGGTCGTCGTTCCAGCGCAAGTGCGGGACGATGCCGGCCGCTTCGGGATCGGCCGCTTTGAGCGGCGCCATGAGCTCGGCGAAGCTCATGCCGGACGGCAGCATCATGCCGGCGACGTAGATCACGCCGGCCACCTTGTCCGGCGCCGCCTCGGCCACCTGCGTGGCGGTGACGCCGCCGCCGGAATGGGCCACCAGGCATGCCCGGCCCGATAGGCGTGCCAGGCACGCCAGCACATGCTCGACGTAGCGTTCGAGCGTGACCTCCGCCGCGGGCAGGCCGTCGCTGCCGTTGCCCGGAAGATCCAACGCATGCGGCCGGAAGCCCGCCGCGCGCAGGCCCGGGACGATGCCGTCCCAGACCCAGCTGCCCGCCCAGGCGCCGTGGATGAGCACGATATCCTGCATCGCCGGCGCCTCAGGCATAGGTCCGCCGATACATTTCGATCAGGTGCTGCTCGACGGTCACCGGCGGATACTTGGGTGTCTCGCCCGGCGCCAGGCAGGAGGGGATGCAGCGCACCTCGTGGTCGGGATTGCCCGAGTAGAAGAAGGGCACGGAGTAGCGCTCGCGACCGGAGATGTTAACCACCCGATGCAGGGTCGAGCGGTAGCGGTCGTTGGTCCAGCGGGCGATCATGTCGCCGAGGTTGACCACGTAGGTGCCCGGAATCGGATCGGCGTGAATCCAGCTGCCGCTGGCCTGGTCCCAGACATGCAGCCCCGGGTTGTCGTCCTGCAGCAGCAGGGTGATGCCGCCGAAGTCGGTGTGCGCGCCGCAGCCCTTCTCGTTCGGCGCCGACTGGGCCGGCTGCGGCGGGTAGTGCAGCAGGCGCAGGGTGGACAGGGGCTGCCGGCAGTAGCCGGCGAAGTAGTCCTCCGGCAGGTCCAGCGACAGCGCCAGACCTCGCATGACCAGCGCGGCCAGTTCGTCCATCGCTCGGTAGTACGCCTCCATCACCGGCCGGAAGCCCGGCAGGTCCGGCCATTGGTTCGGACCTTGGTTGAAGCGGCCGGACAGCACCGCGGGATGGTCCTCCGCCAACTCCTGGCCGATGTAGAACCCCTCCTTGAGGTCGGGCGGCGCGCCGGGTTCCAGCGTCTGCCCACGCAGCGGCTCGTAGCCGCGGTTGGCGCGCGACTTGGCTTTGTCCACCGCGAGCTTGCGCTCGAGCGGCAGGTCGAAGAACGCCTTGGCGGCGGCGAACAGGCGCTGCTGCAGGGCGGGGTCGATGCCGTGATTGCGGATGTAGAAGAAGCCCTTGTCGAGGCAGGCGGCGCGCAGCGCCTCGCCGACGGCGCGGCGGTCGGCGGCGTGCGGCGAGCGCAGCCCGCCGATGTCGATGATGGGGAGCGCCGCCCGGTCGACCCGGACGGCCTGAAGCGTGCTGTGCATATCGCCTCCGGTGATTGCTGGATCGATGCGACCAGTCTGCGCCGGGCGGCGTGTAGCCAGAAAGCACAGATTTTCGACCGAGCCGATGCCGAAACGGCAACGGCCAGATGGTCGGACGGCGCGGGATCGAGAGGCGGCACGAGGCCTGCACCGCGGCCCATCTCGCGGGCTCGGCGCAGCGTATGCACACATCGTCAGCTACGGATGCCGAACCGATGTGCCTAGCTGTGGTCGGGCACGGCGATCGCCCTATATGGTCCCTCCCCCTTGTGGGGGAGAGCGGTTCGAGCAAATCGCGAAGCACCACTGCAGAGCCGACTCCGCGGGGGCGCGTGGATTCGGCGGACAGCGCGGGCCGCGGGGGCCGTACCCCTGGATGCCCGCGCAAGCGGGCATCCAGTTCTTACGAGCGTCCGCTTCAAGCCGTGCCGGCAATGCAATGTGCTTAATGGAGCTGACCTTGGTGAGAATGGCGGTTGCGTAGCAATCGGTCGCGCTTCGCGGTTTGTTTGTACCCCTCCCCCGCAAGGGGGAGACACGCACTGGTTGCTGTCCTGCCATGCCCTAGCTAGGACATACCGGGGAAGCGCGCGCTCTCCTGGCTTTCGCGCGCGGCGATCTCCTCGGCGAGCATGTGCGCGAAGGCGTCGACCGCCACCGGCAGGACGCGGCCGGCGCGGGCGTAGAGGCCCAGGTCGCTGTAGATCGGGCAGGTGTCGTGGAGCGGGATGTGTAGCAGCTCGCCGCGCCGCAGCGCCTCCTCCAGGCCGATGCGGGTCTGGAAGGCGATGCCTAAGCCGCGCCGGGCCAGCTCCTGGCTCAGCTCCAGCGAGCTGGTTTCGATCGCGCCCTTGACCTCGATGCCGGCGCGGGCCATGGCTGGCTTGAGCAGGTGGTGAACCGACAGATCGGCCTTGGCCAGGATCAGCGGGAACTCGGCGCAGGCGGCGAAGTTCAGCTCCCGGCGTCCCGCCAGCGGATGGCCGGGCGCGAGCACGGCGCCGAGCCGGAAGCGGCCCCGCGCGATCTGGTGCAGCTCGGCGCTGCGTTGCAGGGCGAAGGCCAAGCCGAGATCGGCGGCGCCGCTGGCGACTGCCTCGGGGATGGCGCGCGAGCCCATGGCGGTGACGCCGATGGTGACCTTGGGGAAATGCTCGCGCATGCGGCCGATCACCGCCGGCAGCAGATCGGCGGTGACGCCCTCGACCGTGGCCAGCTCGACGTGGCCGGTGCGCAGGCCCTTGATGGCGTCCAGCTCGGAGCGGGCACGCTCGGCGTCCTGCAGCACCATGATGGCGTGGCGGGCGAACACCTCGCCGGCAGCGGTGAGCTTGAGGCCGCCGGGCAGCCGCTCGAACAGCGGCATGCCGATCTCGTCTTCGAGCTTGAGGATCTGGCGGTTGACCGCCGATGAGGCGACGTGCAGCCGCCGCGCGGCGCCGCGGATGGAGCCGGCGCGGCGCACCGCGTCGAAGTAGATCACGGCGGGGGCGTGGATGCGCAGCTTGGTGGCCATGGCGGCTCGTCCCGAACGCCGGATCGCCCGGGCGGCGGTCTGGGCGCCCGGGCGGTCCGCTCTACCCTTCAGCCGTCGACCAGCTGCCGGGCCAGGCGGTTGTGCCGCTCCACCAATACCGGCAGCTCGACGGTGGTGAGCTGGCCTTCCCGCACCACCACCCGGCCGTTGATCACGCTGTAGGCCACGCGCCGGGGGGCGCAGAACAGCAGCGAGGCCAGCGGGTCGATCTGGCCGCCGGCGAAGCCGATGTCGTCCAGGCGGATGGCGATCATGTCGGCGCAGTAGCCCGGCTGCAGCCGGCCGATGGCGTCGTCGCGGCCGAGCACCGCCGCGCCGCCGCGGGTGGCCAGCCACAGCGCCTCGCGCGCCGACATGGCGGTCGGGTCCTGGTCGCGCACCCGCGCCAACAGCATCGCCTGGCGCGCCTCGCCGAGCAGGTCGTTGCCGTCGTTGGAGGCGGTGCCGTCCACGCCCAGGCCGACCTTGACGCCGGTGTCGAGCATCTTGCGGATCGGCGCGATGCCGGAGGCCAGGCGCATGTTCGAGCAGGGGCAGTGGGCCACGCCGGCGCCGGTACGGGCGAACAGCCGCACGCCGTAATCGTCCAGGTGCACGCAGTGCGCGTGCCAGGTGTCGGCGCCCACCCAGCCCAGCTCCTCGACCAGCTGCGCCGGGGTCATGCCGTAATGCTCGCGGCAGAAGGCCACGTCCTTGCTGTTCTCGGCGGTGTGGGTATGCATGTTGACGCCGTAGGCGCGCGCCAGCCTGGCGCTCTCGCGCATCAGGTCGGAGGACACCGTGAACGGCGAGGAGGGGCCGACGGCGATGCGCAGCATGGCGTCGGGGCTGGGGTCGTGATACGCCTCGATGACCCGCTGCATGTCGCGCAGCACCGCGTCCTCGTCGTGCTCCACCACCTCGTCCGGCGGCAGGCCGCCCTTGCTGCGGCCCCGGGTGATGGCGCCGCGCGCCGGGTGGTAGCGGATGCCGACGCGCTGCGCGGCCTCGATGTTGTTCTCCAGCCGCGAGCCGTTGACGTAGAAATAGGCGTGATCGGCGGCGGTGGTGCAGCCGGAGAGGATGAGCTCGGCCATGGCGGTCTCGGCCGAGACGGTCATCATCTCCGGGGTGATGCGCGCCCAGACCGGGAACAGCGCGCTGAGCCAGTCGAACAGCTCGGCGTTCTGCGCGGCGGGCAGCGCCCGGGTCAGGGTCTGGAACATGTGATGGTGGGTGTTGACCAGGCCGGGCAGAAGCACGTGGCCGCGCAGATCGATCACCTCGTCGGCCTCGGCGGGCAGCTCGTGGCTGGGGCCGACCGCCTCGATGCGATTGCCGCGCACATACACCGCGCCGTCGGCGATCTCGCGGTGGTCGTCGTCCATGGTCGCCACGACCGTGGCGTTCTTCAGTAGCAGGGTTCGGCTCACGCCTTTCTCCTCGTTTCCGTGGGCTGTTCGGTCACTTTCGAGTGCAAGCTCCGTGCCCGCGACCCCTGTCTTGTATACAAGATCATCCGTGCCTTGTCGTCATGCCCGACGCCGGGCCCGCTCAGGACAGCAGGATGCTGGCCAGGTCGATGGGGCGGGGGTGCTCGTCGAGGTCCAACCGGCTCTCCAAGGTTTCCAAGTGCTTGCGCGCCAAGGCCGCGGCCTCGTCGCCCTTACCCTTGGCCACCAGGTCGACGATGCGGGCGTGATCGTCGCCGAGGTAGCAGGCGCTCATGCCTGGCACCTTGTACAGCGCGATGACGATGGAGGTGCGCAGCACCAGGTCGCGCAGGATCTGCGCGAGCACCTGATTGGGGCAGCGATTGGCCAGGAACTGATGGATTGCCATCGAATGGTGCACGCGGTCCTGATCGCGCCCGCTTTCGTGCGCGCTCTTCTCGGCCTTGATCAGCTGCCGCAGCTCCTGCACGTCGGCCTTGCTGAGCCGGCCGGCGGTCAGGCGGATCACCTCGCCCTCGACCACCCGGCGCGCCTCGAAGATCTGGCGGGTCTCCTCGACGCTGGGCTTGGCCACCATGGCGATCTGGTTCGGGCGCTGCTCGATGACGTGGTCCGAGGCCAGGCGGGTGAGCGCCTTGCGCACGATCGAGCGGCTCACGCCGAACAGCTCGCCCAGCGCGATTTCCGGCAGGCGCGAGCCGGGCGGCAGGCGCTGGCTGAGCACCGCTTCGTAGATGGCGTCATAGATGGTCTGATCGGTGACCTTGCGGCCCTTGCCGCTCTTCTTGCCGCCGCGAGCCGTCTTCGGTGCGTCCAGCAGGTTCTGGGAGGCGATGTCTACGGTTTCGGGAGCGACTGCCATGGCTTAGGGAATTCCGTATGCGTTGTGCTTCGGCAATGTATCCAGGAAGTCGCCGGCTGGGCAACAGACCGCGCGGCGGACGCTACCCATCCCGAAGCCAGACCTCGTCCAGCGGTCGCTCGTCGCAGTTGGCGCCCGGTCCTTCCCGGTCCACCACCAGGAAGTCGCCCGCCGCCAAGGCCAGCAGCGGGTGATGCCAAGTGCCGGCGCGGTAGTTCACGCCCTCGCCGTCGCGCACCACGAAGGCGCGCAGCGCCTCGGGCGCTGGCGGCTCGCCGGGCGGCGCGACCACTACCAGATAGGGCTGTCCGTGCAACGGCACAAAGGCCTGGCTGCCCAGCGGATGGCGCTCCATCAGGGTCAGGCGCAGCGGCAGGCGCACCGGTTCGGGGCGGAAGATGCTGAGCACCGCCCGTCCGTCCTGCGCCAGCTCGACCGCCGCCAGCCGGTGGTAGCGGCGGCACTGGCCGCCGTTGATCAGGAAGTAATCGCGATCGCGGGTGTCAATCACCTCGCCGTATGGCGCGAACGCCTCCGGCGTCAGCGGTTGCGGTATCAAGGTATGCACGGGCGGCTCCCCATGGCGGCGCGGCCGGGCGGTCAGTCGCAGGCCTCGCCGAACACCCGGAAGCGGCTCATGCCGCCGTCGGGATGGATGTTGAGCCGGACGTGGGTGACCGGTCCCATCGCCTGCAGCTCGGCGCGGAAGTGATGGATGGCGTCGGGGCCGAGCGGCTGCGGCGGCAGCAGGGTCGGCCAGAACATGCTGGCGGTGCGCACCACGGCCGGATCGGCGTCGGCGTCGAGGCAGGCCGCCTGCACCGATACCTCGGCCGGGTAGTTGCCTTTGAAGAAGGCGGTGTCGACCTCCAGCCGGACGATCTTGCCCCTGTGGCCGAGCGCGATCACGCACCAGTCGAAGCCCGGTTCGCGGCGGCGGCGCGTTTCCCAGCCGTCGCCCATGTTTACGCCGCGGCCAGGGTAGAGCAGCGCGTCGGGCCGACCGTAGTGGGCGTCGCTGTAGGCCAGCACCATGCCGCCGAGCCGCGCCGCCGACAGTTCCATCTCTTCGCCGCGCAGTCGCGCCCAGTCGACTACGGGCGTGCCGTAGGCGCGGAAGCGGGCGATGCCGCCGTCGGGGTAGATGTGCAGCCGCAGATGGCTGCAGGGAGCGACGCGCGCCGGTGTCAGCACGTGGCGGTGGTTGCCCTGCAGCGGCGTGACCGGCAGCAGCGGCTGCCAGTCAGCCTCGGCCAGGGATGCGCCCTCGTCCAGCCAGCAGCCCTCGACCGAGGCGGCCATGGGGTAGTTGCCGGTGAAGTGGCTGGTATCGATTTCCAGGGCATGGATCAGCCCCGCCGCGCCGAGCGCGATCACCGCGGTGTCGTGGCCGACGCCGCGCCGGCGCCGCGTTTCCCAGCCATCCATCCACTTGCCGTGATCGTCGTACTTGTCCGGTATGAACACCGGCGCGGACTCGGCGAGCATGCGCTCGGCGGGGGCGAAGAACTCGTCGGTGACCGACAGTACGCGCGCGCCGAGCCGGGCGGCGGCGAGGTTGAGGTAACGAGCAGTGGGATCGGTCGAGGAAATGCTCATGGTGCCTCCGAATCGGGGATGGTGGCGCCGGCCTGGATCCAGCGGCCCAGCAGTGCGCGCTCGTCCTCGGTGAGCTGGGTGAGGTTGCCGGGCGGCATGATGCGCGTGGTGACCGCCACTTGGCCGATCAGGTTGCGGTGCAGTTCGATGTCGCGGGCGGTGTCGAGCCGCACGCCCTTGGGCGGCGCGGTGAAGCCGGCGAAGGTCGGATTGGCGGCGTGGCAGACCGCGCAGCGCTCCCGGATTACCTGCTCCACTTCGGCGAACGCCACCGGCTCGGCCGTGGCAGGGGCGGTGGGCGCCGGCGCCGTGGCCACCACGATCGCGGCCAGCGCCAGCCCCGCCGCCGGCAGCATCCACGCCTTGAATCGGGGCAGATGGCGGACGTTGAAGTAGTGGCGGATGAGCATGCTCGCTGCCGTCAACGCGGCCAGGATCAGCCAGTTCCAGGCGCTGCCGTAGGTGCTGGGGAAGTGGTTGCTGATCATGATGAACAGCACCGGCAGGGTCAGGTAGTTGTTGTGGCGCGAGCGCATGGCGCCGGCCTTGCCCTTGGCGGGGTCGGGCGCCACGCCGGCTTTCATGGCCTCCACCATGGCGCGCTGGCCCGGAATGATCACGAAGAACACGTTCGCCACCATGCAGGTGGCGATGGCGGCGCCGACGTGGATGTAGGCGCCGCGGCCGCTGAACACCTGGCTCAGTCCCCAGGCCAGCAGCGTCAGCAGGCCGAAGCCCACCACGGCCAGCAGCGCGGGTTTCCTGCCCAGCGGCGAGCGGCACAGGCCGTCGTAGACCAGCCAGGCGCCGAGCAGCGTGCCGACGCCGATGGCGGTGGCCGCGGCGGGGGAGATATCGGCCACCGCCGGATCGATCAGATTGGTGCGGGCGTTGAGGTAGTAGACCACCGCCAGCAGCAGGAAGCCGCTGATCCAGGTGTAGTACGCCTCCCACTTGAACCAGTGCAGCCGCTCGGGCAGCCGCTCCGGCGCGACCTGGAATTTCTGCAGGTAGTAGAAACCGCCGCCGTGGATGGCCCACAGCGTGCCGGCTACGCCCGCCGGGCGCGGCCCGTCGCGCTCCAGCCGGTTCTCCAGCCAGTTGAAGTAGAACGAAGCGCCGATCCAGGCGATGCCCGCCGTCAGGTGCAGCCAGCGGATCAGCAGATTGGCCCATTCGTGCAGATGCGCTTCCATTTCCGTTCCCCCGCTAACGCCTCGATGTCCCGTCAGCTGCCGCGGTAAGTGCTGTAACCGTATGGCGAAACCAGCAGCGGCACGTGGTAGTGCTGCTCCGCCTCGGCGACGCCGAAGCGCACCACCACCTCGTCGAGGAATGGCGGCTGCGGCAGCGCCACGCCCTGGGCGCGGAAGTAGGCGCCGACCTCGAACACCAGCTGGTAGCAGCCGGGGCGCAGCGCCTCGCCCTCCAACAGCGGCCAATCGCAGCGGCCGTCGGCATTGGTCTTGCATTCCCCCAACGGCAGTTCCTGTCCGTCCTCCAGCCGCGACAAGCGAATGCGCAGGTCGGCGGCGGGGCGGCCCGAGGCGGTATCGAGTACGTGTGTGGTAAGGCGGCTCATCGCTTGCTCCCGCATGGCGACCGAGGAATGGGTGTTGTCATTGTCGACAATGACACAACAGTTTTGTATACAAAAGCAATAGAGAAGTTGAACAGGAGTTGTCACCATGGATCCCCGGGCCTATCCCCGAGATCTCATCGGCTACGGCGCGAACCCGCCCGACCCGCGTTGGCCGGGCGGCGCGCGGGTGGCCGTGCAGTTCGTGTTGAATTACGAGGAGGGCGGCGAGAACTGCATCCTCCACGGCGACCGCGCCTCCGAGGCGTTCCTATCGGAGATGATCGGCGCCGACGCCCGGCTGGGCGTGCGGCACATGAGCATGGAGTCGATCTACGAGTACGGCAGCCGGGTCGGGGTGTGGCGGTTGCTGCGGCTGTTCCGCCGCTATGAGATTCCGCTGACCATCTTCGCCGTGGGCATGGCGGCCGAGCGCTACCCCGAGGCGATCCGCGCCATGGTGCGCGAGGGGCACGAGATCTGTAGCCACGGCTACCGCTGGATCGACTATCAGTACGTGCCCGAGTCGGTCGAGGCCGAGCACATCGCCCGCGCGGTGGAGGCCCTCACCCGCGCCGCCGGCAGCCCACCCCTGGGCTGGTACACCGGCCGCACCAGCCCCAACACCCGCCGGCTGGTGGTGGCGCACGGTGGCTTCCTGTACGACGCCGACGACTACAGCGACGAGCTGCCGTTCTGGACCGAGGTGGAGGGCAAGCGTCATCTGGTCGTGCCCTACACCCTCGACGCCAACGACATGCGCTTCGCCAGCCCCGGCGGCTTCAACAGCGGCGATCAGTTCTTCGCCTACCTGCGCGACGCTTTCGATTTCCTCTACCAGGAAGGGGCCGAGCAGCCGCGCATGCTGTCGATCGGTCTGCACTGCCGGCTGGTGGGGCGGCCGGGCCGGGCGGCGGCGCTGGAGCGCTTCCTGAAATACGTCCGTTCCCACGACCAGGTGTGGTTCGCCCGCCGCATCGACATCGCCCGTCACTGGATGGAGCACCATGGCTGACCGGCACATGCTTGACCCGCGCCCCAGCGGCTTGGACGCGGACGCCTTCGTCGCCGCCTACGGCGACGTCTACGAGCACTCGCCCTGGATCGCCCGGCTCGCTCACGCGGCGGGGCTGGGGCCCGAAGCCGATACGGCGGAGGGGCTGGCGGCGAAGCTGGCGGCGGTGTTCACCGCCGCCGACCGCGAACGGCAGCTGGAGGTGCTGCGCGCTCACCCGGATCTGGCCGGCAAGGCGGCGATCCGCGGCGAACTGACCGCGGACTCCAGCGCCGAGCAGGCGGGGGCGGGGCTGGATCAATGCAGCCCCGAGGAATTCGCGCGCTTCCAGCGTCTTAATGAGGCGTACCGCGCGCGCTTCGGCTTTCCGTTCATCATGGCGGTGCGCGGCCGCCACCGGCGCGAGATCCTGGAGGCCTTCGAGCGGCGTTTGCGCAACGACCGCGACACCGAGCTGGCGACCGCGGTGGAGCAGGTCAACCGCATCGCCCTGCTGCGGCTGCTGGCGCGCGCCGGGGCGGGGTGAGGCAGAACAACGGGGCGGGGGCGAGCAGCGGCGGTGGATGGCTCACGCCATCGGCTCAGCTGCCGGTTGCCGCGTACGGCAAAACACGTTCGGTGGGTGCATGCGCTGGCCCGCGAGGGCGGGACGCGGCAGCGACCGCCCTGTCTAGCCCCATGGCCAGGCGCAATGCCTTACGCCGGTTCGGTTGCCGCCTCCAGCGCGGCGAAATCGACCGGCTCGCCGCGTATCCAGGTTTGCAGCGGCCGCCGCTCCAGCTCGGCGGTGCTGCCGGTGAGCAGCTCCTCCAGCCAGCCGGCGGGCGAGGTGGTGCTCGCGGTTTTCGGCAGCAGTACGAAATCCGCCCGCTTGCCGGGCGCGAAGTTGCCGGCCTCGTTGCCGCGGCCTAGGCAGTGCGCGCCCGCCAGGGTGGCGCCGTAGAGCGCTTCCTGCGGCGTGACCGGGACGCCGGCGCGGCGGTGCAGGGCGAGGAAGCGCTGCATGACGTGCAGCATGCTGTGGCTGGGGCCGGCGCCGACGTCGGAGGCCAGCGCGTAGCGGATGCCGTGGTGGCGCACCGCCGCCAGGTTCATCAGGCCGCTATCGAGCGCCTCGTTGCTGCTCGGGCAGTGGGCGATCCAAGCGCCGCGCGCGGCCAGGGTGGCGTACTCGCGCTCGGACAGGTGGATGCAGTGCCCCAGGACGGTGCGCGGGGTGAGCAGGCCCGCGCGGTCGTAGATGTCGGTGTAGTCGCTCGCCTCCGGAAAGGCGGCGCACACTTCGCGGATCTCGTTCGGCGATTCCGCCAGATGGGTCTGGACGAAGGCGCGCTCGCGCCGCGCCAGCGCGCCGAGCTGGCGCATCAGTTCGGCGCTGCAGTTGAGGGCGAAGCGCGGGGTGATGGCGTAGCGCTCGCGGCCCAGCTCCTGCAGCAGCGGGGCGACCTGCTCGGCGTTGTCCGGGCTGGCGCGGCACAGCGGCTCGGGCGCGGATTTCTCCATGATCGAGTTGCCGAGCAGCCAGTCGCCGATCGCGGCGTCGGCGGCGATGCGCAGCGCCTCGGCGTGCGGGCTGGAATAGGCCATGCCCATGGTGGTGCCGGCGCGGGCGAGGTCGGCGAAGAACGCCTGGGCGTGGCGCCGCGCGAACGCCGGGTCGGCGAAACCGATCTCCTCCGGCCAGATGTGCTCCCGCAGCCATTCCATCAGATCCATCTGGAAGCGGCCGCGCACGTGATGCTGCACCCAGTGGATGTGCACGTCGACGAAGCCTGGCACCAACAGGCCGTCGAGCTCCAGCACGCGGCTGGCGGGCGTGCCCGCGAAGCGCTCAATGGGACCAACGGCGGCGATGCGCCCGTCGCGGATGAGCAGGCCGCCGTCGCGGTGGAAGTCCCACCGCTCGGCATCGATCGGGTTGAGCACGCTGGCCCGGATCAGAAGATCTTCGGCGCTGGTGGCGAGCATCGTTCGGCCCCCGATTTGTATACAGGATGTGTTCACCATAAACCGTCGCGCGCCATTTGAAAACGGGGTGCTCGGTTCTTCGGTCGTGCTCCAAGTTGTTGCATGTGAACCAAAATGGTGCGCTGCACGGTTCGCGTGAGGCGGTCGGAAGCCGTTCCCGCGCACGCCGATGACGGCGGTCAAGGCTTTTTGGAACGGTGGCACGGAGGTTGCCTGTATACACTTTTGTTCGGGCGCCGGACCGGCGGTCGGGCGTTCGGTGACATGAGGAGTGAGTGATGAGCGACGACAAGCGCGTCTGTGTGATCTGCGATTCGCGCTACGGCAGCACCCTGGCGCTGGCCCGAGCGGTGGCCGAGGGCGCCGCCGAGGAGGGGGCGCAGGTGCGGCTGCGGCGGGTCGCCCTGGCGGAGCCGGAATTCAGCGTGGACACGACTCGGGACGACTATCGCCAAGCGCAGGCCGAGTACCGCGCGCTGCCCCAGGCCAGCGCCGAGGATCTGGTCTGGGCCAACGGCATCGTCTGGGGCTCGCCCACCCGCTACGGGCTGATGAGCACGCCACTGCGCGCCTTCATCGACGAGGTGGCGCCGCTGTGGCGGCAGGGGGCGCTGATCGGCAAGGTCGGCGCGGCGTTCACCTCCACCGGCGGCATGCATTCGGGCAACGAAATGACCCTGCTGTCGCTGCTGCTGCCGTTCCTGCAGCACGGCATGATCCTGGTCGGCGTGCCGCACAGCGTGCCGGCTCTGGTGCGCACCCGCAAAGGCGGCTCGCCCTACGGCGCCTCGGCCGTCACCGGCTTCGACGGCAGCCGCGGCGTGGACGACGACGAGCTGGCCATCGCTCGTGCGCTGGGCGCACGGGTCGCCCGCCTCTCCGGTCAGGTGCGCCCGGAGCCGGCTTCGGTGGAGCTGGCGGCGCGGGCCGCCGAGGCGTAACCCGTACCGCGCGTCAGCCGCTGCCCGCGCCCACCTCGCTCACCCGCGGGTCGCCAGCGTAGACGTCGGCCTGCTCGCTCATCGGCGTCTGCGCCGGGATCGTCCGCGAAACGTCGGTGCCGACGGCGACGCCGCGCCGCTCGGCTTGGCGGGGACGCGGGTCACCGGCATAGACGTCGGCTTGTTCGCTCATCGCCGTGGTCAGCGAGGCGCGCCGCGCGCCGCTGTCGCTGCGCAGATCCGGGCTGATGCGCGTCGGATCGGCCCGCGGATCGCCGGGGTAGACGGCGGCCGAATCGGCGTAGGGGGAGGGCGGCGCCCGGTCGGCGCCGGCCGCCATGCCCGCGCCGGCCGCGGCGAGCGCCAACGCGCCTACCAGGCTCGGCAGGGCGCGGCGGGCGAGGGCGTGATACACGACTGACATGACTCTGCTCTCCTGATCCTTCCCAACCGGGCGCAGCCGCCGCCGCGCCCGCCCGCCCAAAGTGTGGTCCCTCGCCGGTGGATCAACGGCTCTGCGCGAGCCGTTTGGGTGCCGATCGGCGCTCGCGTGCGCCAGCCCGGTGCGGCGGCGACCGCCCGGGCGGCGCCGGCCGCGGCGGTCGGGAGGGGCGAAAACGAGCCGGGACGCGGGCTCGGCGAGCATTGGCACACAGCTTGCTCATCGCTGTGGACATCTCCCTGTATACAGCCGCCTCGCGGCGGCCGTGGCGGGGAGATCGGATTCCGACGACGGCCTGCGGGCCTTCATGCGCAACTCTGGGAGCACAACGATGAGAGAGAACGGTCGAGTGGGAATCAATGCCGCGTTCAAGGCATTGCGTGCGGCTGCCGGCGGTCTGGCCGTGGTCGCCGGCGTGCTGGCGGCCGGCCAGGCGGGCGCCGCCGAGAAGCTCACCAAGGTCACCTTCGGCACCAACTGGTTCGCCCAGGCTGAGCACGGCGGCTTCTACCAGGCCAAGGCCACCGGCATCTACGAGAAGTACGGGCTGGACGTGACTATCACCATGGGCGGCCCGCAGGTGAACACCCTGCAGCTGCTGCTGGCCGGGCAGAACGACATCATCATGGGCTATCCCATCCGCGCCATTAACAGCGTCAAGGAAGGGCTGCCGGTGGTCACCGTCGCCGCGCCGTTCCAGAGCGACCCGCAGGCGCTGCTGGCGCATCCGCACGTGAAGTCGCTGGAGGAGATCAAGGGCAAGCCGGTGTACGTGTTCTCCGGCGCCCAGCAGACCTTCTGGCCCTGGTTGAAGGCCACCTTCGGCTTCACCGACGACATGATCCGCCCCTACACCTTCAGCGTCGCCCCCTTCCTGGCCGACAAGACCGTGGTGCAGCAGGGCTACGTCACCTCCGAGCCGTTCGCCATGGAGCAGGGCGGGGTGAAGCCGAGCATCTTCCTGTTCGCGCAGTACGGCTACCCGCCGTACGCCCAGACGTTGGAAACCACGCGGGCGATGATCGAGAAGAAGCCGGACGTGATCCGTCGCTTCGTGCAGGCCTCGATGGAGGGCTGGAAGAGCTACTTCGAGAACCCGGCGCCGGGCAACGAGCTGATCAAGAAGGACAACCCGCAGATGACCGACGAGCAGATCGCCTTCGGCATCGCCAAGATGAAGGAGTTCGCGCTGGTTACCGGCGGCGACGCCACCACCCAGGGCATCGGCGTGATGACCGACGCGCGCTGGAAGGCGACCTTCGACTTCATGGCCGAAGCGGGCATGGTCCCCAAGGATCTGGATTACAAGAAGGCCTACTCCCTCGAGTTCCTCCCCAACCCGCCCGTTCTGCCGTAAACGGCGTATCGCGCTTGACCCGGGCCGGCAGCATCCTGCCGGCCTTTTCGTTTGGCGCATGCCCAACCGTGGTGCGCACTGCCGCCCCACCTTGGCGCGGGTATCGCCCGAGCCGGCCATGCCGACTGCCGCAAGTCGCTGATTCGGCGCGTTCTCTTGGCGAGTGAAGGAGCATGGCACGCTTGATGCAGATCTGTATACAAGGCTGTATGCACAGGCGTCGTGCCCACGGCCTGACCGATATCCGTGACAAGCAACGAGGACAAGCCGGCCCGGACGGGCGGGGGCTGCCTTTCGAGGAGAAACCGCCATGCTCGTGACGCAACAACCGACGCTGCGTCGTTTCTGGTACCCCGTGATTCCCATGAGCCGCCTGCAGGACGGCCCCAAGCCGTTCCGCCTGCTGGGCGAGAATCTGGTGCTATGGCTCGATTCCGCCGGCCGCCCCCACGCCGTCGAGGACCGCTGCGCTCACCGCAGCGCCAAGCTCTCGCTGGGCTGGGTCGAGGGCGACGATGTGGTCTGCCCGTATCACGGCTGGTCGTTCGACGGCAGCGGCGCCTGCACCCGGATTCCGCAGACGCCCGACAAGCCGACCGACCGCGCCAAGGTGCGGGCCTTCCGCGCCGAGGAGCGCTACGGCTACGCCTGGGTATGCCTGGACGAGCCGCTCGCCCCGATCCCGGACCTCCCCGAGGCGGCCGAGCCCGGTTACCGCGTCATCCATCAGTTCTACGAAGTGTGGAAGGTCTCCGGCCTGCGGCTGATGGAGAACTCCTTCGACAACGCCCACTTCAGCTTCGTCCACCGCGCCACCTTCGGGCAGTACGACAAGCCCGTTCCGGCCAAGCTCAGCATCGAGCAGCGCGAGTACGGTTTCCGTTTCCGCGCGGTCGCGCCGGTCAACAACCCCGGCCTGCAGAAGAAGCTGCTGAAGATGGACAGCGATACCACCGACCGGCACATGACCAGCGACTGGTTCATGCCGTTCGGCCGCAAGCTGCACATCCGCTATCCCAATGGCCTGGTGCACGCCATCGTCACCTACGCCACGCCGATCGACGACGACCACTCGATGATCTGCCAGTGGGCCTACCGCAACGACACCGAGGAGGAGGCGCCGGCGGCGGAGATCATCGCCTTCGACCGCCAGGTCACCGAGGAGGACAAGCGGGTGCTGGAGAGCACCGACAGCGACGCGCCGCTCGACGCCACCAGCGGCGAGGAGCGGCACATGCCCTCGGACCAGCCCGGCCTGGTGATGCGCAAGATGCTGCTCGAGCTGTTCGCGCGCTTCGGCGAGGTCGAGGCGCGCCGTCGCACCGCGCCGGTTTGGGAGAAGGCGTCATGAGCCGGCTGCTGATCAAAGGCGCGGCGGCGGTGATGACCGGCCACCTGGGCGAGGCCGCCCGCGCCGGCGCGGCCGACATCCGCATCCGCGACGGCGTCATCACCGAGGTGGCGCCGGGGCTAGCCGCCGAAGCCGACGAGGCGGTGCTCGACGCCGCCGGTTGCGTGGTCTATCCCGGCTGGATCAACACCCACCACCATCTATTCCAGAGCGTGCTCAAGGCCGTGCCGGACGGCATCAACCAGCCCTTGTTCGGCTGGCTGGGCGCGGTGCCGTATCCGCGCCTGACCCGCATCCGCGACCGGGACCTGGAGACGGCGGCGCGGGTCGGACTGGCGGAGCTGCTGCTGTCCGGCACCACCACCTGCGCCGACCATCACTACATCTACTACGCCGGTCTGGACGCCGAGATGGCCGATGTGCTGTTCGAGGTGGCCGGGCAGCTGGGGATGCGCTTCGTGCTCTGCCGCGGCGGCGCCACCGAGAAGGGGCGGCACCCGGGCTACCCCAACGATCTCGAGTCGGAGGCCCTGGACCAGATCGTCCGCGACGTCCAGCGGCTGGCCGAGCGCTATCACGATGCCTCCCCGCGCGCCATGCGCCGGGTGGTGATGGCGCCGACCACGCCGACCTTCTCGGTCGATCCCGCGACGCTGCGCGAGCTGGCCCGGGCCGGACGCGCCCTGGGGCTGCGCCTGCACAGCCATCTCTCCGAAACCGCCGATTACGTCAGCTACTGCCGCGAGGTGCACGGTTGCACGCCGGTGCAGTTCTGCGCGGACAACGAGTGGCTGGGCGAGGACGTGTGGTTCGCGCACATGGTGCACGTCGCCGACAGCGAGCTGCCGCTGCTGGCCGGGACCGGCACCGGCATCGCCCACTGCCCGCAGAGCAACTGCCGGCTGGGCAGCGGCATCGCCCGCGCGCCGGAGATGGCGCGACTGGGCATCCCCGTGTCGCTGGCGGTGGACGGCGCCGCCTCCAACGAGGCCGCCGACATGATCCAGGAAGCGCACTGCGCCTGGATGGTGCATCGCGCCATCGGCGGCGCCGACGCCGTGACGGTGGAGGACGTGGTGCATTGGGGCACTCGCGGCGGCGCGCGGGTGCTCGGTTTCCCCGAGATGGGGCTGATCGCTCCCGGTCACGCCGCCGACCTCGTCGTCTACGACCTCGACCAACCCCGCTACTTCGGCTCGCACGACCCCGCCGTGGCGCCGGTGGCCGCCGGCGGCAGCCCCAGCCTGCGTTACGTGCTGGTGGACGGCAGGCCGCGCGTGGTGGACGGCGCGATCCCCGGTCTCGACCTGGCCGCCCTGCGGGCCGAGGCGGCTGAAGTGGTGGCGGCGCTGCGCTAGGGCGCCGCAGAAGGAGTAACTGATGAGCACGATTACCGCATCGATCGATCCGCAGCGCATTCCCGTCATCGATTTCGGCCCTTTCCTGCGCGGTGGCGTGGCCGAGCGCAAGGCCGTGGCCGAGCGCATGCGCCAGGCCAGCGGCGAGTGGGGCTTCTTCTACCTCGCCAACCATGGTCTGCCGGCCGAGGTGCTGGCGCGCTCGTTCCGCGCCTCGCGCGAGTTCTTCGCGCTGCCGCAGGAGGAGAAGGCCCAAGTGGCCTGGCAGAGCGCCATCAGCAACCGCGGCTACGTGGCCGTGCGCCGCGAGCGGCTGGATCCGAGCAAGCCGGGGGATTTGAAGGAAGCGTTCAACGCCGGCCCCGAGCCGGCCGCTCCGCTGCCGCCCGGCGAGCGCCCCTACCGCGAGAATCGCTGGCCGCCGGGGCGGCCGGAATTCCGCGCCACGGTGCTGGAGCTGCTGGAGAACTGCGTGGCCACCGCCAACCGGGTGCTGGAAGCGTTCGCGCTGGCGCTGCACCTGCCGGAGAACTTCTTTGTCGCCAGTCACGACCAGCTGCACCATACCTTGCGGCTGCTGCACTACCCGCCGCTGCCGCCCGATTTCGTGCCGCGGGACGGCGAGAGCCGCGCCGGCGTCCATACCGACTACGGCAGCATCACGCTGCTGTTCCAGGACGAGGTTGGCGGGCTGGAGGTGCGCACTCGCGATGGCCGCTGGATCGCCGCGCCACCCATCCCCGGCACGGTGGTGGTCAACACCGGCGACCTGATGGAGCGCTGGACCAATCACGTGTTCTGCTCCACGCCGCATCGGGTGAACGTGCCCGCGGGCAGCGCCGGCCGCGACCGCTACTCCATCGCCTTCTTCTGCCATCCCAACGCCGACGCCGTGATCCGCTGCATCCACACCTGCGTCGACGAGGCCAATCCACCGCGCTATCCGCCGATCACCGCGGGCGAGCATCTCATGGAACGGCTGAATGCGACCTACTGAGCTCGCCGCCACCGCACCGCGCGCCGAGACCGCGGCGCTGGGCTGGATCGCGCTGATGATCATCGTGGCCGGCCTGAACCTGCGGCCGCTGCTCACCACGCTCGGCGCCAGTCTGGACGAGGTGCAGCTCGATCTGGGCATGAGTGCCAGCGCCGCCGGGGCGCTGGCGAGCATCCCGACCCTGTGCATGGGCACGGTCTCGCTGCTCGGTGGGCTGGTGATCGGCCGCATGGGAATCGGCCGCGGTATGCAGGCGGCGTTGCTGCTGGTGGCGGTAGGCAGCGCCGCGCGCTGGGCCGGCGCCGAGGCGCGCTGGCTGCTCTATCTCGCCACCTTCGTCGGCGGGCTGGGCATCGCCTGCGGCCAAGTGCTGATCCCGGTGGTGGTCAAGCAGTTCTTCCCCGGGCGCGCGGCGCTGCTCATGGGCGGCTACACCATGGCCATGAATCTGGGGGCGGCTTTGGGAGCGGCCGCCACCCCCGCGCTCATCCAGGCCTTGGGCGGCTGGGCCCCGGCGTTCGCCGCCTGGGCGCTGCCGGCGCTGCTCGCCGCCGCGCTCTGGCCGGCGCGGTTGCAGCGGCGCATCACCGCCGAGTCCCTGGCGCTGCCCTGGCGCAGCGGCGTCGGCTGGCTCCTGGCGGCGTTCCTGGGCACCGGATCGCTCTGTTACATGGCGCTGATGGCCTGGCTGGTGCCGCTGTACTCGGCGCTTGGCTGGCCGCGGGCCGAGGGTGCGGCGCTGCTCACGGTGTTCACCGGCGCCCAGATCGTGGCGGCGCTGCTGCTGCCGCTGGCGGTCGGCCGCCGACGCGACCGCCGCCCCGCGCTGGTCATTCTGCTGGCCATGCTGGCCGCCGGGCTTGCGGGTTTCTGGCTGTCGCCCGGTCACGGCGCTTCGCTGTGGTCGATCTTGGCCGGCGTGGGGCTGGGCGGCTCGTTCCCGCTCGCCCTGACCCTGCCGCTCGATTACACCGACACGCCCGCCGAGGCCGGGCGGCTGTCTGCCATGGTGCTGGGCCTGGGCATGCTCATGGGAGCGGCCGGCCCCTCCCTATTCGGCTTGCTGCGCGACGCATTCGGTTTCGGCGCCGCGCTGTCGTTCCTGACCGGCTCCGCCGCCGTGTCCAGTCTGCTTGGTTTCAGTTTCCGACCGCCTCGACTTAAGGAGGACATCCCGTGAAAGTCATGGATCATCCGGTTTTCCGCCGCTTCTGGTATCCGGTCATCCCGATGGCGCAGCTCGAATCGGGCCCCCAGCGCGCCGAGGTGCTGGGGCAGGGGCTGGTGGTTTTCCTCGACGAGGAAAAACGCCCCGCTGCGCTCGAAGACCGCTGCTGCCACCGCACCGCGCGCCTGTCGCTGGGCGAGGTCTGCGGCGGCACCGTAGCCTGCCCCTACCACGGCTGGCGCTTCGACCGCACGGGGCAGTGCGTGTTCGTCCCGCAGCTGCCGGATCAGGCGCCCAACCCGCTGCGCCGGGTGCGGGCCTTCCACTGCCAGGAACGCTACGGCTACGCCTGGGTGGCGCTGGAGGAGCCGTTGTTCGACATTCCGCGGATTCCGGAGGCCGACGATCCCGAC
Organism: uncultured Alkalilimnicola sp.; assembly: GCA_937951875.1. GTDB lineage: Bacteria > Pseudomonadota > Gammaproteobacteria > Nitrococcales > AK92 > JAAYIK01. The sequence goes on along the minus strand of CALGAN010000093.1, from coordinate 4,950 downwards.
TTCCACCTCATGCACGAGTTCTTCGAGGAGTGGAAAGTCTCCGGCCTGCGGGTGATGGAGAACGAGCTGGATACCGCGCATCCGAGCTATGTGCACCTGGGCACCTTCGGCAGCCAGGAGCATCTGCAGGCGCGTGACGCGGAGATCGAGGAGTTCGAGAACGGCTTCCATTTCCGCGGCCGGCTGGGCGTGGAGATCGCTCACCACGACCAGAGCAAGGCCAACGAACGCATCCTGGACTTCACCTACTTCATGCCGTTCATGTGCCGACTGCGGATCAACTACCCCGACGGCCCGGCGCACGTCATCGTCAACTGCCAGGTGCCGCTCGACAACGAGCGCAACCGCTTCGTGCAGTTCTGCTTCGACCAGGATCTCGGGCAGGGCATCGACCGGGAGAAGATCCTCGCCTTCGACCGCAAGGTCACGCTGGAGGACAAGCGGGTGCTGGAGAGCTGCGATCCCGACGTACCGCTCGATCCGTCGGTCGAACGGCACATGCCGTCCGATCGCCCGGGCCTGATGATGCGCAAGATGCTGCAGCGGCTGATCGAGCAGCACGAAGGGAAGAGCGCGGCCGCGTAGCGGTGCGGCCGGGGCACGGCAGAAGGTCGGTCCATACGTTCCCTCCCCCTCGCGGGGGAGGGAACGTGGGGGCAATCGTCCTGCCTAGGTCCGGTGGCAGCACGTCGGCCTGGCGCCCGCCGTTAACCGATCACGCTCGGCCGATGTGCGCACGCGCCAGCCCCTCGTGGTAGAGGGGCAGGGGCCAAACCAACCGCAAAGCACCATCCATGGGTGGTCACAGCCGAAGCACTGCGAGGTTCGCTCCGCAGGACGTGTTGCACCGCCGGAGCGGTTCCGGTCGCGAATCGTGAAACTTGGCTGCTGACCCCAGGCCCGCGCTCGCGGGCCCTTTTCGTCAAGCGAGCTTGAAGCGCCCGACCGCGGTGCGCAGGTCGGCCGCCAGTAGCGCTAGCGCTTCGCTGGCGCGGGCGGTCCGGCCGGTGCCGTCGGCGGTGCGCTCGGCCGATTGGGCGATGCTCAGGATGCTGCGGTTGATTTCCTCGGCCACCGCGGTCTGCTCGTCGGTGGCGCTGGCGATCTGGGTGTTCATGTCGCGGATCTCGCCGCTGGCCTGGGCGATGGTATCGAGCGTCGCTTGCGCCGTGCGGGCGCAGGCCACCGCGTGGGCGGCGCGCTCCCGGCCGGCGTCCATGGCCGCCATGGTTTCGGCGGTGCCGGCGCGGATGCGTTCGACGATGACCTGGATCTCCTGGGTCGAGTGCTGGCTGCGCTTGGCCAGGCTGCGCACCTCGTCGGCCACCACGGCGAAGCCGCGGCCCTGCTCGCCGGCGCGCGCCGCTTCGATGGCGGCGTTGAGCGCCAGCAGGTTGGTCTGCTCGGCCACGTCGCGGATGACGTCGAGCACGGTGCCGATCGCCGCGCTGTCGGCGGCGAGCTTACGCATGGCGGCCGTGGCCAGTTCGACGTCGTGCGCCAGCTCGGTGATCGCGGCCAGCGTGGTGGCCACCGCTTCGCGGCCGCTGCCGACGGCGGCCTCGGTGCGCTCCGCGGCGGCGGTGGCGTTGACCGCGCTGCGGGCGACCTCCTGCGTGGTGGCGGTCATTTCGTTCATGGCGGTGGCGGTCTGCTCGGTTTCCTGCCGCTGCCGCTGGGCGTCGGCGCCCGTTTGCTCCGACACCGACGCCAGATCGTGCGCCGCCTCTACCAGCCGGCTCACCGCCGCGGCGACGTCGCGCAGGGTGGCGCCCAGGCGCGCTTGCAGCTCGCGCGCGGCGTTGGCGACGGTGCCGAGCTCGTCCCGGGTCGTTTGCCGCACCGTCTGCGAGAAGTCGCCGCTGGCGAAGCGTCCGAGGTCGGTCGCCAGCTGCCGGGCCGGTCGAACCAGACCGATCTGGATGAGCACGAAGAAGATCACGGTGCTGGCCACGACCGCCACCGCTAGCACCGCCAGACTGGCGAGCATGGCGTTGCGGGTGGCCTGATCGGTCCGCTCGGCCTGGGCCTGGGCGACCTCGTTGAGGTCGCGCACCGCCAGGTCCAGCAGCGACGCGGCCTCGTCGGCCATGCTGGCGATCTGTTCGTCGATCAGGCCCGGATTCAGGCCGCTGCCGAGCGTTTCCAGCACGCCCTCGTAGGTGGAGACCATCCATTGGCTGCTTTCCGCGAAGCGGGCGAGCAGAACCTGGGTGCTTTCGTAAGGCAGCAGCGCGTGCAGGCGCTGCGCCTCCGCCTGGATCTGCGCGTGCATCCGTCGGAAAGCGCTCATGTACTGATTGCGCGCGAACTCGTCCTCGCTGCGCAGCAGCAGGTTCTTCCATTGCAGCACCTGGACGCGGAAATCGCTTTGCAGCTGCAGCAGCGCTGTCTGGCTCGCCGCTTCCCGCGCTAGCAGCTGCTGATAGGCGGTCAGGCCGCGCCAGCCCTGCCAGAAACCGAACAGGCTGGCGCCGATCACCAGGGCGTAGCCCAGGCCGGTGATGGCGAGGAGACGGTTGCGGATGCTTCGGCGGAACAACTCGAGCATATGGCTATTCCGTATACGGCGAGGTCAACAAAGCTCGGTCGGTCGTGTGTGCAATAAGCGGGCCGAGCGCGGTTCGGTCGGGATCGGGCAGCCGCGCCGCGGCGCGGCGGTGCACGCGGGCGGTGCCGGTGCGCCGAAACGGTGCGTCCGCCGCTTTAGCCGCCCAGCAGCCGCACGAGCTGATAGGCGGCGACGCCCAGCGCCAGCGACAGCAGCTGGCCGCGCCCGTACAGCACGGCGGCGAAGGCCACCGCCACCCCGACCAGCCCCGCCTGCACCTGACTGGAGCGCAGCTGGGCCAGCAGGTCGCCACCGCCGCCGAACAGCGCGCTGGCGACGATGCCGCCGATCACCGCGTAGGCGGCGTAATCGAAAAAGCGCAGCACCGCCGAGCGGCCGGGATCGAGCGCCAGGCGCGACAGCACCAGCTGCGGCAGGCTGCGGAACACGTAACTGGCCAGCCCGCCGGCCAGGATCACCAGCCAGATCATCGTGTGGTCGGACATGGGCGTGGCTCCAGCAGCAGTAGGAAGGCGGCCGCCGCCAGCGCGGCCAGCATCAGCCCGAAGCCGGGCAGCAGGCCGTTGGCGATCGGCGTCAGCAGGAAACCCAGGACGCCGGCGGCCAGGAAGCGCGCCCGCGGCCAGGCCTTGGCCAGGAAGGTGGCGAAGTACACGGGCAGTAGCATCGCCATCAGCTCCTGCAGCCAGGGCGGAGTGTTGTCCTGGACGTAATAGCCCAGCGCCGTGGCCGCCAGCGCGGTGGGAAAGGCGCCGGCGCAGACGCCCAGGTAGAAGGCGAACGGGTGCTCCAGCCGGCTCGATTGCAGCCGGGTGAAGGCGGTGGCGAAGGTGCTGGCGCTGAGCATCTGCAGCGAGGCGAACAGCGCCGCCTTAGGCGGGCGACCCAGATAGGGCGAGATCGCCACCGCCATCAGCAGGAAGCGGAAGTTGATGACGGCGATGGCCAGCACGGCGGCCAGCCAGGCGCGGTCGGCGATCAGATCGACCGCGGCGAACTGGGCCGGCGCGGCGAACACCAGCGCCGTCATCGCCAGGCCTTGCGCCAGGTCCAGGCCGCCGGCGTGGCTGGCGGCGCCGACCGCGACGAACAGGATGCTGAAGGTGAGGGTCACCGGCAGGGCGTCGCGCATGCCCTGCCAGGCGGCTTGCAGCGGCGCGCTCATGCGGCGTCTCCATGGCCGAACGCCGGCGGTAGGCCGATGGGGCGGCGGGCCTGCACGGCGGCCGCGGCGGACAGCACCTGCCGCTCGGCGAACGGCGCGCCGAGGACTTGCAGGCCGATCGGCAGACCGGCGCGGCTCAGTCCGGCCGGCACCGACGCCACCGGCATGCCCAGCAGGCTGAGCAGGAAGGTCGGTGCCACCCAGTCGATGTAGTTGCGCATGGCGCGGCCGGCGATGCGGTCGGGGTAATTCCGCTCGACCGGGAACGGCAGCACCGGCGTGCAGGGCGTGAGCAGCAGCGGGTAGCGGTCGAGCACGCTCATGACTTGGTGCCACAGCGCCTGGCGACGGTGCTGGGCGGCGGCCAGCTCGGCGCTGCCCACGCCCAGGCCGTAGCGCACGTTGCCGCGCAGGTTCTCGCCCAGCTCGTCGAGCCGATCCAGGTAAGGGTAGAGCTGCGAGACGATCACCGCGCCGCGCAGCGTCAGGAACACCTCGCGGCCAGCGGACAGATCCAGCTCGATCTCCTCGACCTCGCAGCCGGCGTCGCTCAGCGCGAAGGCGGCGGCGCGGCACTGCTCGGCGATCTCCGGGTCGATGCCGTAGCCGGCGATGTCGGCCACGTAGACGATGCGCCGCGGCAGCGCCGGCGTGAGATCGGCGTCCAGGTCTTGCGGCGCGGCGGTCACCGGGGCGCGCCGGCTCAGGCCGGCCATGGCCCGCAGCGCCAGCCAGCAGTCCTCGGCGCTGCGCGCCATCGGACCGTCCACTTGCAGGGTGTCCCACGGCGCCGGGTTGGGCGCGCTCGGCACCACGCCAGGTGTGGGGCGCAGCCCCACCACGCCGCAGAAGGCGGCGGGGTTGCGCAGCGAGCCGCCGAGGTCGGTGCCCTGCGCCAGCGCGATCATGCCGGTAGCCAGCGCCGCCGCGCCGCCGCCGGTCGAGCCGCCGGCGCACAGGGCCGGGTTCCAGGGATTGCGGGTGGCGCCGAACACCGGGTTGACCGTGTTGGCGCCGGCCGCGAACTCCGGAGTGTTGGTCTTGCCGATGACGATGGCGCCGGCCGCTTTCAGCCGCGCCACCACTTCCGCGTCCTCCGTGGGGACGTGGTCGCGGCACAGCGGCGAGCCGTAGGTGGTGCGGATGCCGGCGGTCGGCGTGATGTCCTTGATGCCGACCGGCACGCCCAGCAGCGGTGGCAGCGGCTCGTCTT
>CALGAN010000092.1 GCA_937951875.1 uncultured Alkalilimnicola sp. | reverse complement strand
TCGTCTGCTCATCTGATCCCTCGGTCCGGCTGGTGTAGTAACCCTAACCGCGTGTCCGAAATCATTGAACCATTACAGGAGGAGCTGTCGGTGATCCTGCCTTATTCGAAGCGGAGCTTCCGGGTGCCGAGCAACGTCTATCTGATCGGCACCATGAACACGGCCGACCGGTCGCTGGCGGGGCTGGATATCGCGCTGCGGCGGCGCTTCCACTTCACCGAGATGCCGCCGCGGCCGGAGCTGCTCGACGGCGTGACGGTCGAGGGCGTGGATATCGGCAAGCTGCTGGCGGTGATGAACGCGCGCATCGAGGTGCTGCTGGATCGCGACCACCGCCTCGGCCACGCCTATTTCATGGAAATGAAAGAGGATGTGAGCAAGCGCACGCTCGGCCACCTGGCGGGCATCTTCCGGCAGAAGATCCTGCCGCTGCTGCAGGAATACTTCTTCGAGGACTGGCAGCGCATCCAGTGGGTGCTGAACGATCACCGCAAGCCGGATCGCAGGGATCGCTTCGTCGACAAGCGAGGACTGAACCTGCGGGCTCTGTTCGGCGATGACGTCAGCGTGCCCCGCCGCGATGGGGGCTGGTTCGTCAACGACGAGGCGTTTGCGCGGCCGAGGGCGTACCTGGGCATCCTCGACGCGGTGGAAGCCGAGTCCGCGTGAGCCAGACCATCGTCGTCCGCGAATATGCCCGGCTGACCACCGCGCCGGTGGCAGCGACGCTGGACTGCGCGCCGGTGCCGGCCAGCGCCTTGGACTGGCTGTGCGAGCTGGGCGCGGCGCTTGGCCGCGGCAGCGCGCCGCTGGTGGCGCCGGATGGCCGGCGGACCCTGCGGCTCGGCAGCTACGTGGGGGTGGTGACCATGCCGTGCGGCACCACGCTGGAGATCCTGCCGAAGCACACCGAGCGGGGCGACAGCCTGCAGGAGGGGCGGGCGCTGCTGCAACGGATGATCGCCGCGGCGCTGAATTTGCCGGCGCGCGAGACCAGCGAGGCGCAGTTGCGGTTGTTCGACGCGCCGCTGCCGGAATGGGTGATGGGCCGCTTCCTGGCGGCCCTGGACCGCTTGCTCAAGCGCGGGGCGCGCTTCGACTACCGGCGCGTCGAGGAAGAACAGCGCTTCCTGCGCGGCCAACTGAACGTGGCCGCGCAGCTGCGCCAGCCGCCGGGGCGGCGGCATCTGTTCCAGATCCGTCACGATGTGTTCCTGCCGGACCGGCCCGAGAACCGCCTGCTGCGCTCGGCGCTGGAGCGGGTCGCGCGGAGCACGCGCCAGCCCGACAACTGGCGGCTGGCCCAGGAGCTGCGCAGCCTGCTGCAGGAGGTGCCGCCGAGCGGCGACGTGCGCGCTGACTTCCGGCGCTGGAGCGACGACGCGCTCATGGCGCATTACCGGCCGGTGCGGCCCTGGTGCGAGCTGATCCTCGGCGGGCGCTCGCCGCTGGCCGTGCACGGCGAATGGCAGGGCATCAGCCTGCTGTTCCCCATGGAAAAGCTGTTCGAGCGTTACGTCGAGGTGGCGCTGCGCCGTCGCTTGCCGCCGGGTGCGCGGCTGTTGCCCCAGCGCGCCAGCGAGTACTTGTGCCAGCACGAGGGTTGGCCGATGTTCCAGCTCAATCCGGATCTGCTGCTGGTGCACGAAGACCGCCGCTGGGTGCTGGACAGCAAGTGGAAGCTGCTGGACGCCGGCGATCGGGCCAATAACTATGGCCTCAGCCAGGCCGACTTCTACCAGCTCTACGCCTATGGGCAGCGCTACCTGGACGGCGAGGGCGACATGGCGCTGGTCTACCCGCGGACCGAGCGCTTCGCCGCGCCGCTGGGGCCGTTCGCTTTTTCCGACCGGCTGCGGCTATGGGCGCTGCCGTTCGAGCTGGACAGCGGCGAGCTGCTCGGCGCCGAGCGGCTCGGGCTGCCGCTCGCCAGCGCCAGGGAAGCGCCCGGCCTGGTCGGCGTCGCGTCGCTCTGAGCGAGGTACACTGCGGGTTCGTCGCTAGGATCAAGGGCCATGACCGAACCGGTACGCCTATCCAAACGCCTTGCCCAACTGCTGTCGTGCTCGCGCCGCGAGGCGGAGCTGTACATCGAGGGCGGCTGGGTGCGGGTCGACGGCGAGGTGGTGGAGGAGCCGCATGTCCGGGTCACGGACGAGGCGATCGAGCTGCTGCCGGGCGCCAGGGCCGAGCCGGTGCCGCCGGCCACCTTGCTGCTGCACCTGCCGGCCGGGGTCGAGGAAGACGCCGCGGCCGCGCTGCTCGCGCCCCACGCGCATTGGCCCGAGGATCCGCACCGGGTGCGGATGCTCAAGCGCCATTTCCGCCGTCTCGAGCTGGCCTTGCCGCTGCAGCCCGGCGCTGCGGGGCTGAGCGTGTGGAGTCAGGATGCGCGCTTGCTGCACAAGCTGCGCGACGACGCCGGGCGGCTGGAGCAGGAGTACGTCGTGGAAGTGGCGGGTACGCCGGCGCGGGACAGCCTGGTGCGGCTGCGGCGTGCGGCGAGCGTCGAGGGGCGGGCGCTGTCGGCCGCCAAGGTGAGCTGGCAGAGCGAGAACCGGCTGCGCTTCGCGGTCAAGGCGCCGCGGCCGGGACAGATCCGCGCGCTGTGCGAGCAGGCGGGTTTGCGGGTGCTGGGCATGAGGCGCATCCGCATCGGCCGCCTGCCGTTGGCGAGGTTGCCGGCGGGGCAGTGGCGGTACCTGGGGGCGATGGAGAAGTTCTAAGCGTCCGCCTATCGTAGGCCGGGGTACCTGCGCGGCAGCGGCTCGCGGCCGAGCCGCCGCGCCAGCCCCCGAGTCTC
>CALGAN010000091.1 GCA_937951875.1 uncultured Alkalilimnicola sp. | reverse complement strand
CACCCCCTCCGCCATACCGCGCATGGCACGCCAATGACATCCGACGTGCGGCACGAGCACCGACGGCACGTTGAGCGTGACCGTCTCTAGGCGGGTCGCTCAAAGCGCCACAGCCCGGCTTCCGCCGCGGAACGGCACCCCATTTCCTGCCCTGGGAAACCAAGGCAGAATAAGCTCATCCCGCAACAGGCCGCCTCCAGGCATCGATCTTCCCGCCCGCCTGTGTCCCGCACCAGCGCCGACCGGCGTACGGCTACGGTTGAATTCGCCGGCGTCGAGGCGGTAGCTTGGTCGTACATGAATCAAATGCTTCACCAACTCATCGATCGGCAGCGCCTGCGCGAGCGGATCGCCGCGGCCCGCCAGCAGGATTCCGGTGCCGACATGCGCCAGAACGGCGGGCAGCTCAAGCCGGCCGCAGTGCTGGTGCCGCTGGTCGAGCGGCCGGACGGCTTCCACGTGCTGCTCACCCGCCGTACCGAGACCCTGCGCTCGCACGCCGGGCAGATCAGCTTTCCGGGCGGGCGCATCGAGAGCACCGACGCTTCGGTCGAGGCCGCCGCGCTGCGCGAGGCGCAGGAGGAGATCGGCCTGAGCCCGGATCGGGTGGAAATCCTGGGGCGGCTGGGGCGCTACACCACCGGCACCGGCTATTTGGTGTATCCGGTGGTGGCGGTGGTCGCCCCGCCGCTGTCGCTGCGTCCCGACCCGGCCGAGGTGGCGGAGATCTTCGAGGTGCCGCTGTCGTTCCTGCTCGATCCGCGTAACCACCGCCCGCACCGCATGGAGTACCAGGGCCGCGTCTACAACCTGGTCGCCATGCCCTACGGCGACTACTACATCTGGGGCGCGACGGCGGCGATGCTGCGGAATCTTTACTTGGCTCTGACGGAGTAGCCCGCGGCGCGGGCCGACAATACCGAGCATGTGCGAGCTATTGGGAATGAGCGCGAATGTCCCCACGGACATTTGCTTCAGTTTCGCCGGTCTGATGGAGCGGGGCGGACGTACCGGCCCCCATAAGGACGGTTGGGGGGTGGCTTTCTACGAAGGCAAGGGGCTGCGCGTCTTCCGCGACGTCCTGCCCAGCTGCGAGTCGGAGCTGGCGCGGCTGGTGCAGGGGCTGACCATCAAGAGCTGCAACGTCATCAGCCATATCCGTCAGGCGACCAAGGGTGGCGTCACCCTCGAGAACACCCATCCGTTCGTACGCGAGCTGTGGGGGCGGGCGCTGTGCTTCGCCCATAACGGCACTCTGCGCTCGGTGCGGTCGCTGCCGCTGGATCTGCATCGGCCGATCGGCCAGACCGACAGTGAGCATGCCTTCTGCTGGTTGGTCAACGAGCTGCGCAAGCGCTTCCCGAACCCGCCGTCGCGGCCGGAAACCTTCTGGCGCTACGTTTACCGGTTGGCGCGTCAGCTCAATTCGCTCGGCACCTTCAACATGCTGCTGAGCGACGGCCGCCACTTGGGAGCGTTCTGCAGCACGCACCTGTCCTGGCTGACGCGGCGCGCGCCGTTCGGCGAGGCGCGCCTGGTGGACGCCGATCTTACGGTCGACTTCTCCCAGGTCACGACGCCGAACGACGTGGTTACCGTGGTCGCCACCCGGCCGCTCACCGTCAACGAGGTGTGGACCACCATGGCGCCCGGCTCCATGGTGGTGTTCTCACAGGGGCTACCCTGGCTGGTGTTTGGCGACCGCTTGAACTGAGGCCACCGCTCAGGCGGCGACGATCCGGTTGCGCAGGCGGCCCAGGCCTTCGATCTCGCTCTCCAGCACATCGCCGGCGGCGAGGAACTCCGGCGGCTTGCGGGCGAAGCCGACGCCGTCCGGGGTGCCGGTGGCGATGATGTCGCCCGGCTCCAGGGTCATGGAGCGGGAGAGGATGGCGATGGTGCGGGCCACGTTGAAGATCTGGTCGGCGGTGTTGCCTTCCTGCTTGAGCACGCCGTTGACCCAGCAGCGCAGGGTCAGGTTCTGCACGTCGGCGATCTCGTCGGCGGTCACCAGCGCCGGTCCCATCGGGCAGCTGCCGTCCAGGCTCTTGCCGAGGAAGAACTGCTTGTGGCGCATCTGCAGGTCGCGGGCGGTGACGTCGTTGAGCACGGTGTAGCCGAACACGTGCCGCAGCGCGTCCTGCTCGGCGATGTGGCGGCCGCCGCGGCCGATGATCACCGCCAGCTCCACTTCCCAGTCGAGCTGGCTGGTGACGCGCGGGTCGAGGGTGATGTCGTCGTACGGCCCGTTGACGGCGGTCACCGCCTTGGTGAACACCACGGGATGCTCCGGCCGCTCCACCGCCTGGCCCTTGGCCGCCAGCGATTCCTGCGCGTGGGCCATGTAGTTCAGGCCGAGGCAGATCACGTTCTTGCGCGGCCGCGGGATGGGCGCCAACAGCCGCAGCCCTTCCAGCGGCAGGGTGTCGCCGCCTTGCGCGGTCAGCCGCGCCAGCACCTCATGGGCCTGGTCGCCGAGCTCGATCAGCTCCAGCAGCGAGCGCGGCCAGCCGGCCTCGGCAGGGCAGGGGCGGACCCGGTCGCCTTCGACCAGCCCCCAGCGGGTTTGACCTTGCCAGACGAACGATAGCAGACGCATGTTGAACGCTCTCCAGGGACAGGACGATGGCGGAGAACCGGCTCGCGCCGGCGCCGCGCGGTTTAGCCACGACGGACGAGGGTCAGTATACTGGTGACGCCTGTCAGCTGGGGAACCGTCGATGCCCGCGCCGCGAGTCGAAATTCGCTACTGCCGCCAATGCCGCTTCATCCTGCGCGCCTCCTGGCTGGCGCAGGAACTGCTGTTCACCTTCGCCGACGAGGTCGGAGAGGTGGCGCTGGTGCCGGGCTCGGGCGGTGTGTTCGAGGTTGCGGTGGACGGCGAGACGATTTTCTCCCGGGCGGCCGCCGGGCGCTTCCCGGAGGCGAAAGAATTGAAACAGCTGATTCGCGACCGTATCGCCCCTGGCCGGGATCTGGGCCACAGCGATCGCTGACCGCTCAGCGCGTGATCCAAGGAACTCTCACTAATGATCAGCATTGGAGCCACCGTCCGAAACCTCGCCCTGCTGGCTCTGGCTCTGCCGGGGCTGTGCGCCGCCGCGGTCTATCCGCTGCCGCCCGCCGACGTCGATATCATCGGCGAGGTCAAGACCGTCAAGGTTCGGGAGGGCGAAACCCTGCTGGACATCGGCCGGCGCTACGGGGTCGGTTATGAGGAGATGCGCCAGGCCAATCCGGGGGTGGACATGTGGGTGCCCGAGCCGGGCACCGAAATCACGCTGCCGCTGCGCCGCATTCTGCCGTCCGGGCCGCGCGAGGGCATCGTCCTCAATGTCGCGGAAATGCGCCTGTATTACTACCCGCCGGCCGCCAAGGGCGCCCCGGCCACGGTGGAAACCTACCCGGTCAGCATCGGCCGAATGGACTGGAAAACCCCACTCGGTGTCACCAAAATCGTCGCCAAGCAGAAGAATCCGGTCTGGTATCTGACCGAGAACATCAAGAAGGAGTGGCGCGCCGACGGCCGCAACCCGCCTGATTTCATCCCGCCCGGGCCGGACAACCCGCTGGGCGAGCACGTGCTGCGGCTGGGGCTGCCGACCTACCTGATTCACGGCACCAACAACCCCTGGGGTATCGGCATGCGTGTCACCCACGGCTGCGTGCGCATGTACCCGGAGGACATCGCCAGCCTCTACGACCGGGTGCCGGTGAACACCACCGTGCGGATCATCAACGAGCCGGTCAAGGTCGGCTGGTTCGCCGGACAGCTCTATGTCGAGGTGCATCAGGAGCTGGAGGAGAATCAACCCGGCACCGGTCAGCCGGAGCTGGTGAAATCGGTGGTCGAAAAGGTAGCGGCCGAGCTCGACCGATTCTCCGATGTGCGGGTCGATTATCAGCGCATTCGCCGGGCCGCCAGCGAAAGAATGGGAATACCTGTCGTCATTTCACGACAGGAAAGTTGATTGCCTACTTAATGCGCAGCCGAGGGAATACCCTATAGCCATAAAAAAGCCCTGCACGAGCAGGGCTTTATTGTACGCGAAGATCTCGTCGATCTTACTTGTACATGGACTTCTTGAACATTTCTTCCTGCTTCTTGGCGTTGCGCTCGGCGGCGAACTGCGCAGCCTTGGCGACGCCTTCGGCGCGGGCGGCCATTTCCTTCGCCTCGTTGGCGGAGGCCTGAGCGGCTTCAGCCTTGGCCTTGGCCTCGTTGGCGGTGGCCTGAGCCTCGGTCGCCTTCTGGTCGGCCGCTTCGATGGCGGAGCGCAGGGCGCCTTCGTCGATGGTGGCGCAGCCAGCCAGCAGACCGAGAGCCAGGGCGACGGACGAGATCTTGGAGAAGTTCACCAGGGTACGAGCCATTGTAGCAGTCTCCTTATTTTGGCGTGTATTCCCGCCTGCGGTAGGCAAGCGCGAAATCGGTTACGGTCAGCGAGGGCTTCCTGCACCGGGCCGACCGAAGTGGCGCCATTATGAACGGAAACACGGTGGCAAATCTAGCGTATCAGAACGCGTGTCCCCACTCGCACGTAGTTGGTTAATCGCTCGATTTGATGATTGGTGAGGGCGATACACCCCTGAGTCCAGTCATACTCGGCGTGGATCTCCGGGTCGCCCTGACCGAGGCCGTGGATGCCGATGTGGCCGCCGAGCGGTGTGTTCTGCGGCGGGCGCGCCGCCCCGGCGCTACGCTGCAGCAGTTGGGCGTGGGTATCCGCGTCGATGTAACCGAGCTCCAACGCTTTGTCGATATGGGCGCGGGTTGGGTAGTCAAGCCCCATGAAGATATGGAACCGGCTGTTGCGGTTGATGTGGGTGATGCGGAACTGCCCCAGCGGGGTGGTCTTGTCCCCCTCGCGGCGCACCGGTGCGGCGCCGCGGCTGCCGATGCGGATGTCGTCGAAGCGCAGCACGGGGATGTCGTCGAAGTAGACCTCCAGCACGTGCTCGCTGGTGTCCACCAGCAGCCAGATGTCGTAGGCACCTTCCACCACCTGCGCGCCGGCCGCGGGAGCGGCGCACAGCAGCAGGCCCACCAGAATCCGGCAGACGGCTTTCGGCCAGGCCGTGGCGCGCCAACTTGGCCGCGGCCGAAGACTGGGCTTGCCGATGAAAGCTCTAGGACGCCGCAACATGGGCGCGGAACTCGAGAACCTGTTGCCTATCGAAAGGCCAGCCGAGCTCGCGACCGCTCGCCGCATGACGCAGAACCGGGATGCGCACCCCGTAGCGCTGCTCCAGCTCGGCCTGATCGAGAATGTCCACTTCGACGAACCGCAGCGGCGGTCCGTCGATCGAGCGCAACAGCTCGGCGGCCTGGTCGCAGAGGTGACAGCCGTAGGTGCCGTAGAGAATCCACTCGGTGGTCATCGGTTCTTGCTCTCCAAGCCCGGCATTCTGCCGGAAGCCTGGTGCCATGCAAATCCTGGGGCGCGGAGGGGGCGCCCTCGTATAATGACACGATGAACAGCTATCTTCTCGACCGGCGCCTGTCGGTGGCGCCCATGATGGACTGGACCGATCGGCACTACCGCTACATGCAGCGTCTGCTCGCGCCGCGCACGCTGCTGTATACCGAGATGGTGACCGCCGCCGCCCTGGCTTACGGCGACGTGGACCGGCACTTGGCCTTCGATCCGCAGGAGCACCCGCTGGCGCTGCAGCTGGGTGGTTCCGAGCCGGCGCTGCTGGCGCGGGGGGCGGCGCTGGCGCGCGAGTACGGCTACGACGAGATCAATCTCAACTGCGGCTGCCCGAGCGACCGCGTGCAGTCGGGACGGTTCGGCGCCTGTCTGATGGCCGAGCCGCAGCTGGTGGCCGAGTGCGTGGCGGCCATGCGCGAGGCCGGCGGCGGTCTGCCGGTCACCGTCAAGACCCGCATCGGCATCGACGATCTGGACAGCTACGAGCATTTGCAGCGGTTCGTCGCCACGGTGGCCGAGGCCGGCTGCGAGACCTTCATCGTCCACGCCCGTAAGGCCTGGCTGCAGGGACTGAGCCCCAAGGAGAATCGGGAGATCCCGCCGCTGGATTATCCGCGGGTACACCGGCTCAAGGCCGACTTTCCGCAGCTGGAGATCGTCATCAACGGCGGCATCCGCAGCCTCGAAGAGATCCAGGCCCAGCTGCGCCACGTCGACGGTGTGATGGTGGGGCGCGAGGCCTACGCCAATCCGGTGGCCGTGGGGCAGTGGGAGGCGGCGTTGTGGCCGCAGCCGGTGGCGGCGCTGGACGGCGTCGGCGCGGTGCGCGCCATGCTGCCTTACATCGAGCGTCAGCTCAGCCGCGGCGTGCGGCTGGCTTCCATCACCCGGCATCTGCTCGGCTTGTTCCACGGCATACCGGGCGCGCGCGCCTGGCGCCGCCATCTGAGCGTGCACGCGCCGCGGCCCGGCGCCGGGGTCGAGGTGGTGGAGGCGGCGCTGCGCTTCGTCGCCGAGCCGGCCGCAGCGCTGGCGGAGGGCGGTTAGCGACGTGCCTTGTTCGGCGCGGCCTCACCCAACCTTCCTTCCCCACCAGGCGCGGCGCTAGCGGGGTCGATCGAGTCGGAAGAAGGCGCGGGCGGTCGCGGTGGTCTGCGCCGCCAGCTGCTCGACGGTGCAGCCGCGGCAGGCGGCGACCTTCGCCGCCACGTACGGCAGGAACGCCGGCTCGTTGCGGCCGTGACGGGGCTTGGGGCGCAGATCGCGGGGCACCAGGTACGGGGCGTCGGTTTCGAGCATCAGGCGCTCGGCTGGTACGTCGGGAACCGCGGCGCGCAGGTCGTCGCCGCGCCGCTCGTCGCAGATCCAGCCGGTCACGCCGATGTGCAGGTCCAGGTCGAGATAGGCCCGCAGCTGCTCGCGGTTGCCGGTGAAGCAGTGCACCACGGCGGCGGTCAGATGGTCGCGGTACTGGCGTACAATGGCGAGCAGGCGCTCGTGGGCATCGCGTTCGTGCAGGAACACCGGCAGCCCGAGCTCGCAGGCCAGCTCCAGCTGTCGTTCCAGCACCCGCTCCTGCACCGGGCGCGGCGAGAAGTCGCGATTGAAATCCAGGCCGGTTTCGCCGATCGCCACGACCTTGGCCCGCGCGGCCAGCTCGCGTAGCAGCCGGTAGGTGTCGGCGGTCGCGTCCTTGGCGTGGTGCGGATGCACGCCGGCGGTGGCGTACAGCCGGTCGGGGTAGCGCTCGGCGAGGACCAGCGCCCGCTCGCTTTCGTCGGCGTCGGTGCCGATGACGATCAGCTCGGTCACGCCGGCCGCGGCGGCGCGCTCCAGCACCTGGTCGAGGTCGGCGGCGAAGGCGCTGTTGGTGAGATTGACGCCGATGTCGATCAGTTCGGTCATGTGCGGTACCTCCGGCATGGCCGGGATAGTAGACGTAACCGGGCGGGCGGCGGTAGGCTGGCCCACCGTTTGGGCGGATGCGCCGCCGCCCGCTGCTGTCGATTCGGTCAACGAGAACTAGTCACGGAGCGGCTGGGGAGCGGCTCCGAAAGCGCTATGGAGGAGACATGGTCGGGCCGATCAACTACGACGATTTGCCGATGTATTGGGTCGGCGACTGGGCGGGGCGGCGCGCCGCCATCACACCCAGGCGCGTCGCGCTCTACGACCCGGCGACCGAGAGCCGTTACACCTACGCCCAGATGGACGACCGCGCGCGGCGCGTGGGCACCTATCTGGTGGACACGCTGGGCCTTAAGAAGGGCGACAAGATCTGCTTCCTGGCGCGCAACCGTATCGAGCCGATCGACCTGTTCCTGGCCTGCGGCAAGACCGGCATCATCCTGGCGCCGCTCAGCTTCCGTTTGACCAAGCGCGAGCTCGACGAGCTGCTGGAGCGCATCCAGCCGCAGGCGCTGTTCTACGAGGACGTGTTCGCCGAGCTGGCCGAATCGCTGGCGCTGCCCGACAGCGTGCGGGCGACCATGGTGCTCAAGGACGGGGACGACAGCGACTGGGCGCGCAAGGTGCTGGCCGCCGAGCCGCGTGACGTCAACGTGCCGCTGGCGCTGAACGATCCGTATCTCTACATCCACACCGGCGGTACCACCGCCACCCCCAAGGTCTGCGTCGTGCCGCACCGGCAGATGCTGTGGAACTCCCTGGAGCTGCTGGTGACCTCCAGCGGCGCGCTGGGGCAGAGCCGCGAGCTGCTGACCTTCCCGCTGTTCCACATCGGCGGCTGGAACACGGTGCTGCCGATCTATCATGCCGGCGGCTACACGGTGCTGCTGCGGATGTTCGATCCGGGCACGCTGCTCGACCTGGTGGAGCGCGAGCAGATCACCCACTTCGGCGCGGTGGAGGCGATGCTGCACTTCATCGTCAAGCATCCGAAGTTCCCCACCGCGCGCCTGGAATCGCTGGCCGGC
Organism: uncultured Alkalilimnicola sp.; assembly: GCA_937951875.1. Classification (GTDB taxonomy): domain Bacteria; phylum Pseudomonadota; class Gammaproteobacteria; order Nitrococcales; family AK92; genus JAAYIK01. Next base: position 18,216 of record CALGAN010000091.1, on the reverse strand, counting down.
ATCACCACCGGCGGCGCGCCGTGCGCGGCGCCCGTCATGCGGCCGTTCTGGGAGCGCGGCATTCCAGTGACGCAATCCTACGGCCTGACCGAGGCCGGGCCGTCCAATTTCGTGTACGGCGCCATCGACCACAGCCTGGACGAGATCTGGCAGCACACCACCAGCATCGGCACGGCCTGCTTCCATAGCGATTACCAGATCATCGATCAGAACACCGGCAAGCCAGTGCCGCGCGGCGAGATCGGCGTGCTGTGCCTGCGCAGCCCGCACAACTTCGATCAGTACCTGGGCGATCCGGAGCGGACCGCCAAGGTATTCCTCGAGGACGGCTGGGTCTATTCCGGCGACCTGGCGCGCGAGGACGACCAGGGCTACGTCTACATCGTCGGCCGCGCCGACAACATGTTCATCTCCGGCGGCGAGAACGTCTCGCCCGAGGAGATCGAGAACGTGATCGGCGAACTCCCGGCGGTGGCCGAGGTGGCGGTGATCGGCGCCCCGGACGAGCGCTGGGGCCAGGTGCCGCTGGCGGTACTGGTGCTCAAGCCGGGCAAGCAGATCAACGAGCAGGACTTGATCGACCACTGCCGCAAGTACCTGGCGTCGTACAAGATTCCCAAGCGGTTCATCTTCGCCGACGCACTGCCGCTGACCGGCGCCGGCAAGATCGACCGCAACGCCCTGAAAGCCAAATATGTCTGATATCACCCCCCAAGCCGCTGGCCGCGTGCTGATCGCCGCCGGCTCCGACTCCGGCGGCGGCGCCGGCATCCAGGCCGACATCAAGACGGTGACCGCGCTCGGCGGCTTCGCCACGACCGCGATCACCGCGCTGACCGCGCAGAATACGGTGGCGGTGACCGCCATCCAGCCGGTGCCGCCGGCGTTCGTGCGGGCGCAGATGGAAGCCGTGCTGGACGACATCGGCACAGACGCGGTGAAGACCGGCATGCTGTTCGACGCCGAGGTGGTGACCGCGATCGCCGAGGTGCTGCGCGAGCGCGCGTTGTCGGTGCCGTTGGTGGTGGATCCGGTGATGGTGGCCGAGAGCGGCGCGCGGTTGATCGCCACCAGCGCGGTCGAGAGCCTGTGCGAGCGCCTGATCCCCTTGGCCACGGTGATCACGCCGAACGCGCCAGAAGCCGAGGTGCTGCTCGGCCGGCCCATCCCCGACGTCGAGGCGGCGGGGGCGGCGGCCAAGGAGCTGGCCGCGCGTTTCGGTGTCGCTGTGCTGCTCAAGGGCGGCCACCTGCCCGGCGACGAGGTGGTGGATACGCTGGCCTTGCGGGACGGCGAACTGCTCCGCTTCCGGCAGTCGCGGCTGCAGACCCGCAACAGCCACGGCACCGGCTGCACCCTGGCGTCCGCCATCGCCGCCGGCTTGGCTCAGGGGTTGGCGCTGGTGCCGGCGGTCGAGCGCGCCCGTCGCTACCTGCGGCGCGCCCTGGAAACCGCGCGGCCCATCGGGCGCGGGCAGGGGCCGGTGAACCACGGTCATACGGTGCGCACGTTCGATTGACGCGCAGCGGCATGAGCTACGTCGTCACCGAGCCGTGCATCAAGTGCAAGTACACCGACTGCGTGGAAGTCTGCCCGGTGGACTGTTTCCACGAGGGGCCGAACTTCCTGGTGATCGACCCGGCGGTGTGCATCGACTGCGCGCTGTGCGTGAGCGAATGCCCCGTCGAGGCCATCTACGCCGATGACCGGCTGCCGGCGGGGCAGGAGGAGTTCCTGGCGCTGAACGCCCGGCTGGCCGCGCGCTGGCCAGTGCTGCGGGCCAGGAGACCGGCGCCGGCCGACGCCGACGCCTGGCGCGGCGTGGCCGGTAAGCGGGCGCTGCTGGAAGAGGGGTGAGGCCGCGGCGGTCTCAGCTGCCGGCGCCGTAGCGGCGCGCCACGTAGTCGTCGACGATGCGCAGGAAGTCCTCGGCGATGGTCTCGCCCTTGAGGGTGACGGTCTTCTCGCCGTCGACATAGACCGGCGCCACCGGCACCTCGCCGGTGCCCGGCAGGCTGATGCCGATGTTGGCGTGCTTGCTCTCGCCAGGGCCGTTGACCACGCAGCCCATCACCGCCAGCGTCATGTTCTCCACGCCGGAGTAGCGGCTGCGCCATTCCGGCATCTTCGCGCGCACGTAGCTCTGCACTCGCTCGGCCAGTTCCTGGAAGAAGGTGCTGGAGGTGCGGCCGCAGCCTGGGCAGGCGGTGACCATGGGGGTGAAGGCGCGCAGGCCCATGGTCTGCAGGATCTCCTGGGCGACGATGACCTCCTTGGTGCGTTCCTGGCCCGGCTCGGGCGTGAGCGAAATGCGGATGGTGTCGCCGATGCCCTCCTGCAGCAACACTGCCAGCGCCGCGGTGGAGGCGACGATGCCCTTGGAGCCCATACCGGCCTCGGTCAGGCCCAGGTGCAGGGGATAGTCGCAGCGGGCCGCCAGCTCCCGGTAGACGCTGATCAAATCCTGCACGCCGCTCATCTTGCAGGACAGGATGATGCGGTCGTGGGCCAGCCCGAGCTCTTCGGCGCGGGCCGCGCTCTGCAGCGCCGACTCGACCACCGCCTGGCGCATCACCGCGCCCAGCTCCAGCGGCCGCTCGCGCTTGGCGTTGTCATCGAGCATGCGCGCCAGCAGGTCCTGGTCGAGGCTGCCCCAATTCACGCCGATCCGCACCGGCTTGTCGAAGCGGCAGGCGGCTTCGATCATGGCGGCGAATTGCGGGTCGCGCTTGCTGCCTCGGCCGACGTTGCCGGGGTTGATGCGCAGCTTGGCCAGCGCTTCGGCGCAGGCCGGATGCTTGGCCAGCAGCCGGTGGCCGTTGAAGTGGAAGTCGCCGACCAGCGGCACGTCCAGCCCCATGGCGTCCAGCCGCTCGCGGATCTTCGGCACGGCCGCCGCCGCTTCCTCGGTATTGACCGTGATGCGCACGATCTCCGAGCCGGCCCGCGCCAGTTGCGCGACCTGCACCGCGGTGGCGACCTCGTCGGCGGTGTCGGTATTGGTCATGGACTGCACCACGATCGGCGCGTCGCCGCCGACGGTGACAGAGCCGACCTTAACCGCTACGCTGGAGCGCCGTTGAATCGGATTGCTGCTCGTCATGACTGATCCACTGGCGAGTGGAGGGGAAACGATGTCGAAATCGCTGGGGCGCCATGATAGCGGCATGCGCTCGTCACCGACAGGGGCGGCGCGCGGCGCGGCGGCTCTTCTGTTGGCGGCGTTGCTCGGCGGCTGCGCCAGCCTGGCTGGCGGCGGCGCGGTGCGGGAGCAGGCCAGCGCCGCCTACGCGGCCGGCGATTACGTTCGGGCAGCGGCGTTGTACGAGCGAGCGGTGGCGGCGCCCGACGCAGGCGCCGACGACTGGTATCGGCTGGGCAACGCCTATGCCCAGAGCGACCGGCTGGTCGAGGCCACCGAGGCCTACCGGCGGGCGCTGCGGCTCGATCCGGCGCTGGGGCAGGCTCGTCACAATCTGGGGCTGACCTATCTGCAGCTCGGCGTCGCCGAAGTGCTGGAGGCGCGGCGCGGCCTGCCGACGGTGGACGCGGAAGCGGCCGCGACCATGCGCTATCTGGCCTGCATCATGGAGATGTTCATGGGCAAGCCGGAGCCGGCCACCTGCGAGGAGGCCGCCGCGGCGCGATAGTCAGGGGGATTCGATCTCCGCCGGCTCGGGCGCCAGGCCGCGCTCGATGAATTCCAGCACGGTGTTGAGCACTTCCGGGGGCGGCAGGTCGTCTTCCCAAATGGAGTAGCGCAGGCCGAGGAAGTGGCCAATGCCCATCAGCACCAGCGCCTGGGCATAGGGGTCGGCCTTGCGGATCTGTCCGGCTTCCTGCGCCTTCTTCAGGCGCGCGGCATAGACCTGGGCCAGATCCTCGTAATGCTTGCGGTGCTTCTCGGCGTCGACGAACTGACACTCCATCAGCACCCGGTACAGGTTCTTGTTGTCGCGGGCGAACCGCAGGAAATGCGTCAGGCCGCGCTTCTCCTCGCTCAACCGATCGCCCGCCCCCTCGATGGCCTCGGTCAGGGCATGGCGCATCTTGCGGCCCATGTGCTGGACCAAGGCCACCAGGATGTCTTCCTTCGACGAGTAGTAGATGTAGAACGTGCCCTGAGCGACACCGGCGCGCTGGGTGATGCTGCTGATCGACGCCTGGTGGAAGCCTTTCTCGCCGAACTCCTGCTCGGCTGCCGCGAGCAGATTCTGCCGGGTCTGCTCGCCGCGGGGCGTTACGGGTTTGACGGGGATTGCCACGATTAGCCGTCCTCTACGCTGGCGGGTCTGATGCCGGAGATGTGCGGACAGTAGGGAAGGGAGCCCACCTTGTCAACTTGACGGCCCGCGGCCGTGTTGACCGGCTACAATGCTTCTTTTGCTTGGAAGACGGCCCTGATGCGACCCATCGACCGGATACTGGACATCATGCGTACCCTGCGCGCGCCCGAGGGCGGCTGTCCCTGGGACCGCGAACAGACCTTCGCCACCATCGCGCCGTACACCATCGAGGAGGCCTACGAGGTGGCGGACGCCATCGAGCGCGGCGACATGGCCGACCTCAAGGACGAACTCGGCGATCTGCTGTTCCAAGTGGTGTTCCACAGCCAGATGGCGCAGGAGCAGGGACTGTTCGACTTCGACGACGTCGCCACGGCCATCGCCGACAAGATCACCCGCCGCCACCCGCACGTGTTCGGCGACGCCCAGGCCGTCGACGCCGCCGAGCAGACCCGCAACTGGGAGGCCATCAAGGCCGAGGAGCGCGCCCGCAAGGCCGGCGGTGGGCCGGTGAGCGTGCTCGACGGGGTCAGCCTAGGCATGCCGGCGCTCAACCGCGCGGTCAAGCTGCAGAAGCGCGCCGCCCGGGTCGGCTTCGACTGGGATGAGGCTCGGCAGGTGCTCGATAAGATCGAGGAAGAGGTGGCGGAACTGCGTGCCGAGGTCGAGCAGGGCGCCGCCGCGGAGCGTGTCGAGGACGAGCTGGGTGATTTGCTGTTCGCCGTCGCCAACCTGGCCCGGCATCTGCACATCGACCCCGAGGCCGCGTTGCGTCGCGCCAACGCCAAGTTCGAGCGCCGTTTCCGGCACATGGAGGCCGCCTTCGCCGCCAACGGCGAGAGCCTGGCCGGACAGTCGTTGGAGCGGCTGGAGGAAGCCTGGCAGGCTGCCAAGCGCGAGCTAGGGTAGCACCGCCAACGGCGTCGGCCAGGCCGGTGCCGAACCGCAGCCGGGCCTATGCAGAGCAATCACCCCTTGCGTTCCCTTCCCCCTCGCGGGGGAGAGCGTAGCGAGGGGGCTGCCAGGGAGAAGGGGAGAAACCAACCGCGAAGCACCGCTTAATTGACTGATCGAAAAGCCTCGCACCGTAAAACGGCTTCTGCCGGACGTGTGAAACCGTGGACAGCGCTGGCGGCTACTCCTGGGGCTCTGGATGCCCGCCCACGCCTTCGCGGGAACAAGCCCCTGCTCTCGCAGGGGCAGGCCTGTGCGGGCATGACGACCTGGGAAGCCCCGCGGCCGATGTGTGCCTACGTTAGGCACGTTCCGCGCGAGGGGCAGGGTTCCAGCGCGCCGATTACGGCTCCTCGGATTCCCGCTGCTCGATAGCCGCCGCTAGCGCCAGCACTCGTCGCGCCTCCTCCACGTGCAACGCTTCCACCAGCTGGCCGTCGACCACCGCCAGTCCTTTGTCGGCCGCTGATTCCCAGGCGATGAGCAGGCGTTCGGCGGCGGTGATGTCCTGCGGCGAGGGGCTGAACACCTGATTGGCGATGTCGATCTGGTTGGGGTGGATCAAGGTCTTGCCATCGAAGCCCAGGGCGCGGCCCTGCTCGCAGGCGGCGCGCAGGCCTTCCGGATCGTCCAGGCGCAGCGGCACGCCGTCGAGCGCGTCCAGGCCGTGGGCGCGCGCCACCAGCACGCAGCGGCTGAGCACGTGCAGCAGGCCGAGCCGGTCGGGGCTGGGCTTCACGCGCAGTGCCTTGCTCAGGTCGGTGGTGCCGGCGACGATCACCCGCAGCCGCGGGCTGGCGGTAGCGATGGCGTCGAGGTCGAGAATGGCGCGCGGGGTTTCGGCCATGACCCAGATCGACTGCGACGGTGGCGCGCCGGCGTCTTCCAGCGCCTCGACCGCCTGCCGCAACTGGTCGGCGCTCTCGATCTTGGGGAGCAGCACGGCGTCGACGCCGCTCTGCGCGGCCGCCTTCACGTCCTCGGCACCCCAGGGGCTATCTAGCGGATTGACCCGGATGATCAGCTCGCGGTGCCCGTAGCCGCCCTCGAGGGCGGCTTCCACCGCCAGTCGACGGGCTTCGGCCTTGGCGGTCGGGGCCACGGCGTCCTCCAGGTCGAAAATCAGCGCGTCGGCCGGCAGGCCGCGCGCTTTCTCCAGCGCGCGCGGGTTGGAGGCGGGCATGTATAGGACGGAACGGCGGAGCCGGATATTCATGCGGTCACCCGATGACGATCACGTGCAGGCGGCGCGCGCCATGCGCGCCGAGTTGAATGGTTTGTTCGATGTCGGCGGTGCGCGAGGGGCCGGTGATGAAGTTGACCGTGCGCGGCAGCGCGCCTTGCGCCAGCAGCCGTGGCCAGACGTCTTCCATGTGGTCCACCAGCTCGGTCAGCGGCAGCAGCACCAGCAGATGATCCGGCAGCAGCGCCAGCAGCGTCGGGTGCGCCGTGCCGGCGGCGAACACCACGCTGCCGGTTTCGGCGATGCCGCAGGCGGCCACCGCCAAGGCCGCCGCGCAGCTCGAGCCGCGCACCGGCGGCGCGCACAGGCGCCAGTCGGCCGACCAGGGTAGCGACTGCGCCAGCGGATGCGGGGCCAGCAGCAGCTCGCGCGCCAATCCCTGCGCTTCCAGATAGGCGGCAGCGGCGGCGGGTACCGCGGCCGGTTCCGGCACCCGCTCCCAGCTACCGGCGGCTTTCTTAAGCTGCGCGGCGAAGCGCGCCAGCCGGTCCTCCTGCCATACCGGCCGCGGCGGCGGGGCGGCGAGCAGGGCGGCATGGTCGCGGTCGGCGTCGCCGCGGCCGGCGCCGAGGATGCGTTTCAGGGTGTCGAGCATGCGCCGTCCGCTGTCAGTCATGGTGCCGTTTTCCTTTTTGCCGCCACTGCGACAGGAAGGTCGGGTCGGTAGGTGTCGGCAGGTCGCGGCTGGCGGTCCAGCCGGCGGCGAAGGGCAGCCGGCGCACCGCGCCGCGTTTGCCCGGCAGGCGCGACCACAGGCCGGCGACGGTGCCAGTCAGGGCTTGGTACAGGCGTGGCCGGCGCGCCAGCCAGGCCCAGGCGCGCAGGGCCCAGCGCGTCGGCTTGCCGCCGAGGCCCCGCTCGAACTGCTGCTCGCGCAGCCGCCGCAGCAGCGCCGGCAGCGGGATCTGCACCGGACAGACCGAGCGGCAGCGGCCGTTGAGGGTGCAGGCGTTGGGCAGGTCGTAAGCGGTGTCCAGGCCGATCATGCGCGGGGTGAGCACCGAGCCCATCGGTCCCGGGTAGACCCAGCCGTAGGCGTGGCCGCCGATGGCGCTGTAGACCGGGCAGTGGTTCATGCAGGCGCCGCAGCGGATGCAGCGCAGCATCTCGCGGAACTCATCGGCCAGCATGCGGCTGCGGCCGTTGTCCACCAGCACCACGTGGTAGTTGCGCGGGCCGTCGGTTTCGCCCTCGCGCCGGGCACCGGTGACGAAGGTGGTGTAGGTGGTTATCTCCTGGCCGGTGGCGCTGCGGGCGAGCAGCCGCAGCAGGGTGGTGGCGTCGGCCAGGGTCGGTACCACTTTCTCGATGCCGGCCACCACGATGTGGGTGTCGGGCAGGGTCAGCGACAGGTCGGCGTTGCCTTCGTTGGTCACCAGCACCACCGTGCCGGTTTCCGCCACCAGGAAGTTGGCGCCGGTGATGCCGACCTCGGCTTCCAGGAATTTGCCGCGCAGCACGTGCCGCGCCTCGTCCACCAGGTTCGGCACCGTGTGCGGGCGTACCGCGCGGCCGCCGTGGTGGTGCCGGTCGAACAGCACGCCGATCTGCTCGCGGGTCTTGTGGATGGCCGGGGCGATGATGTGGCTGGGCGGTTCGCCGGCTAGCTGGATGATGTATTCGCCCAGGTCGGTCTCGACCACCTCCAGGCCGCCGGCCTCCAGCGCCGGGTTGAGACCGATCTCCTCGCCGACCATAGTCTTGGATTTGACCACCTTGGCGGCGCCGGCCTGCCGGCAGATGTCGAGGATGACGCTGCAGGCGGTCGCCGCGTCCTCGGCCCAGTGCACCCGGCCGCCGTTGGTTTCCACCGCCGCGGCGAAACGCGCCAGATAGACGTCCAGGTGGCGCAGGGCATGGTCCTTGATCCGGCGGCCGCGCTCGCGCAGCGCCTCGAACTCGGGAAAGGCGGCGACGGCGGCGGCGCGCTTGGCGGCGAAGCCGTCCGTAGTGGCTTGGCGCAGCGCCCGCTGCAGTTCCGGGTCGGCGAGCGCGGCCGCCGCTTGCGTCTTGAAGAGATGGCTGCTCGGTTTCATGCGCGGTCTTCGCCGATGGCCGGTGAGTCGGTGAGGCCGGCCAGGACCTCGGCGACGTGCCGGGCCTTGACGGGGCTGCCGTCGCGGCGCAGGCGGCCGGCGATGTTGAGCAGACAGCCGAGATCGCCTGCCAGCACCTCGTCGGCGCCGGTGGCGGCGATGGCAGCGCACTTGTCGGTGGCCAGGCGCGCCGAGATTTCAGGGTACTTGACGCAGAACGTGCCGCCGAAGCCGCAGCAGACCTCGGTGTCCCGCATCTCCACCAGCCGCAGGCCCTCGACCTGGGCCAGCAGCCGGCGTGGCTGCTCGCGAATGCCCAGCTCGCGCAGGCCGCTGCAGGCGTCGTGGTAGGTGACGGTGCGGTGGTAGCGCACCGGCGGCAGTCGGTCGAGGCGTATGACGTCGGTAAGGAAGCTGACCAGCTCGTAAGTCTTGTCCGCCAAGCCGCGCGCCCGCGCCGCCCAGGCAGGATCGTCGGCCAGCAGCGCCGGGTACTGCCGCAGCATGCCCGCGCAGGAGCCGGACGGCAGCACCACGTAGTCGAACTCTTCGCAGGCGGCGATGGTCTGACGCGCCAGCGCCTGGGCATCGGCGCGGTCGCCGCTGTTGTAGGCCGGCTGGCCGCAGCAAGTTTGCGTCGTCGGCACCTCGACCCGGCAGCCGGCCGCCTCCAGCAGCTTCACCGTGGCGAAGCCGACCTGGGGGCGCAGCAGATCGGCCAGGCAGGTCACGAACACCGCCACACGGGGCGGGGAGGAATGATCGGGCATGTCGAGCTCACGTTGTAATGGCCGGCGTGCAGCCACAGAGTATAAGAACCGGATACCCTAACGATCACCAGCGGAGGATGATGCATGGCTCTCAGCACGAAGTCCTGTACGCCCTGCGAAGGTGGGGTCGAGCCGATGACCAGGGAACAGGCGCAGGCGATGTTGGCCGAGGTACCCGGCTGGGCGCTGACCGAAGGCGGCAAGAGCATCGTCCGCCGCTTCGAACGCAAGGATTTCGTCCACGCGCTGGCGCTGGTCAATCGCATCGGCGAGCTGGCCGAGCGCGAGGGACATCATCCTGACATCACCTTCGGTTGGGGGTATGTCACCGTCGAGCTGTACACCCACAAGATCGGCGGTCTGCACGAGAACGATTTCATCCTGGCCGCCAAGATCAATCGGCTGACGCAGTGAGCCGCCACGGCGGCCGTGTTTATTGGGGAAAGATCTCCAATAAGATCACACGGATGTCGATGGATTCGCAGGTTATACTGCAGCACGGGCAATAACACGTTCCGGGGAATTACCCGTCGATGAACTCGGGCTGGCGGTTCTGTTGGCTAGCGCTGCTATGCGTCTTGATGGTCGGTTGCGCGTCCAACCGTACGCCGTCGGGATCGTCCGCCCACCCGTTGGGCGAACAGGCGGCGATGGTGGCGCTGGCCATGGCCGGGGCGCCTTACCGCTGGGGCGGCGACACGCCGGCGGGTTTCGATTGCAGCGGCTTGGTCTATTACGCCTATCAGCGGGTGGGGCGGGAGGTGCCGCGTACCACCGCGGCGCAGTACCGTCAGGCGCGGCGCATCCCGATGCGGCAGCTGAGCGCCGGTGATCTGCTGTTCTTCCGCCTCGACGGCAGCGTCTCGCACGTCGGCATCTACACCGGCGACGGGCGTTTCGTGCACGCGCCGTCCACCGGCAAGGTGGTGTCGATCAGCCCTCTGGACGATCAGTTCTGGCGGCGGCGGTTGATCGCGGTCGGTCGGTTCGATTAGCCGCAGGCCAGGTACGGCTCGTAATCCAGCAGCTTGTCGTAAACGAAGCGGGCGATCCATTGCTCGATGCGCTCGGCGCGCCGCAGGAAACGCGTCGCCACCGCGCCGGCGTCGAAGCTGCCGCCAGGGATCAGAATGGGGGCGGCCTTGTGGCGGCCCGGGCTGGGCTCGCCATTGTCGACCTGGCTATGGCAATAGCCGCTGTGGGGTTGCCAGCTCAGCGCCCGCTCTTGTCCCTGTTTGTCGTAGCAGAGCTGGAAACCGACGATTTCCAGGCGCTCGAACCAGACGATGAGATCGAATTCGGCATCGGCGAACCAGCGCCTGGTCGGTTCGCCGGCGACCTGCCAGATGGGAAGGATCTCGCGCAGCATGGGCCTGTGTTGCGTCCGTGTCGTTAGAGTTGTTGGGAAGTTGTGCGGAAAGACAGTAGGGCATGGGCGCCGGCGCCGCCGTGAAACAGTCGCCCTCACGGACTTGCACCGGTCACGCCTGAGGAATTTGGCCCTGGTGAACACCCCAGCGGGCTTGGCGGACGCGGGAGGATGGATAAGCCGATGGCGCGGCGGCTAGCCGCGCCATCGAAGGGGCGTCATTCCGGCACCAGCCAGTCGACCACGATGCGGGTTTGGGCCGGGTCGGTCAGCAGTGGGGCCAGGGCGGTCAGCGCTTCCCGCATCTTCTCGTCGAACTGCCAGGGCGGATTGACCACCACCAGGCCGCAACCGTTGAGCCGGCGCGGGTCGTCGTCCGGGTACAGGCAGAGCTCGATCAACAGTTGCTTGCGGATGCCGGTTTTCTTCAGCGCCTGCTGGAAGCGGTGCACCTCGCGGCGGTCCTTCACCGGATACCACAGCGCATAGATGCCGGTAGCCCAGCGTCGGTGTGCTTGCTTGAGTCCTTCCACCAGGCGCTCGAACTCATCCTCGACCTCGAACGGCGGATCGACCAGCACCAGGCCGCGCCGTTCCTTCGGCGGCAGGAAGGCCTTGAGCGCGTGGTAGCCGTCCATCAGGTGCACGGCCACCTGCGGATCGCCGGCGAACAGACGCTTCAGCGCCGGCCCGTCCTCGCTGTGCAGTTCGGCGAGCACGGCACGGTCTTGCGGGCGCAGCAGCGCCCGCGCCAGCGCGGGCGAACCGGGGTAGACCTGCAATTGCTCCGACGACTGCGCCGTCGGGTCGAAACTGCGCACCAGCGCGACGTAGTCGGCCAGTGGCGCCGGCAGCGCGGCGGCGTCGATCAGGCGGCCGACGCCGCCGCGGTATTCGAGCGTTTTCTGGGCTTGAATGGCGGTTAGCGGGTAGCGGCCAATGCCGGCGTGGGTGTCCAGATAGCAGAACGGCTCGGGTTTCTTGGCGAGATGCCGCAGCAGTTCGATCAGCGTGATGTGCTTGACCACGTCGGCGAAATTGCCGGCGTGATAGATGTGCCGATAGTTCATGTCGCAGTGCTCGCCGCTGAAACCGTAGGAGTACCGATCATCGCCCGCCACCGTCGCGTCGCGGGGAACGGGTCGCAAGGCTTGGAACGATACCGCATCGCCGGGGTTCGGTTCAGCCGGCGATAGCCGGGAGCGGCGAGGCGGAAACGAGCGAGCGGCCGGACGGCCGCTCGCGATGCGCTGGCGCTCTCTCGCGCCGAGGTCGGGGAGAGAGCGGTGGCGGCTTAGAGCGCGCTCAGCTGCGAACGGATGGCGTTGTCGAGGTTCTGGATCCAGCCGTTGTAGTTCGGGTGAATATTCTGACCGTCGTACTTCAGCTCATAGCTGTCGGCGTAGGTGATGTTGTAGGTTTTGGTGTCGTACTTGATGTGCACCCGAGCCATGTGCTTGCGCAGATGCAGCTCGCCTTCGATGAAGCCGGGACCCTTCTGGCGCATCTGCCAGCCCAGTTGCGTGCCGGCGCGAATGATCGCCTTGCTGATGTCGTCAAGCTTGGGATTGGCGGTGTTGGTGTAGATCGGAGCGGCTTCCACGTTGCGGACCGGCACCGTGGACCGGCAGCCGACGACGCCGATGGCGGAAACCAGGACAAGAGTCGACAACAGGAGCTTACGCATGAAGCTGAGCCTCGTTATTGTGAAATCGTGAATATTTACGGACTGATGCGGCTCGCCATTTTCTTGTTGGCGGCAGCGCAACGCGGCCGATTATAACCTTGGTTGCGCGCGGTTATTCCACGTTTTTATCTAGCCGCGATCTTAGAGATTCCCCTTGTGTTGACCGCCATCCACCGACAGGCAAACGCCGGTGATCCAGCTAGCCGCCTCGGAGGCCAGGAACACCGCGGCGTTGGCCACTTCCTCGGGGCGACCCATGCGGCCCCAGGGAATGCGCGCCAGCGTCGCCTGATAGCGCTGCGGGTTGTGCGTTTTCGCGCGGTCCCAGACGCCGCCGGGAAATTCGATTGATCCCGGAGCGATCGTGTTGACCCGAATCCGCTGTGAAGCCAGCGATAGCGCCAGCGACTTCGAATAGCTGATCAAGGCGGCCTTGATGGCCGAGTAGGGCGGTTGCGAGCCGCCGGCCTCGATGCCGGCGATCGACGAGATGAACAGAATATTGCCGCCGCCGGCCTCGCTCATCCACGGTACCACTCGCCGAGTGGCGCGCACCGACGCCAGCAGGTCCAGGTTGATGTTGGCTTCCCAGGCGGCCAGGTCGTCGCTGGGCGCCAGCGCGGAAACGTTGTTGACCAGCACGTCGACGCCGCCCAGCCGCTGCCGTGCCTGGTCGAGGAAGCCGTCGAGCGCGCCGGCGTCGCCGACGTCGCAGGCGGCCGCGTAGACGTTGACACCGTGAGCCTTCAGTTCTCGCTCCGTTTCGCGCAAGGGGCCTTCGCTGCGGGCGCAGATGGCCACGTTGGCGCCCTCGGTCGCGAAGGCCAGGGCGATCGCTTTGCCGATGCCTTTGCTGCCGCCGGTGACGATGACGTTCTTGCCGTTCAAGCCGAGCTGCATAGCGTGTCGCTCTCCCCCGGAAGTAATTGTGTCGCACCACTATGGGGCGAGTCGTTACGGGGCGCAACGGGGTGCCACGTCGGGCAAGGCGATGTTTCTTATCTGATATTCTTTATAAAAAAGTCACGAATCTGTAACTAAGTATTTGATGGTCGTCTAGGATTTTTCCTTACTCACAGAACCTGTGGATAACTTTGTGGATAGGCCTTGGATACCAGGGCGGAAACCGCATCTCGACAATGCTTCGCTTACCTTGCTTAGAAAATCGACAAATTTTCTAAGCTGTTGATAGTGCTAGGTAATTGTTGGCGGCGACGGGGCTGCGGATGCTGCGGCGCAGCGGGTGTGGGGCTGCTGGCGTTGTGCGCCGCGATATGTGCATATCTGTGCTAGGAGGGCGTTTGTCAAGAGCGTGTTCGGGGGCGGCGCGCGCCATGGTGGGGCGGCCGGCGCGCGCGGTCGTCCCTATTCGTGAGAGAATCTTGGAAAGTTCTAATGTGACCACAAGCTAACTCAAGCGGTCGCTCTTTACGCTCCGATCGGCACCGCAGTGAGCGTTCAACGCGGTGGTCACGGGGATACCGCCGCATCTAGCGAGGAAAGCGCAGCCATGCGATCCGTTGAAGAGGTTCTGGAGGATCACCTGCGCCGGCAGCTGGCGTACGACCTGGACGGCGACGTCGCCGCGAATTACGCCGAAGACTGCATCGTGGTCACGAGCGAGGGCGTGTTCCTCGGCCGCGCGGGCGCCCGCGAAGCCGAGGAGTTGTTCCACCGACGGCTGCCGGGCGCCCGCTACACCGTGCTCGCCAAGCACTATCGCGGCGAACTCGCGTTGCTGGAGTGGATGGCCGAGCGCGACGGGATACTGTTGACCGAAGGACTCGATACCTTTCTGATCCGCGACGGCGTCATCCGGGTAATGACCACCAGCTTCGGCGCCGACGAAGACGAATGAAGCCACCCGAGCCACCGACTCTTGCCGGCACTGCGCCGGCGTGACTGGCGTCAGCGAGCAATCTGATAGATGCTAGCGGGCCGCCGGCGCGCTGTCGCCGGAAGGCGACGGTGTTTCGGTTGTGGAGGTTGTGGTGAGCGAGCACGAGCCGGCGCGGCTGAATGTGCCCACGGAATTTCCGGACGGTGGCGACGATGCGGAAATCCTTGCGTATCTGGTGCGCTATGCCCTGTTGGCGCCCTCCAGCCACAATTCCCAGCCGTGGCGGTTCCTTTTGCGCGGGCAGGAGATCGAACTGTGGGCTGACCGCAGTCGACAGCTGCCGGTGGTCGATCCCGACGGCCGCGAGCTGACCATCAGCTGCGGCGCCGCGCTCTATTATCTGCAGGTCGCGGCTCGCTATTACGGCTATACTGGCGAGGCGGAGCTGCTGCCCGACCCGGACCAGCCCGACCTGCTCGCCCGCTTGCGGCTCGGCGTGCCGCGCCCCGTGAGCGAGGAGGACCAGCGACTGTTCCATCAGCTCACCCGCCGCCGTACCCGGCGCGCGCCGTTCGAGCCGCGGCCGCTGGACCAGACCCTGCTTAGCCGCTGGCAGATCGCGGCCGCCGAAGAGGGCGCGCCGCTGTACGTGCTGGAGCAGGACGAGCGCCAGGCGCTGGCCGGTCTGCTGATCGAAGCCGACCGGCGCTTGGGGGCGGACCGGCGCTATCGTCAGGAGCTCAGCGCCTGGATTCACCCCGAAGGCAGCGAGCGCCGCGACGGCATTCCGCTCGAAGCCCTCGGTTTCGATGGCCTGTTGGGCTATCTGGGGCCGCTGCTGCTCGGTCGGGTCAACTGGGGCGGCAGGCAAGCCAAGCGCGATGCACGCGCCTTGTTCGACGCGCCGATGGTGGGTGTGCTGGCCACCACCCACGACGAACCGCTGGATTGGCTGAGCACTGGTGCCGCCCTGGCGCGGGTGACGCTTCTGGCCTGCGCCGACGGGGTCTATGCCAGTTTCCTCAACCAGCCGCTGCAGCTGCCGGACCTGCGCCGGCAAGTGGGCGAGGCGCTGGCGGTGGGGCATCCGCAGCTGCTGCTGCGCATGGGCTACGGCGCGGAACCACCGGCTACGCCGCGGCGGCCGGTCGAAGCGGTGCTGACCGCCGGCTGAGCGTTTCGGTCAGCGACAGGCGGCCGGCACCAGCGGCAGCGCCGCGCCTAGCCACAACACCGCGATCAGCGCCAGCAAATCCAGCCCACGGCCGACGCGGGCATGAAAATCGTTGGCGCTCCGCCCGGCGACCGCGAGCCGGCAGCCCAGCCAGGTCAGCGCCAGCGCCGTCAGCGCGCCCAGGGACCAGCGCAGCGCGTTCGACGGCCAGCCCAGCGCGCAGCCAACCGACAGCAGCGCGTAGCAGAGCAGGAAATGCGCGCCCCAGATGGCGGGGCCGATCAGCATGTTCAGCGGCGGTTTCATGAGCGATCACGCCAGCCGAGGGAACGCCAGCGCCGTGCCGGCCAGCGCCAGGCCCTGCAGCGTGCTGTAGTGCCAGAACAAACCGACGGTGGCGAGCACCGAGCGGCGTTCGCTGCGCTCCCGCGCCAGCGCCGCTGCTGCCGCTGCCGCCATGCTCACACAGCCGAGCGCGTGCAGCCCGAGCCAGCCAGCGATGGCCCAGAGCAGCGCTCCGTAAGCGTCGGCGTCGGGCGCGACACTCGCCGTCAGCCACCACAGCCCTAGCCCCACGAACACCGCCTGCAGCGCGGCCGCGCCCGACAGCGTCGCGCCGGCCGAGCGGCGCGCTTCCGGCAGCCGTTGGGTGGCCATCAACAGCCCGCTGCTGGCGGCCAGCGCCGCCAACGCCAGCGGCAGGCGCCAGTCGGTCGCCGGGGGTGGCTGCGGCGGCCAGTCGGCGTTCACCGTCCAGTAGTAGAAGTAGGCGAACAGCAGGGAGGCGCCGATCGTGGCGTCCGCCAGCAGGCTCAGCGCCGTTCCCCACCAGCCGGGCGGGCGCGGATGGTGCGTGTGAAACGGTAGCGTCAGACCGTGTCCGGCCGCGGTGCGCGCCGGCAGCCGAGGCCGCCGCGCGGCCCAGGCGCAGGCGACGGTAATCACCACCAGCAAGCCGAGCGCGCTCAGCCAGTACTGCGCCAGCAGGACGCCGACGGCGATGGCGGCGGTCGCCAGCGCCATGATGAGCGGGCTCCAACTGTTGCCGGGCACTACTACGACCTGGATGGGGCGGGCGGTGATCGGATCGGTCGCCAGCAGTTCGCGCCGGTCGGCTTCGGCGCGAGCGAGATAGTGGTCGCCGCGCGCCAGTTCCTGGGCCAGCGCCGGTGAGCGCCACAGAGGATGGCGGTCATCGACCGCGGGAATGGAGGCGAAGTTGTAAGGCGGAGGCGGCAGCGGCATGGCCCAGTCCAGGCTGTCGGCGCGCCACGGGTTGGGCGGGCTGCGGCGTCCCAGCCGCAGGTGCAGCAGTAGATCCAGCAGCACGGCGGCCACGCCGATGGACATCACGAAGCTGCCCACCGTGGACAGCAGGTTGGGCCAGTCCAGACCGAGGTTGGCGCTGTAGGTGTAGACCCGGCGCGGCATCCCCAGCAGGCCGGCGAGGTGCATCACCAGGAAGGTCAGGTTGAAGCCGACGAACAGCAACCAGAAGCCGATGTAGCCGAGCCGGCGCGACGGCAGGCGGCCGCTGAAATGCGGCAGCCAGAAATAGAGCGCGGCGAACAGTGGGAACACCATGCCGCCGATCAGCACGTAATGCAGGTGCGCGACCACGAAGTGGCTGTCATGCGCCTGCCAGTCGAACGGCACCAGCGCCACCATCACGCCGGTCAGCCCGCCCAGCACGAACACGAAGAGAAAGCCGAACACGTAGAGCATCGGCACGGAGAGCCGCGGGCGCGCCGGCCAGAGCGTGGCGATCAAGGTGAAGACCTGAATGCCGGTGGGCACCGCCACCGCCATGCTGGCCGCGGCGAAGAAGCTCAGCGCCAGGTAGGGCAGGCCGGTGGCGTACATGTGGTGCACCCACAGCCCGAAGCTGAGGAAGCCGGTGGCGATCACCGCGATCACCACCCAGGCGTAGCTGGCGAGTGGCCGCTGCGCCAGCACCGGCACGAGGGTGGCCAGCATGCCCACCGCCGGCAGGAAGATGATGTAGACCTCGGGGTGGCCGAACAGCCAGAACAAGTGCTGCCATAGCAGCGGGTCGCCGCCCAGGCGCGGATCGTAGAACGGCATGGCGAAGGCCCGCTCCAGCTCCAGCAGCACGCTGCCGAGGATCAGCGGCGGGAAGCCGATCAGGATCATGAAGGCCACTACCAGCATGTACCAGGCGAAGATCGGCATGCGCGCCAGCGTCATGCCGGGCGCCCGGGCGGTCAGGATGGTCGACGCCAGCTCCACCGCGGCGGTCACCGCCGATACTTCCGCCAGGGTCACGCCCAGCAGCCAGAAATCAGCGCCGGGGCCCGGCGAGTAGCGCGGCCCGGTGAGCGGCGGATACATGAACCAGCCGCCGTCGGGCGCGGCGCCGATCAGCACGCCGGCGTACAGCAGCAGGCCGCCGAACAGATAGCACCAGTAGCCGTAGGCGCCGAGCCGGGGAAACAGCAGATCGCGCGCGCCGATCAGCTTGGGAACGAGATAGACGGCGAAGCCCTCCAGGATCGGCACCGCGAACAGGAACATCATGGTGGTGCCGTGCAGGGTGAACAGGGCGTTGTAGGTGTCTTGGTCGATGAAGTCGTTGCCCGGCACCGCCAGCTGGACGCGCATCAGCATGGCCAGCAGACCGCCGACGGCGAAGAAGGCCAAGCCGGTGACCACGAAACGCCGCCCGACGGCGGAGTGATTGACCGCCGCCAGCGCGCGCCAGCCGGGCGGGTTGCCCCAGATCCGCGTCAGCTCGGCGCGCAGCCGCTCGCCGCCGTCGCTCACCGCAGTTCCTCCAGGTAGCGGGCAAGGGCGGCGACCGTGGCCGGATCGAGCCCGCGGAGCTGCGGCTCGGCGG
>CALGAN010000090.1 GCA_937951875.1 uncultured Alkalilimnicola sp. | reverse complement strand
CAGCCGCTCGCGCGGCGGGCGCGGCAGCTGCGCGGCCAGGTAATCCCGGCCGATATCGAGCAGGTGGTGGTACTGCACTCCGGACGGGCAGGTGGTCTCGCAGCTGCGGCAGCTCAGGCAGCGGTCCAGGTGCTCTTGGCTGAGCCGCGACACCTCGCTGCCTTCCAGCGCCTGCTTGATCAGGTAGATGCGCCCGCGCGGGCCGTCCAGCTCGTCGCCGAGCAGCTGGTAGGTCGGACAGGTGGCGTTGCAGAAACCGCAGTGCACACAGGTACGCAGGATGCGCTCGGCCTCCTCCGCCCGCGGCAGGCGCCTGGCCTGTTCACTCAGCGTGGTTTGCATAAGGCGACCTCAGAATTGCGCGTACATCCGGCCGGGATTGAAGATCCCGCGCGGATCGAGCCGGGCCTTGAGCTGGCGGTGGTAGCGCAGCGCTACCGGCGTGAGCGGATGGAAGGGGCTGTCGGTGCGGCCCGGCGTCCAACAGACGGCGTGGCCGCCGACGGCGGCCGCGGCGGCGCGCACGTTTTCGGCATCGGCCTCGGTCTTCAGCCAACGCTGCGCGCCGCCCCAGTCGACCAGCTGTTCCCCCGGCAGCTCCAGGGGCGGCGTGTTCGGCGGCAGCGACAGCCGCCACAGCGGGCGCGGATCCAGGAAGAACGGCAGGCGCAGCTCGCGCAGCGCTTCCCAGTAGCCGTCGTCCAGCGGCTCGCCGCCGAACCGCGCGGCGGCCGCGCTCACCGAGCCCTCGCCGCCCTCCAGGCGCAGCCGCAGGTAGCGGCCATCGTGGCTGGCGGCGCTGATCGGCAACGGCTGCCGGCCCCATTCCGCCAGCCGCGCCAGCGCCTGCGGAAGGCTCATCTCCAACAGCAGGCTGCGGCGGGCGCGCGGTTTGGGCAGCACCTTCAGCGACACCTCGGTGATCAGCCCCAGGCAGCCGAAGCTGCCCGCCATCAGGCGCGAGACGTCGTAGCCGGCGACGTTCTTCATCACCTCGCCGCCGAAGCGCACATGCGTGCCCAGCCCGGTGATCACCCGGCAGCCGAGCACGAAGTCGCGCACCGCCCCGCTCCAGGGCCGGCGCGGCCCCGACAGGCCTGTGGCGATCATGCCGCCGACCGTGGCGCCCGGGCCGAAATGCGGCGGCTCGAACGGCAGCATCTGGCCGGCGGCGTCCAAGGCCGCCTCCAGCTCCGCCAGCGGCGTGCCGGCGCGCACCGTCACCACCAGCTCGGTGGGATCGTAGCGGACGATGCCGCGCGGGGCGCGGGCATCGAGCGGCTCGCCCTCGACCGGGCGGCCGAGGAAGGCCTTGCTGCCGCTGCCCTCGATGCGCAGCGGCCGCCCGTCCGCGAGCGCCGCGCGCACCTGCGCCAGCAAAAGTTCGGTCGCTTCGTCGGCGGCGGTCATTAGAAACGCTCCAATTCCGGGAATGGCAGCTGGCCGCGATGGACGTGCATGCGGCCGAACTCCGCGCAGCGGTGCAGGGTCGGGATGTTCTTGCCAGGGTTGAGCAGCCCTTCCGGATCGAAGGCGGCCTTCACCGCGTGGAAAGCGGTCAGCTCGTCGGGACCGAACTGCACGCACATCTGGTTGATCTTCTCGCGGCCGACGCCGTGCTCGCCGGTGATGGTGCCGCCCACCGCCACGCACAGCTCCAGGATCTTGCCGCCGAGCTCCTCGGTGCGCTCCAGCTCGCCGGGCTTGTTGGCGTCGTAAAGGATCAGCGGGTGCATGTTGCCGTCGCCGGCGTGGAAGACGTTGGCCACGCGCAGGCCGTACTCGGCTCCGAGCCGGGCGATGCCGGCCAGCACGCGCGCCAGCTCACGCCGCGGGATGGTGCCGTCCATGCAGTAGTAGTCGGGAGATATCCGTCCCACCGCCGGGAAGGCGTTCTTGCGCCCGGCCCAGAAGCGGGCGCGCTCGGCCTCGTCGCGCGCCAGCCGCACCTCGGTGGCGCCGGCCTGCTTGAGCACCGCCTCCACCCGCCGGCAGTCGTCCTCGACGTCGCTCTCCACGCCGTCCAGCTCGCACAGCAGGATGGCCTCGGCCTCCACCGGATAGCCGGCGTGGATGAAATCCTCGGCGGCGCGGATCGACAGGTTGTCCATCATCTCCAGCCCGCCGGGCACGATGCCGGCGGCGATGATGTCGGCCACCGCCCGCCCGGCCTTCTCCACGTCGTCGAAGCTCGCCATCAGCACCCGCGCCACCTCCGGCTTGGGCAGCAGCTTCACCGTCACCTCGGTGACCACGCCGAGCATGCCCTCCGAGCCGGTGAACAGCGCCAGCAGGTCGAAACCGGGCGCGTCCAGCGCGTCCGCGCCGAGCACCAGCCGCTCGCCCTCGATGGTGAGGATCTCCACCTTGAGCAGGTTATGGACGGTCAGGCCGTACTTGAGGCAATGCACGCCGCCGGCGTTCTCGGCGACGTTGCCGCCGATGGTGCAGGCGATCTGCGACGACGGATCGGGCGCGTAGTACAGGCCGTAAGGCGCCGCCGCCTGGGAAATGGCCAGATTGCGCACCCCGGGCTGCACCCGGGCGTAGCGGCCTTCCGGGTTGATTTCGAGGATGCGGTTGAAGCGGCTCATCACCAGCAGGATGCCCCGCTCCAGCGGCAACGCGCCACCGGACAGCCCCGTCCCCGCCCCGCGCGCCACCACCGGCACGCGCCGCTCGTGGCAGAGCCTGAGGATCTCCTGCACCTCCTCGACACGGCGCGGCAGCACCACCAGCATGGGCGTGACCCGATAGGCCGACAGCCCGTCGCACTCGTAGGGCTTGAGCGCCTCCGGCTCGTGCAGTACCTCCAGCTCCGGCAGCCGCGCCCGCAGCTCGGCCAGCACCGCGGCCTTGTCCACCGGGGGCAGCGGGCCATCGAGACGTTCGTCGTAAAGGATGTTCATGCGCGGTTCGTCGAGATGAGAGGCCTGCACAGCATAGCGCCTCGGACAGCAACGATGGGCCGTTCGTGCTGCGGGCAGTATACCTGGGCGCGGCTATGGGCGGCTGCTAGGCAGTGTGCTGTTTCGTAAGTGCGCGGGGTCGAGTCGGTGCTTCGCGGTTGGTTACGACAAAGACTGACCTCGCCCCTCTCACGTCCCACAAAACGTCCGCAACACCCGCTGTTCCGGCCTGGCCGGTGCGGCGTAGCGCTCGCGGCCTGGCTGTTCCGCGAACGGCCGTTCCAGCACGGCGCGCAGCTCATGGAACGGAGCGTAATCCCCCTCCTCGACCGCCGCCTGGATCGCTTCCTCGACCAGGTGGTTGCGCGGGATGTACAGCGGATTGACCGCGCGCATCCGCGCGGCGATGGCTTGCGGTGCCTGTGCCTCGCGCGCCAGCCGCTGCCGCCAGTGATTCAGCCAAGCCTGGATGGCGTCGGGGCGCTGGAACAGGGCAAGCAGCGCCACGTCGGCGGCGATGCTCTCGGCGCAATCGGCCAGGAGGCGGAAGGTCAGGGTGAAGTCCGCGCCGCCGACCAGCATGGCGTCCAGCAGCGCCTCGGCCAGCGCGATATCCTCGTCCTCCTCGCGCGCCAGACCGAGCTTGGCGCGCATCACCGCCGCCCACTCGGCCTGGTAGCGCTCGCCGAAGCGTTGCAGGATGGCGACGGCCGGCTCGATCGCCCGCTCGGGGTCGGCGTCGATCAGCGGCAGCAGCGTTTCGGCGAAGCGGGCCATGTTCCACTGGGCGATGCCGGGCTGGTTGCCGTAGGCGTAGCGCCCGTTGCGGTCGATGGCGCTGAACACCGTGCGTGGGTCATAGGCCTCCAGGAAGGCGCAGGGGCCGTAGTCGATGGTCTCGCCGGAAACGGCGGTGTTGTCGGTGTTCATGACGCCGTGGATGAAGCCGAGCCCCATCCAGCGCGCCACCAGCGCCGCCTGCCGCGCCTGCACGGCTTCCAGCAGCGCCAGGTAGCGCCGCTCCGGGGCGGTTTCCGCCAGCGCCGGGTAATGCCGCGCGATGACGTGCTCGGCGAGGATGCGCAGGCCGTCGAGATCGCCGCGCGCGGCGAAGTACTCGAAGGTGCCGACGCGGATATGGCTAGCCGCCACGCGAGTGAGGATCCCGCCGGGCAGCGCCCGCTCCCGGTACACCGGCTCGCCGCTCGCCACCGCCGCCAGCGAGCGGGTGCTGGGCACGCCCATGGCGTGCATGGCCTCGCTGACCAGGTACTCACGCAGCACCGGCCCAAGTGGGGCGCGGCCGTCGCCGCCGCGCGCGAACGGCGTCCGGCCGGCGCCCTTAAGCTGGATGTCACGCAGCCGCCCCTGGCGGTCGATCACCTCGCCGAGCAGCACCGCCCGGCCATCGCCCAGGCGCGGCACGAAGACGCCGAACTGATGGCCGGCATAGGCCTGCGCCAGCGGCTCGCAACCGTCCGGCACCGCGTTGCCGGCGAAATAGCGGGCGGCCTGCTCCGGGTCGAAGGCGGCCAGGTCGAAGCCCAGCTCCTCGGCCAGCGCACCGTTGAAGGCGATCAGGCGCGGCGCGGACACCGGCTCCGGATCGAAGCGCTCGTAGAAGTGGGGCGGCAGGCGGCGGTAATGCGGGGTAAAGGTCGGGAACATGCAGACTCCAGTGCGGGCGCGGCCAATGAAGTATTCAGACCCCAGCGGCGGGGCGGAATTCCCCCGACCGGCACGGCCTGCCTCGGCGGAGCGGATAGGGTACCCTGAGCCGGTCACGGTCATCGATGTCGAACGCTTCGCTCCCAAGGCCCAACGATGGATCCCGTCGCTCATACCCTGGTCGGCGCCGCCCTGGCGGAAACCGGGCTCAAGCGCGCCTCCCGCTACGCCACCGCCTGCCTGCTGATCGGCGCGAACCTGGCGGATGTCGACGCTCTCGCCCATCTCGGGGGCGACGATACGGCGCTGTATTTGCGCCGCGGTCTCACCCACGGTGTGCTCGCCCTCGTCGCGTTGCCGCTGCTGCTGACGGCGGGTTTGTGGCTCTGGCACCGCTGGCGCGGCGCCCGCGCGGATGATTCGAGTCCGCCGTTCCGGCCAGGCGCGATCCTGGCGCTGAGCTTTCTCGCGGTCTGGACGCATCCGCTGCTGGACTGGCTCAACACCTACGGCGTGCGCCTGCTCATGCCGTTCGACCAGCGCTGGTTCTACGGCGACACGCTGTTCATCATCGATCCGTGGGTCTGGCTGCTCGCCGCCGCCGGCGTGCTCCTGGCCCGCTCTCACGGCCGGCTGGCGCTGACCGGCTGGATCGTGCTGGCGGCGCTGACCTCGGCGCTGGTGCTGGTAACCGACCGCGCGCCACTCGCCGTCAAGCTGGTCTGGCTGGCCGGCGTGGCGCTGCTGGCCGTGCTGCGCTGGCGCCGGCCGTGGCCCAGCGCGGCGGTAGCGCGGTTCAGCTTCGCCACGCTAGTGCTGTACGTCTGCGCCGTCTACGGCGTCGCCCGCCTCGCTGAGGCCGAAGCCGCCGCCCGCTTCCCCGCGCCGCTGGAAGCGCAGGCCAATCCCAGCCCGGGCGTGCCGTTCGCGCACCGGCTGGTGCTGGTCTACGACGACCGCTACCGAATCGTGCAGCCCCACGGCGACGTGACCGAGCTGCCCCGCCGCCAGCCCGACGCCGTGGTGCGCCAAGCGCTGGCGGACGAGTCGGTGCGCGGCTTCGTCAACTGGATGCGCTATCCCTACTGGCAGGTGGAGGAAACGCCGCAGGGCTGGCGGGTGCGGATCTGGGATCTGCGCTACCAGCAGCCCGACCGGCCGCAGCGCGGCATCGGCTACGCCGAGGTGCTGGTGCCCAAGCGGTGAACGCCCCATCGCTTTCGGCTCCAAGCCGGTGAGCCCGGAGCCTTCCCGGCACGAACAGCCGCCTTCTTAAGGAACACGCCACGCCTAAGCCATCGGCGCCAAAGAGCAAAATTCAAAAATGCACTCAACTTGAGACTCATTTGGGCTTGGTCTATAGAGCAAGCCTGCCGGGCATCGGTACCGGCTGGATGCCGACACAACCAAAACCAAGGAGACCACGCCCAATGCGCCTGCCAACGTTCGCTCGTCAGTTGTGTAAGTACGCCGCGTTGCCGGCGATCCTCGCCTACCCAGTCGCCTCGCCCGCGATCAATCCGCCCGCCGACGGCGGCAGCGGGGGCGGCAGCAACGAAATCACCGGCGCTTCCTGCGGCCAGGGGCCGATCGTCTGGGTCAGCGAAACGATCCGCGTGACCAGCGGCACCTTCGACGGCGGCTGCCGCGTCTACACCGCGACCAGCGCCCTGGGCGACGGCTCCCAGTCGGAGAACCAGAAGCCGATCTTCCGCGTGGAGAACGGCGCCACGCTCAAGAACGTGGTGATCGGCCACAACGGCGCGGACGGCATCCACGTCTACAACGGCGCCACGCTGGACAACATCACCTGGAACGACGTCGGCGAGGATGCGCTGACCATCAAGTCGTCCGGCACCGTCATCGTCCGCAACATTGAGGGCTACAACGCCGACGACAAGTTCTTCCAGGTCAACGCGCCGTCCACGCTGCACGTCAGCAACTGCATCATCCGCAACGCCGGCAAGGCGCTGCGCCAGAACGGCGGCACGACTTACCGCATCGACGTGACCTTCGACCGCTGCGACATCTCCGGCATGAAGGAAGGGATCTTCCGCACCGACAGCCCGGTGAGCACGGCGCGCATCACCAACAGCCGCGTCCAGCGGGGCACGACCACCTGCATCGGCTTCGCGCCGGGCAACTGCACCGCTTCCAACATCACCTACTACTGAGACCGCCCGGGCACAACCGGCGCCCGCTCCTCGCGGCGGGCGCCATACCGCGGCATTCCCCGCAATCGGCCGATTCAACCGCACCGCTCCGCCGGAGCGAATTAGCGCGTTTCGCTCGCGAAACACCCAAAAGATAGCGGGCTACTACATTATATTCTTATAAACAACACCCATAACGCTCATCAGGCAGTAACCTGAGCGACCTTTCGCCTCAACTTTAGGCTTCTCCTGCAATAGAAAACCAAGATTCCCCTTTCCTAGAATGACTTAGCTTCACCAGCGATAGGTACCCGCGCATGGTGAAGAACTAAGGAGGAGACATGCCATAGGCATGCCGCTCCACCGCAGCACCAATGCAGCTGGTCCTTTCAGCAGGTGGAGCATTCAGCGTCATCGGAAATCACTCCAACCAACGCCAATAACATCGGTGATCTATAGCCATGCCCATGAAAATTAATCGCTACGCTATTGGAAGCGCCGCCCTGGCGGCCGGTCTGCTCATGTCCTCGGCCGCGTTCGCCGTCAATCCGGGCGGTGGCGGCAGCGGCTTCGCCTCCCTGTACAACCGCGCCGAAAGCGACGGTCGCTGCAGCGTTACCCGCCTGAACGTGGGCAGCTCGACCTTCTACATCCCGCGCGACCCCAGCAACCCCAACGCCCGCTTCAACGTGCTGGTGTGGGGTAATGGCACCGGCGGCAACTCCCTCACCTATGCGACGCTGCTGGAGTCGGTCGCCAGTCACTGCATCGCGGTAGCCGCGGCCAACACCGCCAACTCCGGCACCGGCGTGGAGATGCAGGAGGCGTACAACAGCCTGCGCTCCCGCTATGGCAACATCCTCGGCTCCAAGGTGTGCACGGCCGGCCACTCGCAGGGCGGCGGCGGCTCCTTCAACGCCGCCAACCGCATCGGCGCCAACTGCGTGATCCCGGTGCAGCCGGATACCCGCTTCACCACGCGGATCTACAGCCCGCTGGCTTCGCATGTGGAAGTGATCACCCTGTGGGGCCAGATCGACACTCTGGCGCCCGCCAGCGGCAACCGCAGCAACGTCGAGCGGGCCTCGACCATCCTGACCCAGGTCGAGACTTCCGGCGAAGGTCACTTTGCCCCGGTGAGCGGCCGCGGCGGCAAGATCGGCACGATGTTCCGCATGGCCAACATCGCCCAGCTGAGCAACGATCCGGCCACGGCCCAGGAGTTCCGCCGGGCGTTCTGGGGTCCGACCACGGATTACACCGCCTCCACGTCGCATCCCGATATCAGCGAGGTGCGCCGCAACGCCGCCGCCCAGGCGACCACCCCGTAACGGCGGGGGTCTCGGGCAGCGATTCGCGGTATTCCGCCCCAATGCAGCCGCCACCCGATGGGTGGCGGCTTTTTTATTGGCCCCGCGCACCTGGAAAATAGCGAAGCTCCCCACCACGCCCTCCCACGCACCGCGCGGGGCTTTCGCCAATTTCGAGATCCGAGAGACAAAAATAGACTAGCGACCAAGAAACATTTAATGCCAATAGATCAAAAAACAGAAGCAATCATCAAAAACGAAGAAACCCCAGCCTCAAAACCGGACGACTAGGCGACGCATCACCCCGCGCCAACCGACTTCCGCTCCTGACCCGGCATCATTGAACTCTATCCGGTGCAATTTCATCCGCCTGTCGGCTTATTGCGCTTCCAACGTAGCGCCGTTTTCCGTGAGCGAAAGCGGCCGCAGCGGCGCATTCAGCGCCTGCCTGGTGACGCGGAGCACCTTCGGGCTGCTCGCTCACCGCCAATCCCGGCGAGCGGCGACAAAGACGAAACAGCGGATGCGGTGATGCGCTCGGCGCAAGCCGCGCTATTCGAGCATGTGATCGAGTGGTGTCGCGGCGATCGAGTCGCCCGCCTAGCCGGTGGCGCTGCAGGCATGCCGTTTCCTCGGCGCACGCTGCCGGCCGTACGACCCCGACGCCAACCCGACACCGGATCAGCGGTGACGAGGCCTCCACCCAGGGTATCGCGCAGGGATTCCGCGCGCTGTCGCCCCGCCCCAGGCGCAGAACGCATGGGCCGGACTCGGCCGCCGCCGGGGACCCGGCGGGGCCGTTTGCCTTTTAGGCCGCGGACTCTTCGGTCGGATGCACCCGGATCAAGCCTTCCTGGGCCACCGAGGCCACCAGCCGGCCGTCGCGGGTGAAGATCTGGCCGCGCACGTAGCCGCGGCTGCCCATAGCGATCGGGCTCTCCATGTGGTAGAGCAGCCAGTCGTCCAGCCGGCACGACTGGTGGAACCACATGGTGTGGTCCAGGCTGGCTCCCTGAAAGTTGCGCTGCAGGAAGGTCACGCCGTGCGGCAGCAGCGCGGTGCTCAGCAGGCCACGGTCAGAGATGTAGGCCAGCAGCGCCCGATGCAGGCTGTCGTCGTCGGGCAGCGGACCGGTGGCCCGGAACCAAACCTGCTTCACGGGCGGCCGTATCTCCGGGCGCAGCGGGTGATTCGGCCGCACCGGGCGGAGCTCGATCGGATCCCAGCGCAGCAGCGCCCGCCGGAAGTTCTCCGAAATGGGTTCGTTCTCCAGGAAGCGCGCGGCGGCGTCTCGGTCGCTGATCAATTCCTCGGGCGGCGGCGCCTCCACCGCGGCCGCCTGGTGCTCGATGCCCGGTTCCGGCGTCTGGAACGAAGCGGCCAGATCGAAGATGGTGCGTCCGCCCTGGGTGGCGACCACCCGGCGCGTGGAGAAGCTCACGCCGTCGCGCACGCGCTCCACCCGATACTGGATCGGCGCCGAGGCATCCCCAGGGCGGAGGAAATAGGCCTGCAGCGAATGCGCCTGCCGGCCCGCGTCCACCGTCCGGCTCGCCGCCAGCAGCGCCTGAGCCAGTACTTGGCCGCCGAACACGCGCTTGCCGACGATATTGCGGCTCTCGCCGCGAAAGATGTCCTGCTCGAGCTGCTCGAGCTGCATCAACTGGAGCAGCTCCTGGATCAGATCGCTCATGCGGTATGTACTCGTAGAACGTTGAGCCCGCACCGGCGAGGCGCGAGCGTCCGACTCGACACGCCCCGTTCGTCCCGGGGCAAAGGCGGGACGGCCACACCGTCCCGGCCCTTGGCTCGGAGCGCCGTCGCGCGCCCCGGCCGGCGACGAGGCGGAGGGCGCAATCGCGCCCTCCTCCCGGCTCTTACGCGGTCTGGCGCGCCGCCACGGTCTTGGCGT
This sequence comes from uncultured Alkalilimnicola sp., assembly GCA_937951875.1. Lineage (GTDB taxonomy): Bacteria > Pseudomonadota > Gammaproteobacteria > Nitrococcales > AK92 > JAAYIK01. The sequence continues at coordinate 11,256 of CALGAN010000090.1, read as the reverse complement.
ACTGATCCCGCAGATGGCGCTTGGAGATCTTGCCGATGTCGTTACGCGGGAAGGCATCGGTAATGAACACCGCGCTGATGCGCTGGGTCTTGCCGAGCCGGGCGTTGGCCCACTCGCGCAGCGCTTCCGGCTCGACCGTCTCGCCGGGCTTGAGCGTGACCACCGCGATCGGCGTCTCGCCCCACTGCTCGGACGGCACGCCCACCACCGCCACCTCGGCCACCGCCGGGTGCTGCACTACCACCGCCTCCAGGTCGCTGGGATAGACGTTGAAGCCGCCGGAGATGATGCAGTCCTTGGCGCGGTCCATGATGATGAGGAAGCCGTCCTCATCGAAGCGGCCGATGTCGCCGGTGCGCACGAAGCGCTTGCCGGTGGAGTCGTACCAGAAGGTCTGGGCGGTCTTCTCCGGCTCCTTGTTGTAGCCGGGCATGATGAACGGCGAGCTGCCGACGATCTCGCCGACCTGCCCGCGCGGCAGCTCGTTGCCGTCCTCGTCGATGATGCGGATATCGTGCCCTTCCATCGGCTGGCCGACGGTGTGCAGCTTGTTCGGGAACTCGTGCGCGCGCAGCATGCAGCTGCCGCCGCCCTCGGTCATGCCGTAGAACTCCACCAGGCCGCCCGGCCAGCGCTTGAGCACGTCAGCCTTGAGGCTGGCCGCGAACGGCGCGCTGGTGCAGAACTTCATGCGGAAGCTCGACAGGTCGTACTGATCGAAGGTCGGCTCTTCCATCAACCGACGGTACTGCACCGGCACCAGCATGGCGTGGGTAACACGGTGCTTCTGGCTCAGCTCCAGGAAGCCCACCGTGTTGAACTTGCGCATCAGCACCGTGGTACCGCCGCCGGCGATCGCCGGCAGGAAGCTCACCAGCGTGGTGTTGGAGTACAGCGGCGTCGAGACGATGGTGACGGTGTCCGGCCGGTAGGTGGTGAGCGCCGAGCGGCTGAACTGCCACCAGCGCATGCTGTTGGTGTGGATGATGCCCTTGGGCGTGCCGGTGGTGCCCGAGGAGTAGATGATGTTGAACACCGACTTCGGGTCGGCCTGCACCGGCTGCGGGCGCGCGCCCACGGGCGCCAGCCACTGCTCGAAGCTCACGAACGGCGGCTCGCCGTCCAGGCTCACGCCGGCCACGCGGTTGCTGGTCAGGCCCGCGGCGGCGGCGCCGTTGCCGGTGGCATCGGCGAACACGATGTTGGCGCCGCAGTTATCGATCATCTTCGCCAGCGCTTCGGCGGTGGCGGACGGCGCCAGCGGCGCGGCGGCGGCGCCGACCCGCAGCGCGGCGATGAACGTCACCGCGAACGGGATGGTGTTGACACCGCACAGCGCGACGACGTCGTTCTGCTTGACGCCATCCCGCTGCAGCGCCGCGGCGGCGCGATCGATCAGCGCGTCCAGCTCGGCATAGGTGAGCTGGCTATCCCCTTCGATCAGCGCGACATGATTGGGGCGCTCCGCGGCGTGGAGCCGGATGAGCTCGGGCAGGGTGCTGAACTCCTGCGACAAGGCTTCGTCGATCTTCTGCCAAGAACCTACGGCAGTCATATTGTGCTCCTCGCTGGCTGTCTCTCTCATGAGTGCCGCCCACTCTTTCGCCGCGCGGACGCCCGAAGGCGCCGCCCGGCGCGGTCCCATGAGCGGGCGCAACGACCGGCTAAACTAACAGTTCAGCGGCCGACGAGCCAGCGAATGCTTGCGGATAGCGCCTACTATTCAATAGCTTACTTTTCCTCATAAGTTCTTCTTATGGACATGGAGGCCGTTACAGGTACTTACGTATCCACGCCACCGTCTCGGCGATATCCACCTCCTTGTCCGCCACCTTCAACAGGTAGTCGGCCTGCTTGTAATCGTCCAGCGGCACACGCCGCGTCAGCGCATGGGTCAGGCGGTGATAGCGCGGCCCCAGCAGCTGCCGGCACTGGTAGTCGGCCACGCCCATCGAGCCGTCCATGAGCAGGTCGATCAGCGGCCGCACCCACTGCGCGAACCCCCAGTCGTGGTTCTTGCCGGCGATGAAGCTCGGACTGAAGCCGGTGCCCAGCGACAGCAGATGGACCTCCGGCAGCGTGGTGCTATGGGTGGACAAGGCTTGGGCGATGGCCGCCATCGCCGGATTGTTGGCGACCACCCCGCCGTCGATGTAACGGCCGTAGCTAGGGAAATAGGTCGGCGCGGCGCAAGAGCGCATCAGCACATCGACGATGGACTCGGCACCGTCGGAGTCCTCGCCCGGGAAGTTGTGGAAGAACTTCGGCTTCCACGAGCGCGGCTTGTCCGGTTTGCGATGCGGATCCTGACCGTCGTCGAGATCGAACGCCGGCACCAGCACCCGCCGCGGCTCCAGATCGCTCAGCGTCCTCTTGCCGAGCTTGGCGAACGTGTCTTCCAACAGGCGCTTGAGCCGCCGGTTGTCGTACTGGGCGCCGATGATCTGGCCGAAGTCCTTGAGGTTGTCCAGCCAGGAGTCGTCGAAGATCTTCCTGCCATTCTCCAGGTACAGCAGCACCAGCTCGGCCGGCGTAAGGCCGGCGGCCACGCCGAGCGCCAGGATGGCCCCAGTGGAAGTGCCGGCGACCAGATCGAAGCGCTCCAGGAATCCCGGCACCTCCCACTCCAAACGCTCCAGCAAACGCGCGGTGAAAAGCCCGCGGAAACCGCCGCCATCGATGCTGAGAATACGGTAAGCCATGGCTGCGCCTCCCGTTTCGACTCACTGGCATGTGTAGTAGATACGGGGGCGGTTGGCGACAAGAACGGAAAGCGGGACTCATGACGCAGGCGCCGAGCGCCATGCAAGGAAACCGACAAGCCAAGCCCGCGGGGCGCTGTTAGTCGTGCCCGCGCGTCAGTCCTCCGACCGGAACGAGGCCTTCAAAGCCGCGGCTGCTGGCGATCCGGCGGCGGCGGTCCGGCGCTGTCGATATGTCCCCAATCGGCATGGGTGGAGGATAGCGCCGGCTCGACCACCCACTCGGGCTCATCGAACTCGCCCAGCGCACGGATCTCGCAGCAGTGCGCCACGGAGCGGATGATCTCCGCCACACGCGGGTCGTGACGCGCCTCGGCGGCGTCGCGGGCGGCTTTCGACGTCCAGTGGGCGATGGCGATCAGCGTACGGTCGTCGCCGATCTTGCGGTGCAGGCGCGTCCCCAGCGCCCCGGGGGCCTGTTGGATCAAGCGACTGGCACGCACCCACGCTTCGGCGTACTCCTCGGCGCTGTGCCCTTCGCGTATTCGCACTTCGAAGATGTAGAGCATGCAACGGAAATGCGGGCCATCAGGCCGAGAACAAGCCCGCGCATGCCCGGCGGGCGCCCCTCGTGAGCCGCGGCGGGTAGCGCCCTGGCGCCCCCTCCCCCGCCTTCACCGCATTACCGCCGCGAACGGACGCTCAGTAGCGCTCGATGAACGCGTTGATCACCGGCGCCATGGCGGCGCGCCAGCGCTTCTCCAGCTGCGGGGTCATGCGCGGATCGCTCTCCCAAACCGCCTTGATCAGGCTATCCAGCCAGTACTTGTACAAGCGCGGTTCGACCGGCGCGCGGCCGGCGCGGCTGTGCACGTCCGCCATCTCCTCGACCAGGCGGGTGACGATGGGGCTGCCGCCGGCATACAGAATGGCGTTGGTGATGCCCCGGCGCAGGGCGCGCCGCTGCTTGCCGAAGTCCACGCCTTCGAACGCCGGGCGAATCTCCGGCGCGCTGTCCATGAAAATTTCGTAGAAGCGATCGATGAAGCGGCCGGTCTGCAGGCAACGACCATAGCTTTGCTGCACGTCGGTGAAATCGTCTTGCATCTTTTCTGCCTTCCTATAGACCGGGACGACAGGCGCTGACTCTATACCGTGGGTAGTAAAAAAGACTGGCCTCCGCCATCCGTGGATGGCGGACGCGACCTCATGCCTGCTTTACCCCGATCGATTGATGACCCAGACCAACGAACCCTCCCGCCAGGGGGGAGGGGTTAGGCGCTGAAAAAAGACATGCTTTCGGCCTCCAGCGATGGCGGGCGGGAATTGCATGTCGAAGGGCGCGAATAATAGCCCACTCAGTAATTGGAAACAAAGGACTCAATTACCGGCGCCATGGCCGCGCGCCAGCGTTTTTCCAGTTGCGGTGTCATTCGTGAGTCGTTTTCCCAAACCGCCTTGATCAGGCTATCCACCCAGTATTTGTACAAGCGTGGCTCCACCGGCGCCCGGCCGAGCCGGCTGTGTGCCTTGCCCATCTGCTCGACGAGCCCCTGCACCACCGAATTGCCACCGGCATACAGGATGGCATTGGAGATACCGCGGCGCAGCGCCCGCCGCTGCTTGCCAAGGTCGACACCGTCGAATGCCAGACGGATCTCGGGCGCGCTGTCCATGAAGATCTCGTAGAAACGATCGATAAAGCGACCAGTCTGCAGGCAGCGGCCATAGCTTTGCTGAACGTCGGTAAAGTCGTCTTGCATCTCGGCTTATTCTCTGTGTTGCGTGACGGTACCCGACGCTTGAGCTGGGTACGCCGGGCCGCTGCAGGCAGCCGCCGACAGCGACCGCGGATAGTGGCGGCAGCCGCATTAGGAAAACGTGAAGCAGTTCACCATCTCTCCCCGGATGGGGAGGGGAAATTACTAGGGTGGAGATCCGGAAAATCCCTAAGGCTGGCCGAGTTCCTCGGTCGCGCACACCGCTCAGCGGCAATGGCCCAGGGGAAAGCTTCGAGCGAGAGTCTCGCCGCCGCGCGCTCGCCCAATAAAAAAGGCCGCCCGCCCCTTCGGGGTGGGCGGCCTGCGGGCTGTCCTTATTAGAACGACTTCTTGACCGAGAACACCACGCCGCCGTCCTCGCCCCAGGAGTCGCGGTCGATGTCGTGGTAGCTCAGGTCGAGGTCCAGGCCGAGCACCGAGGCGGTGACGCCCAGCTCCCAGTGGGTCCAGTGCGTGTCGTCCAGATCAACGTCGGTGTAGCCGACCAGGCCGTGCACCTTGAAGTACTTGCCGACCGGCACTTCCAGGCCGCCGTAGACGTAGTACTGGTCCACGTCGTCACCGTTGTAGTCCGTGGTCCAGGCCAGGCCGCCCAGCACCTTGAACGAACCGAAGTCCTTGGCCAGGTCGGCGTACAGCTCCCAGTACTCGGAGTCGGTGTGATCGCCCGGGTAGGTGTAGTAGATGATACCGACGTCGTAGTCGATGCCGGCGAAGCTGTTGGCGAAGCCGACGTAGGCATCGAGCTCGAGGTGGCTGTCGGGATCGTTGTAGTCGATGTTCGACGCCCAGACGCCGACATACAGACCGCTCTTGTGGCTGAGATCGAGCTCACCCTGCACGGCGGGGTGCTCGTCGGTCTGGGTCAGACCGCGCCAGCGGTAATCGGACGCGAAGTTCAGGTAGCCGCTGACAGTGAACAGATCGTCCTGGGCCAGGGCCGGAGCCGAAGCGACGGCGCCGGTCAAAGCGACGGCGGCCATAGCGGTACGAACGAAAGAGGCTGACCAAGCCATTATTTTGTTCCCCCACGAATATCGATGGACTTGCAGGTTGGTCTTATGCCGAGAGCCCATGCCGGAACCGACTTCGAGCGGACGGCGTCGGCATCATCCATGCAGCAGCGCTCCCGGCCGGCCGGAACGATCCGCTAACCGGCGGCAGACCCGGACCCCCGTTCTGCCAGCGCAGTGTTTACAGGAAAACAAAAAAAATTGCGATATTCTGATTATCTGCGGGATACGCTCGCCCCTCCCCCGCTACGGAAGAGGGGCGAAACGCGAAGCCTCGGACAGGCCTACACCCGAATGGCGCCCGCCTCACGCACGGCGGCGATGGTCGGATAGCCGTTCACCGCCATGAGCAGATCGGCCTCGGCCAGGATCGAACGCAGCACATGCGCCGCGCCGTCGGCGCCGTCCAGCGCCAGGCCATAGCAATACGGCCGGCCGATACCGACCGCGGTCGCACCCAGCGCCAGCGCCTTCACCACATCAGTGCCCGAGCGCACGCCGGAGTCGAACAGCACCGGCACCCGGCCGGCCACCGCCTCCACCACGCCCGGCAGCATGTCGATGGCCGCGATGCCGCCGTTGGCCTGCCGGCCACCGTGGTTGGAGCAGTAGATCGCGTCGGCGCCGAGATCGATGGCGCGGCGCGCATCGTCCGGATGGCAGATGCCCTTCAGCACCAGCGGCAGCTTGGTCATGCCGCGCAGCCACGACATGTGCTCCCAGGTCAGCACCTGGCCGAACACCGCCGCCCAGGCGCGCACCGCCCCTTCCGGATCCTCCTCCGGCGGCTTCGGCAGGCTGGCGCGGAACACCGGATCGGTGAAGTAGTTCACCAGCGCCGCGCCGCGCAGCTGCGGGAAGTTGGAGGTGTTGAGATCGCGCGGCCGCCAGCCGGTCACCCAGGTATCCAGCGTCACCACGATCGCCTTATAGCCCGCCGCCTCGGCGCGGCGCACCAGGCTCTCGGCCAGCTCCTTGTTGCGCGGGGTGTAGAGCTGGAAGAACGCCGGCGTATCGCCCGCCGCCTCCGCCACCTTCTCCAGCGGATCGTTGGCCAGGGTCGAAGCGCAGAACGGCACGCCGGTCATCGCCGAGGCGCGCGCCGCCGCCAGGTCGCCGTGGCCGTCCTGCGTGCAGATGCAGTTCACGCCGATCGGCGCCATGAACACCGGGCTCGGCAGCTTCATGCCGAACAGCTCGATCGACAGATCGCGCTTGGTGCAGTCCACCATCATGCGCGGGATCATGCCCCAGTGGCGGAAAGCCGCGACGTTGCTGTCCTGCGTCCACTCATCGCCGCAGCCGCCCTGCACATAGCTCAGCACCTGCGGCGGCATCGCCGCGGCGGCGCGCCGCTCCAGATTGGCGAAGTCGACCGGCACACGCGGAATGATCCCTTTAAGTCCGGCGCCATAGATCTCGTTCTGGTAATTACCGTAGTGCATGCTCTGCTCCTCCATAGGCTCTGCCGCAAGCCGCCGAACCGGCCGACTTCAGCACGTTATTTTGGGTTATCGCATCACCGCCCCTCCGCCCGACCGGAGGAACGGCCAGCAGGTGCACACACTAACAGGATTTCAGCGCCGAGGGAGAAGACCGACTACTCGCCGCCTCCCTCGGCGCCGGACCATCGCGGCGCGAGGTGGTCTTCTCGAGTCCGCTCGTTGCCGCGGCGGCCAGTTCATCTGGGCGAGCGTCTTGCCATCGATGAGCTGCAGATTCCGTCCCTGGGCGAACTGCCGGCCCTCCGCCGAGAACTCCCCGCTGGTAACGACGAAACCACCGACAGCCCCCTGCGCCGCCATCACCCCATAAAGCCCCCGCACCACCGATACGCCGACTTCGCGTGCCCGCTGTGCTTGCACTGGCATAGATACGACTCGCCGTCACGGCGCAGGACCACGTCCACGCCACCGTCGGCACCGTCCGGCGCGCTGGCGGCTTCCCTCAACTTGCGTCTGCGCTAAGCGTTGATGAACGAAGCACCCGTACCGAGCAGCAGCGCGAAGGGCACGATGTATTGGAGAAACAACGCGAGGGTGCGGAAGCGCTGCTGCCCGACGACACTCCCATATCGGCCGGTGTGGTGGGCACGGGTACAGGCAGCCCAGCGTAATGGTTGAAACAGAGGTAGGCGACAAGCGCCAGAAGCACCCCCACCCACCACGCCAGCTTCGCCGCAATCTCGAACAAATCCTCGATCACCGACTGATTGCGGCGTCTAGCCATCCCCCCTCCGCGCCTCACACGCTCTACTATCTGGCTGCGCCGAGAATTCAGGAGAGCTTTCCCACCCCACCCACGGCAGCGGGCTCAGGCCCGAGAAAACGCGCCAACTGGAGCCAAATCCTATTTCACTCCATATTAATAATGGATTTTTCTCTACCCGATAAACGATCGCCCCGCCACCGAACCGACCCTGAAATGTCCGACGCCTACACCACTCATGCCCGGCGCTTCTTCGAGCAGTACCAGCGGCTGCGGTTCGAGGACGTGCACGCGGCGTGGCTGCAGTACCTGCCGTCGCAGCCGGAGTTCGCGCTCGACGTGGGCGCCGGCAGCGGACGCGACGCCGCCGCGCTGGCCGAGCGCGGCTGGGAGGTGTTGGCAGTGGAGCCGTCGAACGGGCTGCGCGCGCTCGGGCAGGAGGCGACGGCGGGCAAGAACGTGCACTGGCTGGCCGACGCACTGCCCGATCTCGGCCAGGTCCGTGCTCTGAGCTACCGTTTCAACCTCGTTCTGGTGTCGGCGGTATGGATGCATGTGGCGCCCGGACAGCGCGAGCGTGCCTTCCGAATCCTCACCGAATTGCTTGCGCCCGGCGGTCTGCTGGTGATCACCTTGCGCCATGGACCGGGAGACGGCGAGCGCGTGTTCTACCCGGTGGACCGTCAGGAGCTGGAAGCCTGGGGCCGCAAGCGTGCGCTGGTCATCGTCCATGCCGGCCGGGACCCGGATCGGCTGGAACGACCGGACGTTTGGTGGGAGACGCTCGTCTTCCGCCTGCCGGACGACGGCACCGGCGCCCTGCCGGTGCTGCGCCACGTCATCGTCAACGACGACAAGTCCTCGACCTACAAGCTCGGCCTGTTGCGCGCGCTCACCCGCATCGCCGACGGACTGCCCGGCATGATCCTGCGGCGCGACGACGAGCGAGTGGAGCTGCCCCTAGGCCTGGTGGCGCTGTACTGGATCAAGCTCTACCAGCCGCTGATTCTGCGCTACCACCTGCGCCAAGCGCCGGGCTCGAAAGGCTACGGCTTCGCCAAGGACAGCTTCTTCAAGCTCGCCGACGTCTCGCCGTTGGATCTGCGAGTGGGCAGCTCGCTGGCCGACGATGTCGGCCAGGTGGTGCTGCGCGCGATTCGCGACGCTGCGCGGAACATCGCGGAAATGCCGGTCAAATACACCAAGTGGCCGGGCAACAATCGACAGATCTTCGAGGCCCAAGTCCGCACGCCTCGCCTGCCCGCCGGACCAATCCAGCTCGATCGCGACACCCTCGCCGCCTTCGGCAGCTTCTTCGTACCCACTTTGCTGTGGGACTGCTTCAGCCGCTATGCCTGCTGGCTCGAACCGGCGATCGTCAACGAGTGGATACAGCTGATGCAGGGCTACGAGGTGCGCTACAGCAGCGACGTGTACCACACCGCGCTGCGCTGGGAAGAAGGCCGGCGGGATACGTCCGTGGTCCGCGACATCGTCCAAGACCTCATTGCCGACGACCACCCGATCCGTTGCGTCTGGAGCGCCACCGACCTGCGCCGCCGACGTTACGACATCGATCACTGCTTCCCCTGGTCGCGCTGGAACAACAACGACCTCTGGAACTTGCTGCCCGCCTCGGCCGTCGCCAACGCAGCCAAGGCCGAGAAACTACCCGCGGCCCCGCTCATGCTCGACGCCAGGGGGCGGATTATCGAGTGGTGGGACACGGCCTTCATCAACACCGAACGGGAGCACCAGTTCTTCACCGAGGCCGAGGCGGCGCTACCCATCGTCCGTCAGGAACGCTCGCTAAACACGGTGTTCGAAGGCATGCTGCAGCAGCGGCTTCGGCTGAAGATGAACCAGCAGCTGGCAGAATGGATGGGGCTGCGGGCGTAACGGGCAAACGAGCGAAAAAGTCCGGCAAACCTCTCTTACATCTTTATTACTGCGGACGAAGGGCGAGGGAAACGCAAGGCATCGGGAACACGCGCAGGGCCCTTCGAGACTAAGCTGCCTGGCCGGCGTTCAGGTGCGCCATTACCGACGACCGCGCTGCGCGAGTATACTTGGTAAGTTTCGGCATCTACGGAGACCTTTAGGCCGGCCAGTCAGTACAGCTGCAGAGGTTAACGCGACAGCAGTTTGACCACGCGGCCAACTTAGGCAACAGCTTCAGGCAAACCGAGGAAGCCGATGGGGCTGCTCTTTAATTAATCGCAAACACGTCTTCCGGCCTTAAACCGCCGATGCACACGCCCCAAAACTGGCATCTTCCTCTGCGTTACTGCCTAGTTCTCACCCTTGCGAAGAATACCAAGAATAACAACGTTATGTTGTGGCCATTGATACCAATAGGAATTTCTCTCATATCGTTCGCTGCTTTGATCGGCGTCCTACACCTTTGGCACTGGATTGACAAGCGCCGCAACCGCCGGCGCACCCCGCTCACCCAGGGGCTGCTTCGTGGTCCTGGCGAATCGCTCCGCAAACAGATCGACAACTTGACGCTTGATCTGATGAGCTATGTAGCGGTGATTCCCACACTGCCTCTTCTCTTATACGCGTCGTACCTTACCCATGCCTTTTTTGGCGCGAAGATCACCCTCTTTACAGCCGCGCTATACATTGTCTGTGCGGTTGTCGCCATCGGCTATAGCGCTTACAAGACCGTCTCGACTGTGCGGCGCCGGAGGAAGCTCATTCTCGGCATGGAGGCGGAAATTGCCGTTGGGCAAGAGTTAAGCCAGCTGATACGCTACGGTTGCTACGTTTTTCATGACGTCCCGGCGGAGGGCTTCAACATCGACCATGTCGTGGTCGGCCCTAATGGTGTAACAGCGGTAGAAACCAAAGGACGGACCAAGCGCATTGGTCCCGACGCTCGTGCCGAAGCCCGTCTGATCTACGACGGAAAGAAGCTCCGCTTTCCAGATCACGTCGAGACCGAACCGCTCAAACAAGCGGTCGCACAAGCCGCGTGGCTGCGGAATTGGCTATCGAGTGCCGTCGGAGAACCGGTCCCGGTGCGCGCCGCTCTCGCGATTCCTGGATGGTTCATCGCGCTGGAGCGGAAAGAGAGTGGCCCGGTTTACGTCTTCAACGGTAAGAACCCGCGGCAGCTACTCTCTCGCGATCACCAACCGACACTCGACGAACGGCTCATCCAGCGCATTGCCCACCAACTCGACCAACGCTGTCGCGATATAGAGCCTCAGGCTTACGCGCGGCCCAAACCAAGCCTCGCGACCTAAGACCTAAGTATCTCTTTCAGGTGCTGGTTTTCGGTGCGTTTGGCGGGTGAGGAATATCCGCTTTCGCGGGTATGACGAGGCGTCGGAGTCTGGTGGCCAGGTGTTTGTTTATAGGTGCTTCGCGGTTTATTTGTCTCCCTCTCCCTGGCGGCCCCCTCGCTACGCCCCCCGCGAGGGGGGATGGAATGGTACGGGCTGCCGTCCTGCCATAATCCAGCTACTGTAGTTGCCCCCGCTAAACCGGACACCCCTCTTTAGTTCGATGCGGCCCGGCGGTACTCCCGCGGTGAGCGCATCT
>CALGAN010000089.1 GCA_937951875.1 uncultured Alkalilimnicola sp. | reverse complement strand
ACTCAACAGGGTTTCACGCTGATTGAGCTGATGATCGTGGTGGCGATCATCGGTATTCTGGCTGCCGTGGCCATCCCTGCCTATCAGGACTACACTATTCGAGCGCAAGCCTCGGAAGGCCCCTCGCTGGCTTCCGGCCTGAAGACCACTATCGCTGAGTATTACGCTACCCGTGGCTCCTGGCCGGCTAACAACGCCGCTCTTGGCATTAGCGATACCATCGAAGGCACCTACGTCAGCTCGATCGACTCTGAGGACGGCGTTATTACCGTGACCTATGGTAACCAGGCGCATACCGCCAAACTGGCCAACAAAGTGCTGACGATCCGCCCCGCCGTTTCCGCTGCGGGTGACGTCTCGTGGGTGTGCGGCTACGCCGACGCCCCGGGCAATACCACGGTGGCGGGTACCAATGGCACCACGGTCGAAGCCAAGTATCTGCCGGCGTCTTGCCGCCAGTAAGAAAAGCTTTTAGCTCTGACAAAAAATCCCCGCTGTAGCGGGGATTTTTCTTTATTACCCTTGACATATCAGCAACGTGCGTCGGCAGCAAGACAGATGGTCGATCCAATAACTGTCGAAGTACTATTCCCAGCTCTTCTTGCGCTGAGCACAGCCTTGGCGTCAGGATTGGTATTACGACCCGCACTCATCATTAGAATAACAACATTCATCCTATTCTCCTTACTTCTATTTTCCACGCTATTTTATGCTGCCGCAGACAATTATACCGGCAGAGGGATTGATGAATCCGTCTACTTCCACATCCTTTTCGGAATAGAGGGACTTGGCGCCGAAGTTATTTATCCAATCATTTATTCTGCGGCGGCATTCGCTATCGTCTTGATCTTGTCCTACATGTTGCTAGTCGGCAACCTCTACAACAAACCCTTAAAATTCTTATCGAAATCCGCCCACAATATCGCCGCCATTGCAATAGGCGCGAATATCACTATAGCTTTTGCGACACACCCGACAGTCCAGCAAAGCAAAGACCTATACGAGACCCTTTTCCCTTCAGAAGTAAGCGATGTCTCTTCGTTCTTATACCCGGCCGACCAAACACTACAGCATTCTGGCAAAAACTTGATCTATATTTACCTCGAAAGCGTCGAGTCGACTTTCTTGCGAGAAGACCAGTTCCCCGGTCTAATGAAAAATCTCCAGCGAATTGAAAAAGAATCACTGAACATCAAGGGCATTCGCCAGGCTCCGATGACCGAATGGACCATCGCAGGCATGACCGCTTCGCAATGCGGAATTCCACTTGCCAGCGTATTCCCTAAGGTTAATGGCCAAAAGCGACGGGATCTAGCCGCCTTGCCAGCGACCTATTGTACAGGTGACTGGTTGAGAGACAGCGGTGCATATCTAGTCTACATGGGGGGCGCAGATCTCGCATTTGCCTCTAAAGGCAAATTTTATAGCGAGCACGGATTCTCAGAAGTAATGGGCGGAGACGACATCGAAGCCTACCTAGGAAGAGCACTCCCTCGTTCCAAATGGGGAGTGTATGACGACGATCTTTTCGAGGCCATTTATAAGAAGCTAAATGAAATACACAAGGATAAACAACCATATGCTTTGGTTGCCCTCACGCTAGACACTCATTCACCAGAGGGACATGACACCCCTGAATGCATAAAACTTGGCATCAGCCACCCCTCAGATAGCATTATCGAGCAACGACTTGCGTGCGCAGACTACCTAATTGGAAAGTTCTTTGATTGGTTCAAAGAATCAGAGATATCAAAAAACACGATACTAATTATCGCCTCAGATCATTTCATAATGCGCAACGACACCAAAGTGACTACGATCGAGAACAGGGAAAACCTGTTTCTTGTGTATGGCCCCGGCATCAAGCCAGCGATGATACGTCGCAACGCATGCACCATGGACATCGCACCCACCGTAATGAGCCTACTGAGTGACAAAGAAGTACCCGGGTTGGGGCTTGGCCGGAATTTGCTCGGCGCACAGCCAACTTTGATTGAGCAAATGGGTTTCGATGAATTCTCACGGCAACTTCAAGGCTGGCGCCCGCAGCTATGGAACCTATGGACAAGTCAATCTCCGTAAAAGATAAAGATTGACGCCAAACTGCTCCGCCATTGACATTAACAAGATTACTTTAACCCTGACATAGGGCCATATACGAAGCCGCACTGCATCTGTTGAGCAGCTGGCGTCTCAAACCGAATCACCTCTTCAGCGGTCGGCATCACGCTGCGGTGTACCTTCATGAACGCCTGCAGGCTGCGCAACTGGCTCTTGTAGCCAAGCTACTTGAGCTCGCGCAGCAGCGGCCGGTGCGGCAATCTGGTCCGGTGCCGCTGCCGCCATGCGCTGTCGTATGTAGTCGTGATATGGATCGAGCTTGCTCGGTCGCGGCGCACGCCGTCTATAGCGGGGGGCGTCTTCGCTGGTAGCGTAGCGGGCCACCGTGTTGCGGGAGACCCCAAGCCGTCGCGCGATCTCGCGCTGCGATAGACCCGGGGCTATGAGCACATGGATTGTCATCCACTGATCCTTCGGAAGCAGGATCAGCCTTCGCGCAAAAAGGCCTCACTCTAGGGGCAAGTGACTCAGGCTTACTTTGCGCCCAACAAAGTTATACTTTATTGCAACAAAATAGAACGCATTTCCGGCTCGCCGCTGGACAACGCCCCTTAGTAGTTTCTCTTTTATCTATTAGGCCACTGCACTCCACCACGACAAACGCTCACTCTTGCCTACTTCCCCTTGCTGTAAAACTGATTGCGGTCTGCACCGGCGCTAGGAGTTGACGTCCAAAACGTCATATGGAGCACCTCATCTGAGGCATAGAACGATTTATGCACATTACCGCCAGCGCCGTCACGCATCGCTGCTTATTCCAATGCCGTGCACCGGGCATAGATTAGCTTCGATAACTAGTACGTCCCGAATATAATTCCGCTTGCTGTCGCACGAGCAACCGAATCTGTATGCGGGTGCGAATCGCCAACCGTCGCGGGAACTACTGAGGTAGCGGACGCATTCCTACTCGCCCGCGCTGATAGCGCGGCCGCTCGCAGATATCCGCTTCCGCCCGCATTGTCTAATGCCCTAGTGCAACCGCCGGCTAACGACTGCGGAAACTTCCCTGTCCCGACCGAACCTAGGGAAAAGCTTGCGTCAGTACGGGGAGAGGTCTGACCAAGACCTGACCCGTTCGCGCTTGCAGCGCGAACTCATCACGGTCTAACACAAAATGCTGGAAAGGAAATAGAAATATGGTGGCTACGGGTGGACTCGAACCACCGACACCAGCATTATGAGTGCTGTGCTCTAACCGGCTGAGCTACGTAGCCACTGTGGTGAGAGACGCGCATTCTCTTATGGAGCGGCTTCGCTGTCAAGCCTTGCGGCTCGGACAAACTACCAATCCCCTCCGCCTGTGCCGGTTCGCGTATCCGTCCTTCGGTAGAAGCGCTTCTGAGCCGTCATGCCCGTAAGCAGATGGAGGCGTGTACCGGTCTGGCCCTACCGCTGCGCGACCGGCTTGGTCGTTGTGCTTCGCGATTGTTTTTCCCCCGCTCCCTGCCCCCGCGAGGGAGGAGGGAGCGTACAGGCCGACTTCTGCCTAGCCCCAGCGACGGCGCATCGGCTCGACGTCCGCAAGCCGGTCAGTGCGTACGCTAGACCGGCGCGGGAGAGAGCAGGCTCAGACGTTGAAGCGGAAGTGCATGACGTCGCCTTCCTGGACGATGTAGTCCTTGCCCTCCAGGCGGAAGCGGCCGGCTTCCTTGGCGCCCGCCTCGCCCTTGTAGGTGATGAAGTCGTCATAGGCGATGACCTCGGCGCGGATGAAGCCGCGTTCGAAGTCGGAATGGATCCTGCCGGCGGCCTGCGGCGCGGTGGAGCCGGCCTTGACGGTCCAGGCGCGCACTTCCTTCTTGCCGGCGGTGAAGTAGGTCTGCAGCCCCAGGAGCTTGTAGCCGGCGCGGATAACGCGGTTCAGACCTGGCTCGGTGAGCCCGTACTCCTTCAGGAACTCGAGCTGCTCCTCCGGCTCCAGGCCGGCCAGCTCCGCCTCGATGGCGGCGCACACCGGCACCACCTCGGCGCCTTCCGCGGCGGCGTAGGCGCGGATCTGGTCGAGCAGCGGGTTGTGCTCGAGGCCGTCCTCCTTGACGTTGGCGATGTACATCAGCGGCTTGATGGTGATCAGGTGCAGATCGTGCAGCGCCGCCTTCTCCTCGGCGCTGAGGCCCATGGCCCGCACCGGCTTGGCCGCGTCGAGCTGGGCCTTGACGCGGGTCAGCAGCTCCTTGCGGGCGATGGCGACCTTGTCGCCGGCCTTGGAGGCTTTCTCGGCGCGCTGCAGCGCCCGCTCCACCGATTCGAGGTCGGCGAGCGCCAGCTCGGTGTTGATGATTTCGGCGTCGGCGACGGGGTCGACACGGCCGGCGACGTGATGAACGTCCTCGTCCTCGAAGCAGCGCACCACGTGAGCGATGGCGTCGGTCTCGCGGATGTGGGCGAGGAACTGGTTACCCAGGCCTTCGCCCTTGGAGGCGCCGGCCACCAGTCCGGCGATATCGACGAACTCCATGGTGGTGGGCACTACCCGCTCGGGCTTGACGATCGCCGCCAGCGCGTCGAGCCGCGGATCGGGCACCGGCACGATACCGACGTTCGGGTCGATGGTGCAGAACGGATAGTTCTCGGCCGGAATGCCGGCCTTGGTCAGCGCGTTGAACAAAGTGGACTTGCCGACGTTGGGCAGTCCGACGATTCCGCATTTGAAGCCCATGGAAGAATCCTTGATTCGGTCGTTTCCGCAATCCGCTGGCCGGAAGGCCGCATATCGTGCGCGAGGATAACCGATGTCGCGCGGTTAGGCGCTCGAATCGTGAAGCTCACGCCGGCTTGCGGCTGTGCAGGTCGTTCTGGGCGCGGGCCCAATCGCCGCGGAACATGACGGGGAACTGATCGGCGGCGGCTTGGATGGCGTCTTCGATCAGACGCGCCTCCTCCTGCCGCGGCCGGTCCAGCACGTAGTTCACCACTAAGTCCTTGTGCCCGGGGTGGCCGACGCCCAAGCGCAGCCGCCAGAAGTCGGGGCCGCCCAGGGCGGGAATGATGTCACGCAAACCGTTGTGGCCGCCGTGACCACCGCCTTGCTTCAGCCGCACCGCACCAGGCGGCAGATCGATTTCGTCGTGCGCCACGAGGATGGTGGCGGGCGGAATCCGGAAGAAATTGGCCAGCGCCGCCACGGACTGGCCGCTGCGATTCATGAAGGTCGTGGGCTTGAGCAGCTGGCACTCGCCGCCGGGCAGGGCGATGCGCGCCACTTCCCCATGGAAGCGCTTCTCGGAACGGAAAGACCCGCCATAACGCCGGGCCAGCTCGTCGACGAACCAGAATCCGGCGTTGTGACGGGTCTGCGCGTAGCGGTCGCCGGGGTTGCCCAGACCGACCACCAGCGCGATCGCGGCGCCTGCGGCCATGGCCAACCCCAGCTTGCCCGATTAGGCCTCGCCCTCGGCGCCTTCGCCGGCGGCCGCTTCCTCAGCGCCGCCACGCGGCGCTTGCACGCTCGCGACCGGCAGGTTGTGGTCGGGGCCGAGCGCCAGGGCGGGAATGGTAACGCCCTGCGGCAGCTTCAGGTCGGACAGGTGCAGCGACTGGCCGACGCCCAGGCCGGACAGATCGACCTCGATGAACTGCGGGATGTCGCGCGGCAGGCACTCGACTTCCACCTGGGTCATTTCGTGCAGCACCAAGCCGCCGGTGGCCTTCACCACCGCTTCCTCGCCGACGAAGTGCAGCGGCACCGGGGTGCGCAGCGGCTGGTCGGCCAGCACGCGCTGCAGATCGACGTGCAGCACCATCGGCTTGACCGGGTGACGCTGCAGCGCCTTGACGTGCGCCTGCTCGGTCTTGCCGCCGAGATCCAAGGTCAGCACCTGGGTGTAGAACGCCTCTTCCTGCATCAGGCGCTCGAGCTGCAGCGCGTCGAGCTGCAGGCTAACCGGCTCTTGATTGCCGCCGTACAGCACGGCCGGCACTTTCTTCGCACGACGCAGGCGGCGGCTCGCACCCTTCCCCTTGTCCGTGCGGATTTCCGCTTTCAGTTTCAGTTCCACAGCCATTGGCTTGCTCCAGTGATAGCCGCATCCGCGGCGGTTTCGCCTCCCCCGCGACCAGGTTCGGCTCGTAAAGGCCTATCCCCCGCCAGCCCCTCCCCCGAACCGGGGAAGGGCAGCGATGGCGAGAGCCAGGCTCAATCCATGAACAGTTCGGATACCGACTCGTCGTTGCTGATACGGCGCATGGTCTCGGCCAGCACCTCGGCGATGGAGAGCTGGCGAACGCGCCCGCAAGCCTTGGCGGCCGGGCTCAGCGGAATGGTGTTGGTGACCACCAGCTCGTCGAGCTGCGAGTTGTTGATGCGCTCGATGGCGTTGCCCGACAGCACCGGGTGGGTGATGTAGGCCACCACCTTGACCGCGCCCTTGTCCTTCAGCGCCTTGGCCGCTTCGCACAGGGTGCCGGCGGTATCGACGATGTCGTCGACGATGATGCAGGTCTTGCCCTGCACGTCGCCGATGATGTTCATCACCTTGGCTTCGTTGGCGCGCGGCCGGCGCTTGTCGATGATGGCCAGATCGGCGTCGTCGAGCCGCTTGGCGATGGCGCGGGCGCGCACCACGCCGCCCACGTCCGGCGAAACCACGATCTTGTTCGGATACAGCTGCCGCCAGATGTCGCCCAGCAGCACCGGCGACGCGTAGACGTTATCGACCGGGATGTTGAAGAAACCCTGGATCTGGTCGGCGTGCAGATCGACCGTCAGCACCCGGTTGATGCCGGAGGCCTGGATCATGTCGGCCACCAGTTTGGCGGAGATCGGCACGCGCTGCGAGCGCGGCCGCCGATCCTGGCGGGCGTAGCCGAAGTACGGGATCACCGCGGTGATGCGCGAGGCCGAAGAGCGGCGCAACGCGTCGGCGATGATCAGCAGCTCCATCAGATTGTCGTTGGTGGCAGGCGGGCAAGTGGGCTGGACGACGAACACGTCCTTGCCGCGGACGTGTTCGTTGATCTCTACCATCACTTCGCCGTCGCTGAATCGTCCGACGACGGCATTGCCTAGACGGGTCTTTAGATGCTCGGCGATAGCCTCGGCCAGTTGCGGGTTGGAGTTGCCCGCAAACACCATCATGCGCCCGTTCTCGGTCACGACTTTTTCACCCGCTCTAACGAAACTGGCCGGTCGAAGCCGGCCAAATCAATGTGGCTGGGGTGGTAGGATTCGAACCTACGAATGCTGGAATCAAAATCCAGTGCCTTACCGCTTGGCGACACCCCAGTTGTCCGTGCGCGGAGCTTAAACCAAGACTCTATTTAAGCCGCCTGGCACTCAACCGCAAGCCATAGGGGGGAGATATCCACCCCGCGAGCCACGAACGCCTGCCAGCGGGCCGGAACCTGCGCCAGCACCGCTCGGGCCGACGCTTCTTCCGTGAACGCGGCGAATACACAGCCGCCGGTACCGGTCAGCCTCGCTGGTGCGTGTTGCCCAAGCCAATCAAGGGCTTGTCCAACCTCCGGGTAAAGGCGCCGGACCACGGGCTCACAGTCGTTGCGGGCCAGGCCCGCGCGAAAGGCGGCCATTGTGATCCGGGGTGTATTTCTTGTCAATTCCGGGTCGGCGAATACCTTACCGGTATGGACCGCGCAGCCCGGAAACAGCACCAGATACCAGCGCGGTTCCAGCGCCACCGGCTGCAGGCGCTCGCCCACGCCCTCGCCCCAAGCGCTGCGTCCGCGCACGAACACCGGCACGTCCGCGCCCAGCGTCAGCCCCAGCGCCGCCAGCTCGTCCACCGTCAAGCCGGTGCGCCATAAGGTATTGAGCGCCACCAGCGTGGTGGCGGCGTCGGAGCTGCCGCCGCCGATGCCGCCGCCGATGGGCAGGCGCTTGATCAGCTCGATGTCGACGCCAAGCGAGGTGCCCGTGGCCGCCTGCAGGCAGCGGGCGGCGCGCACGCACAGATCCTCCGCCTCCGGCACCCCGGGCAGTTCCGGGCGCCGCGTGACGACGCCGTCGTCGCGCACGCGAAAACGCAGGCTATCGCCGTAGTCCAGCAGCTGGAACACCGTCTGCAGCTCGTGATAGCCGTCGGCGCGGCGGCCGCAGACGTGCAGGAACAAATTGAGCTTGGCCGGCGCCGGCCATTCGCACTCGCTCATCGCAACAGCTCCCAGCGCTGCACCACCACCCGCAGTTCCAGACCGTCGCCGCGCATGAACACCGTGGTCGGCAGCGCCAGCCCCTCGATATCGGCGTAACGCCGGTACTGGATATGCCAGCCGTTCTGGCGCAGCTCGCTCAGCAGCCCGCGCTCGTCCACCTGCGATTGCGCCGGCGAGCCCGGCTCGGGCACGCCGCGCAGCCAGTAGCGCAGCGCCTGCACCGGCAGATCCAGGCCGGTGTGCCGCCGCAAGAGCTCGCGCGGCTGGCTGGCGCTGTCCTCGATGCCTTCGCTGGTGCGCAGGCGCACCCGCTCGGCGTCGCCGGCCAGCTCGACCGTGCCGGCGCCCCACGGCGCGCGCAGCTGCAGTTCGTATTGCTCGCCGCGCTGGCGCCAGTCCACCGACACCGTGCCGGAATCGCTGGCGGTATTGATGGCGGCGCGGCCGGCCAGCGCCCAGTCGCGCAACCGCTCCACCGCCGCGACGTGCTGTGCGAGCGTTCCCGCGCCGACCGGCTCCGGCGCGCGCACCGGCCTGACCGCGCAACCGGCGACCAGGAGCAGCAGAACGAGTGCGGCCAGTGGTTTCATTGGAAACGGTTCTTGAGCTGCAACAGCAGCGGATGTTTGGGCTCCCGCTTGAGGGCCTCGCGCAGGATCTCGCGCGCCTGCTGGCGCTCGTCGAGCTGCCACAGCACCTCAGCGAGATGGGCGGCGATCTCCCCTTCGGCGGCTAGCTGATACGCCTGCGTGAGATACTCGCGAGCCTCCTCGAGCCGGCCGAGCCGGTAGGCCGCCCAGCCCATGCTGTCAATGATGGCGGGATCGTCCGGCCGCAACTCGTAGGCCTTGCTGATGAGCGCGTAGCCTTCCTGATGACGGTCGGTCAGATCGACCAAGGTGTAGCCGAGCGCGTTCAGCGCCTGCGGGCTGTCCGGGCGCTGCCGCAGCAGGATGCGCAGATCCTGCTCGGCCTCGGTCACACGCTTCTGCTCGGCCGCCACCAGCGCCCGGCCGTAGCGCAAGTCCCAATCGTCGGGCCAGCGGGCCAGGGCGGTCGTATACAGCGCATAGGCCTGCTCCAGCTCACCGGCCGCGCGCAGCAGCTCGCCTTCCGCCAGATAGCTGCGCGCCGCCAGCTCAGGGTAGTCGGCGCGCAGACTGGACAGCTCGGTGCGCGCGGCGCGCAGATCGCCGACGCTCGCCAACAGCATGGCGACGCGCAACCGCGCGTCGGGCCGCAAATCGCCCTCCACTTGGCGGTACCAGCGCAACGCGCCCTTGGTGTCGCCATCCGCCTGCGCCAGGCGGCCGAGATAGAAATAAGCCTCGTCGGTCCGCTGACCGAGATTGACCAGCTGCAGCAGGTGCTCGCGCGCCCGTTCGTTCTCGCCCAGCTCGATCGCCAGCAAGGCGGCCGCGTACAGCGCCGCGGCGTC
Organism: uncultured Alkalilimnicola sp.; assembly: GCA_937951875.1. Taxonomy (GTDB): domain Bacteria; phylum Pseudomonadota; class Gammaproteobacteria; order Nitrococcales; family AK92; genus JAAYIK01. Next base: position 32,944 of record CALGAN010000089.1, on the reverse strand, counting down.
GTCCGGCCGCTGCCGAACCAGCTGCTCGAACTGCTTGAACGCGCCCTCCTCCCGCTCCAGGCTCAACAGCGCGCGGGCGTACAGCATCCGCACTTCGTAGTCGTCCGGCCGCCGCTTGAGCACGCGCTCGAGCAGCGCCACCGCCTCGTCGCCGCGCTGCAGCTGCAGCAGCGCCTGCACCTGCAGCAGCACCGGCGCGCTGGCCTGCTGATTCAGCGCCGCGGCGCGCTCGGCGGCTTCCAGTGCCACCTGGGGCTGTTTCAGCTGCAGCGCCAGCTCGGCCAACGCCGCCTGCGCCGCCGGTTCGGTGGGATACGCCGCGGCCAGCGCCCGCATGACCGCCAGACCGTGCTCGCGGTTCGACGCCAGCAGCGCCGCGGCGCGCGCGAAGGATTCCTGGGGCTGCTGCCGATCCAGCTCGATCATCCGCCGCAGCTGCGCCAGCGCCGCCTCCCGGTTGCCGTCGCGCAGCTCCACCAGCGCCAGCACCGAGTAAGGCTCCGGCTCGTCCGGCTGCAGCGCCCGCCAGCGCTCGCCAGCCTCCCGCGCCGCCTGCTGATCGTTCAGATACAGCCCCAGGCGCGCGGCGCGCTCGGCCAATTGCGGGTCGTCGCTCAAGCGCATGGCGGAGCGGTACGATGCCAGCGCCTGCGCGAGATCCCCCTGGCGGGCGGCGAGTTCGGCTGCCAGCGCGTGGAAGAGCAGATCGTCCTCATCCTGACTGGTGGCGGGAGCGGGCTCGGCCGGCGCGACCACCGGCCCGGGCGACGTCGCGCAGGCGGTCGCCAGCAGCGCCAGCAGGATCAAGGCGATAGGGCGGAGCATCATCATCTCCCTGTTGGAATTCGGTTAACGGTCTACGGACCGCAAGTGGGTTACTATACCGGGATCGCCGATACCGATTCACTCGCCGTGCGTCGGCTTGTATTTATCGACCGGCCCCCTAAAATCTGCGTACCCAAACCGCCCGGACCTTCATGCCCGTTTTTGCCTTAGGCCTCAATCACATCAGTGCACCGCTGGAGGTTCGCGAACGGCTGGTGTTCCCGCCCGAGGACATGCCGCACGCGCTAAAGGACTTGCGCAGCCAGCCGGGCGTGGACGAAGCGGCCATCCTTTCCACCTGCAACCGCACCGAGCTCTACACTGTCGTGAGCGACGAGCGCGCCATGGCGGCGGTGCGAGAGTGGCTGTGCCGGATTCGCGGCGTCGACGCCAAGTGGCTATCCCCTTATCTGTACGGCCACCTCGGCCCGGAGGCCGTGCGCCATCTGCTGCGCGTCAGCGCCGGCCTGGATTCGCTGATCCTCGGCGAGCCGCAGATCCTGGGACAGGCCAAGGCGGCTTACGCCGAAGCCGGCAACGCGGGCACGCTCGGCCGGATACTCGATCGCGCCTTCCAGCACGCCTTCGCGGTCGCCAAGCAGGTGCGCACCGACACCGCGATCGGCGCCAATCCGGTCTCGGTGGCGTTCGCCGCGGTGTCGCTGGCCAAGCAGATCTTCGGCGACCTCCGCGACAACACCGCGCTGCTGATCGGCGCCGGTGAAATGATCGAACTGTGCGGCCGCCATCTGCGCGAGCAGGGCCTGAGCCGGATCATCATCGCCAACCGCACCATCGAGCGCGCCCAGCAGCTCGCCGAGGCGCTGCAAGCCAAGGCCATCGGCCTGGCGCAGATCCCGGAGCATCTGGCGGCCTGCGACATCGTCATCGCCTCCACCGCCTCGCCGCTGCCGATCCTCGGCAAGGGCAGCGTCGAGCGGGCGCTGAAAGAGCGCAAGCATCGGCCCATGTTCCTGGTGGACCTGGCGGTGCCGCGCGACATCGAGCCGGAAGTGGAGAAGCTCAAGGACGCCTATCTCTATACGGTGGATGACCTGCGCGAGGTGATCGACGAGAATCTGCGCTCGCGCCAGGCGGCGGCGCTGGAGGCCGAAGAGATCGTGGCGGTGCAGGTCGGCCGCTTCATGGAGTGGCTGCGCGCCCAGGACGGGCTCGACGTGCTGCGCGCCTACCGCCGCCAAGCGCAGAACGCCCGCGACGAGATCCTGGCGAAAGCCCTGCGCCGGCTGGCCCGCGGCGAGGATCCCGCGCAGGCGCTGGCCTACCTGGCCCATACCCTGACCAATCGCCTGATCCACGCCCCGACCTGCGCGCTGCGCGAGGCGGCCGGTAAAGGCGATCAGGAGTCCCTGGCGTCCCTGCGACGCCTGCTGGACATCCGCAACGAGGAACCGAGCAATCTGTGAAGACTTCGATTCGCAATAAATTGGAGCAGCTGCAGGAGCGCTTCGAGGAGATTGCCGGCCTGCTGTCCGAGCCCGAAGTGATCGGCAATCAGAGCCGCTTCGCCGCGCTCTCCAAGGAATACGCCAAGCTCGAGGAAGTGGTGGCGGAATTCCGCGCTTACCGGGCGCTGGAGGAGGAACTGCGCGCCGCCGAGGACATGCGCCGCGACGCCGACCCCGAGATCCGCGCCATGGCCGAGGACGAGATTCGCGCGGTCCAGGAGCGGCTCGAAGCGCAGAGCCGGAAGCTACAGCTTCTGCTGCTGCCGACCGACCCCAACGACAACCGCAACATCTTCCTGGAGATCCGCGCCGGCACGGGCGGCGATGAGGCGGCGCTGTTCGCCGGCGACCTGTTCCGCATGTACTCGCGCTATGCCGAGCGGCAGAACTGGAAGGTGGAGCTGATCAGCGAAAGCCTCGGCGAGCACGGCGGCTTCAAGGAAGTCATCGCCCGCATCATCGGCCAGGGCGCCTACTCGCGACTGAAGTTCGAGTCCGGCACGCACCGGGTGCAGCGGGTACCGGCCACCGAGTCCCAGGGGCGCATCCACACCTCGGCCTGCACGGTGGCGATCCTGCCGGAAGTGGAGGAAGTCGAGGAGATCACCATCAATCCGGCCGATCTCAAGATCGACACCTTCCGCTCGTCCGGCGCCGGCGGTCAGCACGTCAACAAGACCGAGTCGGCCATCCGTATCACCCACATCCCGACCGGCATCGTGGTCGAGTGCCAGGACGAGCGCTCGCAGCACAAGAACCGCGCCCGCGCCATGGCTTTGCTGCAGGCCCGGCTGCTGGCGGCCGAGCAGGAGAAACAGATCGCCGAGCAGAGCGCGCAGCGGCGGCTGATGGTCGGCTCCGGCGATCGCTCCGAGCGCATCCGCACCTACAACTTCCCGCAGGGGCGGCTGACCGACCACCGCATCAACCTCACCCTCTATCAGCTGGACGATATCCTCGACGGCAATCTGGATCCGGTGATCGACCCGCTGATCAGCGAATACCAGGCCGACCAGCTGGCGGCGCTGGCGGACGGCTAAGCGGCGCTGACCGAAGCACGCGCGGCGGAGCCGCTCCGCCGCGCTTTCTCCCCGCCCCACTTCGGAAGCAGGGCGCCGCGAACAGACTCAGTGCTGGTGATGCGGGCTCTGGCCGTGCCCATGGTCATGGGCACGCTCGTGGTGATGGCCGTGGCCGACCGGCCGCTTGCGCACCGGCAGCGTCAGCGTCTGCCGGCTGCCGTCGTCGAACTCCAGCGTGAGCGACACCGTATCGCCGGCCTTCAGCGGCTTGACCGGGGCGATCAGCATCACGTGGTTGCCGCCAGGCTGGAGCGCGACTTCGCCCTGGGCCGGGATCTCGATGCGCTCCAGCGCCACCATGCGCACGATGTCGCCCTGCTGCACGGTCTGGTGCAGCTCGACGCGGCCGAACTCGGGACTGCTGCCGCCGACCAAGGCGCGCGGCTGGGCATCGGGATTGCGCAGCTGCATGTAGCCGGCCAGCGCCGTGGCCGCCGGCGGCCCTTCGGCAACCCAGGGATCACGCACCTCCACCTCCGCCTGCGCGAAGCCGGGCAGAAGCGCCAACGCAACAGCGAAAACCGCACCACGCATGTCTAGTACCACTCGCTTTCGTTATTGGATTTCGTGGATTTCTCGATGACTGGTGCCGACCATAAAAAAGGCCTGCGGAGGCAGGCCTTTTTCTCTGCGAAGAACCGTCAGGCGACCCGCTGCTTCTCGCGGATTTCTTCGAGCGTCTTGCAGTCGATGCACAGGGTGGCGGTGGGACGCGCCTCCAGCCGACGCAAACCGATCTCGACGCCGCACTGCTCGCAGTAGCCGTAGTCTTCCTTACGGATCATATCCAGCGTCTGATCGATCTTGCGGATCAGCTTGCGCTCGCGGTCGCGGGCACGCAGTTCGAGCGCGAACTCTTCCTCTTGCGTGGCACGGTCGGCTGGATCGGCGTAGTTGTTGGCCTCATCCCGCATGTGGTGGACGGTGCGCTCTACTTCCTCCTGAAGCTGGCGCTTCCACGCGAGCAAGAGCTGGGTGAAATGCTCCAGCTGGGCCTTGCTCATGTACGGCTCGCCCTTTTTCTCCTTGTAAGGCTCGAAGCCCTTGACCGGCAGAGCGTGCATTTCGGCCATTTCCGTTTCCTCCGTCAACCGAAACAGTTTGGTGCCAACAAAAACACCGTCAAAAACTTCAGTTTGCTTGTCGACACCGCGCTGGGCAAGGCGCCCTTCAATCAAACCTCCAATAATGCACCATTCGTGGCGACGATTTTGTGACCCATAGCAGCCAATTCAAGCTGGGTGGTTGCCCGGTCCCCTCAAGACCACACTGGCGTCACAAAGTTCCGGGTTATATGACATGCCCTGGCTCAAGAGGCAAGCCGCTGCGTCAAAACACCGCGCAGACGGCTGGCCGCCTCGGTCAGGCAGCGCTCGGTGGTCTCCCAGTCGATGCAAGCGTCGGTGATCGACACGCCGTAGGCGAGCTTGCTGCGATCGCTGCAGAACTTCTGGTTGCCCCAGCCGAGGTTGCTCTCCAGCATCACGCCGACGATGGAGCGGTTGCCCTCCAGGATCTGGTTGACGATGTTCTCCAGCACCAGCGGCTGCAGCGCCGGATCCTTGTTGGAGTTGGCATGGCTGCAGTCCACCACCAGCTTGGCCGGCAGCCCGGCCTTGGTCAGCTCGCGCTCGGCCACGGCGATGCTCACCGAGTCGTAGTTCGGCTTGCCGTTGCCGCCGCGCAGCACCACGTGGCCGTAGCGGTTGCCGCGGGTGCGCAGCACGCAGCTGCGGCCGTTCTGGTCGATGCCGAGGAAGCTGTGCGGGGTGGACGCCGACTGCAAGGCGTTGATGGCGACCTGCAGACTGCCGTCGGTGCCGTTCTTGAAGCCCACCGGCGTGGACAGCCCGCTGGCCATCTCGCGGTGCGTCTGCGACTCGGTGGTGCGCGCGCCGATGGCCGTCCAGGAAATCAGGTCGCCGATGTACTGCGGCGTCATCGGATCCAGCGCCTCGGTACCGGCCGGCAGCCCCAGATCGGCGATGTGCAGCAGCAACTCGCGGGCCATGAACAACCCCTCGTCGATGCGGAAGGAGTCGTCCAGGCGCGGGTCGTTGATCAGCCCCTTCCAGCCCACCGTGGTCCGAGGCTTCTCGAAATAAACCCGCATGACGATGAACAGACTGTCGCTCAGCTGGTCGTGCAGCTTCTTCAGCCGGCCGGCGTACTCCTTCGCGGCGGTGACGTCGTGAATGGAGCACGGGCCGACCACCACCAGCAGCCGCGGATCGCGCCCATCGAGGATGGCCTCGACGGTACGCCGCGCCTCGTACACGGTCTTGCGGGCGGCCGGGGTCAGCGGCAGCTGGGCCTTTATCTCCGCCGGCGTGGGCAGCGGTTCCTGAGCAACGATGTTGAGATCGTCAAGGTGTTTATCTGACATGCGCTTTCGATCACCGCACGTAGCGGTCCCTAATCGGGGTGGAGGAGGGATATTAGCCCTTGGCCCACCCCAGGCCAAGGGCAAAAGGCTTACGACCGTGCAGGCTTACCACGCAAGCTGCTGCGCGCGCGCGGTGGTCTCGTAGGTCGGCGACGCGCCCTTGAGGCAGGCGCCGTCAATCACCACCCGCCGCACGTCGCCGCGCGCCGGTACGGTATACATGGCGTCCAGCAGCAGGCTCTCCAGCACCGCGCGCAACCCGCGGGCGCCCGTGCCGCGGCCGAGCGCTTCGCGAGCGATGCCGAGCAGCGCGTCCTCGGTCAGGTGCAGCTCGCAGCCGTCCAGCTCGAACAGGTGCGCGTACTGCTTGACCAGCGCGTTCTTCGGCTCGGTGAGGATGCGCACCAGCGCCCGCTCATCCAGCTCGTCGAGCGTGACCACCACCGGCAGCCGGCCGATCAGCTCGGGAATCAACCCGAAATTGGCGAGATCAGCGCTCTCCAGGGCTTCGCGCACGTCGGCCTTGTCGCCCTCGGCGCTGGCGGTGAAGCCGATCGAACGCGGCGCCACCCGCTGCGCCACCAGCTTGTCCAGGCCGGCGAAGGCGCCACCGCAGATGAACAGGATGTCGCGGGTGTCGATCTCGATCTGCTCCTGCTGCATGCCGCGCCGGCCGCCGCGCGGCGACACCGTCACCACGGTGCCTTCGATCAGCTTGAGCAACCCCTGCTGCACGCCCTCGCCGCCGACGTCACGCCCATGGGTGGGATTGAGCGAGCGCCGCGCCAGCTTGTCGATCTCGTCGATGTACACGATGCCGCGGGCCGCCTTCTCGGCGTCGTAGTCGCAGGCCTGCAGCAGCTTGACCACGACGCTCTCGACGTCCTCGCCGACGTAGCCGGCCTCGGTCAGCGTGGTGGCGTCGGCCACGGCGAAGGGCACCTCCAGATAGCGGGCCAGGGTTTCCGCCAGCAAGGTCTTGCCCGAGCCGCTGGGCCCGATCATCAGGATATTGCTCTTGCCGATTTCCAGCGAACCTCGGCTCTTACGCTGCGCCAGGCGCTTGTAGTGGTTGTAGACGGCCACGGCCAGCACTTTCTTAGCCCGCTCCTGGCCCACCACGTAGCCGTCCAGGAAGGCATGGATTTCGCGCGGCTTGGGCAGAGCCGCCACCGCCGCCAGCGACGCATCGCCGAATTCGCTGCTCAAGAGGCGAGTGCAGTCTTCGACGCAATGCTCGCAGATGTAAGCCGACGGCCCGGCGATCAGCGCGCCGACCTCATCCTCGACCTTACCGCAAAAGGAACAGGACAAGGTCCCTTTCGCCGCGCCTCGACCGTCTTGATAGTTTCTGCGGCTCATGTACTCACCTCCAGTACCACGCCCCGTGTCGTTCCTGATCGGCGTGGGGGCCGAGCCGGATGCGTGGCGCTACATTCCAGGCGCGCCATCCCTGGGCACCTGCGGGGCGTCCCCGGCATGGCGCCAGGGGCTTTCGTCACCATACCTATATCAGCGGCAGAGCGCCTTATCCACTTTAGACGCCCGGCCGCCTCCGGCTCCGGCCGCCCCGCGGCGGCAGAACCCGGTCCGTTCCGAGTATGGCAAGCGGGACCCGACGGGCCGGTGATATAGTTGGCAAACCCTTGTTCATCGGCAGCCACCCATCCGACAGCCATGGCGATCGACCGCAAACTACTGGACATCCTCTGCTGCCCCGTCACCGGCGTGCCGCTCGAGGTTCTCGACAAGGATCGGCTAAACAAGCTGAACGCCCACATCGCCGCTGGCGAGGTCCGTTACATCAGCGACGAGCCGGTGGAGCAGCCGCTGCAGGAAGCGCTGATCACCGAGAACGGCGAGCGCATCTACCGCGTCGACGACGGCATTCCGATGATGCTGGAAGAGCGCGCCATCTGGGGCCGCTGGCTGCGCGACGAGTGACGCGCCGCCGATGACCGTGAGCGAGGCGCTGGCCTGGGCGCGGGCCGAGCTGGCCGAGGTGAGCGATTCGCCGCGCCTGGACGCCGAGGTCCTGCTCGGCCGGGCGCTGGGTGCGAGCCGCGCTCAGCTCTATGCCCGGCCGGAGCGAGAGCTGAGCGATGCCGAGCGGGAGCGCTTCCGCGCCGACGTCGGCCGCCGGCGCGCCGGCTGGCCGATCGCCTATATCACCGGCGAGCAGGAATTCTGGTCGCTGCCGCTGGAGGTCAGCCCCGCCACCCTGATCCCCCGCCCCGACACCGAGCTGCTGGTGGAACAGGCGCTGCTGCGCCTGCCGCCCGCGCCGGCGCGGGCGCTGGACCTAGGCACCGGCAGCGGCGCCATCGCCCTGGCGCTGGCCAGCGAACGGCCGCAGCTGCAGGTGGTGGCGGTGGACATCAGCGAGGAAGCGCTGGCCGTGGCGCGCCGCAACCGCGATCGCCTCGGGCTGACCGACCGGGTGGAATTCCGCGCCGGCGATTGGTTCGCGCCGGTGGCCGGCGAGCGCTTCCACCTGATCGCCGCCAACCCGCCCTACATCGGCCCGGACGAGCCGGAACCCTACCAGGGCGGCGTACGCTACGAGCCGCGCGGCGCGCTGGTGGCGCCCGAGCAGGGCCTGGCGGCGCTGCGGCACATCATCGCCGGCGCGCCGGCGCATCTGGAGCCCGGCGGCCATCTGCTGGTCGAGCACGGCTGGCGGCAGGGCGAAGCGGTGCGCGCGCTGCTGCGCGCCTACGGCTTCGCCGACGTGATCACCTACCGCGACCTACAAGGCCACGAGCGCACCACCGCCGGCCGCTGGGGAGGCTGAACACCTTGGACGATCAGCAGCTGTTGCGCTACAGCCGCCAGATCATGCTGCCGCAGGTGGACATCGAGGGGCAGCTGCGGCTGCTCACCTCGCGGGTGCTGATCGTCGGCCTCGGCGGGCTAGGCTCGCCCAGCGCTCTATACCTGGCGGCGGCGGGCGTCGGCGAACTGGTGCTGGCCGACTTCGACCGCGTCGAGCTCTCCAACCTGCAGCGCCAGATCATCCACGACAGCGCCAGCCTCGGCCGGCCGAAGACCGAGTCGGCCGCGGCCCGCATCGCCGCGCTCAATCCGGACGTGCGCGTGCGCCGCTTCGACCGGCCGCTCGACGAGGACAATCTCGCCGAGCTGGTGGCCGACGTCGATCTGGTGCTGGACGGCTGCGACAACTTCGCCACCCGCTTCGCCGTCAACGCCGCCTGCGTGACGGCCGGCAAACCGCTGATCAGCGGCGCGGTGATCCGCATGGAGGGGCAGATCGCGGTGTTCCGCAACGACCGGCCCGGCTGCTACCGCTGTCTCTTCCCCGACGGCGATGAGGTGCCGGAAACCTGCAGCGAGACCGGGGTGCTGGCTCCGCTGCCGGGCGTGATCGGCGCCATGCAGGCGCTGGAGGCGGTCAAGCTGCTGGCGGGCATCGAGCAAGGCCTGAGCGGCCACCTGCTGGTGTTCGACGCCCTGCGCAGCACCTGGCGCCGGCTCAAGCTGCCGGTCGATCCCGACTGCCCGGTGTGTGGGCGGCGGCGCTAGCGCATCTCACCCCGGGCATCGAAGGATTTCCGCCTGCCAGCGCCGGGAAACCAAGCCAAGGAACGGATGCGACCGTTTCTTGCCCTCCTTCCCCTGCCCAAGGGAAGAGGCTGTCGGTCGACGGCGCCTTTGGCTTGTCCTGTCCGCGTACGCGGGCATCCAGCTGCCGGCGTCGTGCCACCAAGCTCTCTTGCCCCTCTAGGACCGGGCACAAAGCGGAGCGCCTTGGATCATCCAGGCGTTGCGCTTCGCGGGCTGTTTGGTCCCCACCTCCCTGCCCCCGCGAGGGGGAGGGAACGCAAGGGGCGATTGCCCTGCCTTACCCGGCCCGACCGTTGGCGATAGGGGCAGGAGACGGTCAATGCCGCGTCGGCGGCAGCTCGGGTGACTGCTCCAGGGTCAGGAACAGCTGCTGCGCGTCCACCGCGTCGAAGCGGTAGGCTTCGTTGCAGAAATCGCAGTGCACTTCCACCTGCCCCTGCTCGGCCAGCACCGACTCGATCTCCTCGCGGCCGAGCGAACGCAGCACCTCCCCCACCCGCTCGCGCGAGCAGGTGCACTGGAAATGGAAGGGCAGCGGATCGAACAGGCGGATGTCCTCTTCGTGGTAGAGGCGGTGGATGATCTCGGCCGCGCTCAGCTCCAGCAGCTCCTTGTCGGTGATGGTCTCCGCCAGGGTTTCGGCCCGGTTCCAGGCGTCGGCGTCCGGATCCTCGCCGGGCAGGCGCTGCACCAGCATGCCGGCGGCGCGCTCGGCGTTCGCCGCCAGGAACACGCGGGTCGCCAGCTGCTCGGAGTTGAGGAAGTAGTTATCCAGCGCACTGGCCAGGGTCTCGCCCTCGACCGCCACCACGCCCTGATAGCGCTCGCCGCCTTCCGGGTCGATCGTGATCGCCAGATAGCCGCCCGGGCAGAGTTCGCCGAGCCGGGCCCGTTCCGGCAGCTCGCCGCGCCAGCGCGCCAGCGCCCGCAGCCCGCCGTGGCTGTTGCACTGGACCACCAGCAGACTCAGCCCTTGCTCGCCCTTGCCCTGCACCTGCAGGGTCAGCGAGCCCTTGAACTTGATGGTGGCGGCCAGCAGCGCCGCCGCCACCATGGCCTGTCCCACCAGCTCGCGCAGCACGGGCGGATATTCGCGGCGCCGGATGACGGCTTGAAAAGCCTCCTCGAGCCGCACGATCTCGCCGCGGACGTTGTCATGCTCGAACACGAAGCGGTAGAGATGATCGGAATTCGCCATGCTGGATCTCGGGCACGGCGGCGCACGCCGCCGACAAAAGTGGAACTTCAAAGATTGGGACGGGCCGCCGCTTCGGCAAAGCCCATCGTGCCTGGGCGCGGCGCCCAGGCACGACGACCGCCGACTAGCCGCCGGCCGGCCCTAGCTTCTTGCGCAGCAGCTCGTTGAGCTGGGCGGGGTTGGCCTTGCCGCCGCTGGCCTTCATGACCTGGCCAACGAAGAAGCCCAGCACCTTGTCCTTACCGGCGCGGTACTGCTCCACCTGCGCCGGGTTGGCGGCAATCACCTGATCGACCAGCGCCTCGATGGCGGCGACGTCGGTCACCTGTTTGAGGCCGCGCTTCTCGATGATCTCGTCCGGCTCGCCCTCGCCGTTCCACATCGCCTCGAACACTTCCTTGGCGATCTTGCCGGAGATGGTGCCGTCCTGGATGCGCTTGAGCAGCTGGCCGAGCATCTGCGGTGTGACCGGGCTGTCGCGCAGCTCCAGGCCCGACTTGTTGAGCGCGCCGGCCAGCTCGACCATCACCCAGTTCGCCGCCGGCTTGGCCAGGCCGCCGGACTCCCGCACGACGTGCTCGTAGTAATCGGCCAGCTCGCGGGTGGCGGTGAGCACGGTGGCATCGTACTGGTTGAGGCCGTACTCCTCCATGAAGCGCTGGCGCTTGGCGTCCGGCAGCTCCGGCAGGGTCTCGCGCACCCGCGCCAGCAGCTCGGCGTCCACCACCACCGGCAGCAGGTCCGGATCGGGGAAGTAGCGGTAGTCGTTCGCCTCTTCCTTGGTCCGCATGGAGCGGGTCTCGTCGCGGTTGGCGTCGTACAGGCGGGTCTCCTGCACCACCTTGCCGCCGGACTCCAGCAGCTCGATCTGCCGCTCCACCTCGTAGTTGATGGCGCGCTCGACGAAGCGGAAGGAGTTGACGTTCTTGATCTCCACACGGGTGCCGAACTTCGGGTCGCCCTTGCGCCGCACCGAGACGTTGGCGTCACAGCGGAAGCTGCCCTCCTGCATGTTGCCGTCGCAGATCTCCAGGTACATGACCAGGCTGTGCAGCTTCTTCAGGTAAGCCACGGCCTCCTTGGCCGAGCGCAGGTCAGGCTCGGAGACGATTTCCAGCAACGGCGTGCCGGCGCGGTTGAGGTCGATGCCGGTCATGCCGGCGAAGTCCTCGTGCAGCGACTTGCCGGCATCCTCCTCCAGGTGAGCGCGGGTGATGCCGATGCGCTTGGTGGTGCCGTCCTCGAGGTCGATGTCGAGATGGCCGCGCGCCACGATCGGCAGCTCGTACTGCGAGATCTGATAGCCCTTGGGCAGGTCCGGATAGAAGTAGTTCTTGCGGGCGAACACCGAGCGCGGCGCCACCTCGGCGCCGATCGCCAGGCCGAACTTCACGGCCATGCGCACCGCTTCCTCGTTGAGCACCGGCAGCACACCCGGCAGGCCTAGATCGACGGCGCACGCCTGCGTGTTGGGCTCCGCTCCGTAAGCGGTGGACGCACCGGAGAAGATCTTGCTGCGCGTCAACAGCTGGACGTGGACCTCAAGGCCGATGACGGTTTCCCATTCCATCGTCAATCTCTCTTACTCGAAGCCCGGGGGGCAGGCGTTGTGCCAGTCGGTGACCTGCTGGTACTTGTGAGCGGCGTTGAGCAGCCTGGCTTCGTCGAAATCCCGACCGATCAGCTGCAGCCCCACCGGCATGCCCTTGGCGAAGCCGGCCGGAATCGACATGGCCGGCAGGCCGGCGAGGTTGACGGCGATGGTGTAGACGTCGGTCAGGTACATCCGCACCGGATCGTCGACCATCTCGCCGAGGCGGAACGCCACGTCCGGCGTGGTCGGCCCGAGCAGCATGTCGACCTCGGCGAAGGCCTTGACGAAGTCCTCGCGGATCAGCCGGCGCACTTGCTGCGCCTTGCGGTAGTAGGCGTCGTAGTAGCCGGCCGAGAGCGCGTAGGTGCCCACCAGGATGCGGCGCTTGACCTCGGCGCCGAAGCCCTCGCCGCGGCTGCGCTTGTACATGTCCTCCAGGTCGCGGGGATTCTCGCAGCGGTAACCGAAGCGCACGCCGTCGTAGCGCGACAGGTTGGACGAGGCCTCGGCCGGCGCGATCACGTAATAGGCCGGCACCGACAGCTTGACGTTGGGCAGCGACACTTCCTTGAACTCGGCGCCGAGCCGGCGAAACTCCTCGATCGCCGCGTCGATGACCTTGGCCACGTCCGCATCGAGGCCCTCGCTGAAGTACTCCTTGGGCAGACCGATCTTCAGGCCCTTGATGGACGCCGCCAGCCGCGCGGTGTAGTCGGGCACCGGCCGGTCGATGCAAGTGGAATCCTTCGGATCGAAGCCGGCCATGGCGTTGAGCAGCAGCGCCAGATCCTCGGCGTTGCGCGCCATCGGTCCGCCCTGGTCGAGCGAGGAGGCGAAGGCGACCATGCCGTAGCGCGACACCCGGCCGTAGGTGGGCTTGAGGCCCGAGATGCCGCACAGCGCCGCCGGCTGACGGATCGAGCCGCCGGTATCGGAGCCGGTCACGCCGGGCACCAGGCGCGCGGCCACCGCCGCCGCCGAGCCGCCGGAGGAGCCGCCCGGCACCCGCTGCGGATCCCAGGGGTTCTTCGCCGGGCCGTAGTAGCTGGTTTCGTTGGACGAGCCCATGGCGAACTCGTCCATGTTGGTCTTGCCCAGCATCACCGTGCCGGCGACCTTCAGGCGCTCGACCACGGTGGCGTCGTAGGGCGAGATGAAGTTGTCCAGCATCTTCGAGCCGCAGCTGGTGCGCACGCCGTCGGTGCAGAACAGATCCTTGTGGGCGATGGGGATGCCGGTCAGCGGCCCGGCCTCGCCACGGGCGCGGGCGGCGTCGGCGGCCTTGGCGGCCTCCAGCGCCAGCTCGGGGGTGACGGTGATGAAGGCGTTGACGTCGCCGTTGCGCGCCTCGATGCGCGCCAGCAGGTGCTGGGTCAGCTCCAACGCGGAGAACTCGCCGGCCTGGAGCGCGGCCGAGAGTTCGGCAATGGTCTTGTCGTGCATGGTGTACGTTCCCTGCGGCGTCACTCGATCACGCGCGGTACGAGATACAGCCCGGCCTCGGTGGCCGGGGCGATGCGCTGGAAGCGCTCGCGCTGGTTGGTCTCGGTGACCACGTCCGGGCGCAGCCGCTGCGTGGCGTCCATGGGATGGGCCATGGGCTCGACCCCTTCGGTGTCGACCGCGTTCATCTGCTCGACCAGGGCGAGGATACCGGAGAGATTCTTCGCGTACTCGGGAATGAGATCTTCATCAATGGCGAGCCGCGCCAGATGCGCGATATTCTTCACTTCGGCGGGTCCCAGGGACATGCCAACTCTCCATGAAACGTCGGTGTTCCAGCACCAAGAGAAGCCGGCAACCTTAGCACAGTTGCTTGCTTGCCCAAACCCCTACCCGTTGCTAGATTAGCGCGTCTGCTGAGTCAGGTTATCCATAATGTTCAAGGGCATCCGCGGGCTTTTCTCTAACGACCTATCCATCGACCTCGGCACCGCCAACACCCTGATCTATTCGCGTGGGCAAGGCATCGTGCTCAACGAGCCGTCGGTGGTCGCGATTCGCCAGGATCGCGACGGCGGCCCGAAGAGCATCGCCGCCGTGGGCGCCGAGGCCAAGGCCATGCTCGGCCGCACGCCGGGCAACATCAAGGCCATCCGGCCGATGAAGGACGGCGTGATCGCCGACTTCACCGTCACCGAGAAGATGCTCCAGCACTTCATCCGCAAGGTGCACGAGTCGCGCTTCTTCAAGCCCAGCCCGCGCGTGCTGATCTGCGTGCCTTGCGGCTCGACTCAGGTGGAGCGGCGCGCCATCAAGGAGAGCGCCGCCGGCGCCGGCGCGCGCGAGGTCTACCTCATCGAGGAGCCCATGGCCGCCGCCATCGGCGCCAACATGCCGGTGCACGAAGCGCGCGGCTCGATGGTGCTGGACATCGGCGGCGGCACCTCGGAGGTGGCGGTGATCTCGCTCAACGGCATCGTCTACTCCTCGTCGGTGCGCATCGGCGGTGACCGCTTCGACGAAGCCATCGTCAACTACGTGCGCCGCAACTACGGCATCCTCATCGGCGAAGCCACCGCCGAGCGCATCAAGCACGAGATCGGCACCGCCTTCCCCGGCATGGAAGTGCGCGAGATCGAGGTCAAGGGCCGCAACCTGGCGCAGGGCGTGCCGCGCAGCTTCACGCTCAACAGCAACGAGATCCTCGAAGCGCTGCAAGAGCCGCTGTCGGGCATCGTCGGCGCGGTCAAGACCGCGCTCGAGCAGACGCCGCCGGAGCTCGGCGCCGACGTGGCCGAGCGCGGCATCGTGCTCACCGGCGGCAGCGCCCTGCTGCGCAACCTCGATCGGCTGCTGATGGAGGAAACCGGCCTGCCGGTGGTGGTCGCCGAGGACCCGCTCACCTGCGTGGCCCGCGGCGGCGGCCGCGCGCTGGAGCTGATGGACGAGAAAGGCACCGATCTGTTCGTGGTCGAGTAGCCACCGGTCCCCGTCCGCGCCGCCACGACGCGACTCGCGGCGGCGCGTTGACGCGCGCTATCCTTAGCGCAAGATTTTCAGGCCCCAGTCAAGCATCAACCGGACACCACCATCAAACCGTTATTCTCCCAGGGACCATCGATCACTGCGCGAGTCGTGCTGTTTGCGGCCGTATCCATCGTGCTGATGATCCTTGACCACCGCCAGCGCCTGGCCGAGCCGATTCGGGACGCGCTGGCGCTGGTGTCCTACCCCGTTTACGCCATCGTCGATCTGCCGTTCCAGCTCGGCGAGATCGTCGCCGAGCAGACCGCCTCGCGCCGGGCGCTGATCGAGGAGAACGCCCGCCTCAAGGCGCAGCAGGCCATCCTCGAGGCGCGGCTGCTGCGCATGGACTATCTGGAGCGCGAGATCATCGATCTGCGCGCGTTGCTGCAATCGTCCTATGAGGTGACCGGCTCGGTGGTGATCGCCGAGCTTATGCGCGTCAACCTCGACCCGTACTCGCACTTGCTGCAGGTCAACAAAGGCTCGGTCGACGGCGTGTTCGAGGGCCAGCCGGTGCTGGATGCCAAGGGCATCATGGGCCAGATCGACGAGGTGGGGCCGTTGAGCTCGGTGGTGCGCCTGGTCACCGATCCCAGCCACGCCATCCCGGTGCAGGTGGTCCGCAGCGGCGTCCGCGGCATCGCCATGGGCACCGGCGATCTGCGCTCGCTGGAGCTGATCAACGTGCCGAACAACGCCGACGTGGTGGAGGGCGACCTGCTGGTCAGCTCCGGCCTGGGCGGGCGCTTTCCGCCCGGCTACCCGGTGGGCACGGTCACCGTGGTAGACCTGGACCCCAGCCAGCCCTTCGCTCGCATCAAGGCGCGGCCGACGGCCGAACTCGACCGCAGCCGCACGGTGCTGCTGGTGCACACCGCCAGTAAGCGCGGCGACGCTACCCGAACCTCCGCCGAGGGAGGCGCGACCGCACCATGAGCAACGAACAGCCTCAAGGCGGCTGGGTCATTCTGGCCAGTTGGCTGCTGGCTTACGTACTCACCGTGATGCCGCTGCCCGACCTGCTGGTGAAAGCGCGCCCGGACTGGGTGGCGCTGGCGCTGATCTACTGGTGCATGACCGTGCCGCAGCGGGTCGGCGTCGGCATCGGCTGGCTGGTGGGCCTCGGTCAGGACGCGCTACAGGCGTCGCTGCTCGGCCAGCACGCGCTGGCCTACGCGGTGCTGGCCTACCTGACCCTCAAGCTGCACCAGCGCATCCGGGTGTTTCCACTCTGGCAGCAGGCCATCACTGTCATGGTCCTGCTGCTGTTCACGCGCCTGCTGTTGCTGCTGATCAGCGGTTTCACCGGCCGCGCGCCGAACGACTGGCAGTACTGGCTAGCGGCCCTGACCGGCACCCTGCTGTGGCCGGCGGTGCACACCTTCCTGCGACGCTGCCGCATCGCTTTCAACGTGCGCTGAACCGAACGCCGCCCCGCCCATGCAGCGCCGCACCGTCATCAAGGACCGCAACGCCGAAACCCGCCTGTTGACGAACCGCATCCTGGTGGCGGTGATCGGCATCCTGGTGGGGATCGGCGTGCTGCTCGGGCGCCTGTTCTATCTGCAGGTGGTGAGCCATCAGCATTTCGCCACCCTGTCCCAGGAAAACCGGGTCAAACTGGTGGCCATCCCGCCCAACCGTGGCCTGATCTACGACCGCAACGGCATCCTGCTGGCCGACAACCGCCCCTCGTTCCGGCTGGTGCTCACCCCCGAGGACGTGAACGACATCGAGGAGACGCTGGCGCGGCTGCAGGAAATCATCGAGCTGTCCGAATCGGACCTGAACCGCTTCCGCGAGCTGCTGCCGCGCAGCCGCCGCTTCGAGCCGATACCGCTCAAGTTCAAGCTCACCGAGGAGGAAGTGGCGCGGCTGGCGGTGAACCGTCACCGCTTCCCCGGCCTGGACGTGCGGGCCGAGCTCACCCGCAGCTATCCGTGGGGCGAGCTCGCCTCCCACGTCATCGGCTACGTCGGCCGCATCAGCGCCCAGGACCTGCAGCGCCTGGAGGCCCAGGGCAAGGAGGCCAACTACCGCGGCACCAGCCATATCGGCAAGCTGGGCATCGAGCACTACTACGAGGACATCCTGCACGGCCAGGTCGGCTACGAGAAAGTGGAGACCAACGCCGTCGGCCGCACCATCCGCGTGCTGGAGCGCATCGCGCCGGTGCCCGGCCGCGACATCCACCTCAGCCTGGACGCGCGCCTGCAGGCCGCCGCCGAGGCCGCTCTGGAGGACTACAACGGCGCCATCGTGGCGATAGACCCGCGCAGCGGCGAGGTGTTGGCGTTCGTCAGCCGGCCGACCTTCGACCCCAATCTGTTCGTCAACGGCATCGACCTGGCCACCTATCAGGCCTATCAGAACGACCCCAACCGTCCGCTCTACAACCGCGCCCTGCGCGGCGAATATCCGCCGGCCTCGACGGTCAAGCCCTTCATCGGCCTGGCGGCGCTGCACCACAAGGTGATCGGCGCCAACGAATCCATCTACTGCCCCGGCCATTTCACGCTGCCCAACGTCGATCATCGCTACCGCGACTGGAAGCGCGGCGGCCACGGCCGACTCAATCTGAACGAGGCGGTGGCGCAGTCCTGCGATGTCTACTTCTACGACGTGGCGATGCGGCTGGGTATCGACGATCTCAGCGCCTTCATGAGCTACTTTGGTTTCGGCGCGCCGACCGGCATCGATCTGAACGGTGAGCGCACCGGCATCCTGCCCTCGCGCGAGTGGAAGCGGCGTACCCGCAACCAGCCCTGGTACCACGGCGAGACGGTGATCACCGGCATCGGCCAGGGCTTCTGGCTGGCCACGCCGCTGCAAATGGCGCAGGCGACCGCGACCATGGCCAACCGCGGTCAGCGGGTGGTGCCGCACCTGCTGCGGGCGGTCTCCGAGCCGGGCAGCGACCGCCCGGTGCCGGTGCCGCGCCGAACCAGCGGCGAGCCGGTGCCGGTGCACGACGCCAAGCTCTGGGACCACGCCATCGAGTCGATGAAAAACGTGATCCGCATCGGCACCGCCCGTCGCGTCGGCATCGACCTGTCGTACTCGATGGCGGGCAAGACCGGCACGGCGCAGGTGCGCAGCATCGCCCAGAACGAGCGCTACGACGCCAGCAAGCTGGAGCGGCGCTTCCACGACCATGGTCTGTTCATCGCCTTCGCCCCGATCGAGGCGCCCGAGATCGCGGTCGCTGTGGTCGCCGAGAACGGCGGCAGCGGCAGCGGCGTGGCGGCACCGATCGCCCGCAAAGTGATCGATACCTATATGGAGAACAAAGCGCGCCATGCTCGGTGATCCCGCCGCCGGCAGCCCTCTGCGCCAATCCTGGCTGCAACGCTATCTGCGGTTGGACGGGGTGCTGCTTTCCGCCCTGTTGCTGCTCACCGGCGTCGGCCTCGGCATCCTCTACAGCGCCTTCGACGGCCACCTGCTGGAGGTGCGCAAGCAGCTGATCCGCTTCGTCATCGCCTTCGGCGCCATGCTGGTGATGGCGCAAATCTCGCCCGCCACCCTGCGCCGCTGGAGCCCCTGGGTGTATGGGGCGACCCTGATCATGCTGCTGGCGGTGATGGCGTTCGGCCACATCGGCAAGGGCGCGCAGCGCTGGCTGGACCTGGGCTTTGTCCGCTTCCAGCCGTCCGAGCTGATGAAGCTGGCGCTGCCGATGACGGTCGCCTGGTTCCTGAGCCGCCACGAACTGCCACCGCGCTTCCCGCAGGTGCTGATCGCGCTGGTGCTGATCCTGGTGCCAACGGCGCTGATCGCCGAACAGCCCGACCTGGGCACGGCCATCCTGGTGGCGACCGCCGGCTTCTTCGTGCTGTACATGGCCGGCCTGCGCTGGCGGCTGATCCTCGGCACCATCGTCGCGCTGATCCCGATCGGCGTGCTGATGTGGCACTTCGGCATGCACGACTACCAGCGGCGGCGCGTACTGACGCTGTTCGACCCGCACAGCGATCCGCTCGGCTCCGGCTACCACATCATCCAGTCCACCATCGCCCTCGGCTCCGGCGGCGTGTACGGCAAGGGCTATCTGCGCGGCACCCAGTCGCACCTGGATTTCCTGCCCGAGCGCCACACGGACTTCATCTTCGCGGTGCTCAGCGAGGAGTTCGGGCTGATGGGCGCGGCGCTGCTGTTGCTGCTGTATTTCCTGATCATCGCCCGCGGGCTCTACATCGGCCTGTGCGCCCAGGACACCTACAGCCGACTGCTGGCGTGCAGCCTGAGTCTCACCTTCTTCGTGTACGTGTTCGTCAACATCGGCATGGTCTCCGGGCTGCTGCCGGTGGTGGGCGTGCCCCTGCCTCTGGTCAGCTACGGCGGAACCTCGATGGTGACGCTGCTGGCGGCCTTCGGTATGCTCATGTCTATCCACACGCACCGCAAGCTTTGGCCGTCTTAGTCGCAAACGGCTTGCCCGGCCAGCAACAATCCAAGCAGCTTGAGGTATTCCGATGCGTTCCATCGCGCTGATCGGCCTGCTTGCAGGCGCAACCTTCCTGTCCTCCGCCTGCGCCGTCAAGCAGACCCGAGCTGCCGCTCCCGCGCTCGATGCGTTCGCCGAGGAAGTGGCCGCGCGCCATGGGCTGAACGCCGCGCAAGTGCGTGCCCTGCTGAGCCAGGCCGAGTATCAGCAAAGCATCATCGACGCCATCACCCGCCCGGCGGAAAAACTGCCGTGGTACAAGTACCGGCCGATTTTCCTCAAGCCCGAGCGCATCGACGCCGGCGTGGAGTTCTGGCGCGACAACGCCGAGCTGCTGGAGAAAGTCTCCACCGACTACGCGGTGCCGCCCGAGATCATCGTGGCGATCGTCGGCGTGGAAACCTTCTACGGCCGCCACAAGGGCAAGTACCGGGTCATCGACGCCCTCACCACGCTCGGCTTCAACTATCCGCCGCGGGAGACGTTCTTCCGCAGCGAGCTGGAGCAATTCCTGCTGCTGGCGCGCGAGGAGAAGCTGGATCCGCTGACACCGGTCGGCTCCTACGCCGGTGCCATGGGCATGCCGCAGTTCATCGCCAGCTCCTACCGCCGCTACGCGGTGGACGGCGACGGCGACGGCCGCCGCGACCTGTGGGAAAGCAAGCCCGACATCCTCGCCAGCGTCGCCAACTACTTCCAGCGCCACGGCTGGCGCCCGGGCGAGCCCGTGGCCAGTCCGGCCCAGGTCAGCGGCGACAAATGGCAAGCGCTGCTCAGCAACGACTTGGCCCTCAACGCACGGGTCGGGGAGCTGGCCGCGGCCGGCGTCACCACCGCCACGCCGCAGCCGAGCGAGCGCAAAGCCAAGCTGCTGGCGCTGGAGAGCGCCGCCGACAGCAACGAATATTGGGTGGCCTACAACAACTTCTACGTCATTACCCGCTACAACCGCAGCCCGCTGTACGCCATGGCGGTGTATCAACTGGCAGAGGCCATCCGCGAGCGCTACGAGAACTCGCGATGATCCGTGCCCTGCTGCTCGCGCTGGCACTGAGCCTGCTGACCGCTTGCGCCAGCAGGGCGCCGTGGGGCGGGGGCGACGGAGCGCCGCCGGTGCCGCTCGATCCCAACCGCATCGCCGATGCGATACCGCGCGACGAGCCGAGGAGTCGCTATGGCAACCCGGCATCGTACGAAGTCGCCGGACGCCGCTATTATGTGCTGGCGTCGGCCGAGGGCTTCACCGAACGCGGCATCGCCTCCTGGTACGGCACCAAGTTCCACGGCAAGCGCACGTCCAGCGGCGAGCCGTACGACATGTACGCCATGACCGCGGCGCACCGACAGCTGCCGCTGCCCACCTACGCCCGGGTCACCAACCTCGAGAACGGTCGCTCGGTGATCGTGCGCATCAACGATCGCGGCCCGTTCGTCGCCAACCGGGTGATCGACCTGTCGTACGCCGCCGCGGTACGGCTCGGCATGGTGGAAAAAGGCACCGCGCCGGTGCTGATCGAGGCGATCAGCACCAAGGGCGAAGCGTCGAAACGCGAAGCTGTGCGGCCGGGCACGGTCACGGCGGCGGCGATCGAGTATTACGTGCAAGTCGGCGCCTTCACTGAAGCGGCCAACGCCGAGCGCTTGCTGCGTCAGCTCGCCCCGACCCGGCTTGGCTACCCGGCGTCGATTCGACAGGCCAACCTGCCTCAAGGCACCTTCCACCGCGTGTGGGTGGGGCCCATCGCCAGCGTGGAAGAGGTCGATCGAGCCTTCGCCCAGCTCGAACGACTCGGCTATCGGGACACCCATGTGGTGGTCCAAACCCGGGCACCGTAACCACTCTGATTCTGTTCATCTGCGGAAAAGAACTTCGACCAAGGAAATGCGAACAATCATCCCCCGAATTGCCTTAGCGATCGCTCTTCTCCTCCCCTTCGGCTCGACCTTCGCCCAGCAGCCGCAACCGGCTCCGCAGCCGCTCGCGGTTCCCAGCGCCGCCGCCCGTCCGGTGGCCGTGCCGAAGGCGCCGGAGCTGCCCGCGCCCAGCTATCTGCTGATCGACTACCACAGCGGCGCGGTGCTGGCGGAGAAGAACGCGGACATGCGCGTGGAACCGGCGAGTCTGACCAAGATGATGACCGCCTACGTGGTGTTCAGCGAGCTGAGCGCCGGCCATCTGCAGCTCACCGACCTGGTCACCATCTCCGAGAAGGCTTGGCGCGCCGAAGGCTCGCGCACCTTCGTGCAGGTCGGCTCCAAGGTACCGGTGGAAGTGCTGCTCAAAGGGCTGATCGTGCAGTCCGGCAACGACGCCAGCATCGCCCTGGCCGAGCACATCGCCGGCAACGAGGAGACCTTCGCCCAGCTGATGAACCAGTACGCCCGCAAGCTGGGCATGAACGACACCCACTTCGTCAACGCCACCGGGCTGCCGCACCCCGACCACTACACCACCGCCCGCGACCTGGCCAAGCTGGCGGTGGCCGACATCCGCAACCACCCGCAGTTCTACCCGCTGCACGCCATCAAGGAATACACCTGGAATGGCATCAAGCAGTACAACCGCAACGTGCTGCTGTGGCGCGACCCGAGCGTCGACGGCATCAAGACCGGCCACACGTCCTCCGCCGGCTACTGCTTGGCCGCCTCCGCCGTGCGCGACGGCATGCGGTTGGTCTCGATCCTGATGGGCGCCAGCAGCGAGAACGCCCGGGCCGAGCAGACCCAGGCCCTGCTCAACTACGGCTTCCGCTTCTTCGAGACGCGCAAGCTCTACCAGGCGCAGCAGGCGCTGGCCCAGCCGCGGGTGTGGAAGGGCTCCAGCGAGACCTTGCCCGTCGGCCTGAGCGACGACCTGTGGGTGACCTTCCCCCGCAATCAGTACGACCGCCTGCAGGCCAGCATGGTGATCACGCCCACCATCATGGCGCCGATCCAGCACGGCGCCCCCATCGGCAAGCTGATCGTCAAGCTGGACGACCAGCTCGTCCAGGAAACGCCGCTGGTGGCGCTCACCGCCGTGGAGGAAGGCGGCTTGTGGCGGCGGCTGGTCGACAGCGTGCTGCTGCGCTTCCAGGACTGAGCCCAGAGGGGCGCCGAGACCGGCGCCCCCTGCGCTGAGCGCCCACCGCTCCGGCGCCGCTTCGCTCGTCCGCGCCTTTCCGACGGAACCGACGCCCGCCCCTGCCATCCAAGCACGGGAGCGGGTAAGCTTTGCCACCCCGTCCGGGCGCTCCCGGGCGTCCGATCTCCAACGCAGACGAGGCCACGACCATGGAGAAGGAAGAGGTTTTCGAGTTCCCCTGCCGCTATCCGATCAAGGCCATGGGACGTGCGGACGGCGCGCTGGCGGAGGAAATCCTCAAGGTCATCCGGCGTCATGCCGAAGGGGTCGGCGCCGAGGACATCACCACCCGGCCCAGCCCGCGCGGCAACTACGTTTCGGTCACGGTCACGATCACCGCGCACAGCCGCGCGCAGCTCGAGGCGATCTACGGCGATCTGCGCGCCCACGAACTGGTGCTGATGACCCTATAGGCGTGATCCGCGGACGCAGTGGGCGTACACTGCGCCCATGGACACCACCCGCGTCATCCCCGCCATCGAGATCAAGCGGCTCGGCCTGGTCGACTATGAACCGACCTGGCGGGCCATGCAGGCGTTCACCGAGCGGCGCGACGCCGCCACCGCCGACGAGCTCTGGCTGCTACAGCATCCGCCGGTGTTCACCCTCGGCCTCAACGGCAAGCGCGAGCACCTGCTGGCGCCGGGCGACATTCCGGTGATCGCCGTGGACCGCGGCGGCCAGGTGACCTACCACGGCCCGGGGCAGATCGTGCTCTATCCCCTGCTCGATCTGCGGCGCCGCAACCTCGGCGTGCGCCGGCTGGTCACCGTGCTCGAGCAGAGCGTCATCGGCCTGCTGGCCGAGTACGGCATCGACGCCTACGCCCGGCCGGACGCGCCCGGCGTCTACGTCGAGGGCCGCAAGATCGCCTCGCTGGGCCTGCGCGTGCGGCGCGGCGCCAGCTATCACGGTCTGAGCCTGAACGTGGCCATGGACCTGTCCCCGTTCCGCCGCATCAATCCCTGCGGCTACGCCGGCCTGGAGGTCACGCAGCTGCGCGACCTGGGCGTGGACCGGCCGCTGTCGGAGATCGAGGCGGCGCTTACCCGTCATCTGCTGGAGCGGCTGGCAGCGCAGTCCGACTCCGGCCTCACCACAGCACAGTAGCGAGGTCGCATGTCCTCCACCAGCAAACCTGGTCCGCAGAAAGTCGTTCCGGGCGTCAAGCTCAAGGGCGCCGAGAAGATGGCGCGTATTCCGGTCAAGGTCGAGGTCACCCCGCAGAAGCTGCGCAAGCCCGACTGGATTCGGGTGCGCATTCCGGCCGGCAATCAGATCCAGCAGGTCAAGGACCGGCTGCGTGCCGGGCGGCTGCACACCGTGTGCGAGGAAGCCTCCTGCCCGAACCTGCCCGAGTGCTTCGGCCACGGCACCGCCACTTTCATGATCATGGGCGACATCTGCACCCGCCGCTGTCCGTTCTGCGACGTCGGCCACGGCCGGCCGCTGCCGCTCGACCCCGAGGAGCCGGCCAACCTCGCGCAGACGGTGCGCGACCTGGGCCTGCGCTATGTGGTGATCACCTCGGTCGACCGCGACGACCTGCTCGACGGCGGCGCCGCCCATTTCGCCGCGTGCGTGGCGGCGGTGCGCGCGGCCAGTCCCGGCACCAAGGTGGAAGTGCTGGTGCCGGACTTTCGCGGCCGCATGGAAAAGGCGCTGGACGCCCTGTCCGTGGCGCCGCCCGACGTGTTCAACCACAACCTGGAGACCGTGCCGCGCCTCTACCGGCAGTGCCGGCCGGGCTCCGACTACGAATGGTCGCTGGATCTGCTGCAAGCGTTCGGCGAGCGTCACCCGAACATCCCCACCAAGTCCGGGCTGATGCTCGGCTTGGGCGAGGAGAGCGAGGAAATCGAACAGGTGATGCGCGACCTGCGCGCGCACGGCGTGACCATGCTGACCCTCGGCCAGTACCTGCAGCCCAGCCCGCATCACCTGCCGGTCAGTCGCTATGTCCACCCGGACGAGTTCAAGCGTCTGGCTGAAGTAGGCTATGCCATGGGCTTCGCCCACGTCGCCAGCGGGCCGATGGTGCGCTCGTCCTATCACGCCGACCAGCAGGCCCAGGGCGTACTCGCGGAGTAGGCTTGGCGAGCTACCTGGAGTGGCTGCTGCTGCCGCCGGGTGGACTGATCCTGCTCGGCGCGCTGGGGCTGCTGCTGTGGCGGCGGCGCCTCGGCCGCTGGGTGGCGGGTACGGCGGTGCTGCTGCTGTGGGCGATGAGCACGCCCAAGATTGCGTTCCCGCTAATCGACGCGGTGCAGTGGTACCCGGCGCTGGACCCGCCGGCGGCGCTGGCCGCCGACGCCCAGGCCATCGTCATCCTCGCCGCCGGCAAGGAGATCGCCAGCCCCGACGCCGGGCATCAGCCCAGCAAATGGACCCTGGCGCGGCTGCGCTACGGCGCCCAGCTGCACCGCCAAACCGGGCTGCCGCTGGTAGTCAGCGGCGGCCTGGCCAACAGCTATAGCCCCGCCATCGCCACCCTCATGACCGAGTCGCTACGCCGTGATTTCGGCGTGGAGACGCTGGCGGCCGAAACCTTGAGCCGCAACACGCACGAGAACGCCGTCTACACCCGCCAGCTGCTGGCCCCCCTGGGCATCGAGCGGATCGTGCTGGTAACCCAGTCGCTGCACATGCGCCGGGCGGCGGAGGCGTTTCGCCGCGCCGGCTTCGAGGTGATCCCCGCGCCGACCGACTACATCGGCCCACCGATCGGCATCAGCGCCTACTTCCCGCGCGACGCCACGTTCCATGAAAGCTCGCTGGCGCTGCACGAATTGGTCGGCCGGCTGTGGTACCGCCTGCGCCATGGAGCCGGCCTCACGCCGGCGGCCAGGACAGGCGTTCCATCAGATAGCAAAGGCAATCCTGGCGGATGACGCGCGGGTCGGAAGTCAGCATCGACGGCGTCACCGGCACGCGCGTGCGCAGCTCGCCGTCGCTCCTCGCCAGGTAGCGGTCGCTGACGTCCGCGCCGTCGTTGTCCTCGACCACCAGCCGACCGCGTCCCGGCGCGGTGAGCCGGGCCAGCGCGGTCCCGGCTGGCAGATCGCGGAAATTGAGCTGATCGAGGTCCTCCATCAGCTGCAGATCGGCGTTGGCG
This sequence comes from uncultured Alkalilimnicola sp., assembly GCA_937951875.1. Lineage (GTDB taxonomy): Bacteria > Pseudomonadota > Gammaproteobacteria > Nitrococcales > AK92 > JAAYIK01. The sequence goes on along the minus strand of CALGAN010000089.1, from coordinate 7,149 downwards.
TCGCCGAAGCCGAAGCTGATGCCCTCCGGCACCCGCACGGTGGCCACGGTCCGGTACACGCTCAGCGTGGTGCTGGGCTGCGCCGGTATCTCGTGCAAATGCAAGGCCGCCTCGACGAACTCGCGGACGTGCTCGATGCCGTACGCCTCATCCGGGCGGCCGCACTCCACGGTGACCGACGGGCAGAGCTCGGCGAAGGCCATGGAGGCCACGCCCCGCGGCCGCGTGAAATACACCACCGTGCTGGCGAACAGCGACGCCAGGTGCAGATAGCGGCCGTCCAGCCGGTTGACGCAGCCGTAGTGCGGATTGCGGCCGGTGTTGTTGTGGATGTCGATGGCGGCGAACACCCGGCGCTGGCGCATCTGGTTGACGACTTCCGCCAACATGCGCGCTTCCGGCGTGTCCTGATGGTCGCCGCCGGGCCAGATGCGGTTGTAGTCGGGCTGGCCTTCGAGCCGGCGCAGCCCGGCGCGGGCGGCGGCGACGTTGCCGACGAACAGCGACAGCGCCCGCGGCAGCGGCCGGCCGCGATACGGCCGCAGCAGCGCCTGGATCGCCGCCACGCCGCTGGTCTCGTTGCCGTGCAGCAGGGTGGACACGAACAGTGGCCGGTCCCGCAAGCCCGGCAGATGGATCAGGCTGGGACCGCCCAGCACCGCCTCCAGCTGCTGCGGCTTGGCGTCCAGGAATCCGGGCGGGAGGTCGCTGTATTGACGGAGCATCGATCCCTCGGCTCCAACGGTTTTGCGGCGCGGCGGGCACCGCCCGCCGCGAGTCCATGCGCTACACCGGCCACTCGTGCACCGGCGCTCCCGCTTCCTGGTTCTCCAGGTAGCGGCGCACCAGGCCGGCGAAATCGCGCCCGTAACGGCGCACGTAAGCGCTCTGCCAGGCGGCGCCGGTACCGCCGCTGCGCACCCGCGCCTCGATCACCGCCAGCTGGCGCTGCGCCTCGTCGGCGTCGACGCCCGCCAGCGCCAACCCATGCGCGGCGACCGGCAGCAGCTGCTGCAGGATCAGCTGCGACAGCACGAACTTGTCGCCGCCGAACCAGACCACCTCGGCCTGCAAACCGCGACGGGCGGCGGCGTAGAAATTCTGCTCGGCCAGATGGAACGGCAGCCGCTGATCCGGCCCCAGCTCGCTGTCGGCCAGGCCGAACGCCAGCCCATAGTAGAAGGCAGCGTTGGCGACGATGTCCGCCACGGTCGGACCGGCCGCCATCACGCGGTGCTCGATGCGCAGATGGGGCCGGCCGCTCTCGTCGAAGCCCACCAGCGGGCGGTTCCAGCGCCAGATGGTGCCATTGTGCAGGCGCAGGTGCGCCAGCTGCTCCACCGGCTCGTCCATCAGCTCCGGCAGCAGCACCGAGTAATGCTGGCGGTTCTCGACGAAGAAACCATACAGGGCGTCGCGGCCGTAGCCGCTGCCGAAGGTCACGCGCGCCAGCCGCTCGGCCGTGCTGCGCGGACGGGCGCTGACCGCGCACGACTGCTGGAACACCGGCACGCGGGTTTCCTCCCACAGCCGATGACCGAACAGGAACGGCGCGTTGGCGGCCACCGCCACGGTGGCCGCCGAGGCCATGACCGAGGCGTTGAAGTAGCGCGGGATATCCTTGGGCGGCGCCTGCAGGTGCAGCTGCAGCGAGGTGCCGGCGGCCTCGATCATGACGTCGCCGTGCTCGGCGGACAGCGGCTCCTCGCCGTCGATCTCCAGCTTGAGCGGCTGGCGGTTGCGCAGCCGCATGATCTGCTCGTTCAGCGCGTGGTAGCGCTTGCGGCGCGACATGTGCTCGAGCGTCAAGTCGCTCTCGACCAGGGTGGGCAGGATGCCGATCATCGCCAACCGGCAATTCTCCGCCGCTGCCGCCTGGTTCACCTGCCGCCAGTGCCGCGCCAACTCCTCGGCCATGGCGCTGAAAGGACGGCCGGCGAGCGACCGCGGCGTGCTGTTGAATTCCAGGTTGTACTGCGACAGCTCCGGCCCGACCAGACAGTCCTCGACCCGAGCCAGCACCTCGTCGTTGCGCGGCGCCGGCCGGCCCGCCTCGTCCACCAGCCAGGCTTCCAGCTCCAGACCGGCCCGCGGCGGCTCGTCCGACAGCCGGCCCTCCCGCCACCAGGTCTTGAGCAGCTCGGTCTCGGTCTTGAGCCGGGCGGCGAAAGCCTGGAACTGCTCCCGGCTGAACCGGGTGTCGTTTATCTCGCTACCCATAGATGATCCTTAGCGCCTCAACTGTTGGTCGAGCTCCGCCAGGCGCTGCGGCGTGCCGACATCGATCCAACGGCCGCGGTAGTGCTCGCCGCTGACCGCGCCCCACGCCATGGCCTGGCGCAGGATGGGCGCCAGCCGCGCCGGCCCGGGCGGCAGTCCGGCGAACAGCTCGGGGCGATAAACGCCGATCCCGCTGAAAGTCAGCCGCGCGCCGTCGCCGTCGCGCACCACCCCGTCCTCCAGCACGAAATCTCCCTGCTCATGATGGGGGGGATTGTCGACCAACACGAGGTGCGCCAAGCCTTCCGGAGCGCGCAGCCGCGCCAGCGGATAGTCGGTCCAGACATCGCCGTTCACGACCAGGAACGGCTCGTCGCCCAGCTGCGCCAGGGCGTGGCGGATGCCGCCGGCGGTCTCCAGCGGCTGCGGCCCTTCGTAGGAGTAATGGATGCGCAGCCCCCAGCGCTCGCCCTGGCCGAGCGCCGGCGGAATGCGCTCCGCCAGCCAGGAGAGGTTGATCACCACCTCCGCCACCCCGGCCGCCGCCAGCGCCTCCAGGTGGTACTCGATCAGCGGCTTGCCGCCTACCGGCAGCAGCGGCTTGGGCGTGCGGTCGGTCAGCGGCCGCATGCGCTCGCCCCGCCCAGCGGCGAGAATCATGGCCTTTCTCACGGCCACGGCGTCCGCTCGAAGCCCGGCACCACCTGCTCGACCAGCAGCCGGTGCAAACCGGCCAGCTCGGGATAGCGGCCGCTGACCTCGACCATATAGCCGAGCGTGCGCGGCACGTCCGGCAGATAGCCGGGCTTGCCGTCGCGATGCCAGAGCCGGGCGAAGATGCCGCTGGCCTTGAGGTGGCGCTGCAGCCCCATCCAGTCGAACCAGCGCAGCCAAGTGGCGTCGTCGACCGCGCCGACCAGCTCGCGCACACCGGGCCGGTGCCGGTAGGCCAGCGCCCAGGCCTCGACCCGCTCGCGCGGCCAGGCGATGTAGCAATCGCGCAGCAGCGACACCAGGTCGTAGGTGATCGGGCCGACCACGGCGTCCTGGAAATCGAGCACGCCCGGGTTGTCGGCGTCGACGATCATCAGATTGCGCGAGTGGTAGTCGCGGTGAACCATCACCCGCGGCTGCTCCAGGGCGCTGCGCGCCAGCAGCTCGAAGCTTTCGGCCAGCACGTCGCGCTGCCCGGCGTCGAGCCGCAGGCCCAGATGACGGTCGAGCAGCCACTCGGGAAACAGCGCCATTTCCCGCATCAGCATGGCGTGGTCGTACGGCGGCAGGCGGCCGTCGCGCGGGCCGTGCGCCTGCAGCCGGGCCAGCGCCGCCATGGCGTCGCCGTACAGCCGCTCGACGCAGTCGTCGTTCAGCTCGTCCAAATAGCGGCGGTTGCCCAGATCGGTGAGCAGCAGAAAGCCCCGGGTCAGATCCTGGGCCAGCACCCGCGGCACGTTGACGCCGATTTCCGCGAGCATGGCCGCCACCGCCAGGAACGGACGGCAATCCTCGTGCTCGGGCGGCGCGTCCATGACGATCAGGCTGCCCTCGGGGCCTTCGACGCGGAAGTAACGGCGGAAGCTGGCATCGCTGGAAGCCGGCGCGATGGCCCGCACCTCGCGGTCGAGCACCGCGGTCAGCCAATGGTGCAGGGCGGCCTGACGCGCATCGGCGGCGCTAGCTTGTTCGGTCACTGGATTCTGGTCTCGGCTCAGGGAAAGGGGCTTGTTCTGGCGGGGACGAATGCCCGGCATTATATCGCCCATTTGCCGGGCCTGGGCATCTGTGACATCGTATCGCCCGCCCGCCGAACTGACAGTGGGACAATTCAAGGAAAAAGAGTGAACTCACGGCAGCTAGGCCTCCGTCTGCTCGTTTCGGTCGGCCTCGCGGCGTCGCCCGCGGGATTCGCCGCCGATGGAGCCTGCCCGGCGCCCGCCAGTTTCAGTCTGACCCGACCACCCCCCCGCGATCCCGCCACCCCAATCCAGCTGGAAGCCGACCAGGGCCGCTACGATCGCGGCAGCGGCGTCTACAGCGCCAGCGGCGACGCTGTCCTGGAGCGCGCCGACCAGCGCCTGCATGCCGACAGCCTGCACTTCGACGCCGCCAGCGAGCGCGCCGACGCCAGCGGCAATGTGCGCTACAGCGAAAGCGGGCTGGAAGTCACCGGCCGCGAAGGCCATTTCTACCTGAACGAGCGCCAGGGCGCACTGGAGGACGCCCGCTTCCGGCTGCTGCCCAGCGAGGCGCACGGCAGCGCCCGGCGAGCGGCGCTGCGGGGCGAGCAGGCGACGTTCGACGATGTGCGCTACACCGGCTGCCCACCCGGGCAGGAGGACTGGTGGCTGGCCAGTCCGGATCTGACCCTGAACCGCGAGGAAGGCTTCGGTACCGCCCGCCACGCCTACCTGACCTTCTTCGGCGTGCCGCTGCTGTACACGCCGTACATCAGCTTTCCGATCGACGACCGCCGCAAGACCGGCCTGCTGCCGCCGCGCCTCGGCTACTCCAACGACGGCGGCCTCGATCTGGCCCTGCCCTATTACCTGAACCTGGCGCCGAACTACGACGCCACGCTCACCCCGCGGCTGGTGTCCAAGCGCGGCGTCATGCTCGGCGCCGAGGCGCGCCATCTCTCGCCGCTGCTGCAATCGCGCGGCTACGTCGAGTTCATGCCGGACGATCGGCAGGCGGAGCGCGACCGCTGGCTCACCCACCTGGACCTGACCGGCCTCTGGCAAGGACCGCTGTATTTCAACGCCGCCTACAACCGGGTCAGCGACCGCGATTACCTAGAGGACTTCGACCTGGTGCGCGGCATCGCCAGCGTCAGCGAGGACAATCTGGCCAGCTACGCCCAGATCGGCTACCACGGCGGCAACTGGAACCTGCGCGCGCTGGTGCACCACTGGCAGAGCCTGGACGAGGATCTGGCGCCGGCCAACCGGCCGTTCCGGGTGCTGCCGCGCATCAGCTACGACTATCGCTGGATGCCGCTGGACTCCAATTTCAGCCAGTCGCTGACCGCGGATTTCACCCGCTTCACCCATCCGCGTCCCGACCTGGTGGACGTCGGCAGCCGCGTCGACGGCCTCTACACCGCCGGCTACCGGCACGAGCGGCTGGCCTACTACGTCGCGCCCACGGTCGGCTACCGCTACACCGCCTACCGGCTCGACCGCTCGCCCTTCAACCAGGGGTTGTCCGACGATCCCAGCCGGGCGCTGCCGCTGTTCAGCCTGGACAGCGGGCTGTTCCTGGAGCGCGAGCTGACCTGGTTCGGCCGGTCGCTGCTGCAGACCCTGGAACCGCGGCTGTTCTATCTGTACATCCCCTACGAAAACCAGGACGAGCTGCCGCGCTTCGACACCGAGCCCAGCGAGCTCACCTTGAGCCGGCTGTTCGAGTACAACCGCTTCACCGGCCCCGACCGCATCGGCGACACCCACCACATCGCGCTGGGCGTCACCAGCCGGCTGCTGGATACCGCCAGCGGCCGCGAGTATTTCCAGGTCGGCGTCGGCCAGGCCTTCTACGAGAAACGCCGGCGGGTGACGATCGGCGCGCCGACCGCGCTCGACACCCGCCGCGCCTCCCCCATCCTGGGCGAGGCGCGCGCTACCGTCGGCCACTGGAGCGCCTACCTCGCCGCCGCCTGGGACACCTACGACAACACGATCAATCAGCGCACCGTGCGCGTCAGCTACCGGCCGGGGCCGCGCCAGGCGGTGAACGCCGCCTACCGCATGCGCAGCGCGCTGTATGGCGAGCCGCTGGAACTAACCGAACTGACGGCGGTCTGGCCAGTGAACCCGCGCTGGCTGGCGCTGGGGGGCTGGCAATACTCGCTGGAAACCAACACGACGCTGGAGCGCTTCGCCGGCGTGGCCTACAGCACCTGCTGCTGGACGGCGCGCGCGGTGGTGCGCGAGTACGTCCGCGACGGCAGCGACGATTCCAGCGTCAGCTTCATGCTCCAGCTTGAGCTGACCGGCCTGGGCGCGCTCGGCCAGTCGCTGGATCAATTCCTGTCGGAGGTCGTCTCCGGCTATCAGTTCGAAAGGTGAGGCATGACCGACCGTACCCTCTCACGCATCTGGTTGGCGCTCCTGACCGCGACCCTGCTGCTGTTGCTCGCCGCCGCGCCGGCGCCGGCGGCGCAGCCGCTCGACCGCATCGTCGCGGTGGTCAACGAGGACGTGGTGCTGCAATCGGAGCTGGAGCATGAGCTGAAAACGGTCAGCGATCAGCTGCGCCAGCGCAACACGCCGCTGCCCGACCGGCAGACGCTCACCCGCCAGGTGCTGGAGCGGCTGATCATGCAGAAGCTGCAGCTGTCGATGGCGCAGCGCGCCGGCATCCGGGTCGACGACGCCACCCTCAACGCCGCCGTGCAGCGTATCGCCGAGCAGAACAAGCTCACGCTGTCGCAGTTCCGCGCCACCCTCGAGAGCGAGGGCTACGACTACGCCAAGTTCCGCGAGGGCCTGCGGCGCGAGATCGCCATCGCCCGTCTGCAGCAACGCCAAGCCGAGGCCCAGGTCAGCGTCAGTCCGCGCGAGATCGACGAATACCTGGCCAGCCAGAACGCCGCCAGCAACGTCGAGTACCTGGTCGGCCACATCCTGATCGCCATCCCGCCGTCGGCCTCGCCGGAGCAGGTGCAGGCGGCGCGCGACAAGGCCGCCCGGGCGCGCGAGCAGCTGGTCCAGGGCGCCGATTTCCGGCGCGTGGCCGCCGCCTTCTCCGACAGTCCCACCGCCCTGGAGGGCGGCACCCTGGGCTGGCGCAGCCAGGGGCAGCTGCCGACGCTGTTCGCCGACCAGGTGCCGCGCATGCGGGTCGGCGAGGTGAGCGAGCCGATCGAAAGCCCCGGCGCGCTGCACCTGATCAAGCTGCTGGACAAGCGCGACGGCGAGCGGCAGGTGG
>CALGAN010000088.1 GCA_937951875.1 uncultured Alkalilimnicola sp. | reverse complement strand
CGGGAGTTCCAACCCCGCAACATCACCTCACCAACTCAGTGTCCATGCGGCTTCAGGGCGTTTTGCAGGGCCGACTACATAGACCCCGCACAGGGCCGCCACGCCTCGGCGGCAACCGCTTGACACTCGATTGCCGTCCTCTCTACAACAGTGCTGCTTCCGTCGCGCATGATGCCCGGTGAGGCATTGAGGCTTACGGAAAATTCAGTGTTAGGGGAGAGCCTTTCGCGAACTTGCCCATTTAACGAAGGAAAAGCAAAGTGGCAGATTTCAGCTTCAGCAGCGGCTACATCAATTATCCAGCCTCAGAGCCTCAACTTTCCGAAGACGGCTCAATCACGACCGTTTATAGCTGGGTCTATTGCCTCCCATGGGGCAATTTTCATCAACGCCCAAATAGAGCACCAAGGCGGACAAACCTACAGCTTCAATTTTTCCACGCTACCATTCACTCCGGTGGAACAGCTTGGTTCCGCGACAGGACAGCTCGTTGGACTCTCTGAGGATGGCTTGACCGCATTGTTCCGCATAAAGGAGGGAACGCTTAGTTCCGACGATATTAAAGATACGTACCTCCTCATAGGCGCGTGGCCGCTTGAACCTGACAGCCTCCAAACACTCATCACTGTCCAAAGCGATCCGCCCTGCTTCACCGGCGGCACGCTGATCGCCACGCCCGACGGCGAGCGCCCGGTGGAAACGCTGCGAATCGGCGATCTGGTGACCACGGTCAGCGGCCACGCCGTGCCGGTGAAATGGATCGGCCGCCGCCGCATCCCGTTGCGCTTCGTCGACGCCCGCCTCGTCCTGCCGGTGCGCATCGCCGCAGGCGCTTTGGGCAACGGCCTGCCGCGCCGGGATCTGCTCGTCTCCCCCGACCACGCCATGCTCGTCGACGGCCTGCTGGTCCAGGCCCAGGCCCTGATCAACGGCATGACCATCACCCAGCTCAAGCACTGCGCCGAGGACACCCTCGAGTACTTCTACATCGAGCTGGAGCATCACGACCTCATCCTCGCCGAGGGCGCGCCGACCGAGACCTTCGTGGATAACATCACCCGGCGGGCGTTCGACAACTACGGCGAGTACCTGGCGCTCTACGGCGAGGAGTCGCCCACCCCCGAGCTGCCGCTGCCGCGCGTCAAACATCGTCGCCAGCTGCCGGCGCGCATCGCCCAGCGCCTCAAAGCCATCGCCCTGCAGGCCCGCTCCACCGCCGCCGCGGCCTAGCGACACTGTTGTGGTGAGAACGAGGGGCGACGGCAAACGTTGCCGTCGCCGGACACAGGCATCGTCCAAACGAGATGAGGGTGAGCGTAGCGCCCCGGTGTGCGCGACTCAGCCCGGCCGCCAGACCGGTTGGGCGGCGCATCGAGCCGCTGGACCGCTATGCGCGCGCCTGCGCAAGGGAGCACATCGAATACCCGGGGGGCGCAGAAACCGCCAAGTACGGAGCGCCCTGACGGCAGGGCCACGCCCGGCCAGACCAAGCCCCGATTCACTATCGCCGCCGGGCACCGGCGGCCGGCTCAGTTCTCTTCTTCGCGGTCTTCTTCCTCGTCCATGAGGTCTTCCAGGGTCTCCGCCAGCTCCTGCGGCTCGACCTCGATGCCCTCCATGTCGGCGTTCCAGTTCAGCCCGACCATGTAGCCGTCCTCGTGCATGCCCGGCAGCCACTGTTCGAGGAAACTGTCCAGCGGGATGGCGGACACCTTGTAGTCCGCCCACTCGTCGCTGGCGCAGCGGCGCGCCGCCTCCTCGCTGGTCCAGAACGGCATCACCATCTGGTCGGGATTCTCCTCCGACCCCGCCAGCGCCCAGCCCTCGGCATGCTCCAGTCCCCACACCTGACCGGCGTCGAGCGCGGCCTGGGCGAAAGTCACGATGGCGTCGAAACGCTCGATATCGTCGGACATGCCGGATTTCCTCTTGCACAGAACACTTGAAAAGCCCGCCGATCAGTCAAACCTAGCTATCGGAAGGCGGCGACCGCGGACAGGCCATAGCCGCACATCGTCGAGGAGCCGACCATGGCGCGAGACAAGACCGATCCTAGCTCAAACGATCAACGCGAGGACATAGTCGACGAGACGTCCGAGGAGTCGTTCCCGGCCAGCGATCCGCCGTCGTGGACGCCGGTCGATCACCCCGGTCAGCCGGAACCCCAGGAAAAGCGCCCCAAAGACGAGAAATCCGGCTCCGCTCAACCGCGCAAGGCGTAGCGGTCGAACACGTAGGCGCGCAGCGCCGCCTGGGCCTCGCTCGGCATACCCTCGAACCGCAACGCCAGCCGGCGCGGCTCGACCCGAACCACACGTCCGTCGAAGGTCACGCACTGCCGCCGCGGCAACCGCAGACCTAGGCTAGACAAGGTCTCCCCCGGCCGCGCCGCCACCGGCAGGGGGGCCTCCACCGACATACCCGAGGTCGAGATATCCACGACTCTGGCGCCGCGCAGCACACCGTGCGGATCGTCGACGCCGATCTCATCGGGCCACGGCCGCACCCGCGCGCAACGGGCGGCGCCGCGCACATCGGTCACCAGCGGCGGCGCCAGCCGCAACCGCGGCGGGCCGCCGAAGGGACAAGGCGACACCTCGATCGGAAAACGCAGACTGTAGTGGCCGTCGCTGACCACCAGTTCGGAATCCAGCCGCATCAGCAGCCGCGCCAGCAGCCCCTGCTCCAGGGCGGGCGCCTCCAGACGCAGCGCTTCGCCGCGCTCCGCATCCGACGACGCCGCGCCTGCCGACTCGGCGAACAGATGGCGCAGGTACGCGCGCTCGTCATCGCTGAGATAGCTGATCAAGCTCGCCATGCTTCCCTCCACAGCCTGGCCGGCCTCGGCGCTTCCTTAACGCCGGCAGTTCGATCACACCCAGGTGGCGCGCGGTACGGCCAAACGGATTTCAGTAACTTATAGAGCCTCTCACGCCGCCCGCGCCAGGGCAATAACCCCCGCCCGCGCGAAGAGGGACTTCTGGCGGGCGCGCGGCGGCCGGCGCAGCGCCACCACGCAACGGTGGCGCTGCGCCGGTCCTGGCCGACGAACGGCCTTCGCTGCCAAGGTCGGAATGTGCGAACGCTTGCCTCGGAGGGCGAGGGGCGAGGCTGGGCGGGCGTCAACGCGCCGTGTCGTCTTCCTGTCGGGTCAGCAGGAAATGCATGCGCGCGGTGGCGACGATGTTCTCCGGCCGCCCCTGCCAGGCGCTAGCCGCGACGTTGGCGATGCGCTGCCCCTGGCGAATGACGCTGCAATTGACGAAGGTGGTCTCGGCCCGCGCCGGGCGCAGGTAGTCGATGGAAAAATCGACCACCTTGGGCAGCACCACGCTTTCCTGATTCCAGAGAATCTGCAGCAGCGCCGAGTGCTCCATGAACGCCGCCACCACACCGCCGTGGATGGCCGGCAGCAGATAGTTCCCGACCAGATCCTTGCGGAACGGCAGCTCGAACAGCAGCCCCTTGTCGGTGACGCTGAACTTCATCCCCAGCATGCGCGCATACGGCACCAGGTCCACCAGCCGCTGGCAATCGCCGGCGCTGCGCGCTTCCTGCACCAATTCCATCAGTTCTTTCATGCGCTCTGCCCCTCTCCGACACTACCGCGCGGTCTCGATACCCGCATGAACGTGCTCATGCTGCTGACGAAGGGGTCGTCGGGGTCGTCCTCGTAGCAGAGACAGCGCACGAAGGCGATGTCGCGCGCCACCCGATAGCACTCGGCGCGCGCCAGCACCGCCCGCCCCGGCTGCGGCGGCCGCAGGTGGTCGATCCGCAGATCGAGGGTGGCGACCATGTCCGGCCGCTCCAGCGTGTGGATCACCGCCGCGCCGCTGGTCTGGTCCACCAGCGTCACCACGGCGCCGCCGTGCAGCCAACCAGTGTACGGATTGCCCACCAGTTCCGGCTTGTAGGGCAGGCGCGCCACGACCACCCGAGGCTCGCACGCGACCACCTCCAGCCCCAGCAATCCGCTGTGCGGAATCGATCGGAAGAATGCTTGAGCAGCGGCCAGGCGGGCCGCCGCGTCGAATCCTGCGGAGCTCATATTTGCCCCCTACGCGAAGAAAAAGCGAGATTCTGCCGCAGAGCGCGGCCCCGAGCAAAAGCGCCGTCAGCCGCTAAAGCCGCCGCAGGCGCTCGGCGCTGGCCGCCGCCTCGGCCTCGATCGCGGCCACCACGCCGCGCAGCGGCGGCGGCAGCTCGTGGCCCAGCGCTGCCCGCGCCAGCCCCCCCAAGGCCTGCGCGGCGTCTATCCGCTCGGCCAGATACGCCCGCCGATCATCGCCGGTCAGCATGGCCCTCAGCCGCTTGCCCAGGCGATGCAAAGTCTCGCGGTCCTGATCCGGCTCCTTGGGCAAGTCGCCCAGCAGCGGGATGCCGGCGCGCAGACGCACCACCAGCTCGCCATGACGCTCGCCCAGCTCGGCGAACAAGACCCGCAGCGCCGGATCGTCGAGCGCGTCGGCGTCGTCGGCGTAGAGATCGCGCGCCTCCTCCAGCGCCGCCAGCAGATCGTTGACCGCCACCTGCGTTTCATTGCGCAGCACGCCGAAGCCCCTCCGCCTGCGACGCATCCTCGGGCACCAGCACCGGCAGCGCCGCCGGCACCACCTCGAACAGCGCCGGCGTGCGCGACACCACCTCGCCATCGGCGGTGACCAGCCGCGCCCGGCTGGTCTCGACCGCGATACGGCGCCCGCGCAGCAGCGCCACTTCCGGCCGCCGTCCGTGCCGACCCAGCTTCATCGCCGCGGCGACGATCAGGAACCGCCACAGCGAAGAAGGGCGAACGCTGTATAGATCCAGGCGCTGATCGTCGATGGCCGCCTCGGCGGCCACCGCCATGCCGCCACCGTAGAAACGGCCGTTGCCGACCGTGATCTGGATGCTGCGCAGCAGGTGCAGCGTGCCGTCGCAATCGATCCGCGCGGTGAACGGTCTGACTGTGGCCAGCGCTTCCAGCAGCGCCCGCGGATAGGCGAGCACGCCCCAGCGCTGCTTGAGCTCGTAGGTCAGCAACTGGGTGACATGCACACCCAAGCCGATGCTGGCGGCGTTGAAGAAATAGCGGCCGTTGACCCGTCCCAAGTCGATGCAGCGCACGCGCCCGCCGGCGATCGCCTCGGCGGCGGCGGGCAGGTCGAGCGGAATTCCCAGGGTGCGCGCCAGATCGTTGGCGGTGCCCATCGGCAGCACTCCGAGCGGACGCCCGCTGGCCAGCAGGAGCGGAATAGCGCGGCTGATGGTGCCGTCGCCGCCGCCCAGGATCACCAGATCGAACTCGGCGGCGCGGGACCGGATCAGCGCCGCCGCCTGGGTCTCGTCTCGGGGATACTGAAGTTCCGTCGCCAGCCCGCGCTCGCCCAGCAGCGCCACGACCTCGGAGAGATCGCGGTCGCCCTGACGGCTGTTGCGGTTGATGATGAGCAAGGCGCGACGCATCGCCACCGCACCTTCGTCCCAGACCGTGGCGTTCATTCTCCAAGAGGTGGGAGCGACCGGCGTCGCCGCCAAGCGATGACGCTTTGACAGCGCCGCTCCATGGTCCAAACTCTAGCGAGCCGCACCACGGGAAACGCCGGCCCCGGGCCGGCGGCAGGCAATAGCGATAACGGATCTATCGTATGGCAAGGAAACGTGCGCTGGTCGTGGACGACTCCCACTCCGCCCGCATGGCGCTGCGCAAGCAGCTGGAGCGCCACGGCATCGAAGTGACCACGGCCGAGTCCGCCGAAGCGGCGCTCGAACACCTGCTGCACGACCACCCCGACATCATCTTCATGGACCACATGATGCCGGGCATGGACGGCTTCGAGGCGGTGCGCGTCATCAAGAGCGACCCGCGCACCGCCACCATTCCGGTGATGATGTACACCTCGCGCGGCGGCGAGGTGTACGTCGGCCAGGCACGCGCCCTGGGCGCCGTCGGCGTGCTGCCCAAGGAAGTCCGGCCGGCGGACCTGAGACAGGTGCTGGAGAACCTGCGCCTGCTGCCCTCCACCCACACCCCCGAAGCGAGCCCGCCGCCCCGCCCGGCGCCGGCTGCTGCTCCGGAGCTCTCCCGGCCGGACATCGACCGGCTGGCGCGCGAGGCGGTCGACGAGGCGTTGCAGCGCTCGCTGCGCGCCGAGCTGGAGGAGCTGCGCCAACGCCTGCGCCAGGACCTGCGCGAGGAAGTGCGGGCGCAGCTGGAGCAGGCGCCAGCGCCGATCCCGGAACCGGCGCCGCCCCGCCGTGGCCGCTGGCTGGCGGCGGCGCTGATCGTGCTCGCCGTCGCCCCGCTCGCCTACTGGCTCGGCCGCAGCTCCGCTCCCCTCGCGACGCCGGCGCTGCCCGGGGAGACGGTGCAGCCCACGGCCCTGTCCGAGCAGGATGCGCAGCTGGCGCGCACGCTGGCGCTGCACCGGGTCCGCCTCGGCGGCGAGCGCGCGCAGCTGCTGGATACGCTGGAATGGGCGCTGAACGAGGCCGGCCGCTACGACTACGGCCAAATTCCGTTCGGCGAGGAACGCCTGGCGCTGCTCAGCGAGCTGCTCAACCGCCTGGCGGCGGTCGGGTTCACCGGCACGGTGCGCATGGAGGCCCATCAAGGCCAGTTCTGCCTGGTGCGCGACGCGCAGGGCGAGCTGCGTCCGGCTCCGGCCGATCTGCCCGCCGGCCGCTGCGACGACATCGGCATGCCGCGCGAGCAGGCGCTGGCGGCCACCGGCCGGCAGTCGCTGGCCTTCGCCAACTTCCTCAGCAGCTCGCCGATCCTCAGGGACGGCAAGATCCGCGTCGAGCTGGTGGCGCGCGGCGACGAGTCGCCGCGCTTCGAGTATCCGCAGACGCTCAGCGGCGTGGACGCCGGTCAATGGAACGCCATCGCCCGGCGCAACAACCGCGTCGAGATCAGTCTGATACCGACGCCGCGCTCCTAGCGCCCGTGTCGGCGCCGGCGGCGGTTGCAGCCACCCGCGGGCCGCCCCATCTCTCGTCAGACAGCCGCCCAGCCAAGGGTGTCAGGAGGTAAGCGGCATGGAGCAATCCGCGGAAACGAAGGCCGTGCGTGCGGCGCTGGAGCGCGATCCCGATATCAACCCCCACCGCGACCGGATCAAGATCCGCTGCGAAGGCGGCACGCTCCGCCTGGAAGGCGAGGTCGAGAACGTCGCCGTCAAGCGCCGCGCCCTGCAGGTCGCCCGCAGCGCCGTGCCCGGCGTGCCGGTGGAGGACCGGCTGCTGCTTCGGGTGCAACATCCGCGCGCCGATCGAGAGCTGCTCAAGGCGGTGCTCGACGCGCTGTACAGCGAACCTGTGTTTCGGGAATTCGTCATCAACGCCTACGACGGGCGGCAGCCGCCACCCGACGCCGACAACTGGCTGGCGGTGGAGATCGAGGGACACCGGGTGATCCTGCACGGTCAGGCCTGGAGCCTGTCGCATCGGCGCATGGCGGAGGTGCTGGCCTGGTGGGTGCCAGGCACCGGCGACGTCGAGAACCGCATCCGGGTGCAGCCACCGGAGCAGGACGCCGACGCCGAGATCACCGATGCCATCGGCCTGGTGTTCGACAAGGATCCGTCCCTGGACGCGCAGGAAATCAAGGTCACCACCCGCAACGGCGAAGTCACCCTGGAGGGCGCCGTGCGCAACGAGGTCAACGCCCGCATGGCCGTCTACGACTGCTGGTACGTACCCGGCGTGCACGCCGTGCACAACCGGCTGCACATCCGCCCTACCCGCTGAGCTCCGGTCCGCGGCCCCCCGGCCGCGGACGCCCCCGCGCCGCTGACAAGGCCGCGGCCGCTACGTTATAAAGTGCGGCCATCGTCACTACGCATCCTCCGCTCCGTCCGTCGGGACGCGCCCCGCCAAGGTAACAATCATGACTCCCAAGGGCTCCCATGACCTGGCGCTGGCCTATGCCGGCCTGATCCTCACCACCCTGTTCTGGGCCGGCAACGCGGTGGTGGCGCGCGCCGTCGCCGATCAGATCCCGGCCTTCGCTTTGTCTTTCTGGCGCTGGGTGATCGCCCTGACCCTGCTGCTGCCGTTCGGACTGCGCCACCTGCGCGGCAAGGCGGCGGTGGTGCGCGCCAACTGGGGCTGGCTGCTGCTGCTCGCCGCGCTCAGCGTCGGCGGCTACAACACCCTGCTCTACCTGGCCGCGCACAGCACCACCGCCATCAACATCAGCCTGGTCAGCGCCACCATTCCGGTGGTGATCGCCGCGCTGGCCTGGCTGCTGCTAGGCGAGGCGATCAGCGCGGCGCAATCGCTGGGCGTGGCCATCGCGCTCGGCGGCGTGCTGGTCATCGTCAGCGGCGGCGACTGGCGGGCGCTGGCGGCCTTGGATTTCCGTGCCGGCGACCTGCTGATGGTATTGGCGGTCACCATCTGGGGGCTGTACACGGTTCTGTTGCGGCGCCGACCGCTGGCGCTGCATCCGCTGGGGCTGATGACCCTGCTCGTCGTCGGCGGCCTGCTGGTGATCCTGCCGTTCTATCTCTGGGAGCTGGCCACCGGCAGCGGCGGCTGGTGGCGACCGGCGCTGCTGCCGGCCCTGGCGTACGTCGGGATTTTCCCGTCGCTGCTGGCCTACCTGCTGTGGAACTTCGGCGTGGCCACGGCCGGCCCGAACCGTTCTGCCATCTTCATCTACCTGATGCCGGTGTTCACCGCGCTGCTCGCCCACGTCTTCCTCGACGAGGCGCTGCGCGGCTTCCATGCCCTCGGCGGCGCGCTGATCCTGGTCGGCCTATACCTGGCCAGCCGCCTGGGCCGGTCTGGCGGCTGATCGGCCGCGCCGTCAGCGCAGCCGGAACTGGCGGACCATGTTCTGCAGATCGGCCGCCAGACGCGCCAGCTCCTCGCTGGCACGGGTGGTCTGACCGGCCCCCTCGGCGGAACGCTCCGACACGCCGCTGATATTCATGATGTTGCGGTTCATCTCCTCGGTCACCGCGTTCTGCTCCTCGGCGGCGCTGGCGATCTGGGCGTTCATGTCGCGGATGGTGCCGACCGCGCGGGTGATCTCGTCCAGCGCCGCGCCGGCGATCTGCGCCTGCTCCACCGCGCCGCGGGCGCGGTTGCGGCCGGTATCCATGACCCGCACCGTCTCCTCGGTGCCGGCCTGGATGCGTTCGATCATGGCCTGGATCTCCTGGGTCGACTGCTGCGTGCGCAGCGCCAGGGTACGAACCTCGTCGGCCACCACCGCGAAGCCGCGGCCTTGCTCGCCGGCGCGCGCGGCCTCGATGGCGGCGTTGAGCGCCAGCAGGTTGGTCTGCTCGGCCACGCCGCGAATGACGTCCAACACCGTGCCGATCGCGGCGCTGTCGGCTTCCAGCTTCTGGATGGCGCCGGCGGCCTGCTCCACCTCCTCGGCCAGGGCGCGGATCATGCCAACCGTCTCGGTCACCACCTGCTGGCCGTTGCGCGAGGTCGAGTCGGCCTGCTCGGCGGCCCGCGCCGCCTCGGCGGCGTTGCGCGCGACCTCGTTGACCGTGGCGGTCATCTCGTTCATCGCGGTGGCGATCTGATCGATCTCGGAGCGTTGCTCGTTGACGCCGCGCGTGGTTTCCTCGGAGATCTCCGCCAGCTCCTCGGCCGCCGACGCCACCTGCGCCACCGCATCCGACACCTGCCGCAGCGTCCGGCCTAGCTGCGCCTGAATTTCCTGCGCCGCCTCCGCGACCTGGCCCAGCTCGTCGTCGGTGAGCCGCCGGACCGGCTGGCTGAAGTCGCCGCGCGCGAGGTTGCCCAGATCCTGCACCAGCTGCCGCGCCGGCCGGAGGATGCCACGGTGGACCAGAGTGACGAACACCAGGAACGCCACCACCACCGCCACGCCGACGCCGCCCAGGCTGATGACGATGCCACGGTAGGCGTGGTTGCGCACCAGCACGCTCTCGGCGGCGGTATCGTCCAGCAGATTCTTGGCCGCCGTCTCCAGCTCCACCCCGGCGCGCTCGGCCAGACCGGCCACCTTCTGATCGGCCAGCGCCGCGTCGAAGCCGGACGATTCGTACAGCCTCAGCGCCCGAGCGTACTCGCCCGCCATGGCGCGGTGCTGTTCCAGAAAGCTCTGCACCTGCGCGCGCGCCTGCTCGCGCTGGATCTCGGCCTGCAACCGTTCGGCGTCGCGCGCCACCGCTTCGTTGAGCTCCGAGAACCGGCGCCAGTGCTGGTTTCGCTCGTGCGCATCGGCGCCGCGCAGCAGCAGGTTCTTCCACGCCAGGTTCTGCGCCATGAACTGCTCTTTCAGTTCCAGAATGGCGATGGCATGCCGAACCTCGGCACCGAGCAGCGACTCGTAAGTCTCGGTGCTGCGCCAGGTCTGCCAAAGGCCGAACAGGCTGGCCAGCAACACGAAGGTCGTGCCGACACCGGTGATGACGAGGAGCTTGTTGCGAATGCTGCGACGAACGAGGTCTAACATGTCTGATTTCACCAGCTGGAACCTCTGCCTGATCGCTTTAACGGCCACGACCGGGGAAAGTTTAGGGGCGATCGAGCCACCTGGAGCTAACGATATACGTCGCAGGCCATTTCGTCCTTGATTTCGCTACAGCTTTCGCGAACGTCTCCGGCGCGCTAGGCTGAAGATCGATACGCGCCGGCGCGCGCGACCGCCACAACGACAATACGCAATCGGACTTGCAGGCATGTACGAAGCCTACTTCGGGCTGACGGAGCGCCCATTCTCGATCGCGCCCGACCCGCACTATCTCTACCTCAGCGAGCGCCACCGCGAAGCGCTGGCGCACCTGCTGTTCGGCATCACCGAGCGCGGCGGCTTCGTGCAGCTCACCGGCGAGGTCGGCACCGGCAAGACCACCATCACCCGCGCCCTGCTGGAGCAACTGCCGGCGGACGTCGACGTGGCGCTGATCATCAACCCCAACGTCACCTCGCGGGAGTTCCTCGCCGCCATCTGCGCCGAGCTCAAGATCGACGTCTCCAAGCGCGGCCACAGCACGCAGACGCTGATGGACGACCTCATGCGCTACCTGCTGGACGCCTACGCCGCCGGCAGGCACACCGTGGTGCTGGTGGACGAGGCGCAGAATCTCAGCCCGCAGGTGCTGGAGCAGGTGCGGCTGCTGACCAATCTGGAGACCACCAAGGAGAAGCTGCTGCAGATCATCCTGGTGGGACAGCCCGAGCTGCGCGAGCTGCTGGCCCGCCCCGAGCTGCGCCAGGTCGCCCAGCGCGTCACCGCCCGCTACCACCTCTCGCCGCTGTCGCTGGCCGAGACCCGCCGGTACATACAGCACCGCTGCCAGGTCGCCGGCGCCGGCCGGCCGCTGTTCAGCGAGGCGGCGATCCGCGTCATCCATTACCGCGCGGGCGGCATTCCGCGCCTGATCAACGTGATCTGCGACCGCGCCCTGCTCGGCGCCTATGCCACCGGCCGCAGCCGGGTGACGCTGCCCGTGGCGCTGCGCGCCGCCAGCGAAGTGGCCGGGCGCTACGGCAACCGCTGGCCGAAGTACGCCCGCCGCGCCGCGCTCGTCGCCGCCGTGCCGCTGGCGGCCGCCATCGCGGTCTGGCAGTGGCCGGCGCCCTCCGACTCCAAGGCCGCGATAGAACAAACGGCACCGGCCGAGCCGACCTTCGCCGAGCGGCTGGCCGCGCACGGCACCGATCCGGAGGCGGCCTTCGGGCCGCTGTTCCAGCTGTGGGGCGAGCGTTACCAGGCCGGCACCATCAAATCGCCGTGCGAACAGGCGATCGAAGCCAAGCTGCGCTGCTACTTCGAGCACGGCGACTGGGAAGCGCTGCAGCGCCGCAACCTGCCGGCGGTGATCGAGCTGCGCGACGACGTCGGGCGCCGCCACCCGGTGCTGCTGGCCGAGGCCGGCGGCGGCGAAGCGGTGGTCGTGCTGAACGGCGAGCGGGTTCGGGTGCCGATTCCGGAACTCATCCGCCGCTGGACGCACGATTCGGTCACCCTGTGGCGGCCGCCCAGCGGCATCGGCGCCACCCTCGGCCCCGACAGCCAGCCGGCGGCGCTGCGCTGGCTGGTGGCCAAGCTGGACCGGGCCGAGGGGAAGCCGGCCTCGACCACCGTGCCGGCGGCTTTCGACCGCGCCCTGGAACGGCGCGTGCGCGAATTCCAGCAGCGTCAGGGCTTGACGGTGGACGGCATCGTCGGCGAGATGACGCTGTTCAACCTGTTCCTGGCCGCGCCCGATCCCGGCGCGCCCACACTCGGCAGGAAGTAACGTGTCGTACATACTCGACGCCCTGAAGCGCTCCGAACAGGAACGCCGCCGCGCCGAAGCCGCCACGGTGGAGAACATCGTCGCGCAGCCCCCGCCGGCGCGCCGCCGCTGGCCGACCGCGCTGGCGGCGATCGTGGTGGCGATCAACCTGGCGGTGCTGGCCTGGCAGTTCTGGCCGCGGCAACCGCAGCCGGCGCCAGACGCGCCCCCGCCCGCCGCCCCGACGCCGCCGACACCGCAACCGGCGCTAGCGCAATTGGCCGGCAGCGAACGGCAGACGCCGGTGCCGATCATGAGCGCCGCGCCGGCGCCGAGTGGACGCCCCGGAACGCCGCCGGCGGCCGAGCGCGCCAACCCGCCGCCGAGCGAACCTGCGGTCCCGGCGCCCGCCGCCAACGCCCCCGCGCCGACCACCGACGACCCGCCCGCGCTCGCCGAGCTGCCGGAATCGTTCCGTCGGCAGCTGCCGGCGCTCAACGTCAACGTCCACGTCTACGCCGAGCAGCCGAGCGCGCGCTTCGTGCTGATCGACATGCGCCGCTTCGCCGAGGGCGCGCAGCTGCCCAACGGCATGTATCTGCGGCGCATCACGCCGAACGGCCTGGTGCTGGAATACCAGGGGAGGGAGTTCCTGATGGTGGTGCGCTGACGGCGCTCAGCCGTGCTCGCGGATCACCGCGACGAACCGCTCGCCGTACAGCGCCCGCTTGCGCTCGCCCACGCCGGAGAGCATGCGCAGTTGATCGACGGTGGTGGGGCGGTACTCCACCATCTCGCGCAACGTGGCGTCGTGGAAGATCACGTAGGGCGGCACGCCCTGCTCCCTGGCCAGCTGCCGGCGCAGCTCGCGCAGCGCCTCCCACAGCCGCTCGTCGGCCTCGGTGGCGAAGCCGTGCACCTCGCGCAGGCTGCGCGTACCGGCCCGCTTGCCTTTCTCCGCCGCCCGCTCGCGCCGCAGCAGCAGCCGCTCCTCGCCGCGCAGCACGGCGCGGCAGGCCTCGGTCAGGCGCAAGCCGCCGTAGCCCTCGACGTCCACCTCCAGTAGCCCGCGCGCCACCAGCTGGCGGAACACCGAACGCCACTGGCTGGCCGACAGCTCCTTACCGATGCCGAACACGCTGAGCTTGTCGTGCCCCAACTCGACGGCGCGCTGATCGGCCTTGCCCAGCAGCACATCGACCAGGTAGCTGACGCCGAAGCGCTGCCCCGTGCGGTACACCGCCGACAACGCCTTCTGCGCCGCCTCGGTGCCGTCCCAAGTGGGCACCGGCTCCAGACAGGTATCGCAGTTGCCGCACGGCTGCTCCAGGGTCTGGCCGAAGTAGGCGAGCAGCGCCTGGCGGCGGCAGGTGGTGAGCTCGCAGAACGCCAGCATGGCCTCCAGCTTGTGCTGCTCGACGCGCTTGATCTCCTCCGGCGCCTCCGAGGCTTGCAGCATCTGGCGCAGCGTGATCACGTCCTGCAGCCCGTAGGCCATCCAGGCATCGGCCGGCAGCCCGTCACGGCCGGCGCGGCCGGTCTCCTGGTAGTAGGCTTCGAGGCTGCGCGGCAAGTCCAGGTGCGCTACGAAGCGCACGTTGGGCTTGTCGATGCCCATGCCGAAGGCGATGGTGGCGACCATGATCACCCCCTCCTCCAGCAGGAAGCGGCGCTGGTTGGCGCTGCGCACCTCGGGCGGCAGGCCGGCGTGGTAGGGCAGCGCGGTCCAGCCGCGGCTGCTCAGCCACTCCGCGGTCTCCTCGACCTTCTTGCGCGACAGGCAATACACCACGCCGGCATCGTCCGGGTGCTCCTCGCGCAGGAAGCGTTCGAGCTGCTCGCGCGCGTTGCGCTTCTCGGTGATGCGGTAGCGGATGTTGGGACGGTCGAAGCCGCCGATGAACTGGCGAGCGGACTCCAGGCGCAGGCGCCGGACGATCTCGGCGCGGGTGCGCTCGTCGGCGGTGGCGGTGAGCGCCACCCGCGGCACGCCGGGGAAGCGCTCGGCCAGCACCTCGAGCTGCAGGTACTCGGGCCGGAAATCGTGCCCCCATTGCGACACGCAATGCGCCTCGTCGATGGCGAACAGCGCCGGCCTGGCTCGCTGCAGCAGGGCCAGGGTGCGCGGCTGCAGCAGCCGCTCCGGGGCGACGTAGAGCAGATCGAGCTCGCCGCGCACCAACGCCTGTTCCACCTCGCGGGCCTGCTCCAGGCCCTGGGTGGAGTTGAGCGAGGCGGCCCGCACTCCAAGCTGCAGCAGCGCGGCGACCTGGTCCTCCATCAGCGCGATCAGCGGCGACACCACCACCCCCACGCCCTCGCAGACCAGCGCCGGGACCTGGTAGCACAGCGACTTGCCGCCGCCAGTGGGCATGATCACCAGCGCGTCGCCGCCCTCGATGAGATGGCGGATCACCGCCTCCTGCTGGCCCCGAAACGCCTCATAACCGAACACGCGACGCAGGACATCCCGCGCCCGCGCGCACGACGGCGGCAAGGTACTGTCTTGGCTGTTTGGCACTGCGAATCCGTAAGTTAGCGGCCCGGCAACAGCGGACCGGAACGATCGGGCGGCCGCTCGCGCGGGGCGCCGCGATGGCGCTTCGGCGCCGAATGGCCTGATGCGGATCATTCTGCCAGCCGGCCTTGCGCTCTGGCCGGTAATAGCCCGCGGCACGCCAAACATACGCACCCGCTCGCCGGTGCTCAAGGACGGATCGCCGCGCGCGACCGCCGGAGCGCGCGCCGATCCTCTGGAAAATCGCCGCGGAGCCGGCGCAAAGTTGTGGCAGCCGCCCCGCGGCAGGCGGGCTTGGGCGGCATACGGTCGAAGGTTCGGCGGGAGATCGAGCGATTCTGCGGAGACATGCATGGTTGAGGCCGCTGCGGCGCTGCCGCCCCGCGCTCGCGTGGCTGGCTGCGTTCGCGCTGCCGCTCGGTCTGGCCGCGCCGGTCGGCGCCATCGAGCGGGTCACGCTGCGGCTGGCAGACGCGCACGGTGCCGACTGGCGCGCCAGCGGCATCGAAGTGGCGCTGGCGCTGACCGGTAGCGGCGCGGCCGAGCTGCGCATCGACCGCCTGGAGCTGCCGCCTCCCATCGGCCGCATCGAAGCGCTGCAGGCCCATTGCGCTCGCCTGCTGCTGGACGGGCCGGAGCTGGCCTGTCGCGGCGGGCGCTTGCAGCTGCAGCACGACTGGCTCGATCCCGAGCCGTTCGAGGGCGATTTCGCCTTCGACCAGGCCAGCGGCCGGGTGACGTTCGCGTTGCGCGGCTTGCCGCTGGCCGGCGGCCGGATCGACGCGCAAGGCCACTGGCGGCCGCAGGACTGGGCGGCGCGGCTGCGGGGCCGGTCCCTGGAGCTCGCGCGGCTGGCGCCACTGCGCGATCGGCTGCCAGCCGACTACGCCCTAGAGGGGCGTCTGACGGTGCGGCTGCGCCTGAGCGGCGCGCAAGACCGCTACCGCGGCGCGTTCGACGGCCGGCTGAGCCGCCTCAACCTGGCCGAACCGGACGGCCGTCTCGCCAGCGAGGATCTAGCGCTGACCCTGCGCGGCTCGTTCAGCGGCGATGGCGACGGGGTGGTGTTCGACGCCGCGCTCGATCTACCCGGCGGGCAGCTCTACGTCGAACCGGTGTTCCTGGACGTCGGCGACCACCCGCTACAGGCCCATGCGAGCGGATCGTGGCGCCAAGGCGAACTGCGCCTGGAGCGCTTCGCCGTCGATCAGCCCAGCGTCATCGCCGCGGACGGCGCGCTGCGCTACCGCCCGGACCGTGGGCTGACCGGGCTGGAGCTGAGCGTGACGCGGGCGGACCTGGCGGCGGCCTACGCCGTCTACCTGCAACCGTTCCTGATCGGCACGCCGCTCGACAGCTTACGCGCCCGCGGCTGGCTCGGCGCCGAGCTGAGCCTGACCGATGCCGGCCTGCAGCGGCTACGCCTGGAGCTGGCGGGCGCCGGCCTGGAGGACGACCGCGGGCGTTTCGCCATCGAGGAGCTCAACGCCAGCCTGCGCTGGCAGGCCGAAGCCGTGTCGGACCACGATGCGCCGCCCAGCCGGCTGAGCTGGGGCGGCGGCCACCTGCGCGGCGCGCCGCTCGGCCCCGCCAACCTGCCGCTGCGCGTCTACGGCCGCAACGTCGAGCTGCTGGCGGCCACGGAAGTGCCGATTCTCGACGGCGCTCTGGTCATCAACACCCTGCGGCTGCGCGAGGCCGGCACGCCGGCGATGCGAGCGGCGTTCGACGCCGAGCTGCGGCCCATCGACATGCGCCGCCTTACCGAAGCGCTGGGCTGGCCGGTGTTCTCCGGCCGCCTGGCCGGGCGGCTGCCGTCCCTGGCCTACGAGGACGGCCGGCTGACCGTGGGCGGCCAGCTGATCGTGGAGGCGTTCGACGGCCGCATCCTGGTGGACCATCTGGAGCTCAACGATCCGTTCGGCCAAGTGCCGCGGCTGTCGGCCGACATCTATCTGCGCGACCTGGACCTGCGGCTGCTCACCGACACCTTCGCCTTCGGCCGCATCGAAGGCCGGCTGTCGGGCGAAGTGGAGCGGCTGCGGCTGCTGAACTGGGTGCCGGCGGCGTTCGACGCCCGCTTCTACACCCCGCTCGACGACCGCTCGCGCCACCGTATCAGCCAGCGCGCCATCCAGAACATCTCCAACATCGGTGGCGGCGGCGCCGGCGCCATTCTCTCCCGGGGATTCCTGCGCTTTTTCGAGGACTTCTCCTACGAGCGCATCGGCATCAGCTGCCGGCTGAGCGAAGAGGTCTGCCTGATGGGCGGGCTGGGCCCGGCGGCGGACGGCCGCGGCTACTACCTGGTCAAGGGCAGCTGGCTGCCGCGGATCGACGTCATCGGCTTCCAGCGCGACGTCAGCTGGCCGACGCTGCTGGAGCAGCTGCGCAGCGTCACCGCCGCCGACGCGCCGACCATTAAATAAATCGCCGTGATGGTGTACGTTCAGCGTAAGTTCATCTGCGCATTCATAACGTAAAGCCTCGACCAGGCAGCCAAGGAGTTCCCGTGAACACGCTTCGCCTCGCTCCCATCGCTCTCGCCAGTCTGGTGGCCACCGCTTGTGTGACCATCAACGTCTACTTCCCGGCCGTGGCCGCCGAGCGCGCCGCCGACCGCATCATCAACGACGTCTGGGGCGAGTCGGCCAAGCAGCCGGCGGACGAACGGCAGGAGCGCGCGCCCCTGGATGCCGACCGGCCCACCTCCCGGCTGGAGCTGCCGGCGGCGGCGGTGAGCGTGGCCATGCGCACGCTGGAGCTGGTGGTTCCGGCGGCGACGGCCAGCCAGGCCGACCTGAACATCTCCTCGCCGGCCATCCGCTCGCTCACCCAGTCGATGGAGCGGCGCCACGCCGAGCTCAAACCGATGTACGACGCCGGCGCCATCGGCCTCACCAACGACGGCCTGCTGGCGGTCCGCGACGCCAACGCCGTGCCGCTGCAGCAGCGCAACCAGCTGCGCAAGCTGGTGGCCGACGAGAACGCCGACCGCAACGCCCTCTACAAGGAAATCGCCGTCGCCAACAAGCACCCGGAGTGGGAGGCCGACATCCGCGCCACCTTCGCCAAGCGCTGGATCGACAAGGCCGCCCGCGGCTGGTGGTATCAGGACGCGAGCGGCGCCTGGAAGCAGAAGTAAGCCGACCGGCCTGCCGGCGACCGGCCGCCGGCAGGCCGCCGCTCAGAAGCGGAACTCGTAGAACAGATCCAGCGCGCTCTCCAAGCTGCTGACCGCCTCCACATAAAAGCGCGGACTGAGCCGATAGCGCAGGGTCAGGGTATTGACCGGCGCGAACACGCCGATGCCGTAGCGCACGAACAGGTTCGGCGACAGATAGCCGCTCAGCTCGACCTGGGTGGTGTCGCCATCGCCGCCGGTGCCAAGCTCGAAATCCTGGATACCCAGCGTGCTGGCCAGCGAGTTGGCCAGATTCTTGCCGCCGAACACGCCCAGCGACAGCGCGGCCTGCGCCAGCAGCTGCTGCTGGGTGGCGCCGGGACCGCTCTCGCGCATCGGCCGGCCGCGCACGATGTAGGAAAGGATGTCCTCCTGCGACATGCCGGGTTCGGAGAACAAGGAGACCTGCGGCGAGCTGACATGCCCCTCCGCCCGCAGGCCGGCCACCACATCGTTCACGACCCGCACCGCCTCGATGTCGAGCGAAGGCTCGTCGATCGGTCCGGAGAACAGCAGCAAGCCGCGGCGGATGGTCAGATCCTGCCCGTAGGCCGTGTAGCGCCCTTCCTCGATCCGCAGCTCGCCCAGCGCCTCGACCGGTCCGTGCGGCCGCTGACGCAGCCCCAGATCGCCGGCCAGCCGGCCGCTCAGCCCCTGCCCCTTGATACGGACGTTGTTGCCGAGGATCACCTCCACCTCGCTGGTGATCGACCAGCCTGGCAGCGGCGCCTCGGCCTCGGCCGGCGCCTCGCCCTGGGCGGTGCGCACCACCACCACGTCGTCGGACACGGCGACAGCGCCCTCGGGCAACTCCTCGATGGTGATCTGGCCACGCGGGATCCGCACCTTACCCTTGACCGCCGCCTGCTGCGGCGCCAGCCGGATCTCCAGATCGGGCGAGAATTCCAGCCGCGCCAGCGGCGGATAGACGAGCAACAGACGCTCGCCGGTCAGCCCCAGATCGAGGGTCCAGCGCTCGCCGCGCCAGGCGGCCTGGCCGCGCAGCTGCCCGCGCCCTTCGCCGCTGTTGAAGCTGCCGCTCAAATCCGCCCGGGTATCGTGAATGTCGGCCGCCAGCTCGATATTGGCGAGCGTCACCGGCAGTCCCTGCGCCGCCACCTGCCCCCCGGCGAGGCGCACCTTGCCGACGACACGGGGATCGTCCAGGCTGCCGAAGAAACGCCCCTCGGCCTCGACCACGCCGGCCAGGGACTGGACCTGCGGCAGGAAGGGCTTGATCACCTCTAAACGCAGCCCGCGCAGCACCACCTCGCCCTGCAGCGGGCGCGGCCGCGCCTGCAGCATCGTGCGGGCATCCAGGCTACCGGAACCGAGCCCGTCCGAATCCAGCGCCAGCGACAGGATCAGCTCCTGGCGCTCCACGCGCAGATCGGCCTCCAACCGTCGGTACCCGAGCGCCAGCGGCTGGTCCTCGTCCTCCTGGCTGAGGTGCACTTGGCCCTCGCGGCTGACCGCGCGCAGTGCCAGCGTCGGCATCGCGCCCGGCGCCCAGCTCAACGCCAGGTCGGCGTCCAGCGGCGCCTGCCAGTCCACCCCCTCGGGCCACCAGGCCCGGAGCCAGGCGAGTTGGAACGCCTCCAGGCTGACCCGCGCCGCGCCGCGCTGGCCGATCACCGCCTCCTCGTTCAGGCACAGCCGCGCCTGTTGCTGCTGCCAGCAATGCGCCGCCACGGTCAGCCGCTGCGCGCGCTGCCGCCAGAGCAGCGCCGCCGGCGTCTGCAGCTGCCAGCGCTGCTGCGGCGGCAGCGCCAGCGACGCCCCCAGCAATTCACCGCGCCAATCGAGCTGCTCGCTCAGGCTGCCGGCCAAGTGCAGATCGCCGCCGAACCGGCCGCCAGCGACGCGCAGCGTCAGCGCATGCTGGCGGCGACCGCCGATGAGTTCGCCCTCCACGACACCGAAGCGCTCGTCCTGCCACCGCACGCCGCTGGCGCTGAACCGCACCTGGCCGCCGTCGCCGTAGCCGAGCTGCTGGATCTCGCCGCGCAACCGCAGGGTCGCCACCGCGGCCTGGTCCACCTGCAGATCGCGACCGTCCAGTTCGAGGGCGATGTCGGGCGCCTCAAGACTGCCGCCGACCTTGAAGCTGCCCGCCGCGGCCCCCTTCACTTGCGGCAGCAGCGCCGCCAGCCGCGGCAGGTCGAAACTGCCCTCCAGCGCCAGGCGGCGATCGACGCTGCCGTCGACGACGACGCGGTTGGGGCCGCTGCGCAGCTCCAGCCCGCGCAGGCGCCACTGCCCGTCCAGACCGCGCTCGACCCGGCCGCGCGCCCCCGCCGGGTAGCCGCGCAGGCGACCGCGAATCCCGGGGCTGCTGACCTGCAGGCGCAGGCGCCCGTCCTCGCGCAGCTGTCCTTCGCTGCTGGCCTCGCCGCTGAGACGACCCGGGTAATCCGCCACCACCACCCCAGGGTTGAGATCGCGGAAGCGGACGTGGGCTTGCCAGCGCACCCCCTTGCGCCAGTCGAACTTGCCGCTCGCCTCCAAGCTGCCGTCGAGCACCTCGCCCTCGAGGCGCGCGAGCTCGAAGCCATTCAGATCACCATTGCCTTGCAGCTTCCAGCGCCCCTCCGGCAGATCGGGACCGCTGACCGTGCCGGCCAGGCTGACCCGGTAGCCGTCGAGGCTGCCCTGGGCGGTGAGCAGGCCGTTACGCACGCTCACCTGCGGCTCGCCCCGCAGCGGCCAGCTCAGCGCCGGCCAATGCGCGTCGAGCTGGAACGGCAGCCGCGGATCGAGTGGCGCGATGCTGCCGCCGGCGCTTAGCCGCACGCCGCCGCTCAGCTCGGCCTTGGCGGCGAGCTGCTTGAGATCGCCGGCCAGGCTGCCGTCGAGCTCGACAGGCTCGGCCAGCTCGGCATGGGTCAGCCGGCCCTTGAGGCGCAGCGCCAGCGGATAGGTGTCGGCCAGCGTCATTTCGCCGCTGGCTTCGAGCTGCCCTTCGAGCATCTGCACCTGCAGCTTGCGCAGGTTCAGCGCCGGGCCCTTCAGGTCGGCGTTGAGCGCGACCATGTCGATATGCCAGCTGCCGCCGGCGGCGACGATGTCGGCATCCTCCAGCAGCAGCCCGTCGACCCGCAGATCCAGCGGCAGATCGATGCGCGGCAGCGGCCACACCGACTCGCGCAGCGCCGGCTCCTCGCCGCTGGCCAACAGCTCCAGCCGCAACCCCTGCAGCCGGCCCCAGCGCAGGGTCACCGCGCTGCCGCTCGCCTCGCCGCTGGCCTGCAGCGAAGCCAGACTGGCGCGCACCGCGGGCGTCTCCAGCTGCAGATTGCGGGCCTGCAGCAACTCCAGGGTAACGATGACCGGCAGCCGCAGCTTGGCCGCCGGCTCGGGCGGGGCAGGCTCCTCCGGCGGCACGTCAGTGGCGGGCCGCTCGTCGTCGGCGGAATCACGGATGGTGAGCGTAGCGTCGTCCAGCCGCACCAGGTCGAGGCAGAGGGTGCGAGCGGGCAGGCATTGGGGCGTCCAGCCCAGCTGCGCGGCGCCGGCGTCGAGCGCGAACGTGCCGTCGTCCCAGCGCAAGGCGTGGACGGTCAGCCCGAACGCCAGTGAGCCTTCGGCCACCTCCAGCGCCAGCCGCGGCTCGAACCGCTGCGCCTGCCGCGCCAGCCAACGCGCGCCGCTGGTGGTCATGGTGAGCCAGGCCACCACCAGCGCGACGAGGACGACCAGACCGAGCAACGCGCTCAGCGCAACCTTGAGAAAACGCTTCACAGACGGGGACCTAGGGTGAAATGCAGCTCGAACGGTTTGTCGCGCTCACTGATCCCCCAGGCGAACTCGAGTCGGACCGGGCCGACCGGCGAGATCCAGTGAATACCGAAGCCCGCGCCCACCTTGAGGGGCTCGTCCAACGAGTTGGTCGCGTTACCGGCGTCGATGAAGGTCGCGACCTGCCACTTCTCGGCGAACCGGTAGTCGTATTCGATGCTGCCGGTATAGAGATATCGGCCACCCACGATCTCGTCCGACTCGCCCGGCCCGCTGCTGGTCTTGGGCGCGACGGTATTGTAATCGAAACCGCGGATGCTCTGATCGCCACCGGCGAAGAAACGCAGCGACGGCGGCAATCGGTCGAAATCCGAGGTCCAGATCTTGCCGAGGTCGGTGCGCAGGAACAGTTGATGGCGCGGCGCCAGCGGCACCAGCCAGCGGCCGCCCAGCCGCAGCCGCAGCAGCCGGATGTCCGAGCCGAACCATTCATCACCGCCCTCGACGCTGACCACATAGCGGTCGCCGGAGATCGGGTCCACGGCGTTGCCGCGGACACGGGTGCGGGTGTAGCTCACGCCCGGCAGCACCAGATCGGTGGTCTGCCGCGGCTGGCCGTCGACCTTGAAGTTGTCGCGGTTCCAGCGCACGAACACGCTACGCTGCCAACCGCTGCTCAGGCGCCAGTCGCGCTGCACGGCCAGCGTGAACCGGTCGCTGCGGGCGTCGGGGAAGCTCTCGGAAATGAGGCCGCTCTGGAAGCTGAGAAAATCGGTCAGCGGGCTGCGCAGCGGGATCTTGTACTCGCCGCTGATGCTCTGCCGAACCTGCGACACTTCCAGATCGGCTTCGGCGCTGTGGCCGTGGCGGTTGATCCAGGGGCGGGTCCAGGTCAAGCGCAGCCGCGGGCCGACGTCGGTGGCATAGCCGACACCGACGCCGACGCGGTTGGGCTCGGCCATGGCCAGCTCGACCTCCACCGGCACCGCATCGTCCTCGGCCTGCTCCGGCTGCGGACGCACCCGCACGTTGTTGAAATAATTGCTGTCCAGCAGATTGCGGTTGAGCTCGATCACCTGCTCGGCCTGGTACGGGTCATCAGGCTGGAACGGCACCAACCGCTTCAACAGCTCTTTCCTCAACGGCGTCTCGGAAAAACTCACCTCGCCGAAGCGGTAGCGTCGACCACTGTCGAAAGTGAGCAGCACCCGGGCGGTGTTGGCGTTGGCATCGACTTCGACCCGATGGCGGGTGAAGCGGGCGTCGAAGTAGCCGCGGCGCAGCGCCAAGTTCTCCAGCTGCTGCTTGCTGCTTTCGTAGAGGCCGTGATGCAGCGGACCGCCCTTGCGCAGCGGCAGGCTGGCGATCAGCTTCTGGAACTCGGCGTCGTCGCGCGCCTCGCCGTCGATGACGATGTCGACCTCGCTCAGGGTGACGCGCGGCCCCGGCTTGACCTCCACCCGGATGACGGCATCGTCGCCGTCGCGCTCGCGCGTTACCCGGATATCGGCGGCGTAATAGCCCAGCGCCTCGGCCGCTCGCTGCGCCGACGCCTGCACGTTGCGGCGGAACCGCGCCCCCGCCTCGCTAGCCGATTCCGGCATGGGGCCCACGTGGGCTCGGATGTTGTCGGCCAACTCGCCGTTCGCGCCCCGCACTTCCAACCGTACGGCAGCGGCGGCGCTCCCGGCCGCGAGGGTCGCGCACACGGCGAACAAAACGTTGTTGACCAAACGACGGGCCGCGGTAATGGCTGTTCTTCCTTATTGACCACAGGCCTTGACCACGCCGACCGGCGTCGCCGTGGCCTGTGTGAAGAGGCGACTATGATCAAGCAGACGGCGGACAGCGGCAACCCGCCGGCGCGCCGTCCTCCTCAGCTGGCCACCACCTTCACCGGTATCGTGCCGATACCGAACAGGCGCGTGAGTTCGGCCTCGCGCCCGCCGAGCAGGTCGGCCAGGGTGCAGCCGTCGAGCACCCCATAGAATGCCTCCAGGGCGGCGTGCAGCACGTGCTTGAGTTGGCACGCGGGCGTAATCACGCACTCATTGTCATCGCCGAAGCATTCCACCAGCCCGATGTCCGGCTCGGTTTCCCGCACCAGCGCACCGATGCTGATCTGCTCCGGCCGCTGCCGCAGGCGCAGGCCGCCGTTCTTGCCGCGCAGGGTGTCGATGTAGCCCTTGAGCTGGAGGTCGTGCACCACTTTCATCAAGTGGTTCTTGGAGATGCCGTAGCGGTCGGCGATCTCCTGGATGGTGGACAGCTCGCTGCCTTTGACGCCGAGATAGATCAGCACCCGGAGCGTGTAGTCGGTGTAGCGGGTCAATCGCATGCAACTCTCCTCTCAGCCGGGCCGTCCGTCCGCGCGCGGGCCGCTCAGGATCGGCCAATACAGTGCCAGGAACGCGACGCAGGCCAACACCCAGGCAGCGGCCGACACCAGCAGCCCGCCACGGTAGTCGCCCAGTCCGAACGCCGTCGCCAGCCGCGCCACGCCGGCCAGCAGCACGCTCCAGTAGATGAGCCGAGCGCCCCGAGGCAACCGCAGCGGCCTTCCCGTATGCCCCAACGATACCCGGGTCATGACCCCGAAGATCAGCGTACCCATGGCGCCGGCACCCAGCGCGTGCATCCACGCCGCCGGGCTCAGCCCGAGCAGCGGCGTCGCGGCCTTGAGGGACAGCGCAAGCACGATCCATGCCATGCCCAGGTGCAGAATCCACAGCAAGGGCTCGGCCGCGGCCCGCCAGCCGCGCCACTGCCAAAGCCGCCAGGCGTTGACCAGCGCCGCGGCCGCCGCCGCCAGCGCCCCGAGCCAGGGCCAGCCGAATGCCAGATCGGCCGGCACCATCAGCAGCGTCAGGCGCATGGCCCAGGCGTCCAAGCGCTCGGAGCGGCGCACCAGCTCCGGCGAGCCGCCGCGCAGGCGCAGCCAGTTGGCGGTGAACGCCGGCGTGATCCGGCCACCGATCACCACAATGATGACCGCGATCAGGTCCAGCGCCAGCACCTCGCCGACCGCCGCCCCCGCCGGCCAGATACCGGCGAAGCCCACGTGCATGAACACGTTGGCCAGCGTCAGCAGCGACAGCATGCCGACCAGCACCAAGTTGCGGTGATTACCGTGGCGCATGAGAACCTTGCCGACATAGGCCGCCAGCACCGGCAAAAAGCTCAAATCCGCCAGCGCCACCAGCCACGGCGGCAGCAGCCCCGACCCCCACAGCGCCAGCCGCCCGGCCAGCCACAGCAGGATCAGCGCCGCCAGCGGGCGCCCGGCGAGCGGCGGCGCGCCGGTCCAGTTGCACATGGCGGTGAGCAGGAAACCGGCGATGGCGGCCGGCACGAAACCGAACAGCATCTCGTGCCCATGCCACTGAGCCGGGTTCACCCCCAGCGGCAACGGCAAGCCGGCGAACAGGAACGCCAACCAAGCCGCTACCAGCGCCGCCCCGTACAGCGCGGCGAGCAGGAAGAACGGCCGAAACGGGAAGGCCAGCAGCGTCGGCGTGGCGATCGATCGCGGCGGATTGAGTTCAAGCACGATTAGGATTCCTCCTGCGGCGGCTGGGAGTCCGGCCGCGTCCACAGATAGGCGGCGACCCCGGCGAAGATCAGAGCGGTGATCAGCGGCAACGCCGGCCCGTCGCTAAGCCAGACCAGCAGGCACCAGCTCAGCAGCATCAGCAGCAGCGCGGCGCGCTTGGCGCGCCGCGGCACCGCCCGCTGCCGCTCCCAGTCCCGCAACAGCGGGCCGAAACGCGGGTGCTCGTACAGGCGGCGGCGCAGCCGCTCGGAACCGCGGGTGGCCGCCCATGCCGCCACCAGCAGAAAAGGCGTGGTCGGCAGACCGGGCACGACGACGCCTATCGCCCCCATCCCGACGCAGCCGTACGCCAACAGCAGATACGGCCAACGCGTCCGACGCCGGGAAGGAACGGCTTGGCGATCCGACATGCCCTCACCTCGACTCGTCATCCATTAACATATATTTGAAAAGAATCTTAACAGACTTGACGGCTATCAAGACCCGGCGCGGCAAGTTCGCTATAAGAGAGCCGATTCACGCATGTTACGGTCCCGCGACCGAGGAGTCCCCCTGATGCATCAAGGCCTGCAGTTCGACGCCGCTCTGCTGCGCAAGTACGATGTGCGCGGGCCGCGCTACACCTCCTACCCCACCGCGCCGCAGTTCTCCCCGGCTCTGGACGAGCATGCCTACGCCGAACTGGCCGCCGAGGCCGGCGCCCGCGACACGCCGCTGTCGCTCTACGTCCATATCCCGTTCTGCCGCACGGTCTGCTTCTACTGCGGCTGCAACAAGGTCGTCACCGCCAACTACGCGCGCGCCGAGAACTACCTGGACCGACTGGCGCAGGAAATGGCGCTGCAGGGCCACTGGCTGGGACGGCGCGAGGTCACCCAACTGCACTTCGGCGGCGGCACCCCGACCTACCTCAAGGAAGCCGACCTGCGCCGGGTGTTCGCCGACTTGAACCGGCATTTCCGCCTGAGCGACAGCGACCGGCGCGAATACTCGATCGAGATCGACCCGCGCACGGTCACGCGCGAGAAGATCGAGCTGCTGGCGGAGCTTGGCTTCAACCGCATGAGCCTGGGCGTGCAGGATTTCGACCCGGCGGTGCAGGCGGCGGTCAACCGCATCCAGAGCGTCGAGCAGACCGCCGCGGTGCTCGAGGCCGGCCGCGCCAGCGGCTTCCGCTCCACCAACATCGACCTGATCTACGGCCTGCCCAAGCAGACCACCGAGAGCTTCGACCGCACCCTCGACATCGTCCTGCGGCTGCGCCCCGAGCGGCTGGCGGTGTACAGCTACGCGCACCTGCCGCAGCTGTTCAAGGTGCAGAAACAGATCGACCCGGCCGAGCTGCCCGACGGCGAGGCCAAGCTGCGCCTGCTGGAGCTGACCATCCAGCGCCTCACCGCCGCCGGCTACGTCTACATCGGCATGGACCACTTCGCCCTGCCCGACGACGAGCTGGCCCGCGCCCAGCGCGACGGCACCCTGCAGCGCAACTTCCAGGGCTACTCGACCCAGGCCGAGCTCGACCTGGTCGGCCTGGGCGTATCCGCCATCGGCAAGCTCGGCGACGCCTACGCGCAGAACAGCAAGCAGCTGGACGACTACGGCCAGCGTTTGGAGGAAGGCCGGCTGGCGGTGGTGCATGGCGTGCGCATGAGCGCCGACGACAAGCTGCGGCGGGACGTGATCCAGGCGCTGATGTGCCAGGGCCGGGTCGACATCGCCCGCATCGAGGCCGCTCACGGCATCGTGTTCAACGACTATTTCGCCGCCGAGCTGCAGCGGCTGGTGCCGCTGCGGGAGGACGGGCTGGTGGAAGTGAGCGAGGAAGCCATCGAGATCCCGCTACGCGGGCGGCTGCTGATGCGCAACGTCGCCATGGTGTTCGACGCCTACCTCAAGCCCAGCGAGACCACCCGCTTCTCCAAAGCCATCTGAAGCGGCGCCGGCGGCTCCGGCCTAGAACCAGTACCAGCCGTGGCTACCGGCCACGGCGCCGGCCACCGTCAGCAAGCTGATGGCGAGCAGAAACCCGTGCAGGGCGTGCACCAGACGGAAAGTGGCCTCCGGCGCGCGCTCGGCGCGCCGCCGCAACCAGCGGTGCAGCAGCAACGGCTCCAGCACGAACAGCATCAGCGTGAAGAGCAGCCAAACCGCCAGCATGGCGTGGATCCACCAGAACCGCGCCAGGGTCAGCCGCTCCCAGCCGGTGAGGTGCAGCAGGTAGAAGCCGCTCGCCCCGGCGAGCAGCGTGGTGATCCGCGACTGGCGGGCGAAACGCGCCTCCACCTGCTCGAAGAACGCCACCCGCTCGCGCGGCGCTTTGAAGCGCCGCACCGCCGGCAGCAGCACGGTGGTGACCATCGCCACGCCGCCGATCCACAGCACGACGGCGAGCAGGTGCAGCACGCGGGCAGCGGCGAATTCCATGGCGGTCCTCCCCCGTCGGGCGGCGCGGGCGCCGAAGCGCCCGCCCGGGACTTACTTCTTCTGCGACTTGTGCAGCGCTTGGTCGATGTCCCAGATGATGTCGTCGACGGTCTCCAGGCCCACCGAGATGCGGATCATGTCGGCGCTCACGCCGGCCTTGGCCAGCGCCTCCTCGTCGAGCTGCCGGTGGGTGGTGGAGGCCGGGTGGATCACCAGCGTCTTGGCGTCGCCGATGTTGGCCAGGTGCGACAGGAACTGCACCGACTCGATGAACTTGATGCCCGCCTCCATGCCGCCCTTCACGCCGAAGGTGAACACCGAGCCGGCGCCCTTGGGCAGATACTTCTTGGCCAGCGCGTGGTAAGGGCTGCTCGGCAGGCCGGCGTACTTCACCCACGACACCAGCGGGTGAGCCTCCAGGAACTGCGCAATCTTGAGCGCGTTCTGCACGTGCCGCTCCATGCGCAGCGGCAGCGTCTCCAAGCCTTGCAGGAACAGGAACGCGTGCATGGGCGCCAGCGTCGGGCCGAGCGTGCGCAACGGCTCGCAGCGCGCCTTCATGGTGAAGCCGAAGTCGCCGAAGGTCTCGTAGAAGCGCACACCGTGATAGCCGGGCGAGGGTTCCACCATGGTCGGGAAGTTGCCGTTGTCCCACGGGAACTTGCCCGACTCGATCAGCACCCCGCCGATGGCGGTGCCGTGCCCGCAGATGAACTTGGTGGCCGAGTGCAGCACGATGTCGGCGCCGTGCTCGATGGGCCGGCACAGATAAGGGCTGGCCATGGTGTTGTCGATGAACAGCGGCAGCCCCGCCTCGTGGGCGATCGCGGCGATCGCCTCGATGTCCACCACGTTGCCCACCGGGTTGCCGATGGTCTCGGCGTACAGCACCTTGGTCTTGGGCGTGAGCGCGCGGCGGAAGTTCTCCGGATCGTCCGGATCGACGAAGGTCGTGTTGATGCCGAGCTTGCGCAGCGTGACGTTGAGCTGGCTGAAGGTGCCGCCGTAGAGGGTGCTGGCGGCGACGATCTCGTCGCCGGCCTCGAGAATGGTGAGCAGCGCGGTCATCTGCGCGGCCATGCCGGAAGCCACCGCCACCGCCGCCCGGCCCT
This sequence comes from uncultured Alkalilimnicola sp., assembly GCA_937951875.1. Taxonomy (GTDB): domain Bacteria; phylum Pseudomonadota; class Gammaproteobacteria; order Nitrococcales; family AK92; genus JAAYIK01. Next base: position 36,638 of record CALGAN010000088.1, on the reverse strand, counting down.
TCTCCAACGCCGCCATGCGCTCCTCGAACACGGCGTTGGTCGGATTCATCATCCGGCTGTAGATGTTGCCGAAGGTGGACAGGTTGAACAGGCTCGCGGCGTGGTCGCTGGAGTCGAACACGTACGACGCGGTCTGGTAGATCGGCACGGCGCGGGCGCCGGTGGCCGGATCGGGCAGTTGGCCGGCGTGCAGGGCCAGGGTCTCGAAACCGAATTCTCTGTCAGCCATTGAACGATCCGTCTCAGTAAACCAGCGTGCGGGGACGCTTGGCGGAAATGACCTTGGTGTTGACGCCGACGAAGTTGAGCCCGCCGAACAGGCGCGCGTACTCGATCTTCATGCAGCGATCGACCACCACCTCCAGCCCCGCCTCCTCGGCCCGGCGCTGCGCAGCCTCGTTGACCACGCCGAGCTGCAGCCACAGCACCTTGGCGCCGATGGCGATGGCGTCCTCGACGATCGGTGGCACATCCTCCGGCTTGCGGAACACGTCGACCACCTCGACCGGCACCGGAATGTCCCTGAGCGAGGGATAGCACTTCTGCCCCAGCACCTCATCGTAGGCGGGGTTCACCGGGATCACGGTGAAACCGTGATCGAGCAGGTATTTAGCGGCGAAATTGCTGGGCCGGTGCCAGTTGGCGGACAGGCCGACCATGGCAACGGTCTTGTAAGTGGCGAGAATCCGGCGAATACCTTCGATATCGTCGACGGGCATGAGCCCCTCCTGCGCGATGAGGCGGAATACTGGGCGGATTGTAGCCGCTGTTGCCCGCCATGGGACCTGCTCGTTGTCGCAACCGGGCGAATTCGCTTGCCAAGCGGGGTGGCTATCAGCACCTTATTGGCGTGCCATCCACGCCAAATAACCCCCAATAAGGAGCACTCACTCGATGGAAACGATGCACTCTCTCACCCGTTGGCTGTGCCGGCCGCTTGCCGCCGTCATCTTCGCCACCTCGCTGCTCGTGCCGACGGCGCACGCCGGCATGATCGGCACCGCGGTAGCGGTCGAGCAGGCGCGCGTCGAGCAGCAGCGCGACGAGCTCAAGCGCTTCCTCGACCGTGACGAGGTCCGCCAACAGCTGGAGGCCTGGGGCGTCGATCCGAGCGACGCCAAGGCGCGGGTCGACCGCCTTAGCGAGCGCGAGCTGGCGCAGATGAGCGAGCGCATGGCGGAGCTGCCGGCCGGCGGCAACGAGATCATCGGCGCGCTGGTGTTCGTGTTCCTGGTGCTGCTCTTCACCGACATCCTCGGCTTCACCGACGTCTTCCCGTTCGTGAAGAAGACCGTCCGCTAAGCCCGTGATCCTCCGCCGTCTGTGCCTGCTGCTCGCGCTGCTGGCGGCGGGCTGCGCCGGCCCGGGCGTGCGCACACCGCCGCCCTCGGCCGGCGTGGAACTCACCGAGGTACCGTTCTTTCCGCAGCAGGACTACCAGTGCGGACCGGCCGCCTTGGCCACGGTGCTCACCTGGAGCGGCGCGCCCACCGAGCCGGAACAGCTGGTGGCGCGCGTGTACGTGCCGGCCCGCCAAGGCAGCCTGCAACCGGAACTGGTGGCCGAGGCGCGCCGCCACGGTCGGCTGAGCTACGAGATCGAACCGAGCTTCGGCGCCTTGCTCGCCGAGCTGCGAGCCGGCCACCCGGTGCTGGTGCTGCAGAACCTGGGCCTGGGCTGGTGGCCGGTATGGCACTACGCGGTGGTGGTCGGCTACGACCCCGACGCCGATGCGGTGATCCTGCGCTCCGGCCGCCGCCCGCGGCACGTGGTCGCCCGCGCCACCTTCGAGCGCACCTGGCGACGGGCCGAGCGCTGGGGCCTGCTGACCCTGGAGCCGTCTCGGCTACCGGCCAGCGCCAGCCCCGAGCGCCTGCTCGCCGCCGCCTTCGAGCTGGAACGCGGCGGCGACGGTTCGGCCGCCGAGCGCAGCTACCGTGCAGCGCTGGCGCGCTGGCCGGCGGAGCCGCGCCTGGCCCTGGCGCTGGCCAACCGGCAGTATGCGCGCGGGGCGCTGGCGGAAGCCGCCGCCACTTTGGAGCGAGCGCTCGCCGCCGGTGCCGTCGACGGCATGCTGTACAACAACCTGGCGCTGATCCGGCTGGCGCTGGGCGACGAGGACGGCGCGGAGCGGGCGGCGCGGCGGGCGGTGGAACTGGGCGGGCCGCTGAGCGACGAGTTCCGCGACACGCTGGAGCAGGTCTTGCGCGCGCGCTCGCGGCCGCTGCTCAATGGAACGCCATAGAAAATATCTGACAGCGACGCGGTGTTGCATCGCAACATGCGGCCGTGTTATTGTGCGACGCACAAAGCGGCGATCCGCCGCTCGGACCGCATAAGGATAGCCGTCATGATCTTCGATGACATTCTGAACACGAGCAACGCGCGTTTCGCTTCGCTGCTGGAGCCCGCCAAGAAGTTCAACTCCCTGGCCGTGAGCAATCTGGAGAAGCTCACCCAGTTCCACCTCGACGCCGCCAAGTCCTATGCCGACTTCGGCATCGAGCAGCTGCGCGCCGCCCTGTCCGTGACCGACGCCAAGAGCCTGCAGGAGTTCGTCTCCAAGCAGCAGAGCGCGGTCAAGGCCCTGAGCGAGAAGCTGTCCAAGGACGCCGCGACGCTCGCCGACCTGGGCAAGGAGTTCGCGACCGAGGTGCAGAAGCTGGCGCAGGAGCAGGTTGCCGCCTTCACGCCGGCGGGCAAGAAAGCCGCCTGATCCGACGCATCCAGCCGTTCGAGAAAAGGCCATCCTTCGGGATGGCCTTTTTATTTGCGCGCGTTCTCAGAACCCGAGCCGCACACCCACCTGCAAGCCGTCCTGCACCTCGTGGTCGCGGCCGCGGAAATCCACCTCGAAGAAGCGGTAGCCCGCGAACACCACTGCGGTGCGTGACAGCCCCGCCTCGACCCGCGCATCCAATTCGGTGACGCCGCGCGGGTCGCCGAAGGTCAGGATGTTGGGCGCGTACCAGGCATTGACCGCGAAGGTGAGCTGCGGACGCGAAGCCAGGCTGAACGCCGCGCCGCCACCGATGGCGATGGACGTGAGGGTCTCGTCCGGATCGTCCAGACGCCCCAGATAGCCCTTGAGGCCGACGTTGAACGTAAACGCCTGGCTGATACGGTTGACCGACGAGAACCGGGCGCTGCCGATGAGGTCGTCGTCCTCGTTGTAGAGCAGTCCCAGCCCCCACTCGGCGCCCTGCACATTGATCCCGCCGGCCGGAGTGGCGAACTCCAGCTGGGCGAAGTCGTCGCTGACACCCAGTTCGAGCGTGGAAGCGTGAGCCGCCGGGACCGCCATAACGGCGAGCGCGGCAGCGGCAAGAAGTCGACGCATGTGACCAGCTCCTTGTCTTCGTTGGACGTTAAACATGCACCGGCCGGACCGGCGGGGCACATCCTAGCAGCCTCGCTGCGCAAGCGGAAATTCGCGCGCCGACCAGCGTCGCCCTCATTTAGGAGGAACCTCCAAGTCTACTACCCCGGCGGGAAAGGTGTGCCATGATCGAATCCCCTCTCCTTCCTAACCTGCAAGGCTTCATCGACGGCCGCTGGTGCGGCGGCGACAGCGGTCGAGATTTCCCGGTCCTCAATCCGGCCAACGGCGAGTGCCTGGCGCGCGTGCCGCTGATGGGCGCCGCCGAGACCGAACGCGCGGTGCGAGCCGCCGAGAAGGCAATGGAGACGCCGACGCCGCTTACCAAGCGGCGCGCGCTGCTGCTAGCCATCGCCGACGCGTTGACGGCCCAGCGTCAGGAACTGGGCCGGATCATCACCCTGGAGCACGGCAAGCCGTGGCCCGAGGCGCAGGTCGAGGTCGACTACGCCGCCGGCTTCTTCCGCTACTGCGCCGAGCACATCGACGCGCTCGAACCGCGCCGGCTGAGCGAGCGCCCGCGCGGGCTCGCCTGGACCGTGCATTACCGGCCGGCCGGGGTGGCGGCGCTGATCACGCCCTGGAACTTCCCCATCGCCATGATCGCCAAGAAGCTGTCGGCGGCGCTGGCCGCCGATTGCAGCTGCGTGATCAAGCCGGCGTCGAAGACGCCGCTGACCATGATCGCCCTGTTTCAGCTGCTGGACTCGGCGGTCGGCCTAGCGCCGGGCAAGGTCAATCTGGTGATGGGCCCCGCCGGTCCCATCGGCGACACCCTGTGCACCCAGCCGGCGGTGCGGTCGGTGAGCTTCACCGGCTCCACCGAAACCGGCCGCGCGCTCATGGCCAAGTGCGCCGCCGGCCTCAAGCGGCTGACCCTGGAGCTGGGCGGTAACGCGCCCTTCATCGTCTTCGCCGATGCCGACCTGGAAGCGGCCGCCGACCAGCTCATGGCCAACAAGTTCCGCGGCGCCGGCCAGACCTGCGTGTGCGCCAACCGCATCCTGGTGCAGCGCGCGGTGCTGGCGCCGTTCACCGAGCTGGTCGCCGAGCGGGTGCGGCGGCTGCGGGTCGGCGACGGCATGGAGCCGGGCGTGGACATCGGCCCGCTGATCGGCCGCGATGGCTTCAACAAGGTCCGCCGTCATGTCGCCGACGCGCTGGCGCGCGGCGCCCGACTGGTGGTCGGCGAGCTGCCGCCGCCAGCCGACAAGGATTGGGGCTGTTTCTACCCGCCCACGGTGCTGACCGACGTGACGCCGGACATGGCCGTGCAGTGCGAGGAAACCTTCGGGCCGCTGGTGCCGATCATGCCGTTCACCGACGAGGACGAGGCCGTACGCCTGGCCAACGCCACCGAGTTCGGTCTGGCGGCGTATCTATTCAGCGGCGACGACGAGCGCGCCGAGCGGGTGATCCGCCGCCTGGAGTTCGCCCACGTCGGCCACAACACCGGCAGCGGCCCGACGCCGGAAGCGCCGTTCGGCGGCCGCAAGCAGTCCGGGTTCGGCCGCGAGGGCGGCATCGAGGGGCTGTTCGAGTTCGTCGAACCGCAGACCGTGCCGCGCGCCTGAGCGCGCGGGCTTGGCGAAAACGACCGCAACGGGTATCAAAGGAAGTCCGTCATTCGTCCGGGAGTTTTCATGAAGCCCGCCACCGAACGTTTCTCCGACCGCGTCGACAACTACGTCCGCTACCGGCCGAGCTATCCGCCGGCACTGCTCGACCTGCTGGAGCGGGAGTGCGGGCTCGGCCCGGGCGCGGTGGTCGCCGATGTCGGCGCCGGCACCGGCATCTTCAGCCGCTTGCTGCTGGAGCGCGGCGCGCGGGTGCTGGCGGTGGAACCTAACGCCGCCATGCGCGCCGCCGCCGAGCAACTGCTGAGCGGCTCGCCCGGCTTCGCCAGCGTGGCCGCCCCGGCCGAAGCCACCGGGCTGGCGGACGGGTCGGTGGACATCGTCACGGCGGCGCAGGCCTTTCACTGGTTCGACCGCGAACGGGCGCGCCACGAGTTTCGGCGCATCCTCAAGCCCGGCGGCTGGACGGTGCTGATCTGGAACGAGCGGGTGGTTGACACCACCCCGTTCCTGCGCGAGTACGAGCAGCTGCTGCAGGACTACGCGCCGGAATACGGCATCGTCGACCATCGCAACATCGGCCCCGAGCAGGTCGCCGAGTTCTTCGCGCCGGCACCGGTGGCCTTCCGCAGCTTTCCCAACTACCAGCGGCTCGACTTCGACGCGCTCAAGGGTCGGTTACTGTCCTCGTCCTACGCCCCCGTGCCCGGCCATCCCAACCACGAGCCCATGCTCGAAGCCCTGCGCCGCAGCTTCGACCGGCACCAGATCGACGGCACGGTGACGCTGGAATACCAGACCCGGGTGTTTTACGGCCGTTTCGACCGTTCCTGATCGGACCGCGCGCCGCGCCCGTCACCACTTCTCGATGTACGGCCGCAGGTCCAGCTCGAAGGTCCAGGCGTCGCGCGGCTGCTGGTGCAGTAGCCAATAAGTCTCGGCCACCGATTCCGGGCGCATCAGCTGGTCCGGCTTGAGGTTGGCTAACGCCTCGTCGCCGCCGCGCTCGCGGATGCGCTCGCGCACCCAGGCGGTATCGACCCCGGCATCGATCACCAAGTGGGCGACGTGGATACCCTGCGGGCCCAGCTCGCGGGCGCAGGATTGGGCCAGCGCCCGCAGCCCGAACTTGGCGCTGGCGAAAGCGGCGTAGCCGATGCCGCCGCGCAGTCCGGCGGTGGCGCCGGTGAAGAAGATCGAGCCGCGGCCGCGGGGCAGCATGTGGCGCGCCGCCTCGCGCGCGGTCAGGAAGCCGGCGTAGCACGCCATCTCCCAGACCTTGCGGAACACCCGCGAGGTGGTCTCCAGCAGCGGGAAATTGACGTTGGCGCCGATGTTGAAGATGGCCACCTCCAGCGGCGCCTCGGCGTCGGCGTCGCGCATGAAGGCGGCGACTTGCTCCTCGTCGCGGGCGTCGAGCGAGCGGGCGAATGCCCGACCGCCAGCGGCCTCGATCTCGGCTTTGAGCGGGGCGAGCTTTTCGCCCTGGCGCCGGCCGATGAACACCGTGTACCCCTCCGCGGCGAACTTGCGGGCGATGGCCGCGCCGATGAAATCGCCGGCCCCGACCACGGCCACCGTGGCGTTCCGCTGCGGCCGCGCCGTAGCGGCCGGTGTTCCTTGCGACGCTGTCATACCTGCCCTCTCCTCTCTGCCGATACTCGCCGCGCCGCCCCTCATGGCGACCATATAAGTTCAATAATAAAACCATAACAGGAGCGGCATGCGCCACAACTCATTTACATGGCTTGCCCTATCTTTCGGCGGCACGGCCGGTATGGCATCGTAAGTTCTATAATCACACGCAACGTGCACGCGGAAGGGCGCGGCCGCCGGAACACCGCTCGCGCCTGGCGACCACATACCGACAGCCGAGGAGGAGCGAAACATGACCGGGCGGATCGACTTCTATTTCGATTTCGGCAGCCCCAACGCCTATCTGGCCTACAAGGTCATCCCCGAGATCGAACGACGCATCGGGCCGGTGTTCGTGCTGAAGCCGGCGCTGCTCGGCGGCATCTTCAAGGCCACCGGCAACCAGTCGCCGGTCGTGGCCTTGGCCAACATTCCGGCCAAGCTCGCCTACGAGCGGCTGGAGATGCAACGCTTCATCAAGCGCCACGGACTCAGCCAGTTCCGCTTCAATCCGCATTTCCCGATCAATACCTTGCAGCTGATGCGCGGCGCCGTGCTGGCACGCAAGCTGGACCTGTTCGAGCGCTACGTGGAAACGGTGTTCGCCGCCATGTGGGAACGCGAGCTCGACATGGGCGACATGGCGGTATTCCAGCGCGTGCTCACCGAAGCCGGCCTGCCGGCCGAGGCGTTCATGACGGGCATCGGCAACGACGACGTCAAACGGGAGCTGGTCGAAATCACCGACGAGGCGGTCCGGCGCGGCACGTTCGGCAGCCCGACCTTCTTCGTCGGCGACGAGATCTTCTTCGGCAAGGACCGGCTGCGCGATGTGGAGGAGGAGTATCTGCGGCAGTACGGCAAGAGCGCCGCGCCGATCGCCTAGACGGCGCGTTGCCGGCCGGTGGGTGCAAATTTAAAATGTACTGTACATCCATGATGGATACAGAGCCCGTGGGCCGGACACGGGCTCCCCCGGCGCGCGCAGGAGACGACAGATGCAATGGAACGAACTGGCTCAGCAGCCGTGCTCGGTGGCGCGGACCCTGTCGGTGATCGGCGACCGCTGGACGCTGCTCATCCTCCGCGAATGCTTCCTGAAAGTGCGCCGCTTCGAGGAATTCCAGAGCCGGCTCGGCATCGCCCGCCCCATCCTCGCCGATCGCCTGCAGAAACTGGTCGATAACTTCGTGCTGACCAAGGTCGCCTACCAGGAGCGGCCGCTGCGCTACGAATACCGCCTCACGCCCAAGGGGCTGGATCTCTATCCGGTGATCATGGCCATCGTGCGCTGGGGGGACAAGCACATGGCCGGCAAGAAAGGACCGCCGCTGCAGTACCTGCACAGGAGCTGCGGCCATCACTTCCACCCAGTGCTGGTCTGCTCCGAGTGCGGCGAGCCGCTGGACCCGCGCCAGGTGCAGGTCGAGGTCGGCCCCGGCGGCCGCCACGCCGCCGACCTACCGCTCGAACCGCAAGCCGCCAAGCCGAAGCGAGCCGGCTCCTAACCTTCTCGCCCGGTTCCAGGTCCGGCCCCGTTCCCACCCGGGGCTGAAGCGGCACGGCGTGCGTGCGTTATCCCCATCCTGTGGACTTCGTCCCCATACTGGGCTCTCCCCGGAACCGGACTCGCGCATGCACATCGCCACAGAGCGTGATCGGCTCGCTGCGGCTGCCGGGCAGATATACCGCAACCGGGCCTACGCAGAGCAATCCCCCCTATACGTTCCCTCCCCCTTCGCGGGGAGAGCGAGGCGAAGCCGGCTAGCACGGCCTCGCACGGATCCCGCCGCCGAGGCAGGAGCCGCGCGGCCGTGCACGACAAGCGGAGCGACACGCCTAGTACATCGCCGCGAACAGCTTGCGGCGGAACGACTTCACCAACGGATCGTCGGCGCCGAGCAGGTCGAACAGCTGCAGCAGCGTCTTGCGCGCCTGATCGTCGCCGTACTTGCGGTCGCGCTGGGCCAAGGCGAACAACCGGCTCATCGCGCCCTCGTAGTCGCCGCCGGCGATCTGGTGGATCGCCAGCTGATAGTCGGCCTCGGAATCCTTGGGGTTGACGGCGAGCCGCCGCTCCAGCTCGGCGGCCGGCGGCAAGCCCGGCAGCTGGTCGATGAACTGCAGCTGCGCTTTCAGCGCCTTGGCCTCGGGCTCCTCGCGCACGTCGGCCGGCAGCGACTCCAGCACCTGCCGGGCGGCATCGACCTCGCCCTTGGCGACCGCGATGCGCGCCATGTCCAACCGAATCAGGTGATCGTTGGGCGCCAGCTGCGCCGCCCGTTCCAGCACCGCCAGCGCCTGGTCGAGCTGCCCTTCCGCGGCCAGCTGCCGGGCCTGGGCGCGCAGCTGATCGGACGGTTTGAGCACATGGCGGTCCAGCATCGCGCGGATCGCCCCTTCCGGCTGCACGCCGACGAAGTGGTCCACCACCTGGCCGTCCTTGAACACCATCACGGTAGGCAGGGTGCGCACTCGGAAATAGCCGGTCACCGCCGGCTCCTGGTCGGCGTTGACCTTGGCCAGCACGAACGCGCCGCGGTAGGCCTCGGCCAACTGGGCGAGGATGGGCATCAGCACGCGGCAGGGCTGGCACCAGTCGGCCCAGAAGTCCACCACCACCGGCTGGCGGTAGGAGCCTTCGATGACGATCTGCTGAAAGTTGTGCTGGGTGACGTCGACGATGAAGGGGGAATTGCTCATGACGAACCTCCGATGGCGGCAATGCTAGCGCGATCGTCCCCCCGAGGCGACCGGTCGGTCGGCGCGGCGCCCGCTCCCCCCTCCGCAGCGGGCGCCGCCCTTCCTCACCCCCGCGGTTTCAAATCATCGGGCAGCGTAAAGAACGGCGCCAGCTGGCCCCGCATCTCGCGCGCCTTGCGCAGCTCGTCCCGCGCCACCACCCGCAGGTGCACCTCGTCCGGCCCATCCAGGAAGCGCATAGCCCGGCCCCAGGTCCAGAGATAGCTGAGCGGCGTGTCCGGCGACAGGCCCATGGCGCCGAACACCTGGATGGCGCGGTCGAGCACCCGGGTCTGCAGCTGGGCGGCCACCACTTTGATGGCGGACACGGCGGTGCGGGCCGACTGTGCGCCGTAGGTGTCGATCTGCCAGGCCGCCTGCAGCACCAGCAACCGGGCCTGGTCGATCTCCAGCCGCGAATGGGCGATCCAGTCGGCGACGTTGGCGTGATCGGCCAGATACTTGCCGAAGCTGCGCCGCTCCAGCGCTCGCTCGCGCATCAGCTCCAGCGCCAGCTCGCACTGGCCGATGGTGCGCATGCAGTGATGGATGCGTCCCGGCCCCAGGCGCGCCTGCGCCATGGCGAAGCCGTCGCCCTCCTTGCCCAGCAGATTGCCGGCCGGCACCCGCACGTTGCGAAACACCAGCTCGCAGTGCCCCTCCGGCGAGTGGTAGTGCATGATCGGGATGTTGCGCACGATCTCCACCCCCGGCGTATCCAGGGGCACCAGTACCATGCTGTGACGCCGGTGCGGCTCGGCGTTGCGATCGGAAACGCCGAGCACGATCGCCAGCCGGCAGTTGGGGTGGGCCACGCCGGTGATGAACCACTTGCGGCCGTTGATGACGTACTCATCGCCGTCGCGGACGATGCTGGTCTCGATGTTGGTGGCGTCGGAGGAGGCCACGTCCGGCTCGCTCATGGCGAAGCAGGAGCGGATCTCGCCCTCCAGCAGCGGCATCAACCACTGCTTGCGCTGCTCCTCGGTGGCGAACAGGTGCAGCAGCTCCATGTTGCCGGTGTCCGGCGCCGAGCAGTTGAACACCTCGGAAGCCCAATGCACCCGCCCCATGATCTCCGCCACCGGGGCGTATTCGAGCGTGGTCATGCGGGTGCCCGGCTCGTCGTCGCGCAGCCCGGGCAGGAACAGGTTCCACAGGCCGTCCCACTTGGCCAGCGCCTTGAGATCCTCGATCAGCTGCAGCGGATATCGCCCTTCGGCGACTTCGCGATGCCACTGCAGGTTATGGGGTAATACGTAGCGGTCGATGAAGTCGCGCACCCGCGCGCGCATCTCCTCGACCTTGGGGCTGTAACTGAAATCCACCGAACGCTCTCCTCCTGCGGCCGCCACGCGGCGGCCGAAGCATACACCCTAGCGCCTGACAAACGTCAGCCCATGATGTAGATCAAGCGAAACCCACGAAGCTGGAGCGAATCGGCGCCGGCGGCTACGCTGGTCGGCACCTGATCCGCCCGATCCGACAAGAGGAGCCGTGACATGTTTCGCACCACTGCCCTCACCGAACTGCTCGGCATCCGTCTGCCGCTGATCCAGGCCCCCATGGCCGGCGGCATCACCACCTCGCGGCTGATAACCGCCGTCTCCAACGCCGGCGCGCTGGGCTCACTGGCCGCCGCCCTGCTCTCGCCCGAGCAGATCGCCGCGGCGGTGGCCGAGATCCGCGCCGGCACCGAGCGGCCGTTCGCCGTCAATCTGTTCGTCCTCGAACCGGTGCAAGCCGACCCGGCGCAGCTGGCCCGCGCCAACGCACTGCTCGCGCCGATTCGCGCCGAGCTGGGCTTGCCGCAGCCGCCGGTGCCGGAGCGCTTCGCGCAGGACTTCGCGGCGCAGTTCGACGCGCTGCTGGAAGCGCGCCCGCCGGTGGCCAGCTTCACCTTCGGCATCCTCGACCGCGATCGCATGAGGGCGCTGAGGCAGCGCGGCATCGTCGTGATCGGCACCGCCACCACCGTGGCCGAGGCGCGTGCCTGGGAGGCGGTCGGCGCCGACGCCGTCTGCGCCCAAGGCGCCGAGGCCGGCGGCCACCGCGGGACTTTCCTGGGGGATTTCGAGCGGGCGTTGATCGGCACCATGGCGCTGGTGCCGCAAGTGGCCGACGCGGTGCGCGTGCCGGTGATTGCCGCCGGCGGCATCATGGACGGCCGCGGCATCGCCGCCGCGCTGACGCTCGGCGCCGCCGGCTGCCAGCTGGGCACGGCGTTCCTGAGCTGCCCCGAGGCGGCCATACCGGCCGGCTACAAGGCGCGACTGCGGCAAGCGCGCGACGACGAGACCGTGGTCACCCGCGCCTTCTCCGGCCGGCCGGCGCGCGGCCTGTTCAACGACTACCTGCGCCGCCTGCAGCCACACCAGCACGAATTCCCGCCCTACCCGATCCAGAACGCGCTCACTGGCGACATTCGCCGCGCGGCGGCGGCCGCCGACCGGCCGGATTATCTGTCGCTGTGGGCCGGGCAAGGCGCGCCCATGAGCCGGGCGCTGCCGGCCGCCGAGCTAGTGGCGACCCTGGCGGCGGAAACCGAGCAGGCACTGGCAGCGCGCAACGGGCTATGATGGCGGCTTAGACCTTCGCGGTGGGGACGGCCCCATCGCCGCTCCGTTCCCGCGGGGACGACCCCGCCCGCAGTGAAGAAAGCCATCGCTATGTCCTGGCTCATCCTGTTCGTCGCCGGCCTGCTCGAAGTGGTCTGGGCGGTAGGGCTGAAGTTCACCGCCGGCTTCACGCGCCCGCTGCCCACCGTGGCCACCGTCGCCGCCATGATCGCCAGTCTCGGCTTGCTCGGGCTGGCCATGCGCAACCTGCCGGTCGGCACGGCCTATGCGGTGTGGACCGGCATCGGCGCGGTCGGCACCGTCCTGGTGGGAATCGTCTGGTTGGGCGAGTCCGCCGCCCTCGGCCGGCTGCTGTCGCTGGCGCTGATCGTCGCCGGCCTGATCGGCCTGCGCCTGAGCAGCAGCTGACCCCTTCCTTTCGCGCTCCGACGCCCCGGGCTCCCGGGGTGGGGTTCGACTCATCCGGCCGCGGACGCGCCTTCGCGCGCGCCCCTCCCGTGTCGTCGCGCACCTTACAACTAAAGTCTAGGTTTCCCCTGCGCCGGCCTTGCGGCAGCTTTACGCCATCGTCATGTAGCAAGACCAAAACAACGATCCGGCGGCGAATTCGCGTCCACTCGCCAGGCCGGGCCGACCGCGGAGGAGATACCATGAGCACCGTAACCGCCTCGGAGGAGTCCGTCCTGCTGGTGCATCGCCAGGACGGCATCGCCACCGTCACGCTCAACCGTCCGCAGCAATACAACGCCCTGTCGCAGCAACTGCTGCTGGCCCTGCGCGACACGCTGGATCAGCTCAAGGACGACCCGACGGTACGGGTGGTGATCCTGGCCGGCAACGGCAAGGCCTTCTGCGCGGGCCACGACCTCAAGGAGCTGCGCGCCAAGCCGGACAGCGCCTTCCACCGCGAGCTGTTCAGTCTGTGCAGCGAGGTCATGCTGCGCATCGTCCGCCTGCCGCAGCCGGTGATCGCCCAGGTCAACGGCATCGCCACCGCCGCCGGCTGCCAGCTGGTGGCCAGCTGCGATCTAGCGGTGGCCGCCGACGACGCCCGCTTCGCCACCTCCGGCATCAATCTCGGCTTCTTCTGCGGCACGCCCGGCGTGGCGCTGAGCCGCAACCTCGCCCGCAAGCATGCGCTGGAGATGCTGTTCACCGGCCGCTTCCTCGACGCTCAGGAGGCTCAAGCCAAGGGGCTGGTGAACCAGGTGGTGCCGGCGGCCCGGCTGGCGGAGGCGACCCGGGAGCTGGCCGCGGTCATCGCCGCCAAGCTGCCGGCGGCCATCCAGGCCGGCAAGCGACTGTTCTACGAGCAGCTGGAAGCCGGCCTGGATCGGGCCTACGCCCTGGCCACCGAGCTGATGGTCTGCAACCTGGCCGACCCCGACACCGAGGAAGGCATCGACGCCTTCCTTGAGAAACGCCCGCCGCGCTGGCAGCCGCGCTGATCGCCTACGCACGCCCCGCCACGAATTCGGATCGCAAGGAGCTCCGGAGACCGTCATGAGCAATATGTACGACACTGACCTGCCGAAAAACGCCGCCAACTACGTGCCGCTCTCGCCGCTGACCTTCATCGAGCGCACCGCCAGCGTCTACCCGCAGCGCACCGCCGTCGTTCACGGCCAGATCCGCCGCACCTGGGCAGAAACCTACGCCCGCTGCCGGCGGCTGGCCTCGGCGCTGGTCAAGCACGGCGTGGGCAAAGGCGACACGGTGGCGGTGATGCTGCCGAACATCCCAGAAATGCTCGAGGCGCACTTCGGCGTGCCGATGGCCGGCGCCGTACTCAACGCGCTCAACATCCGCCTCGACGCCGAGGCCATCGCCTACATGCTGGATCACGGCCAGGCCAAGGTGCTGATCACCGACCGTGAATTCTCCGACACCATCGCCAAGGTGCTGGAGCGAGTGGAGCGCAAGCCGCTGGTGATCGACGTCCATGACCCGCTCTACCAAGGCGGCCGCGATCTCGGCGAGATGGACTACGAGGCGTTCATCGCCCAAGGCGATCCGGAGTTCGCCTGGCTGCCGCCCGACGACGAGTGGCAGGCGATCGCGCTCAACTACACCTCCGGCACCACCGGCAAGCCCAAGGGCGTGGTCTATCACCACCGCGGCGCCCACCTGAACGCGGTCGGCAACATCCTGGTGTGGTCCATGGCCCAGCACCCGGTGTACTTGTGGACGCTGCCCATGTTCCACTGCAACGGCTGGTGCTTCCCCTGGACCATCACCGCCATGGCCGGCACGCACGTCTGCCTGCGCCAAGTGCGGCCCGAGCCCATCCTGTCGCTGATCCGCCAGGAGAAGGTCACCCACTTCTGCGCCGCGCCGATCGTGCTCAACAGCCTGGTCAACGCGCCCGCGGAACTCAAGAAGGGCATCGATCACCCGGTCAAGGCCATGACCGCCGGCGCCGCGCCGCCCGCCGCCGTGCTGGCCGCGGCCGAGGCCATGGGCATCGAGGTGACCCACACCTACGGCCTGACCGAGGTATACGGGCCGGTGACCGTCTGCGCCTGGCACGAGGAGTGGAACGACAAGCCGCTGGAGGAGCGGGCCCGCCTCAAGGCGCGCCAGGGCGTGCGCTACCACATGCTGGAAGGGCTGATGGTGGCCGATCCCGACACCCTGGAGCCGGTGCCGCGCGACGGCGAGCACATGGGCGAGATCTTCATGCGCGGCAACAACGTCATGAAGGGCTACCTCAAGAACAAGGAAGCCACCGAGGAAGCCTTCAAGGGCGGCTGGTTCCACACCGGCGACCTGGCCGTGTGGCACCCGGACGGCTACATCGAGATCCGCGACCGCTCCAAGGACATCATCATCTCCGGCGGCGAGAACATCTCGTCGATCGAGGTCGAGGGCGTGCTCTACCGCCACCCGGCGGTGCTGGAGGCGGCGGTGGTGGCGCGCCCCGACGAGAAGTGGGGCGAGACCCCCTGCGCTTTCGTCACCCTCAAGGAGGGCATGCAGGCCACCGAGCAGGAGATCATCGAGTTCTGCCGCGCCAACATGGCCCACTTCAAGGCGCCCAAGACCGTGATCTTCGGACCGCTGCCCAAGACCTCGACCGGCAAGATCCAGAAGTACGTGCTGCGCAACCAGGCCAAGCAGCTGTAACGGCATCGCCGATCACCTCGGGGGCCGATCCCGGCCCCCGACGCTCGCCGTCCCCCACGCGAACCAACGCAATACCGCTAGGGCATCTCCTAGCTGTGCCCCTCCCCCGGATTGGGTACTGTCACCAGCGAGCCCATTCTCAGGCCTTGGCTGACAGGTCCATCGACAGCCGTGGCGTCACGCAACGCAGGTAATCATTGACGATGGAACCGGACCATACCCGGCCGCTCGGCTCTTTTCGCCCTGTTGGCCACCATTCTCGACCGGCCCGGGCGCATGCCAGGGCGCTCGTCATGCCCGCCTCGTGCGCCCGCCCCCTGAACATGCCGAACGGCCCCGATGCGGACCGCGGCTACGCGCAACCGGCCAGACAGCGGACCGTGCTGATCATCGACGACGATCGCGCCATCCGCGATTCGCTGTGCATGGCACTGATCGACGAAGGGCTGGACTGCCTGGCCGCCGCCAACGGCGCGGAAGGCATCGACCGGCTACGCGAAGCCGACAGACTGCCGGATCTGGTGATGTTGGACCTCATGATGCCGGTCATGAGCGGCTGGGAATTCCGCGTCCGGCAGCTGTCCGACCCTCGGCTGGCCGACATCCCGACCCTGATCCTCACCGCCACCGGCGACACCGCGGCCCACGTCGGCGAACTGCGGGCGCAGGGCGTGCTGCGCAAGCCCTTCGACCTGGACACCCTGCTCGACGCCATCGCCTGCCATCTGCCCGGCTGGCGACCAAGCGGCGGATGAGCGCGCACGCCGCCCGAGCGGCCCCGCCCCCCGCTGACGCCTCACGAGAGTACCGCATGGACGTCCCCCCCAACCACACATCCGGCGCCAGCCCCGCTCCACTCCCTCTGAGCGAAGCCAACGCCCGCGCGCTGATAGACAGCGTGCTGGACTACGGCATCCTCATGCTCGACCGCGACGGCACGGTGCTCAGCTGGAACGCCGGCGCCGAGCGCCTGCTCGGCTATCGCGCCGACGAGGTCATCGGCCGCCACTTCGGCCTGTTCTACACGGCCGACGACCTGGCCGCCCACCGTCCCGAGCAGGAGCTGCGCACAGCGGCCGAAAGCGGCCAGTTCAAAGAGGAAGGTTGGCGGGTGCGCAAGGACGGCACCCTGTTCCGCGCCCATATCGCGGTCACCGCGCTGCGCGACGAGGCCGGCGAGCTCGACGGTTTCGCCAAGGTCACGCACGACGTCACCGAGCGCTGGCAGGCCGAACAGGCGCTGCGCCAGAGCGAGGAGCGCTTTCGCATCCTGGTCGAGCAGATCCACGACTACGCGATCTTCCTGCTCGATCCATCCGGCCGGATCACCACCTGGAACGCCGGCGCCGAGCGCATCAAAGGCTACCAAGCCTCGGAAGTGCTCGGTCGGCACGTCGAGCTGTTCTACACCCCCGAGGATCAGGCACTGCACAAGCCGTTGCGGCTGCTGCAGCTGGCCGACCGCCAGGGCGTGACGCACGACATCGGCTGGCGGGTGCGCAAGGACGGCAGCCGGTTCTGGGCCGATGTGACCATCACCGAGCTGCGCGACG
The DNA here is from genome assembly GCA_937951875.1 of uncultured Alkalilimnicola sp. Lineage (GTDB taxonomy): Bacteria > Pseudomonadota > Gammaproteobacteria > Nitrococcales > AK92 > JAAYIK01. Next base: position 20,047 of record CALGAN010000088.1, on the reverse strand, counting down.
GCAACGGTCAACTGTACGGTTTCGCCAAGGTGGTGCGCGACCTCACCGAGCGGGTGGAAGCCGAGGAAACCGCCCGCGCCTACGAGGCGGCGCGGGAAGCGGTGCGGGTGCGCGACGAATTCCTGTCCATCGCCGCTCACGAGCTGCGCACACCGCTGACCGCGACGCTGCTGCAGCTCAAGGGGCTGGAGCGGCTGCTCAAACGCGGCAACGGTCCCTGCGAGCGCGAGCCGATCACCACCCGCCTGGCGCTCGCCATCGAGAGCGGCGAACGCATCGCTGAGCTGATCGAGAATCTGCTCGACGTCTCGCGCATCGCCACCGGCCGCATCCGCCTGAATCTGGGCGATTTCGACCTCTCCGACGCCGTACACTCGGTGCTGGCGCGCATGCAGGGGCTGCTGCAGGACTCCAGCTGCGAGGTGGTCCAGCGCCTGCAGCCGGGGATCACCGGCCGCTGGGACCGCCTGCGGCTGGAGCAGGCGCTGGTGAACCTACTCGCCAACGCCTGCAAGTACGCCCCGCAGTCCGAGATCGAGGTGGGGCTGGCGCGCCAGGGCGACGGCGTGCGGCTGTGGGTCAAGGATCAGGGGCCGGGCATCGCCGCCGAGCATCTGGAACGTATCTTCCGTCGCTTCGAACGCGCCGTGTCGGTGGCGCATTATGGCGGCCTGGGGCTGGGCCTGTACGTGACGCAGCAGATCGCCGAACTGCACGGCGGCCGCATCCAGGTCGACAGCAGACCCGGCGAGGGCAGCACGTTCACCATCCTGCTGCCGCTGTGCACTGCCGAGACGAACGCCGACGCGCCTGCCGACTAACGCGTCGGTCCCAGCGGCTCTAAGTTCTGATCTCGCAGCCCGACCAGCAGCGCCTCGCCGTCGGGCGCCACCCGCAGCTCACCGAACCGGGCCATCTGGTACGTGCTGGCCGTCCCCTCCTGAAAGAAATAGGCGTCGGTGGCGATCAGCGGCTGGCGGTTGCGTATGCGGTAGCGCAGCCGCAGCTCATTGGCGGCCAGCGGGCCGCCGTCGTCCTTGCGCACGTAATGGCCGACGCCCCGCTCGTCCAGCGCCAGCACCAGGTAACCGTCGTCGCTGCGCTCCTGCGCCCACAGCGTGCCGAAGGCATCGCGCGCGACCCGGAAGTTCAGCGCCATGTAATCGCCCTGCATCAGCGAGCGCGGATCGACCGGCACCAGTTCTAGCAGCACCGGCCGGCCCTCGCGGCGCAGCCACTCCTTGGCGACGATGTCGTAATTGGCGACCAGCAGCACGGCGATGCCGGCCAGCACGGCAAGCAGGCTACGCATGGTTTCGCGCCTCCGAAACCGGCCACAGGGTGCGCAGCGCATAGCGCGCGGCAAGCAGCGCCGCACCGAGCGCCATCAGCAGCAGCGATTTGTGCAGCAGGGACAGCTCCAGCCAGTAGTAGTAATTGCCGAGATAGAGCAACAGCGCGCCCACCGCCAGCCCTGTGAGCACACGGTCGCCGTTGGCGAAGCCGAAGAGCAGGCCGAGCAGGAACGGCGCCAGCCCGGGCGCGAAGCAGCTGGCCAGCGCGGGCGGCACGCTCAGGATCAGCGCCAGGCGCCCCCCGGCGCCGTCGACCGCCACGCCCTCGCGCCGAAGCAGCAACGCCACTGCGGCGAGCAGCAGCAGGCCGTAGCCGGCCCGCAAGAGCCAGCCCGGCGGCGGAACCGTACCGGCACCGGACGCCAGCCAGCGCTCGGACGTCATGGCGGCCAGCAAAGCCAGCATGATGCCGTAACCCGCCGCCCGCTTCAGGCCGGCCAGGCGCGCCCACTGGAACTCGGTCAGCCACAGCCATGCCAGCAGCGCGGTCAGGACCAACGGCGCCGGCGGCCACACCCGCCACCAGCCATCGCCCAGAAAAATCAGCGCCAGAGCCGCCGTGAGCGCACACCAGACCCGGTGCAGGAACACCGGCACCGCCGCCGCCATGAGCACCGCCAGCACCAGAGCGGCCAACGCCAGCTCGGATTGGGACGGGTCAAAATGCACCGTCAACGCTACCAGCACCAGACCTTGACCGGCCAAGCTCAGGGCAAAGGCGCTTTGCGCGCAGAAATCGTTGCCGCCATAGGAGCGAGCCAAGCCGGCCGCCGCCGCGCACAGCGCCGCGCCCACGCCGAGTCCGAAGGCCAGCGACTCACTCAGCGCCAGGAACAGCAGCAGGCCGAGCGCACCGAGCACGCACAGCGAGCCGAACCAGCCGACGATGCCGAGCATTATCCGAACATACCAGGGCGTATGGCTCGGCTCGCCCGGCGCCTCGCCCGCCCCCAGCCGGCGCTCCCGCAGCTCGGCCCAGAGCGACGACCGCGACGCACTCATGCCTGGATCTCCGCGTTCGCCAGCCGCCGCAGCCAGACCGCGGCAGCCGCCGACATGCCGATGCCGACCAGCCCAGCCAGCATCAGGCCACCCGGTGAATCGAGCACGGCATCGAACACCCAACTAATAAGAGCGGTGACGACGGCGACGATCACCGCCAGCGCCAACACGGCGAGCATGTAGAGGTCGCGCCGCCAGCGCAAATAAACCGCCGCGCCAGCCAGCAGCCACAGTAGCCAAAGCGCCGCCGCACCGGTGGAGGCGCCGAAACCGTAGATCCACAGCAGAGCCATCCAGGTCAGGGCGGCGCCGGCGGCCGTGGCGATGACGCGCGGCCCCCAGGGGCGGTCGAAGCCGCGCACGCCGCGGGCGCCGGCCAGCTCCCACGCAATCAGCGCCGCCAGATCGATTAGCGCGTGCGGCAGCAAGCTCGGCTCGTCCAGACCGGGCCACCCCCAGTCCAGGCCGAAATGCCGCAGATACAGCGCCAGCGCCACGTGCACCAGCACGAGCCACAGCAACCACAGCGCCGGCAGACGCGCCAGCAGCGTCCAGGGTAGGATCGCGCCGGCCCAGGCCACGAACAGCTGATAGGTGTCAGCGCCGGTCTGGTAGATCTGGCCGATCAGCGCGAACAGGGCGCCGACCAGCAGCGAGGCCAGCAGCACCGCCGCCTTGCCGGTCGGCGAGTCCAGCCCGGCGCGCCATATTGCCAGCAGGCAAGCGAGGATGGGCAGCTGCGCCAGAGCGAGCTTACCGAACCGCCCCAGCGCGTCCCAGTTGTAGGCGAAGAAGAAGATTACGCCGGCGCCGAGGCTGACCACGCCCAGCCACAGCAGCAGCCGGTCGAGGAAGCGGCGCCAGTGCTGCGGCCCAGGCAGCGCCTGCGCGACGGTAAGGGCATCGCGCAATCCGCGATCGGCGATCAGCCCTTGCTCGGCCCAATCCAGAATGTGGTCGCGATCGCTTGGCATTCCCCCGTCCTTGTCATACTCACGCGGTCATATTCACGCGCACCGCGCGCAACCGGCGCCTCCCTGTCCTGGCCGGGAACGCTACACGCAAAGCGATCGGCGCTTCAAGCGCGATAGGAACAGCGGTGTCGACAGGCCCGGCCGGCGCCGGCCGGGCCTCGCGCCGTCAGCGCGCGCGGCGCTGGAAGGTCCAGGACACCTGGTCCACGCCGAAGCAGCTGAAGCTGCCGCTGAGCACGCTCTCGTCGCCGTACGGATGGCGCACCGCCTCCAGGCACGGATAATAGGGCGCCACCTGGAACATGTCGCCGTTGAGCTCGGTGGAACCGTCGCCGCAGGTGACCGTCACGCTGCCAGTACCGCCCACGGTGAACATGTGCTGCCGGGGATAAGCGCTGTTGCTCGCGGTGTACACCACCAGGCTGCCGGCCGGATCGTCGGGGGTACCGCTGGCGATCGGCACCCGGTAGGGGCCGGGGTTGCAGGTCGGATCCTTGAGGGTGACGGTGATGGTGCCGCTCGGCAGATAGCTGCGCACGTCGCCGAGATCCTCGTACAAGGTCCAGGCGACCTCGGCGGTCATATCGTAGAGCGCGTTGCTCATCGTCAACGTACCGGCGTAGTCCGGGCCGTTGTCGTCGACGATGCGCACCTCCGCCGCCAGCAGTAGCCGCGCGGCGCTGCCCTGATCGACGCGCGCGCTCACCGTCACCGTATCGGGATTCGGCACCCGGCCAGGGGCGTTGAAGCGCGCGGACGCCTGATCGATCTTCGCCACCGTGCCGGTGACGCCGGAACCACCGGCGCTGCCGTTGACCGCCCACTCCTGCACGAACCACAGCGGCGCCAGCCCATCGTCGCTCTGGCCGTCGCAGCGCATGCCCAGCGGCACCAGCCCGTCCTCCTCGGCCGGCGCCGGGTAGCAGTCGACCACCCGCAGAGTCAGCGACTCGCCGGTCTTCACCGTGGCCGCGCGCGGCTGCAGCTGCAGCCCGGCGACCAGCGACCAATCGCTGAAGTGGGTGGTTTCGACGGTCACGGTACGGGCGGTGGTGTCGACCTGCGGCGCCCCCGCCCACTCCCAGGTGCGGTCGGCGCGCTGGTAGGCCACGCCGAGCGCGTCAGCGGCGGTGCCGGCCAGATCGTCGGCGCCGTAGCCGAACACCAGCTGCACCGGCAGCGCGAAGCTCAGCCCCTCCGGCGTCAAGCGGAAAGCGTCGCCGCGGCCGCCATGAGCCTTGTTCTCGATGGGCAGCAGGCTGAGCTCCACGTCCCGGTCGAGAGCGCCGGCGGGCACATGCACGGCGAGGCGGCCGTCCGCCGAGCTCAGGCTGCCGCCAAGACTGCCAATCGTGGCCGTCACCGCGGCACCGACGGGCCGGCCGACCTCGGTCGGCGCCCCGACGGGCTCGGTCGGCTCGATCGGATCGGGTTCATCGGGAAGCTGCTCGCCGTTTCCACTGCCGCCGCCACCGCCGCACGCGGCCAGAGCGAGCGTCAAAGAGCAAAAAAACGCTAAGCGCAAGCGCCAGACATAGGGGAATTTCATGCTGAGGAAGTCCTGTGCTAACTGCGTAAGGCGTGCGCCGGGTGGCGGCACCCGGCCACCGTAGAAGGCTGGCGATAACGGATCGGTAACGCCGGTAATCGGCTTGGCCAACGACATGGCGGGGCGGAATTGCCCCCAAAGAACGCTCTCGCCTTCCTTCCGCGCGGCGCCGATGTGCAATTTTCACTACGGGCGATTACCGGTGGCGCCGGCTTCGATTCTCGCTTTGTTGGAAAACTGTGAACTTTGTCGCAGGATTTCCGGTTATCTAGCCGTTACCCCTAGGCCGGTTAGCTGACTGCATCGTCAATAGCTAGTAAGCTGTTAGCCGGTTTAAATAACCTAATAAAAATTTCGGATCTCTCGCTGCGTGCAACACGCCGCCAGCCTTGCCAAATTCGCTGTCCCGGTTCCCAGCCGTGTCTTCCCGCGAGCGCGCCTGTTCGCACGGCTGGACGCCGCCCGCCGCGGGCGCATCATTTGGGTGTCCGCGCCCGCCGGTTCCGGCAAGACCACCACGGTCGCCCACTACCTCAGCGAGCACGGTCCGACGCCGCTGTGGTATCACCTGGACGCCGCCGACGGCGACCCGGCCACGTTCTTCAACTACCTCACCCAGGCCGCCCAGCGCATCGCGCCCACGGCGACCCTGCCGACGCTCACCGCCGAGTACCTGCTGGGCCTGGACGCCTTCGCGCGCAACTACTTCCGTCAGCTGTTCGCCTGTGTGCGCAGCGCCGGCGTGCTGGTGTTCGACGACTATCACGACGTGCCGGCCGACTCGCCGCTGCACTACGTGTTCCGGCAAGGTTTGCGGGAGGTTCCCCCGGCGCTGACCGTGATCGTGATCAGCCGCAACGACCCGCCGCCGGCGCTGGCGCGGCTGCGCACCGAGGAAGGCTTCACCCTGATCGGCCGCGACGAGCTGCTGCTCACCGAGGAGGAGACGCTCGGCGTGAGCCGCCTGCGGCTCGACGACGAAGCGCTGAGCGCCGAGCAGATCCAGTGCCTGCACAGGCGCACCTGCGGCTGGATGGCGGGACTGGTGCTGATGCTGGAGCAGGCGCGCGCCGACGGCGTGCGCGAGATCGCCCAGGCGAGCGACGCCCTGGTATTCGATTACCTGGCCGGGGAAGTGTTCGCCCGCATGGAGCGGGATGAACAGGATTTGCTGCTCAAGACCGCGTTGCTGCCGAACGTGACCGCCGACACCGCCGCCGAGCTGGCCGGCCTGCCGCGGGCCGGGGAAATGCTGGAGGCGCTGGTGCGGCGCAACTACTTCACCGTCTGCCACCGGCAGCCCGACGCCCCGCCGAGCTACGAGTACCATCCGCTGTTCCGCCAGTTCCTGCTCGCCCGCGGCCGAGTCTCGCTGGCCGAGCGCGAGCTCGACGCGCTCAAGCGGCACGCGGCCATGCTGCTGGCTCGGCACGGCGCGGTCGAAGCCGCGGTGCAACTGGTGCGCGAGATCCGCGACTGGTCGATGGCGGTGGAGCTCATTCACGAGCACGGCCCGGCACTGCTGCGCAGCGGCCGCTACCGCACCCTGCAGACGTGGCTGGAAGCGCTGCCCGGCGACGTGCTCGCGCAGGAGCCCTGGCTGCAGTACTACCACGGCCTGGCGCGCCTGCCGTTCGACCTGGCCGGGGCCCGCCACAGCTTCGAGAACGGCTACTGGAGCTTCAAAGCGCGCGATCAGGCCGAGGGCATGTATCTGACCTGGGCCGGCATCATCGAGACCTACCTGATCGCTTGGGACGAGTTTAAGAGCGCCGACCGCTGGATCAGCGAGTTCGACGCCCTGCACGCCCGGCACCCGACCTTCGCCGCCCTGGAAACCGAGGTGCGGGCGGTCGCCGCCATCTTCGCGATCCTCGCCTACCGCCAGCCGAGCCATCCCCAGCTCGAGGGATGGGCGCAGAAGCTGAAACGCGTGCTGTTTCAGGACATCGCCCCGAACCTGCGCATGACCTCGGCGCAGCACCTGCTGTTCTATCTCGGCTGGATCCGGGGCGAGCTCAACGAAGCCGGCGAGCTGGTGAGCCGCCTGCAACCCTTCGCCGAGAGCGACGACGTCGCCCCGCTCGCCAGGATCGCCTGGCTGGCCATGCTGTCCGGCTATCACAACTTCAACGGCGAGCCCGAGCTGGCGCTGCGCGTGATCCAGCAGGGACTGGCGCTGGCCGAGGACAGCGGCGTGCACTTGCTCGATCCGGTGCTGCTGGCCCAGGAGTTCTGGGCCAGTCTGATCAGCGGCCGCCCCAACTGGGCGCTGATCGGACGCACACGCGGCCTGCCGCTGGTGCGCGGCCACATGCACGACGCCCATGTCTACCACCAGCGATTCCTCGCCGCCGTGTGGGCCGACGACTTGGAAGGCATGCTGACCTGGGCGCGGGCCGGCGTGCGCAGCGCCGAGGCCGCCGGCGCCGGCTGGCCGCTGGGCCTGCTGCAGGCCGCCCTGGCGCGGGCGCTGATCCGCAGCGGCGACCGCAACGCCGGCCTGGCGCAGCTGGCGCAAGCCGAGCGCATCGCCGAGGCCCTCCGCAGCAAAACCGTCCAGGCCATGTGCCTGCAGATCCGGACCGAGGATGCGCTGACCTCCCTTACCCCGGCCGAGACGACCGACTTCATGCGCCGGCTGTTCGAGCTGCTGCGCCAGCTGCGCGGCAACCCGCCGCTCTGGCACAACCACTCGATCGCCCGGCTGTGCGCCTTCGCCATCGCCCACGGCATCGAGACCGACCACGCCCGCCACCTGGTCCGCCGGCACCGGCTGGAGCCGCCCAGCGAAGCTCCCGAGCACTGGCCATGGCCGGTGCGGATCTACACCCTGGGCCGGTTCGAGATCGTGATCGACGACGTGCCGCTGCGCTTCGGCGCCAAGGTGCAGAAAAAGCCGCTGGATCTGCTCAAGGTCCTGCTGGCCCACAGCGGCCGCCAGATACCGGAAGCCACTTTGGCCGAGACGCTATGGCCGGACGCTGACGGCGACGCCGCACACCGCGCCTTCGTCACCACGCTGCAGCGCCTGCGCCGCTTGCTCGGCGGCAACGAATTCCTGCTGCTGCGCGACGGCCGGCTCAGCCTGAACGACAAGCTCTGCTGGCTCGATCTCTGGGCGTTCGAAAGCGGCAGCGGCGAGCCGCTACGTCTCTACCGCGGCCCGTTCCTAGCGCAAGACCCGGAGGCGACCTTCGCCCTGCCCTTGCGCGAGCGGCTGCGCGCCAGTTACGTGCGCCATCTGCTGCGGCACGGCGAAACGCTGGAGGCGATGGCGGACTGGGCCGCGGCGATCTCGGTCTACGAGGAAGGGCTCGCCGCCGAGGAAGCGGTCGAGGAGTTCTACCAGCGGCTGATGGTCTGCCACGCGGCGCGGGGACACCGCGGCGAGGTGGTGGCCGCCTACCAGCGTTGCGCCAAGATGCTGGCGCTGCGCCGACGCCTGCACCCCTCCCAGGGCACCGAAGCCCTGTACCGGAAGCTCACCACCAAAGCGCCCGATCCGGCCTGATCGGCGGCCCGCCAGCGCGGCGCCGCTACTCGGCTTGCCGGCCGAGCCGCTCCGCCGTGACCGCCTTGAGCCGCGCCAACCCCGGTCCCTCCAGCTCATAGGCCTGGCCGAAACCGCGCACATAGCTGCCCCGCTGCGGCTCCAGACGGAACAGGCGGAAGTCGGCCAAGCCGCGCAGCACGCCCATCACCGCGCCGAAACGCTGCTCGAACCGCTCCAGCACCGCCCGCCATTGCGGCGTGTCGCGCTCGACCAGCTCGGCCCGGCAGGCGTAGCTCAGGCGGCGCCGGGCGAAGATCTGCGGCGCCTCCTCCTCCGGCTCGACGAACAGCAGACTGGCCCGCGGCTGCGCCAGCAGGTTGCGGCCGTGGCGCGCCAGGCCGCTCAGGTAGACGTAGAAGCAGCCGTCCGGGTCGAGCACGTAGGGCGCGTAGCTCGCCTCCGGCTCGCCGTCGGCCGACACCGTGGCCATCAGCACCGAGCGGTGGCGATCGCGCAGCGCCAGCAGCTCGCGCTGAATGTCCTGGTCCGAGGGACGGGAATCTCGCATCGGTATCTCTCCGCAAACCATCTCAGTGGCCGCTGGCGGTGAGCAGACGATCCAGCGCGTTGGCGAAGGCCTGCCTGTCCGCCGCCGAATACGGCCGAGGACCGCCCCGCGCCTGGCCGCTGGCACGCATCTCCTCCATGAAATCGCGGATGTTCAGCCGCTCGCGGATATTGGCCTCGGTATAGAGCGCTCCGCGCGGATCGAGCACCCGCACCTGACGCGGCACCAGCTCGGCGGCCAGCGGGATGTCGGCGGTGATCACCAGATCGCCAGCCTGCGCCTGTCGGACGATGTAATTGTCGGCCACGTCGAAGCCGGCCGCGACCTGCACGGCCCGAATCCGCTTGCTCGGCGGCGTGCGGATGGGCTGGTTGGCCACCAGCACCACTTCCAGCGCGCGCCGCTCGGCGGCACGGAACACGATCTCCTTGACCGGATTGGGACAGGCGTCGGCGTCGACCCAGATGCGCATGGCGGCTCCTCCTCGGCGCGAACCAGTGTAGCGCGGCGGCGCTGCTTGAAAGCGGCGGTGGGCGACGGCATTGAGAATGATCCACGGCAGACCTCGGGAGACGACATGCCTAACCCCGTCAGCCAGGCCGTTACCGCCGCAAGCCGACTCGCCCTGATGCCGCTGACCTGGTGGCAACTGTGGTGGGCCGCCACCGAAACCGTCACTTACCGGCTGGCCATGGTGGCCAACGCCGGGCTGTTCCCGGACGTCGCGCTGCAGCGCGAGTATCAGCGCATGGTCGACGAAAAGGCGGCCGCCGCCCGGGAATCGACGCTGATCATGCAACGCGCGTTCGCGCGGTCCGGCTTCGCCTCGCCGCTGACGCCGTGGCGGCAGTGGCTGCTCGCCGTCCAGTCCGGCGCCGAACTGCAGCGCACCTGGCTGCGCGAGGCGGTGCGCTGGCAACAATCGCTGGGCATGGGCGCCCCTCTGCTCCTGGCCGGCAGCCGGCACCTGGAGCCGTGGCGGCGGCGGGCGGTCGCCAACGCCCGCCGACTGCGTCGCGCCCACCAGTCCCGCTGAGCGCCGCATTTGACCTCGCGCGGCAGACGGCTATACTGCATGGCAAGTATTGTCGTGGCGCCTCCGGTCTGCGCCCCGAAGGCCCACCATCCTTCAAGACAAACTTGCGGGTTCTCCTTTCCGCGCCAACGTTACGGCGCACCCTGGCAAGGCTATCCGTCGACCCTCTCTCACCCAACGCCTTGACCGGGCCCCGGCCGATCCGGGGTGGCGGTATCCAGGAGCATTTCCATGTCTTTCACTCAACTCGGTCTGCTGGCCGAGCTTACCCGCGCCGTTGCCGAACAAGGCTATAACGAGCCCACCCCGATCCAGCGACAGGCCATCCCGTTAGTGCTGGCCGGCCGCGACCTGCTCGCCGGCGCCCAGACCGGCACCGGCAAGACCGCCGCCTTCACCCTGCCGCTGCTGCAACGCCTGCACGGCGCGGCCCCCTCCCCCCGCGGCAAGGCGGTGCGGGCGCTGGTGCTCACGCCGACCCGCGAACTGGCCGCACAGGTGCTGGAGAGCATCCAGGCCTACGGCAAATACCTGCCGCTGCGGGCTACGGCCGTTTTCGGCGGGGTCGGCATCAATCCGCAGATCGCGACCCTGCGCCGCGGCGTCGACATCCTGGTGGCGACGCCGGGCCGGCTGCTGGACCACATCGGCCAGCGCACGGTCGACCTGTCGCGGCTCGAGGTGCTGGTGCTGGACGAAGCCGACCGCATGCTCGACATGGGCTTCATCCGTGACATCCGCCACATCATCGCCCTGCTGCCGGCTCGACGGCAGAACCTGCTGTTCTCCGCCACCTTCTCCAACGAGATCCGGGCCCTGGCGGAAGGCCTGCTGAACGACCCGGCCAGCGTCGACGTCGCCCCCAAGAACGCCACCGCCGCCACCGTCGAGCAGACGGTGTACATGGTCGACAAAGGCGACAAGCGCGCGCTGCTGGCTCACATGATCGGCACCGGCGACTGGCGCCAGGTGCTGGTGTTCACCCGCACCAAGCACGGCGCCAACCGTCTGGCCGAGCAGCTCGAACGAGACGGTCTCAGCGCCGCCGCCATTCACGGCAACAAGTCGCAAAACGCCCGCACCAAGGCGCTGGCCGACTTCAAGCAGGGCCGCGTCCGCGTGCTGGTGGCCACCGACATCGCCGCCCGCGGCCTGGACATCGAAGCGCTGCCGCACGTCGTGAACTACGAGCTGCCCAACGTCCCGGAAGACTACGTGCACCGCATCGGCCGCACCGGTCGCGCCGGCTGCAACGGCCACGCCGTGTCGCTGGTCTGCCCCGACGAACGCCAGCTGCTGGCTGGCATCGAGCGCCTGATCAAGCGCCACCTGCCGGTGGCCACGGCCGACGGCTTCGTGCCGAAACCGCGCTCGGCCGAGGCGAGCGCTCCCAGCCACGACGAGCGACGGCACGAGCAGCATCCCCAGCGCCGCGCAGTGCAGCAAACGCCGAACGGTCAGCAACGGCCGGGCCGCAGCCGTCGCCGCCGACCGGCGCGGCGCGCGCAGCCAGCCCCGGTCTGAACCGGACTCCCACCGGAGCCGCCGCGCCCGGGAGGGTGCGGCGGCCGCGCACGGACCCGACCGTGCCTAGCGTCCATTCCGCCCTCATCTAGCGAAGAAGCCTGCCCGCTTTCTTCCCACGCCACCATCAACCCGAGGAGACAACCATGAAGACGATCTATGTCGGCAATCTGGCCCCCGAAGCCCAGGAGGAGCAGGTACAGGCGTTGTTCTCCCAGCACGGACGCGTGCGCGCCATCAAGCTGGCTCGCGACGTCTTCAGCGGCAACTGCCGCGGTTTCGGTTTCATCCAGATGGAAGGTCACGAAGCGCGGGCAGCCATCGCCGCGCTCAACGGCAAGAGCTTCCTGGGCCGCCCGCTCAAGGTCAACGAGGAGAAAGCGCGCGCCGGTCGCGGCCGCGGTCGCCGCTGATCCGATCCTCCGGGAGGGCGCCGGAGCCCCGGTGCCCTCCATCGAAGGCTCACCCACCTCGGCGAAACGCTACGAGACTCTTGCCGGGTGACGCGCTTACATGCAAAGTTTTGGCCTCCGACAAGCCACAGAAATAACGTGGGATCGGGCGGCCAACGCGCCCGAGCTCGAATTCAGAATAGCGCGTGAGCCTTATCGATATTTCCAAAGGCGTGCTGCTCGGCCTGGTGGTGGCGGCGCCGGTCGGCCCGTTGGCCGTGTTGCTGATCAGCCGCACGCTCCGACTAGGGTCCGCCGCCGGACTGGCGTCGGGGCTGGGCTGCGCCACCGCCGATGCGATATGCGCCGGTCTGGCGGCGTTCGGCATCAGCCTAGCCGCAGGCTTCCTGCAGACGCACGCCTTCTGGCTGCAGCTGGGCGGCGGCATCCTGCTACTGGCCCTGGGTCTGCACAACATATTGCAAAAGAGCCCCATGGGCGCGGCCGCCCGGCAGGATCTAGGCGCGAGCCATCTATGGACCTCGTTCGCCTCCTGCGCGCTGCTGACCATCGCCAACCCCATGACCCTGCTGGCCTTCTCCGCCATCCTGGCGGGCATGACCGCTGCCGCGGTCGAGATCGGCGCGCCGGGCATGCTGATCACCGGCGTGTTCATCGGTTCCATGCTGTGGTGGCTGTTCCTGGTCGCGATCGCCCGCGGCCTGCGCTCGCGTCTGTCACCACGCCTGCTCCTTGGGTTCGGCCGCGCCGCCGGTGTGGTGCTCACCTGCTGCGGCGTCGGCATGCTGGTCAGCCTCTAGCCTCGTTCCGACAGCGGAACCAGTGCGCCGGCAGCACGTTGCGCGGCTCGAAGCCGCGCTCCACCGTGCCGAACACCCGGCGCAGATGGGGCAGCACGCTGCTGGAGAACTGATACACCAGGAACTCCCCACCGGGCTTGAGGACGGCCCGGGTCGCTTCGAGGATGTCGCGCCGCAGCTCCGGCGGCAGCGTGCTGAACGGGATGCCCGACACCACGTAGTCGGCGCCGTGCAGATGCAGACGCGCGAGAATGTCCTCGACCTCGGCCGCCGACCCCTCCACGACGCTCAGGCGCGGGTCCGACACCGTGTTCCGCAAGTGCTCGACGAACTCCCGGTTGGTCTCGATCGCGACCAGCCGTGCCTGCGGCTTGAGGCGAGCGAGGATCTCGCGGGTGAAGGTACCGACGCCGGGGCCATACTCCACCACCAGATCGGCCCGCTCCCAGTCGACATGACGCAACACTCGTCGAATCAGGTAACGCGAGCTCGGAATCACCGACCCGAGCATGCGCGGGTGCTTGACGAAGTTGCGGGCGAACAGCAGTAGCGAGCTGTAACCATCGCCGGACGGGGACACGGCAGGCACTGCTCTATCCGTCCCTTGCGGGCTGCGTGGGTCCATAAGGTGCTCCCGGTAGCGGCTAGGAAAACACTGCTGGTGCAATGGGGATGGAAAACCACCTACGCAAAGACTTAGACCGCCGCCGACGCACGCGCAAGTCGCCATCCGACGCTCGGGTGGTTCCCGGGGCGCCACCCCAGGACCCGGCCGGCTTGTCCGGACCGCCAATCGCACCCAGGTCATGGTCGTCGCGAGCCGTCAGGCTCGGCGGCCTCGACGTTCACAGGGCAAGGCGGTTTCACGAGTGACGGCGATCATGGCAGCACGCCCCTTCCGGGTCGGCATCTCCGGTTCCTACGGCGGCCTCAATCTCGGCGACGAGGCGATTCTCTGGTCGATCGTCGCTCAGCTGCGCAACAGTGCGCCGGTGGAAATCACGGTGTTCTCGCGCAATGCCGAAGACACCTATCGGCGGCACCAGGTGGAGCATGCGATCTCGGTGCGCGATCTCAGCCGCGACGAGGCGCGCGAGGCGGTGCGCCAGCTGGATCTGCTGATCCTCGGCGGCGGCGGCATCCTCTACGACGCCGAGGTTGAGATTTACCTGCGCGAGGTTCTGCTCGCCCACGATCTGGGAGTGCCGGTGATGGTCTACGCGGTCAGCGCCGGGCCGCTGTCGCACCGCTCCAGCCGCGAGCTGGTCAGGGCCGCGCTGGAGCCGGCGGCGGTGATCACGGTGCGCGACCGCCACGGCCGCCGTCTGCTGGAGGAGGTGGGCGTGCACCGGGAGATTCACGTCACGGCCGATCCGGCGCTGCTACTGCAGCCTGAGCCGGTGCCGCAGAATCTGCTGTTCCGCGAGGGGCTGGACAGTTCCCACCGCTTGGTGGGGTTCTCGGTGCGGGAACCGGGGCCGGCGGCGCCCGAGATCGACGTCGAGCACTATCACCAGCTGCTCGCCAACGCCGCCGACTTCATCGTCCAGCGCTTCGACGCCGACGTCGTGTTCGTCCCCATGGAGCGCGGCCGCCTCGATCTGCAGCACAGCCACGCCGTGGTCTCGCGCATGCAATGCGCGCAGCGGGCCGCGGTGCTGAAGGGCGAGTACACGCCCGGGCAGCTCATGAGCCTGATCGGCCGCTTCGAGTTCTCGGTCGGCATGCGCCTGCACTTTCTCATCTTCTCGGCCCTGCAGGGCGTGCCGTTCGTGGCCTTGCCCTATGCGTCCAAGGTCACCGGTCTGCTGCAGGATCTCGACATGGACACGCCGCCGCTGGACGACGTCAACGCCGGCCGCCTGTTGGCAACCATCGACCAATCCTGGGACTTGCGCGACACCATCCGCGAGCGCATCTGCCAGCGCCTGCCGGCGCTACAGGAGCGGGCGCGCGCCAACAACCGGTTGCTGGTCGAACTGCTGTCGCGGCTGGACTGGAATATGCGCGGAGAGGTCAACGGCTAATGCCGGCGTTAGCGAAACCGGCGCGCGTCAACACCATTCCCCTGCCCCCGCGCAACGGCCTGCTGGGCGCCGACACCGACGTACTGGTGGTAGGCGGCGGACCGGCCGGCATCGGCGCCGCGGTCGGCGCCGCCCGTGCCGGTGCCAAGACCGTCCTGGTAGAGCGCTACGGCTTCCTCGGCGGCAACGCCACCGCGGCGCTAGTCATGCCGCTGATGTCCTTCCACACTCAGCGCCCGACCTTCGAGAAGCACGGCATCACCAACCTGCTCCCCACCGATCACGGCCCCGGCCATCCGGTCATCGCCGGCGTGGTCAAGGAGCTGCTGGAGCGCCTGGTCGGTTCCGGCGGCGCCATCGCGCCCTCGATCAAAACCGGCTACGTGGTACCGTTCGACCCGGAGATCTTCAAGCTCGCCACACTGCAGCTACTCGATGACGCGGGCGTTCAGTTCCTGTTCCACGCCTTCGCCTCCGACGTGCTCGGCAAAGGCAAGGTGGAAGGCGCGGTATTCGAGACCAAATCCGGTCCGGTGGTGATCAAGGCCCGCTGCGTGGTCGACTGCACCGGCGACGGCGACCTCGCGGCCGCCGCGGGCGCCCCTTATCGCGTGGGCCGCGACAGCGACGGCTTGGTCCAACCGATGACGCTGATGTTCCGCATGGGCGAGTTCGAACAGGCGGCGTTCCAGGCCTACGCCGCCGCCCACCCGGATCAGTGGCGCGGCGTGCACGGCCTGTGGGACCTCGTGCGCCAGGCGACCGCCAACGGCGAACTGGAACTGGCGCGCGAGGACATCCTGTTCTTCGCCACCCCGCATCCACGCGAGGTGAGCGTCAACTCCACCCGGGTCACGCGAGTGCTTGGCATCGACGTCTGGGATCTGAGCTATGCCGAGTGGGAAAGCCGGCGGCAGCTGCGCCAGCTGATCGCGTTCCTGAAGAAATACGTGCCCGGCTTCGCCAACAGCTACGCCATCCAGAGCGGTGTGAACATCGGCGTACGCGAAACGCGGCGCATCGTCGGCGACTACATGCTGAGCGCCGACGACCTGCTGCGGGCGCGCAAGTTCCCCGACGCCATCGCCCGCGGCACCTACCCGGTCGACATCCACAACCCGGCCGGCAAAGGCACCGTGCTGAAGCGGATACCGCCGGACGAGGCCTACGACATCCCCCTGCGCGCCCTGCTGCCGCAGAACGTGGACAACCTGCTGGTGGCCGGACGCTGCATATCGGGCACCCATGAGGCGCTGTCCTCGTACCGGGTGATGCCCATCGCGATGGCGACCGGACAGGCGGCCGGCGTCGCGGCCGCGCTCGCCGCCAAGAGCCGGCGCAGCCCGCGTGAGATCCCGGTGCGCAAGGTCCAGCAGGAGCTGCTGCGGCAAGGCGCCGACCTGCGCCTGCAACCGACCGATCAAAACCCGGCGTCGCGGCCGCCGGCCGAGCGAGCGCGCCCGGCGACGACGCCGCGCTAGCATTTGCCCCAGTCGGGGGGGCCATTGAGAGTTCGTGAGCAGGCCCACGCGATGCATAGGGCCGGTCGACGCGAGGGAATATTGGCTCAGGCAAAGAAAAACCCCCGCGCCCTGAGGGGGGAGCGGGGGTTTTGGGGTGATAAGCGCCTGGCGATGACCTACTTTCGCACCGCAGCGGGGCGGCACTATCATCGGCGCTGAGCGGTTTCACTTCCGAGTTCGGAATGGGATCGGGTGGTTCCCGCTCGCTATGGTCGCCAGGCAAACCGGTCTCGAGGGGGATTGGGCAGCGCATCAAGAGCGTTCTTGCGCCGTGTGGCTCCTTACACCCTCGCCCTTGCGAGGTCTTTTCCCAAGGAGCGCACCCCCTCGTTGCTTGGAAGCTGCTGAAAGTCGCGTGGCATGTCCTGTGCGCGCGTGGAGCGCTCACACACACCCAAACCGCTTGGGTGTTATATGGTCAAGCCTCACGAGCCATTAGTACGGGTTAGCTACACGCATTGCTGCGCTTCCACACCCCGCCTATCAACGTCGTAGTCTTCGACGGCTCTTCAGGGGCCTCGAGGGCCCAGGGAGATCTCATCTTGGGAGGGGCTTCCCGCTTAGATGCTTTCAGCGGTTATCCCGTCCGCACATAGCTACCCGGCTGTGCCACTGGCGTGACAACCGGAACACCAGAGGTGCGTCCACTCCGGTCCTCTCGTACTAGGAGCAGCTTACCCTCAAATCTCCGACGCCCACGGTAGATAGGGACCGAACTGTCTCACGACGTTCTAAACCCAGCTCGCGTACCACTTTAAATGGCGAACAGCCATACCCTTGGGACCTGCTACAGCCCCAGGATGTGATGAGCCGACATCGAGGTGCCAAACTCCTCCGTCGATGTGGACTCTTGGGAGGAATAAGCCTGTTATCCCCGGAGTACCTTTTATCCGTTGAGCGATGGCCCTTCCATACAGAACCACCGGATCACTAAGACCTACTTTCGTACCTGCTCGACCTGTCCGTCTCGCAGTTAAGCACGCTTATGCCTTTGCACTCTAGAGCGCGATGACCGACCGCGCTGAGCGTACCTTTGCACTCCTCCGTTACTCTTTGGGAGGAGACCGCCCCAGTCAAACTACCCACCATACACTGTCCCCGATCCGGATAACGGACCTAGGTTAGAACTTCGAACATTCCAGGGTGGTATTTCAAGGTTGGCTCCACCTGAGCTAGCGCCCAGGCTTCATAGCCTCCCACCTATCCTACACAAGAAGGTTCAAAGTTCAGTGTAAAGCTGTAGTGAAGGTTCACGGGGTCTTTCCGTCTTGCCGCGGGAACGCCGCATCTTCACAGCGATTTCAACTTCACTGAGTCTCGGGTCGAGACAGTGTGGCCAGCGTTACGCCATTCGTGCAGGTCGGAACTTACCCGACAAGGAATTTCGCTACCTTAGGACCGTTATAGTTACGGCCGCCGTTTACCGGGGCTTCGATCAAGAGCTTCGCCTTGCGGCTAACCCCATCAATTAACCTTCCGGCACCGGGCAGGCGTCAGACCCTATACATCCACTTACGTGTTCGCAGAGTCCTGTGTTTTTGATAAACAGTCGCAGCCACCGATTACCTGAGACCTTCAACAGCTTCGGGAGCAAGTCCCTACACCGTCGAAGGCGTACCTTCTTCCGAAGTTACGGTACCAATTTGCAGAGTTCCTTAACCCGAGTTCTCTCAAGCGCCTTGGCAGATTATCTGCCCGCCCACCAGTGTCGGTTTTCGGTACGGTCCAATGTGACCTGAAGCTTAGAGGCTTTTCCTGGAAGCGTGGCGTTATTCACTTCGGTCCGCGTGGGACCTCGTCATCACACCTCGGAGTTAAGAGCCGCCGGATTTGCCTAGCAACTCCTCCTACATGCTTAAACAGGGAACCAATCCCTGCTGAACTAGCCTTCTCCGTCACCCCATCGCAGTCACACCGGGCACAGGAATGTTAACCTGTTTTCCATCGGCTACACCTTTCGGTCTCGTCTTAGGAACCGGCTCACCCTGCTCCGATTAACGTTGAGCAGGAAACCTTGGGCTTTCGGCGTGCGGGTTTTTCACCCGCATTAACGTTACTCATGTCAGCATTCGCACTTCTGATACCTCCAGCATGCCTCGCGACACACCTTCACAGGCGTACAGAACGCTCCCCTACCACCTGCACTTGCGTGCAGATCCGCAGCTTCGGCTCATGGCTTGAGCCCCGTTAAATCTTCCGCGCGGGCCGACTAGACCAGTGAGCTATTACGCTTTCTTTAAAGGATGGCTGCTTCTAAGCCAACCTCCTGGCTGTCTGTGCCTTCCCACATCGTTTTCCACTTAGCCATGAATTGGGGGCCTTAGCTGGCGGTCTGGGTTATTTCCCTTTCCACGACGGACGTTAGCACCCGCCGTGTGTCTCCCATAGGTTCACTTCCCGGTATTCGGAGTTTGCATAGGTTTGCTAAGCCGGGATGGCCCGCTAGCCTAAACAGTGCTCTACCCCCGGGAGTGCTCTATGAGGCACTACCTAAATAGCTTTCGGGGAGAACCAGCTATCGCCGGCCTTGGTTAGCCTTTCACTCCTATCCACACCTCATCGACGCACTATTGCAACAGTGGTTCGTTCGGGCCTCCAGTAAGTATTACCTCACCTTCACCCTGGACATGGATAGATCGACCGGCTTCGGGTCTATTCCCAGCGACTAAAGCGCCCTATTCGGACTCGGTTTCCCTACGGCTCCCCTATTCGGTTAGCCTCGCCACTGAAAATAACTCGCTGACCCATTATACAAAAGGTACGCCGTCACCCCTTGCGGGGCTCCGACTGCTTGTACGTATGCGGTTTCAGGTTCTATTTCACTCCCCTCTCCGGGGTTCTTTTCGCCTTTCCCTCACGGTACTGGTTCACTATCGGTCGATAGAGAGTATTTAGCCTTGGAGGATGGTCCCCCCATCTTCAGGCAGGATTACACGTGTCCCGCCCTACTCTTCGTCGGTCATCGACTTTGCTTTTCGTGTACGGGGCTATCACCCGCTATGGCCGGACTTTCCAGACCGTTCCACTAAGCGCCATCGACTGGTTCCGACTGGGCTGTTCCGCGTTCGCTCGCCACTACTGACGGAATCTCGGTTGATTTCTTTTCCTCCGGGTACTTAGATGTTTCAATTCCCCGGGTTCGCCCTTGCAACCTATGGATTCAGTTGCAAGTACTGCCGAAGCAGTGGGTTTCCCCATTCGGACATCTCCGGATCAAAGCTTGTTTGCCAGCTCCCCGAAGCTTTTCGCAGGCTACCACGTCCTTCATCGCCTGTGATCGCCAAGGCATCCACCACATGCACTTAGTCACTTGACCCTATAACTTTGACACCTCGCGGCATCAGATCAAGGACCGTCCGATCGATGGCTCGATCGGATCGAGTATGCGCGTTATGCCGTCCTTCAATCCCATTGCTGAGTTGAAGTCTGGTGACGCAATCAATTGTCGTTGGCGGCACGGACGTGCCATGAAGCACTTTCCGCCAACAACGCTGATTCGACTCTACGAATTGTTAAAGAACAACAGCCACTCTTGCGAGCCGCTCACGCCAGCCATCAGCAATGGCTCGCGTCAGCGTGCACAAGAAACTCTACAGAGAGCCCTTCAGTGGTGGAGGATGACGGGATCGAACCGACGACCCCCTGCTTGCAAAGCAGGTGCTCTCCCAGCTGAGCTAATCCCCCAGGTCAACACGTGAAGGATTGGTGGGTCTGGTTGGATTCGAACCAACGACCCCCGCCTTATCAAGACGGTGCTCTAACCGACTGAGCTACAGACCC
>CALGAN010000087.1 GCA_937951875.1 uncultured Alkalilimnicola sp. | reverse complement strand
AACCCGCGCCACATCGAGATCCAGGTGCTGGCCGACGGCCAGGGCAACGCCATCCACCTGGGCGAGCGCGACTGCTCCATGCAGCGCCGCCACCAGAAAGTGGTGGAGGAAGCCCCTGCGCCGGGCATCACCCACCAGCAGCGCATGGAGATCGGCGAGCGCTGCGCCGAGGCCTGCCGGCAGATCAACTACCGCGGTGCCGGCACCTTCGAGTTCCTGTACCAGGACGGGCGGTTCTACTTCATCGAGATGAACACCCGCGTGCAGGTGGAGCATCCGGTCACCGAGATGGTCACCGGCATCGACATCGTGCGCGAGCAGCTGCTCATGGCCTCCGGCCAGCCGCTGTCCTACAAGCAGGAAGACGTGACCTGGCGCGGTCACGCCATCGAGTGCCGTATCAACGCCGAGGATCCGAAGACGTTCATGCCCTGCCCCGGCCGGATCGACCAGTACCACCCGCCGGGCGGCCCGGGCATCCGCGTCGACTCCCACATCTACAACGGCTACGTGGTGCCGCCGCACTACGACTCGATGATCGGCAAGCTCATCGCCCACGGCGACACCCGCGCCTCCGCCATCGCGCGCATGACCACCGCGCTGTCGGAGATCGTGATCGGCGGCATCAAGACCAACATCGCGCTGCACCAGGAGATCATGGCCGATCCCAACTTCCAGCGCGGCGGCACCAACATCCACTATCTGGAGAAGAAGCTCGGCCTCACCTGAGCGCCGCAGCCGCCTTCCCCTTGCAAGGCCGCGTCCGACGCGGCCTTTTCTTTTGCGCGCGCGCGCCGCACCTGCTTGACTAGGCCGCTGACCCGCCGCACATCACCGATGCGGCCCTGGCGTCCTCGCGCCGCCAAGCCACGACAAGAGGGAGCAAGGTAGCCATGCCCGTCGCCAACATCTGCCTGCTCGGCGGCACCGGCTTCGTCGGCCGCCGCATTTGCGCGCAACTGGCCAAGCGGCCGGCGAAGCTGCGGGTGCTGACGCGCAACGCCGCCCTCAACCGCGACTTACTGGTCATCCCCAACCTGGAGCTGATCGAGACCAACGTGTTCGATCCGAAGCTGCTGCGCGCCCAGCTGTCCGGCATCGACACGGTGATCAATCTGGTAGGCATCCTCAATGAAAAGCGCCGCGGCGACTTCGAGCGGGTGCACGTCGAGCTGCCGCGCATGCTACTCGCCGCCAGTCGCGAGGCGGGCGTGCGCCGACTGCTGCACATGTGCGCGCTGGGCGCCGCCCCCGACGCACCCAGCCGCTACCAGCGGACCAAGGCCGCCGGCGAGCAGCTGGTGCTGGCGGCCAACGGCCCCGACCTGGCCGTCACCAGCTTCCGACCGTCGGTGATCTTCGGGCCCGGCGACAGCCTGTTCAACCGCTTCGCCCGGCTGCTGGCGCTGTCGCCGCTGTTCTTCCCGCTGCCCACGCCCAACACCCGCTTCCGCCCCGTGTTCGTGGACGACGTCGCCCGCGCCTTCGTCGTCAGCCTGGACAATCCGCGCACCTTCGGCCGAAGCTACGAGCTGTGCGGCCCCCGGACGTTCACGTTGCGGGAGCTGGTGGCCTACACCGCCGAGCTCACCCACCGCACTCGCACCATCGTCGGCCTGCCGGACTGGGCCAGCCGCCTGCAGGCGCGCCTCTTGGGGCTGCTGCCCGGCAGGCCCTACACCATGGACAACTACCTGTCGGCGACGGTGGATAATGTCTGCGCCCAGGACGGGCTGGCGGAACTGGGCATCGAACAAAAGATCGACATCAACGCGGTGGTACCGCACTACCTGGCGAGCTTCACTTGGCGGGCGCGCTACAACGTCTATCGACAGTGGGCCAGACGGCAGTAATGCAAATCTATTTGGTTGGCGGAGCGGTACGCGACAAGCGGCTGGGCAGACCGGTCAAGGAACGCGACTGGGTGGTGGTCGGCGCCACGCCCGAGCAACTGCTGGCGCTGGGCTTTCGGCCGGTGGGCAAGGACTTCCCCGTCTTCCTCCACCCCGAAACCAAGGAGGAGCACGCGCTGGCGCGCACCGAGCGCAAGACCGCGCCGGGCTACCAGGGCTTCGTGTTCCACACCAGCCCCGATGTCACGCTGGAGGAGGATCTGCGCCGCCGCGACCTGACCATCAACGCCATGGCCGAAACCCCGGATGGGCAGCTGATCGACCCGTTCGGCGGCGCCCGCGACCTGGAGGCGCGCGTGCTGCGCCACGTCTCCGAGGCCTTCGCCGAGGATCCGGTGCGCATCCTGCGCCTGGCGCGCTTCGCCGCCCGCTACCGGCCGCTGGGCTTCACCGTGGCGCCCGAGACCATGGCGCTGTGCCGGCGCATGGTCGACTGCGGCGAAGTCGACGCGCTGGTACCCGAGCGGGTCTGGCAGGAGCTGGCGAAAGCGCTGATGGAGCCGGCGCCGCAAGCCTTCTTCGAGGTGCTGCGCGGCTGCGGCGCGCTGGCCAAGCTCATACCGGAGCTGGACCGGCTCTGGGGCATACCGCAACCCCCGTGCTATCACCCGGAAATCGACACCGGCGAGCACATCATGCTAGCGCTGCAGCAGGCGGCGCGCCTGAGCGACGACCTGGCGGTGCGCTTCGCCGTGCTGGTGCACGATCTGGGCAAGGGACTGACGCCGGCCGAGCAGCTGCCCAGCCACCGCGGCCACGAGCAGCGCGGCGTGGAGCTGGTGGAGCAGGTCTGCCAGCGGCTCAAGGTCCCCAACCATTGCCGCGATCTCGGCCGCCTAGTGGCGAAGCTGCACCTGCACTGCCACCGCGCCCTGGAGCTCACGCCGGGCACCGTGCTCAAGCTGTTCGAGCAGCTCGACGCTTTCCGCCGCCCGGAGCGGGTGGAGCAGTTCGTGCTGGCCTGCGAGGCCGATGCCCGCGGCCGCGCCGGCCTTGAGCAGCGCGACTATCCGCAGGCCGATTACCTGCGCGCCGCCTTCGCCGTGGCCCGGCAGGTCGACCCGCGCGCCTTCGTGGCGCAGGGACTGCAAGGCCCGGCGATCGCCCAGGCCCTGCACCAGGCGCGGGCCGAGGCGATTCGCGGACTGCGGGAGAACAGCTAGCGGCCGTCGGTGCCGGTGGCTTCGGCCGCCGATACCAACCGATACAGCTGGATGGGCTCGAGCAGGCCGCGGATATGGGCCTGACGCGGCTCGACGAATTTCATGTCCGGATCGTCGCCCACCGCCTCGCGCACTTCCTGGGAGACGATGATGTCGCGCGAGTGGGCGTAACCGCACAGGCGCGCGGCCAGGTTGACGGTGTTGCCGATCACCGAGAAATCCAGGTGCTCACCGGAGCCGATGTTGCCTTCCACCACCAGCCCCTGGTGGATGCCGATGCCCACTGGCATCGGCAGCCCGCCCGGCGACTGCATGCTCTCCGACACCCGCATGATCTCCAGCGCGCAGCGGCAGGCGTCCCAGGCCATGCTGTCGCCGTCGAACACCGCCATGATGCCGTCGCCGCCGAACTTGTCGACGTAGCCGCGATGGCGGTAGACCACGTCCACCTGCGCGCCGAGCTGACGGCTGATGGTGGAGAACAGCTCCGCCGGCGTGATCTTCTGCGACAGCGCGGTGAAACCGCGGATATCGGAGAACAGGATGCACACCTGCCGTTCCATCGGCGGCGGCTGCGGCTCGCCCTCGCGACAGGAGCGCTCGATCATCTGCCGCAGCCGCGGCGAGATGTAGCGGGCGAGGTTGCGGCGCACCATCTCCAGCTGCCGGAAGATCTCGTACTTCTGCAGTTGGCCGAACAGCCGCGCCATCACCACCACCGGCTCCAGCGGCTTGTCGAGGAAATCGTCGCAGCCAGCGGCGAAGGCGCGCCTCAGCACCGCGCCCTCCTCGAGCGCGGTCATCATCAGGATCGGCGTGAGCCGGAAACGCGGATCGGCACGCAAGCGCTGGCACAGTTCGATGCCGCCCATCACCGGCATTTCCACGTCGATGATGAAGGCGTCCGGCACATGATCGGCCACGGCCGCCAGCGCCTCCTCGCCGTTCTCCGCCATCTCGACGCGGTAGTTGGCGGCATTGAGGATGCGGGCCATGACCGTCCGCGACAAACGGTGGTCGTCGACCACCATGATCGTGCGCTGCCGCTCGCGTATCGACACTACAAGCGCCCTCGATGATCGGCGTACGCGAAGCCGCGCAGCGCGGCCTCGTAGTCGCGCCCCAACGCCAGCACTTTGAAACGCTCGCCCATTTGGCCCGGCATCGTGAGGGCCTTCACCTGCTGCGCCAGTCGCATGCTCTCCTTCGGATCGGCGCTCGCCGCCTCCTGCATCAGCTCCAGCAACCCCGCCCCCATCAGGAACTGCGCCTGCGGCGCGAAGCCCAGCAGCTGCAGGCCAGCGGCGGCGCCGGCCTCGGCCACGGCGGTGAAATCCACGAACGCCGTGATGTCCTGCAAGCCGGGCAAGATCAGCGGATCGGGATGGGCACGGTGCCGGTAGTGGCAGATCAGCGTACCCATGCTGCGCTGCGGATGGTAATACTCGTGGCGCGGGTAGCCGTAGTCGAGAAAGAACATGACGCCCGCCGCCAGCGCGTCGGCCAGGCTGGCCAGCCACGGCGCGAGGCTCGGACACAGCTCGGAGACGTAATCGGTCGGCAGCGGCGCCGGCAGCGCGCGGCGCAGCGCGTCGACCGCGGCCGTCACCGCCCCCGTCTCACGCTCGCACCAGCCGAAGCGCTCGCCCTCCCAGCACACCCGCAGCTCGCGCACGCCCTCGGACGCGATGCGGAAACGCTGCACCGGCAGGGCGTCGATCACCTCGTTGGCCAGCAACACGCCGCGGATGGGCCGCTCCGGCAGCCGGTCCAGCCACTGCACCCGCTCCAGCCACTGCGGCGCCCGCTCGGCGAGGGTCTCGCGCTGCTGCTGGCGCAGCGCCGCGCTGACTTCGAGGATGAGGTAGCGCTCCGGCGGCTGGCCGAGGTTGCCCAGCTCGGTCAGCACATCGGCCGCCATGCTGCCGGTGCCGGCGCCGAGCTCGAGGATGTCGCCGCCGCCCAACGCGCGCAGGCACTCGGCGCTCTGGCGCGCCAGGGTACGCGAGAACAGCGACGACACCAGCGGCGCGGTGATGAAGTCGCCGCCGGCGCCGAACCGCGCCATGCCGGCGCTGTAGTAGCCCAGCCCCGGCTCGTACAGCGCCATGCTCATGTAACGATCGAAACCGATGCTGCCGCCCTCGGCGGTGATTGCCGCAGCGATACGCTCGATCAGCGCCAGGCTCGTTTCGATGGCGGCCGGATCGGGCTCGGGCCAATCGCTGCGCAGCTGCCGGATCAGCTCGCGCTCACGCGCTCTCATTGCGGCTCCTTGCTCATCATCCCCCCTCACCGCTCGCGTCGGCTGCCGCGCTCGATGGTCACGCCGACGCCCCGGCAATCGGGCAGGGCGCCCGGCTTGGTCAGCGACAAGCGCAGCCAAGGCACGCCGAACTCGGCGAGGATCATCGCCGCGGTGCGCTCCGCCAGCGTCTCCACCAGCCGAAACTCGCTCTGCGCGATGAAACCGCGCACTCGGTCGGCTAGCGCTTTGTAATCCACGGCGGCTTCGATGGCGTCGTCGGCCGCGGCGCGGCTCACGTCGGTCGCCACCTCCAGATCCACGCTCACCGTCTGACGAATCCGCCGCTCCCAATCATAGACCCCGATCACGGTGTCCACCCGGAGGTCGCGGAGGAAAACGATATCCATAGAGGCTCCTGCCAGAAAGGCGCTCACTATACCAAAGGCGACCACTTGACCGGCGCTGGTGGACACATTCCAATAGCGCCCATGCTCACCGACATTCTGCTTGTGCTCGCCGGCTATTTGTTCGGCTCGATCTCTTCGGCCATCATCGTCTGCCGGCTGATGGGGCTGCCCGATCCGCGCAGCGAGGGCTCGGGCAATCCGGGCGCCACCAACGTGCTGCGGGTCGGCGGCAAGAAGGCTGCGGCGATCACCCTGGTGGGCGACCTCCTCAAGGGCACGATTCCGATTCTAGCCGGGCGTCTGCTCGGCGCCGGGCCGGAAACGCTGGCACTGATCGGTGCCGCTGCCTTCCTCGGCCACCTGTACCCGGTGTTCTTCGGCTTCAAGGGCGGCAAGGGCATCGCCACCGGCTTCGGCGTGCTGCTCGGCTGGTCATGGCTGGCTTGCCTGCTGACGGCGATCACCTGGCTGCTGGTGGCCAAGCTGTCCAAGATTTCCTCGCTCGCCGCGTTGACGGCTTTCCTGCTGGCGCCCCTGTTCGTCTGGTTCACCACCGGGCAATGGTGGTACACCGTGACCATGGTCATCTTGACCGCAATCACCTACTGGCGCCATCGCAGCAATATCCGCAACCTGCTCGCGGGCACGGAAAGCCGTATCGGCGAGAGGAAAGCCTGAGCCGGCGCCTACTGCGCCGGCGGCCGCAACTGCTCCAGCCCCCAACGCGCCGTCGCCGAGAACGCCAACGGCTCGCGCTCGCCGGCCTTGAAGCGGCAGAAGCCGGCGTAAGCCACCATGGCGCCGTTGTCCGTGCACAGCGCCGGACGCGGATAGTACACCTGCACCCCGAGCCGTTCGCCCAGCTCCTTGAGCTGCTGGCGCAGCGCGCCGTTGGCCCCCACGCCGCCGGCGATCACCAACCGCTTCACGCCGGTCTGCTCCAGGGCGCGCCGGCACTTGATCGCCAGGGTGTCGACCACGGCGTCCTGGAAGGCACGCGCGACGTCGGCGCGCGCCTCCTGGCCGTGGGCCTGGACCGTGTTGAGCGCGAAGGTCTTCAGGCCGGAGAAGCTGAAATCCAGCCCCGGCCGATCGGTCATGGGGCGCGGGAAGCGGAACCGGCTCGGATCGCCCTGCCGCGCCAGCGCCTCCAGCGCCGGCCCGCCCGGATACGGCAGCTCCAGCAGCTTGGCGGTCTTATCGAAAGCCTCGCCGGCGGCGTCGTCGATCGACTCACCCAGCACCAGATAGCGTCCGACCCC
This sequence comes from uncultured Alkalilimnicola sp., assembly GCA_937951875.1. GTDB lineage: Bacteria > Pseudomonadota > Gammaproteobacteria > Nitrococcales > AK92 > JAAYIK01. Next base: position 4,384 of record CALGAN010000087.1, on the reverse strand, counting down.
GGCCACCTGCACCAGCATGGTGTGGCCGCCCGACACCAGCAGCGCCAGGAACGGGAACTCCGGCGCCGGATCCTCCAGCATGGGCGCCAGCAGATGCGCCTCCATGTGGTGCACGCCCACCGCCGGCACGCCCAGCGCCCAGGCCAGGCTGCGCGCCACCGACGCGCCCACCAGCAGCGCGCCGACCAGGCCGGGCCCCTTGGTATAGGCGATACCCGAGAGCTGGCGCTTGTCCAGGCCGGCATCGGCCAACACCTCCCTGATCAGCGGCAGGAGCTTGCGCACGTGGTCGCGCGAAGCCAGCTCCGGCACCACGCCGCCGTACTGCGCGTGCAGAGCGATCTGGCTGTAGACGCGGTGCGCCAGCAGCCCGCCGGGCTCGCCGTAGACGGCGACGCCGGTTTCGTCACAGGAGGTCTCTATGCCTAGTACATGCATGATTCAGCGCGCTTTTGCATTTGTCGGCGGTGGGGCTTAGAATGTTGCGCCCCACCCTGGGGTTTTTAACGATCAACTAGATAGGAAGGTGTGATTTTACATGCCCATCGTAAAGGTTCGGGAGAACGAGCCGTTTGAGGTGGCGCTGCGTCGCTTCAAGCGTTCCTGCGAAAAGGCTGGCATCCTGTCGGAGATCCGCCGCCGGGAGTTCTACGAAAAGCCCACTCAGGAGCGGAAGCGCAAGGCGGCTGCGGCAATCAAGCGGCACATGAAGCGGCTCTCCCGCGAGCAGGCTCGTCGCACCCGTCTGTACTAATCCAGAGGGCCTGGTGATGAGCGAGCTCAAAAACCGCATCACCGAGGCCGTCAAGGCCGCCATGCGTGCCGGTGACAAACCTCGTCTCGGCACGCTGCGCCTGGTCACCGCCGCCATCAAGCAGCGGGAAGTGGATGAGCGCCGCGAGCTCAGCGATGACGACATCATCGCTACGCTCAGCAAGATGATCAAGCAGCGGCGCGAATCGATCGCCCAGTACGAGCAGGCCAATCGAACCGATCTCGTCGACCAGGAAAAGGCCGAGATCGCCATCATCGAAGAGTTCCTGCCGCAGCCGCTGTCGGACGCGGAGATCGACCGGTTGATCGATGACGCCATCGCCCAAGCCGGCGCCACCAGCGTCAAGGACATGGGCAAGGTGATGGGGATCATCCGTCCGCAGGTGCAGGGCCGGGCCGATGTCGCGGTGGTAAGCGCGCGCGTGAAAGAGCGTCTGAGCGCCAGCTGATCAGCTGAATCGCGTCACATGCCGCTTAGCCGGCGTGGGCTAACCTTGATACTTTCGGTGCTCGTGCGCCGACGTTGGGGTATTCCCGCATGGCCGGTCGCATCCCTGAGCAGTTCCTCGACGAGCTGCTCAACCGTCTAGACATCGCCGACGTGGTCGGCCAACGCATCGAGCTCAAGCGGGCCGGCAGCAACCTGCAGGCCCTCTGCCCGTTCCATCACGAAAAAACACCTTCCTTCACGGTCAGCCCCAGCAAGCAGTTCTATCACTGCTTCGGCTGCGGCGCGCACGGCAACGCCATCCGGTTCGTCATGGAGTACGACCGGATGGAGTTCCGCGACGCCGTCGAGCACCTCGCCCGCTACGTGGGCATGGAGCTGCCGAAGTCGATCGAGGACGACGCTACCCGCGAGCTGGCGCCCATCTACGACATCCTGAGCAAGGCCTCCGACCAATACCAGCGCTGGCTGCGCCAGCATCCGGCCCGCCGCCAGGCGGTGGACTACCTCAAGGGCCGCGGCGTCAGCGGCGAGATCGCCGCCGAATACGGCCTGGGCTTCGCCCCGCCCGGCCGCGATCTGCTGATCAAAGCGCTCGACCGCCCCGCTCTGCTGCTCAAGGCCGGCCTGGCCGGCAAGACCGAGGACGGGCGGCTCTACGACCGCTTCCGCGAGCGGGTGATCTTCCCCATCCGCGACCGGCGCGGCCGCGTCATCGGCTTCGGCGGCCGGGTGCTGGGCAGCGGCGAGCCCAAGTATCTGAATTCCCCGGAAACGCCGGTATTTCACAAGGGCAAGGAACTTTACGGCCTGTACGAATGTCTGCAAGGGGGCCAGCGGCCGAGCGAGCTGGTGGTGGTGGAAGGCTATATGGACGTGGTCGCGCTGGCCCAGCACGGACTGCGCCAGGCGGTCGCCACCCTGGGAACGGCCACCTCCACGGTGCAGGTCGAGCGGCTGTTCCAGGTCTGCCCCAACGTCGTGTTCTGCTTCGACGGCGACCGCGCCGGCCGGGCCGCGGCGGCCAAGGCGCTGGAGGCGACGCTGCCGGCCATGCGCGACGGGCGTCAGGCACGATTCTTGTTTCTACCGGAGGGTGAGGACCCGGATTCGCTGGTGCGCCAGGAGGGCGCGGAGGCCTTCCGCGAGCGCCTGCGCCAGGCCCTGCCGTTGTCGGAGGTTTTCTTCGAGCAGCTCATGACCGGCGTCGATCTGACCAGCGTCGACGGCCGCGCGCGGCTGGCCGAGCGCGCCGCGCCGGGCTTGCGGAAACTGCCGCCGAGCATTTTCCGCGAGATGATGCTGGAGCGTCTGGCCGAGCTGACCAAAGTGGACGTGCGGCGGGTGGAATCGACCCTGGTCGCACCGCCGCCGCCCAAGCCCGCACCAAAACCGGTCGGCAACCCACTGACCGGGGTGCGACGCGGTGTGCGCCTGGCCATCGGCATGTTGCTGCGGCAGCCGGCGCTGGCGCGCCTGGCACCGCCGCCGAGCGAGTTCGCCGGCCTGGACGAACCGGGCATGGCACTGTTCCTGGACGTGCTGGCAGCCGCGCAGGCCGCGCCCGATTTGGGAACGGCGGCGCTCCTTGAGCGGCTCAAGGACAACCCACATGAAGCTTTGCTTTGGAGGCTCGTCGCACAGGAGGACACGGTCCCCCCCGGGGACGTCGAGCAGGAGTTTCGCGACACGTTGCAATGGCTGAGTCGATTGCGCGAGCAAAAACGCCTGCAATACTTGGATGAACGGTTACAGCAAGGACTGCTGTCGGAAAGCGAATTGCGCGAGTGGCAGGAACTGCTTGCCCGCAAGCGCCCAAGCCCTGACAGGGCCTGACATTGTGCGGTCGCAAAACCCCGTTATAATGCGCGGTTCGTCTTGCGCCACCAACCCGTAGCAGCGGTATCCCAAGTTTATGACCCAAGATCATCAGTCCCAGATCAAGGAGCTCATCGCCAAGGGTAAGGAGCAGGGCTTCCTGACCTATGCCGAGGTCAACGACCACCTCCCCGATGACATCGTTGATCCCGAGCAGATCGAAGACATCATCGGCATGATCAACGACATGGGCATCACTGTCCATGAGGTGGCGCCGGATGCCGACACACTGCTCCTGAGCGAAGCGGCCGTTCCCGCCGACGACGACGAGGCCGAGGAAGCCGCCGCCGCGCTGGCCGCGGTCGACTCCGAGTTCGGCCGCACCACCGACCCGGTGCGCATGTACATGCGCGAAATGGGCACGGTCGAGCTGCTCACCCGCGAAGGCGAGATCGAGCTGGCCAAGCGCATCGAGGAAGGCCTCGACCAGGTGCTGACCGCGGTCTCCTCCTACCCCGAATCGGCGCGCCTGCTGCTCGACCTCTACGCCAAGGTCGAACCGGGCGAAGTCCGCCTGGGCGACATCGTCAGCGGCTTCCGCGACCTGAGCGATCCGGTGCCGGTCGAAGGCGACATCCCGCCCGAAGAGCTGGAGCTGGGCGCCGAGCCGCCCGTGGTCGACGACGACGAGGACGAGGAGGACGAGGACGGCGACAGCGCCGATGCCGGCGACAGCGGCCCCGATCCGGTGATGGCCGCCGAGCTGTTCGCGCGCCTGAAGGAGTTGCACGAGGAGATGGAAGCGGCGCTGGCCGAGGGCGAGCGTACCCGCATCGCCACCGTGCGCGAAGAGCTGGGCAAGCTGTTCCTGACCTTCAAGTTCACGCCCAAGGTCATCGACACCATGGTCGAGACCCTGCGCAAGGCCGTGGAAGGCATCCGCTCCCACGAGCGCGAGATCATGCGCGCGGCCGTGAAAAAGGCGGAAATGCCGCGCAAGACCTTCCTCGAGACCTTCCCGGGCCGCGAGACCGATCCGGGCTGGCTGGAGGAGCAGATCAACAGCGGCGCGCCCTACGCCGCCAAGCTGGCCGCGCTGGCCGATGAGATCCGCGCCATCCAGAGCCACATGGCGCAGCTGGAGCGCAGCACCGGCCTGACCATCACCGAAATCAAAGAGATCAACCGCAAGATGTCGATCGGCGAGGCCAAGGCCCGCCGCGCCAAGAAGGAAATGGTCGAGGCCAACCTGCGGCTGGTGATCTCCATCGCCAAGAAGTACACCAACCGCGGCCTGCAGTTCCTCGACCTGATCCAGGAAGGCAACATCGGCCTGATGAAGGC
>CALGAN010000086.1 GCA_937951875.1 uncultured Alkalilimnicola sp. | reverse complement strand
TCGGCTCGGTCGTCCGCCGCCGGCGGCTCGACGGTGTCGTACAGCTGCTGCCGCAACGGCAGGATGTCGACCTTGGCGATCAGCGCATCGATGCGGGCGGTCAATGCGACCGGATCGGGCAACTGCAAGGTCACCAGCCGGTCCACCGCCTGATTCAACGCTTGGCGGGCGGGCGCCGCCTCCACGCCGACCCGCGCCAGCGTCTGGTCGGCCAGCCGCAGCGCGGCGATGGCGCCGTCGACGTCGCGCTGGAAGCGCAGCCGGATCTGCGCGGTCCGCGCCAGATAGGCGGCCTCGGCATGCAGCCATTCGGTCTGGTTAGCGCGCGCCTGGGCGTCGAGGCGGTTCAGGCGCTGGTCGAGCAGCCGCTGATGGCTGGCCAGCTCGGCCAGCTGGCGCTGCAAGTCCTCGGCCCGGTCGGCGACGCGGCCAGCGTCCTGCGCCAGAGCGTCCAACCGCTGCTGCTGCGCTTGCAAAGCATCGCGCCCCTCGGCCAGTTCGGCGGCCAACTCGGTCCTTCCGGATTGCTGCGCCTGCTGCAGCTGTTGCAGCCGCTGCCACAGCAGCCAGCCCCCGCCGCCGGCGCCGGCCAGGGCCACCACCGACAACAGCAGCGCCAGCGCCGCCAGCGGACTGCGCCGGGCGCGGGGCGGGGGCGATGTTGGGGCGGACGGCGGAGGAGACGCGGCCGGCGTCTCCTGGGGGCGCGGATCGGTAGCGTCGGTCATGGGGCTGTCCTTACTTGCCCAGCGTATCGATTAGAGTTTGCACGATATCTTGATCGCCAGGCCCCGGCGACACGCGGCAGCGACGGAAGTCGGCCGCCAGCGCGGCCTGGGCGATCCGCTCGCTCACCGTTACCAGCAGGGCCTGTTGCAAGGCCGGCCGCCAGCGCGGCCCGGTCATGGCCAGCAGGTTGGCCAGGCCTTCGGCGCTGGTCACCACCAACGCCTGGGCGCCGCGCGCCTGCCAGCGCGCCAGCGGCGCCTCCACGTCCAGCGCCGGTCGCACCCGCCGATAGACCTCGGCGTAGTGCACCGTGGCGCCGCGCGCCCGCGCCGTGTCGGCCAGCAGCTCGCGGCCGCCGACACCGCGGATGATCACCAGCCGCTGGCCGGCGAGCTCGGCGAATTCCGGCTTCTCCAGCAAAGCCTCGCTGTTGAAGCCGCGATCCGGCACTAGGTCGGCCGCGAGGCCGTGCTCGGCCAGCGCCGCCGCCGTGCCCTGGCCGACCACGGCGATGCGGGTCGCCGGCGCGCGCTCGATGCCCAGCTCGCGCAGCCGCGCCAGCCCATAGGTCACCGCGTTGCGCGACACGAACATCCACCAGTCGGCGCCGGCGGCGGCGTGCAGCGCCCGCTCCAGCGGCGGATCCAGCGGGGTCGGCGCGATGGCGATGGTCGGCAGCACCACCGGCGCCGCCCCGGCCGCCGCCAGCGCGGCGCACAGGCCGTCCGCCTGCGCCGCCGGGCGCGTCACCAGCACGCCGATGCCGGCCAACGGCTGCGCGGCGGTCATGGCTTACGGCGCGGCTCCCAGCACCGCCGCCAGCACTTCGCGGCCGCCGCGATCGAGCAGCTCCTGGCCTAGGCGTGCGCCCAGTTCGGCCGCCCGCGCCGGGTCGCCCTTGATCTCGCCGCGAATCACGGTGCGGCCGTCCGGCGTGCCGACCAGGCCGCGCAGGTACAGCTCGCCACTCTCGAGCACGGCATAGCCGCCGATCGGGATCTGGCAGCTGCCCTGCAGACAGGCGCTGAGCGCGCGCTCGGCGCTCACCCGCTGCCAGGTGGCCTCATCGCGCAGCGGCGCGATCAGCGCGTTCACCCGCGCGTCGTCGATGCGGCACTCGATGCCGAGCGCGCCCTGACCGACCGCGGGCAGGCTGTCCTCGGGGCTGAGGATCTGGCGTATCCGCTTGTCGAAACCCAGCCGCTTCAGGCCGGAGGCGGCCAGCACGATGGCGTCGAACTCGCCGGCGTCGAGCTTGGCCAGGCGGGTGTTGACGTTGCCGCGCAAGGGGAAAATGCGCAGATCCGGCCGCCGCGCCAGCAGCTGGCACTGGCGGCGCAGGCTGGCGGTGCCGACGCGGGCGCCCTGCGGCAGATCCTCGAAGCGGGCGTAGGTGTTGGAGACGAAGGCGTCGCAGGGATCCTCGCGCGCCATGATCACCGGCAGATGCAGACCCTCCGGGAACACCGGCGGCACGTCCTTCATCGAATGCACGGCGATATCGGCGCGGCCATCCAGCAGCCCTTCCTCCAGCTCCTTCACGAACAGCCCCTTGCCACCGACCTTGGCGAGCGGGGCGTCGAGGATCTTGTCGCCCTTGGTGGTCATCTTCACCAGCTCCACCTCCAGACCGGGGTGGAGGCTCTTAAGGGCGGCGGCGACGAACTCCGCCTGCCAGACGGCGAGCGGGCTCTTGCGGGTGGCGATGCGGATGAGCTGGGACGGCATGCCTTCCTCGGCGAGTGAAAAATATGGCCATAGCATGCCATGGGCCCGCCATGGGGTCACGGCACAGCGGCCGGCCGCGACCCGATAGGGTGCCGGCCGGCGAACGGACGCCTCAGGCCAGGCCCAAGCTGCGGATCAGCGCCTTGACGTCGGCGACGTGGCGCCGGCTGACCTCGAGCGGCGTGGCGACGCCGCGCAGCCGCACGAAATACTGGCCGTCCCGGCCGCGCTCCAAGCCTTCCAGGCAGTTGCGGGCGACCAGGGCATTGCGGTGCACGCGCAGGAAGCGATCCGGAAACGCTTCCTCCAAGCGCTTGAGCGAGTCCTCGATCAGATCCTCGCCGCCGCTGTGGTTGACCGTGACGTACTTATGGTCAGCCTGCAGAAAGCGCACTTCCTCGATCGGGATCAGCTCCAGATTGCCGCGACGCCGGCACAGCAGATGGCGGCGGCCGCTTTCGGCGGCCTCGGCGCCGTCGCTCGAACCCGGCTGACGGCGCAAGGCGGCCAATTGCGCGCGGTTGAGGCGGCGGGCTTTCTTCAGGGCCTCGGCCAGCCGCTCGCGGCGCACCGGCTTGAGCAGGTAGTCGACCGCTTCCGCCTCGAACGCCTCCAGGGCGTAGTCGCCGTAGGCGGTGCAGAACACCACCGCCGGCGGCTCGGGCATGAGGCTGAGTTGGGCCGCGGCCTCCAGGCCGTCCAGGCCGGGCATGCGGATATCCATCAGCACCAGTTCGGGGCGCAGCCGCTGACACGCGTCCAAGGCCTCGGCGCCGTTGGCGGCCTGCCCCACCACTTCGTGCTCCCCCAAAGCCTCGATCAGACTCACTAGCCGGGCCCGCGCCGGCGCCTCGTCATCGACGATCAATATCCTCATCGGTCGTCGTCCTGTACGGCAGAACCAACTCGACCTGGTATTCCCCCCCACCGTCGTTGGCGATCCGCAGGCTCGCATCCTTCCCTAGAGCGAGGCTAAGACGTTGACGCACATTATCTTGCGCCATGCCGTGGCCGCCGCGCCGTGCGCCATTCGCCAGATCGGCGCACGGATTGACCACCCGCAGCCGCAGGCGCCGCCCGTCGAAGCCGCCGTCGATGCGAATCGTGCCGCCGTCCACCCGCGGCTCGATGCCGTAGTAGACGGCGTTCTCCAGCAGCGGCTGCAGCGTCAACGGCGGCAGCAGGGCATCGCGCGGCAGCGCGTCCACGGCCCACTCCACGCGCAGGCGCTCGCCGAGGCGCAGCGCCTCCATGCGCAGATAGCCTTCGGCCAGCTTGAGCTCCTCGGCCAGGGTCACCAGCCGCTCGGGCTTGGCCAGGCTGGCGCGGAACAAATCGGCTAGGTCCTCGACCGCCGCCTCGGCCTTGTCCGGGGCATAGGCGATCATCGAGGCGATGGTGTTGAGACTGTTGAACAGGAAGTGCGGCCGGATGCGCGCCTGCAGCGCCTCGATGCGCGCCGCCGCCTCGGCCGCCAACCGGCGGCGGCCCTCGTGCACCACGTACAGGTAGCGCCAGGTCACGGCCGTGACGATGGCGGCGATGGCCAGGCTGCGCAGCATGAAACCGTGGCGCACCTCCGCCGGCGCGGCGGCGTCGAGCAGGCGATAGCCGAGCTCGCTGACCAGGCCGGTGACCGCCAGCACCATCAGATAACTGACGACGCCGGCGCCGGCGTTGCCCAGCCGCGCCAGCCAGCCGCGGCTTACGCACAGCAGCGCGGCGCTGCTCAGCACGATCCACTGCACGAACAGCGACACCAGGCTCAGGCGCTGCCAGACATCGTCGGCCGGCGCGGCCAGCACCAGTACGAAGGCCAGCAGCTGCCCGGTCATGACCAGCGCGAACACGCTGCGGATGTGGCAGAAATCGGGTAGGAAGAGGTCTTGTTTGCGCAAGCGCGCCTCCTTGCCGTGCGGCGCGTCGTTCCCCCCCGGCGCCGCGCTTACGAGCCGCAGTCTGGTGGGGTCTGGGGCGCCTTGCAAGCATGTTGCTATACTGGCGCCCCTCTGGAGCCAGGAGCCCCCCATGAGCGAGCAAACCTCCAGCCAGTTGTGGACTGGCCGTTTCACCGAGGCCACGGACAAGTTCGTCGAGCAGTTCACCGCCTCCGAGCATTTCGACCGCCGCCTGTACCGCCACGACATCCAGGGGTCGATGGCGCACGCGCGCATGCTGCACAAGGTCGGCGTGCTGACCCAGCAGGAACTCGACAGCATCCTCAAGGGGCTGGAGGAGATCCTCGGCGAGATCGAGCGCGGCGAGTTCGTGTGGCTGCGGGAGCTGGAAGATGTTCACATGAACATCGAGAAGCGGCTGACCGACCGCATCGGCGACGCCGGCAAGAAACTGCACACGGCGCGCTCGCGCAACGACCAGGTGGCCACCGACATCCGGCTGTACCTGCGCGACGCCGTCGACGTGCTGGTCGCCCAGCTGGTGCGCTTCCAGCGCGGCCTGGTCGATCTGGCCGAGCGGCACGCCGACACCATCATGCCGGGCTTCACCCACATGCAGGTGGCGATGCCGGTGACCTTCGGTCACCACATGCTGGCCTGGTACGAAATGCTGGTGCGCGACCAGGAGCGGCTGGAAGACTGCCGCAAGCGCCTCAACGTCATGCCCCTGGGCTCGGCGGCGCTGGCCGGCACCAGCTTCCCGATCGACCGCGACTACACCGCCCAGCTGCTGGGCTTCGAGCGGCCGAGCAACAACTCGCTGGACGCGGTCAGCGACCGCGACTTCGCCATCGAACTGGTGTCGGCCTGCGCGCTGATCATGACCCACCTGTCGCGCATGGCCGAGGAGATGATCCTGTGGGCCTCGCCCATCCTCGGCTACATCGAGCTGCCCGACCGCTTCTGCACCGGCTCCAGCATCATGCCGCAGAAGAAGAACCCGGACGTGGCCGAGCTGGTGCGCGGCAAGACGGCGCGGGTGAACGGCCATCTGATGGCGCTGCTGACGCTGATGAAGGGTCAGCCGCTGGCCTACAACCGCGACAACCAGGAAGACAAGGAGCCGCTGTTCGACACCATCGACACCGTGCGCGACTCGCTGCAGGCGTTCGGTGACATGGTGCCGGCCATGAAGGTGAACGCCGAGCGCTTGTACGAGGCGGCCAAGAAAGGCTTCTCCACCGCCACCGACCTGGCCGACTACCTGGTGCGCAAGGGCGTGCCGTTCCGCGACGCCCACGAGATCGTCGGCAAGGCGGTGCGCTACGGCGTCGAGCAGAACAAGGATCTGAGCGACATGAGCCTGGAGGAGCTGCGGCGCTTCTCGGCGGTGATCGGCGAGGACGTGTTCGCGGTGCTGACGCTGGAAGGTTCGGTGGCGGCCCGCAACCACCTCGGCGGCACCGCGCCGGCGCAGGTGCGCGCCCAGGTCGCCAAGGCCCGCGAGCGGCTCCAGCGGTTCGCGTAACCGCCATCCCCGCGCCCCGAGGCCGCGACCGGCCTTGGGGCGTGGCGCCGGCCGTTAGGCGGCCATCAGACCCGCCCCCGGGCTTCGTCAGCGCGGCTCGATCGCGACGCCGCCGATCAGTTGAGGCGCTCGCGCTCGAACCACGCCTTGCGCCCGCCGAAATCCAGCTCCAGCGTACCCGAACCGGCCAGCCAGACGCCGGCCTCGGCGCGATGGCCGCCGTCCGGATGGACGGTGCGCAGACGATCCCGGTCGAGCCGGTAGCGGAGGCTGAAAACCGCCTGCCGTTCCTGCACGGTGATGGTATAGACCAGCTCGCCGTGCTCGCGGAACTCCATCACCGTATCGGGCAGCAGCTCCAAACCTTCCTCGGCCCGCTGCAGGCGCCAACGGCCAAGCAGCCAACCGGGTGCCACATCGTCAGTGTCCGCCATCCACGTCTCCCGGGAGCGAGCCAGCCGGTGCGCCGGGCTCGCCGACCGCGGCCGCCACCAGGCTCGCTCCGAATACCAGCGATACCAACCAAAGCGTCAAACAGTTGCGCATATCTTGAAGCCGTTTGGCCAACGAAGCCAGGGAGAGGGCAGCTTAGCGACAGGCGCCGGCGCGGTATGCCGAGCGGTTCGCGTCCGCCGGTGCGCGAGCGGAGCGAGCGGAAGAAGGACCGGCGCCGCCGGGAGGCGGCGCCGGGAAAAGCGCGGGCTTGGCTTAGAAGCGCTTGCCCGCGGCCAAGGTGAACACCCAGGGGTCGATGTCGACGTCGACCTTGGCCCGAGAGCCATCCGGCGCCTTGAGCGTGGCCTCGGTGCCGATGTCGATGTAGCGGACGTCGGCATTGAGCAGCCAGCCGCCGCCCAGCTCGACGTCGGCGCCGAGCTGCAGCGCCCAGCCGAGCGAGTTGTCGAGCTCCATCTTGGTGAAGCCGAGGTTATCGCGCACCGCGCCGCTGAGCTTTTCTTCGAAGAAGATCGTGTAGTTGAGGCCGGCGCCGACGTAGGGCTTGAAGGCCGGCGTCACGTTGAAGTGGTACTGCAGGCTGAGCGTCGGCGGCAGATGCTTGGTGGAGCCTATGTCATCGATGCCCAGCCCCTTGCCGCCGATGTCATGCTTGAACGGCAGCGCGCCGATCAGCTCGAGCGCCAGGTTATCGGTGAGCATGTAGCCGATCGTGAAACTCGGCCGCGTGTCGTTGTCGACGGTCACGCCGGTGCCGTCGAGCGGGCCAAGGCCCTGGACATTGACGCGCCCGCTGTCGTCGTTGGGCCGCACCGCCGTCACGCCCACGCGAACGAGCCAGTCTCCCTTCTCGGCCGCGGCCGCCTGGTCGGCGCCGAACGCGGCAAGCGCCGCCAAACCAGCAACGGAGAGCGCCCGGCGAATCTGCTTAGCCATCGTCATGTCTCCTACTCGAATTGTCTTGGGAACGGAGCTGACGAAAACCTTAATTCCAGTAGGGGAGATGGCTGTTGACGCAGGTCAACGGCTCGCCGGGAGGCGACTTGGCGCTTCGACTGCGCAGGTGAAATCGCCGCGCCCAGCAGCGTGCCGCCGCCGGGGCGACGGCCGCCGCTTACGGCGTTTCCTGAATCCGCTCCATGCGCAGCTGCTGAACGCCGACCCAGCTGGCGCCGGGCTCCAGCCAAACCGCCCGCCCGACCACCGCCGGCTCGACGCAGAGGAACCGACGATAGCCGCTCGGTTCCAGATCCGGCAGCGCCGCGGCCCGCTCCGGCCCGGGGTTCCATACCACCACATCGGAGAAGCCGGACATGGTCAGTTCGATGCGGCGCTCGCCGTCGCACACCACCAGCGGGTCAGCCACGTCCAGATAGACCCGGTCCAACTCGCCAGCCACGGTCAAGACTTCCGAGCGTTCCTCGCGCTCCTCGCCGCTGCACTGATCGCGGTAGCGGCGGCCGTGCAGGCCACGCAGCGACACCGCGGCGATGTCGAGGATCCGCAGATAGGTATGGAGCGCGGCGGTGAAGCGGAAGCGCTTCTTGCCGTCGTTCTTCACGGTCAGCTGCTGCACCAGCCGGTTACCGCTCACGGTCACCGTCACGTCGACCACGAACCGATGGCGCCACAAGGCCCAGGAGGCCCGGCTGTCGGTCAGACGCAAGGTCACGGTGGCGCCGCCGTCGGCGGTTTCGCGGGCGTACTCCAGCTCCCAGTCGAGCTGGCGGGCGAAGCCGTGCTTGGGCAGGCGGCCTTCGGTGCCGAACTGGGGAAAGATGACCGGCACGCCGCCGCGGATGACGGCGTCCTCACCGAAGTCGGCCTGGCTGCTCAGGAACAGGCACTCGTCGCCGCCGGCCGGTCGCCAGGACGTGAGCTGCCCGCCGTGCAGGTAGACCTCGGCGCTGGCGCCGTCGGCGGCGCGCAGCAACAACTTGGGCTGCCCCCCCTGCCCCTGGACCAGCAGCGGACGCCGGGGTGGCGAATAGGTAGGCGTTCTGGGAATGGTGGCGCTCATGGCCGGCCCCGTCCGATCCGATCAGCGAGCCAACGCGGCTCCAAGCTCCGTGACCAAGATGGCGCGCCCGGGCGGCCACACTGGCACGACTCGCTATCCTAGCGCCATTGACGCTGTGCGGAACAGTGAGCCATCGGCATCTCCCCCGCCGACGGCTCATGAGCATGAAAAAGGCCCGACAACGCCGGGCCCGTGGAGTCGTCGTCCCGCCGGCCACCCGGCGCGCGGCTCAGAGCCGTTCCAGCAGCGCTTCCAGCGCCACCGGCTGTTCGGTGCGCACCGTCACGCCCAGCCGCTCGCGCGGATCGGGCTCGCGCTCGATGGTGTAGGGCGCGCCGGCGTACAACCGGTCCAGGAAGCTGCGCAGCGCCGGCTCCAGCGCGGCGTAGGCCTCGTCGGTATTGGGCGCGATCAGCCGATCGTTGGCGAAGAACCGCAGCTCGTTGCCGGGAATGCGCACCGCGCCGTTGAGCTCGGGCTCGTCCGCGAGTAGGCGCGCCGCCAGCAGGGTCTTGCGCGCCACCGTCGCCAGCCGCTCGGGCAGATCGCCGCTCAGCGGGCGCTTGCTGTAGTACTGCACGCCGCGCCGGTGACCGGCCTCATCGAAGCCATAGGTGCCCTCGTGCGCCACCAGGATGATGCCCGGACCGGCCGGCAGATGGCTGTAGTCGCCGACATCCAGCAGCAGATCGGGCAACGCGTCGGTCTGGATCCAGCGGTGGAACACCGGAATGAGGGCCAGCAGATCGACCCGCTCGGCGTCCGCGGCGAAAAACTTGAAACCGAACTTGTGCAGATCCATCGGTGTTCCTTATCAAACCTCGGCCGGTGCCGTGGGGGCGCCGAAGGCCGCCATGGCCTGGCTCTGCTGCTCCTGCAGGCGGTGATGGCAGCCGTAGGCCGCCTCGATGAACAGCTGGGCCTCTTCCACCAGGCGCCGCGCCTTGTCGGCGGTGAAGGCGCGATCCTTGTCGGCGTGGCGGTTGAACAGGTACTGGGCGAACTTGCCGCCGGCATACTGCCCCGCGTCCTTGGACTGGAACAGCTGCGTGTCGTAGAAGCGCGCCTTGAACTCGGCGACGATCTGATCGGGATCGTCGGCGATGTCCCAAAGCTGGGTGCGCACCAAGCCGGCCGCGGCGATCAGCATGGACTGATAGGCGGCCTCGTCGGCCTTGCGGTAATCGCCCTCGTCCAAATACACCGAGGCCTCGAACACCCGCTGCTCGGCCGCCTGCAGATCGAACTCGATGCGCGGCACCACCGCGCCGGCGCACTCGCCCGTGCCGATGTCGCTGATGGTGAACTCGCGCGGATCGCGCCAGTCGCTGTAGTAGCTGCGATCGACGGCGTAGGGCGGCACCGTGGCGAACTCGTCGACCAGCTCCTTGAGCGCCTTCTTGCCCAGGCGGTTGACGTAGTCGCGGAAGCGCTCGCCCTCCTGGCGCTCCTCCAGGTACTTGGCGGAGATCCGGTCGATGAACTCCGGCACCCGCTTGGAGGGAATGCCGCCGATGGTCTGGCCGTAGGCGGCGCCGTTGTTCTCCCACTGGCCGCCGAGCAGCACGCGAAAGTGCGGCACGGTGGTGCCGCCGACCTTGCGGCTGACGCCATAGAAACCGATGTCGGCGAGGTGGTGCTGGCCGCAGGAGTTGAAGCAGCCGCTGATCTTGATGTGCAGGTCGCGCAGCGCCGGATCGAGCTCGCCGCTCTGCTGCCGGGCCTTGAAGCGCTCGTGCAGCTCCGCGGCCAGGCCGCGCGAGGAGGCGATGCCGAGCTTGCAGGTATCGGTGCCGGGGCAGGCCACCACGTCCTCGATCTTCGAGGCACCACCGACGCTCAGGCCGGCGGCCTCAAGCTCGCGGTACACCGCCGGCAGGTCGGCCTCGGCCACCCAGCGCAGCACGATGTTCTGCTCCACGGTCAGGCGAATGTTGTCGCCGGCGTACTTGCGGGCGATGTCGGCCAGCTGGCGCGCCTGCCAGGAGGTGAGGTCGCCCAGCGGCAGGGTTACGGTGACCACGGCGTAGCCGGGCTGCTTCTGGGGGTAGACGTTGGTGGCACGCCAGGCGTCGAACGACGGCGTCAGCTGGGTCAGATCCAGCTTCTTGGCCGGCTTGAGCGGCTGCTCGCGGTAGGCCGCCACCTCTTCGAGGTAGCCGGTCCAGCGCGGGTCGTGCGGCAGGATCTTGCGCTCCTCCAGCACCAGCCGGCGGAATTCGTCGATGCCAAGCTTGTCGACCAGGAACTTCATGCGCGCCCGACCACGGTTGCGCTTCTCGCCCAGGCGGGCGAACACGCGGCAGATGGCCTGCGCCAACGGCAGGATCTCCTCCTCCGGCACCGCCTCGTCGAATAGCTTGGCCTCGTAGGGCACGGCCCCCAGCCCGCCGCCCACCACGACCTCGAAACCGCGCTTGGTCTGGCCGTTCTCCTGCCAGGTCTTGGCGGTGAAGCCGATGTCGTGGATGTTGGTCAGGCCGCAGCCGCCGTCCTTGCAACCGGAGAAGGCCACCTTGAACTTGCGCCCCATGTCCTGGGTGTCGGGATGGCCCAGCAGGAAATAGGCCATCGCCTTGGCGTAGGGCGTGACGTCGAAGCTCTCGCCGTGGCAGACACCGGCGCGCGGGCAGGCGGTGACGTTGCGCACCGCGTTACCACAGGCCTCGCGGGTGGTGATGCCGACCGCCGCCAGCCGGCGCATCAGGTCGGGCGTGTCCTCGATGTGCACGTAATGCAGCTGGATGTCCTGACGGGTGGTGACGTGCAGCACCGCACCGGAATACTCCTCGGCCAGGTCGGCGATGACCTCCAGCTGCTCGGCGGTCATGCCGCCGAACGGAATCTTGATGCGCTGCATGCCGGGCGCATCCCACACCGTCTCCGGCCCCTTGTTCAGGTCGCCGCAGGGGAAGGGGATGGTGCGCTGGACGATGCCGTCGTGACGCTGGCCGTTGTCGTAGCGCTGACCGTAGGCGCCTCGCCGCAGGCGCGCCTCGGCGAACAGCTTCTCCTCGATCTTGCCCTGCTTCTTGAGCGCGATCTGTCCCTCGAATACGTCGATCTCGCGCGCGAGCTCGGGGCTCATCCGGTCTGCAAGGCGTTCTTTCCAGCTAGCCACGGCGACACCCGTCTGTTGTGAACATCGAACTGTCGACGGCGAGCGGGCAAAACCGCACCTACCGCCTTCGGTCGCGGCGCATCATAGGTCGTACCGAAAGACAGCCACAACAGCGGCGTTAGACTTCTTCCTCATATGCATATTGCCGGGGTCCGGGAGCTTCTCCCGCTTCCGGTTGTCCCATGGTCGAGTAGGAACCAGCTTCAGGAACGCGAATCCAGGAATCGTTCGATGACTGCTTTCCGCGAAGAGTGGACGCAGATCAAGCGCAGCCTGCCCGGCCGGCGCTTTCGCAACTGGTATCGTCGCTGCCGCGCCGCAGAACGCGGCCGCTCGGTATACCGACGCGCCTTGCACGTCACGGTGGGCATACTGATCGTGCTGGCCGGTGTGGTGATGCTGGTAACGCCCGGCCCGGGCTGGCTGACCATCGGCCTGGGCGCGGCGCTGCTCGCCCGGGAGTCGCTGCTGGTCGCGCGTCTGCTCGACTGGATCGAGCTCTCCGGCCGGCGGCTGGCGCGCAGCGCCTATCGGCGCTGGCGCGCCGCCTCGCCCGGCGGTCGCGCCGCGGCGGTGGCGATTCCCACCGCCGCGGTGGCGGCGGTCGGCTATTTCATCGCCCGCCAGCTGCTGGTGCTGTTCTGAGCACCTTCGGCGCCGCCGCGCTTGGCTTTGGCCGCCGCTCCCCCAATTTCTCACTCCCCAGAATCTTCTAATGGAGTAATGGAGCCGCGCCGACGGCACGGCCCCGCACCCGAGCGCGCCGCCGCGGCGCACAGCCCCCGGCAAGGAGGATCCGTCATGCCGCATCGATTGGAAGGGATGAAGGTCGCCATACTCATCGCCAACGGCTTCGAGCAAGTCGAGATGACCGAACCGCGCAAGGCGCTGGAAGCCGAAGGGGCGGAGACGGTGCTGGTCTCGCCGAACGAGGATAAGGTCAGAGGCTGGAACCACGTGGAGTGGGGCGACGAGTTCCCCGTCGACCTGCCGCTGGAGCAGGCCAGCGCCGACGACTTCGACGCGCTGCTGCTGCCGGGCGGGCAGATGAACCCCGACAACTTGCGCATCCTGCCCAAGGCGGTGGCCTTCGCCCGCGACTTCCTCGACGCCGGCAAGCCGGTGGCGGCCATCTGTCACGGCCCGTGGCTGCTGGTGGAGGCTGACGTCGTCGGCGGCCGCACCGTCACCTCCTGGCCGTCGATTCGCACCGATCTCAGCAACGCCGGCGCCAACTGGGTGGATCAGGAGGTCGTGGTCGACAAGGGCCTCATCACCAGTCGCAAGCCCGCCGACCTACCGGCCTTCAATCGCAAGATGATCGAGGAGTTCGCCGAAAGCCATCATTTGCGCCGCGTGCGGGCCGGACAGGGCCAGCGGCCGAGCCAGCGCACGCACTGACGACCGTCAGCGCAGAGCGTCCGCGCCGCGGCGTTGGCCGCGCTTCGGCGTGCGGCGCCGCGCGTCCTTCCCGATCCGGCGCGACGCCGATTTCCGACGAAATCCGGGCGTATAAACGCGACCCCGTCCTGGATTCGGGCAACCGCCGAAGCTACCATGCGACTTTCGACTGCCGGCGGCGAGCAAAGGACAACGGTTTCGGCGCCGCGCCGGAACCATAGCAATAGGAATCCGCCTCCTTACGATGACCGCTAGCGATCAGCAGCGCCCCCGCCTCCTGCTCGTCGACGACGACCCGGCAGCGATTTTGCTCACCCGCATCGCCCTTCAGGAAAGCGCGCTCGACGTGCGCCTGGACAGCGCCAAATCCTTCCGCGAAGGCGAGGAACGCCTGCGCACCTTCGCCCAGACGCCGGAGCAGGCGCCGGCGCTGGTGCTGCTGGACCTGAACCTCGGCGACGGCTCCGGCCACGATCTGCTGGCGTTCATGAAACAGGAACCGGCGCTGGCGTCGATCCCGGTGGTGGTGCTCAGCACCTCGTCCTATCCGAAGGATCTCGAGCGCGCCACCCGCTTGGGCGCCGCGGACTATCTGGTCAAGCCCAATAGCTTCGACGAGCTGGTGCGGATGATGAACGGCCTGGCGCGCCACCTGCGCTGAGTGGGCGGCCTTACTCCGCCACCCGCGCCGCCTGCACCTCCACCGTCACCCGCCGCAGATCCTTGCGGTCCTTCACCGGCCCCAGCGCGGTGTTGACCAGCACCGTCTGCCCCGGTGCCAGCACGCCGGTCAGCCGCACCGGCTGCTCCCGCACCAGCCGCCCGCGATCGTCGCGCAAGCTGGCGCGCAGCACCACGTCGCGCACCGGCAGCGGCGAGGCGTTGCGCACGGCCAGCGCCACCGCACCGCCGCGCACCTCGGCGGCCGACGCCTGCAGGTAGCGCGCCGGCTGCTCGGGCAGCTGCAGCCGCGCCAGCTGCGCCGCCGCTTCCTGACCGAGCGCGCTGTTCGACTCGGCGGCCAGGGCGAAATGGCGGCTGGCGGCGGCCCGGTCGCCGCTGGCCAGCGCCAGCTGCCCCAGCGCGTGATGCGCCTGGGCCGTGGGCAGCAGCTCGGCGCTGCGCTCCAGATCCTGGCGGGCGCCGGGATCGTTCAGCTGCTTACGCAGCAGGCCGCGCTGCAGGTAGAACGCGTAGTAGCGGTCGTTGCGCTTGATCGCCTCGTCGTAGAAGCGCTTGGCCTCGGTCAGCTTGTTGCCGCTGGCCAGCGCGTCGGCCTTGAGGCCGTAGAACAGCGCCTCGCGCGGCTCCAGCTCGATCGCCTTCTCGGCCGCGGCCAGGGCGGCGGCGGTATCCTTGCGGGCCAGCGCGGCGCGACCGGCGTCGTACTGGGCGTAGGCTTCCTTGCTCTTGAGCAGGCCGGCGATCTTGGCCTGATAGGTCTCGCGGCCCAGCGTGCCGCGCGGCAGGGTGGCGGCGGTGGCGCGGTTGGCCGCCACGCGCTCTTCGGACGGCGGGTGGCTGGCGAACAGCCCCTCCAGCCAGTTGCTCTGCCGACCCTGCGACAACCGCACGAAGGTTTCCTGCAGATCGACCGCGGCCTGCGGTTCGTAGCCGGCCCTAGCCATGTAGTGCATGCCGTAGCGGTCCGCCTCCAGCTCGGCGTCGCGGCCGTACTTGCTCGCCACTAGGTTGGCGGCCACCCCGGCGCCGCCCACCAGCAGTGGCGCGTAATCCTCGTTGCGCGCCGCCAAACCGACCGCCATCACACCGACCTGCAGCAGCAAGCCGCGCTCCATGCTCTTGGCGCCATGACGGGCAGCGGCATGGACGATCTCATGGCCCAGCACCGCCGCCAGCTCGGCTTCATTGTTGAGTTCCACCAGCAGGCCGCGGTTGACGGCGATCTTGCCGCCCGGCAGCGCCCAGGCGTTGGGGATGGAATCGTTGACGACCACGAACTCGTACGGCAGGTGCGGACGGTCGCTGACCTTGGCCAGCTTGTGGCCGATCTCGGCGACGTAGGCCGTTAGCTGCGGATCGAGGACATATTCGCCGCCCTGCGCCTGCAGCATCGGCTGATAATTGCTCTGACCGAGCTCGATCTCCGTGCTTTCCGGCAGCAGACTGAGCTCGGTCTTGCCGGTAACGGGATTGGTGGCGCAGCCGCTCAAAGCGGCCGCCAGCAGCACGACGGACAAAAGCAGCTTGCGCATGGCTTCGGTAGGGAGGTCGAATTATTGTGATATCGACCATTTCACCCGGCCGGGCATGGCCGCGCAATACCGTCTGCCGCCGGGGCCCGCCGGCGCGGGCCCTGCACGGACGACCTACAGACGGCGCTGAAAGGCTTCGTTGAGCACCTTGCGGTTCTTATTCCGGCGCTCGTACTCGCTGAGCTGGCGAATTTGCTCCTTGCTGAGCTTGTCCAGCTGCTGCTGGATGTCGTCGACGTTCAGCTCATCGTAGTTGGGGATAGCCAGCTGGCTGGCGTCGGTGGCCGCCTGGCGCTGCTCGGACGGCCCCGTGTGCCGGTGCAGCTCCTGAGCGAAGCCCTCGCGGACGCCGGCCGCCGCCACCTCGCCGCCGCGCTGCACCAGGCGCATGCCGCGCTGGCTCAGGGTCTGCCCCATCCGCAGCGCCCGTTCGGCGTCCTCGGAAATCCGCCGGGTCAGCTCCTCGGCGGCTTGGCTCTGCTTCTCCAGATAACGCTGCAGGCTCTGCGGATCGCGCACTTCCAGCGCGTCCCGCAGCTGGCTGAAGGCATAGCGGCTGTAGGAGCGCGCGACGTCGATCTGCAGATCGGCGAGCTGCTCGACGCTGTCCAGCCACATGCAGCCGATCTGCTGCAGCGGAAACATCGGCGGCATGGCCACCGCCCAGTCCTGACCGTACTCTCGTGCCATGTGCTACCTCCAATTAGCGGGTGTGCTCGTTTCCGTGGCGGCGAACGCTACGCGCCACAGCCCGGCCTAATGGGGGACGAATCGACGCAATCAACCGGCCGACCGCGCACGGACCGAGCGCCTTGCGCGCCATAGAGGTGTATCCTGATAAAGATGGAGAGTACGGGCAGGACACCGGCGTATTAGGGAATGCTACCGGCCAAGCTTGGGGAACTCCCGACCGCCACCACGGTGGAGCTTTACCCGGGCCGCCTACAGCACAGGATGGAGCCAGACCGTCCCCGTTCGGCCGCCGCGCGAGGGCGCAGCGGACGCCGCCCGACGCCAGGACCCGAACGGCCTCCTGACCGGTCCAAGCCGGTATGGACGGTGGGGAAACCGCTTTCGGATTCGGAGTAGGGGGGTGCTCCGCGGGAGGAATCAATGGGTGAGGTTATCGAGTTCCGGCGCCGCGAAAAGCAACCCGCGAGCACGCTGGATTTGTTGGTTCAAACCTGGGGCGAAGGCGACGAGGAGCTGGAGAACGCGATCCGCGACGACTGCGGCAAGCTGCTGGACCACTACGGCTCGCTGCCGCCCTTGTCGCTGCAGCTGCCGGTGGTGGAGATGCTGACCCGGCAGGAACAGGCCGCGCTGGCCGAAGCCCTGCAGACGCAGATCCATCAATGGGCCAGCGAGTGGCACTCGCGCCTGCTGTTCGAGATGATCGGCGCCGAAATCCTGCGTCTGCGCGAGCAATTCGGCTACGGACCGGTTCCCGGCGACCGGCGCTGAACGACCTTCTTTCGACACCTCGATCCCCGTCGCGCCGGCGGGACCGGCGCGGCGCGTCCCAAGCCTTGGCCATCAGCCGTTCTCTTGTATCCCCGGCGGATGGGCCCAAACAGTTACAGCGCCAGAGGCGACGCTCACCAGGAACGACGGTTCGTCCGAGCTTCGGTCCGGCGGGGCCGTTCGAGCGCGCCCGACCGCCGCGGCAGCGGCGAACCGCGGACATGGAGGATACGCGATGAAGCACCGTTCCCAATCCGGCCCGATCGCGGCCGCCCAATGGCTGACCTGCTCCAGCCTGCTGGCCTTCGCGGTCGCGGCGGGCGCCAGCCAACAGAGCGCGGCACCCGCCACCGGTACCGAGCAGCCCCAGCAGCAGCAATCCGCCGCGCTCGGCGGTCAGCAACAGCCCGCCGCCGGCGGCCAGGAAGCGGAGCAGGCCCAGCAGATGATCGGCCGCAAGCTGGTCGATCAGCAGGGCAAAGAGCTCGGCCAGGTCGAGAAGATCGTGCGCGATCCGCAGGATCAGCAGCTCAAGGCCGTGGTCGGCACCGGCGGCTTCCTCGGCATGGGCGAGAAACAGGTGGTGGTGCCGTTGAACCAGCTGGAGCTGCAGCAGCCCGGGCAACAGCAACCGCAGGATCAGGCGATGGGCGGCGGCCAGGCCGGCGGCATGCAGCAACAGCAGGAGCAGCAATCCGCGAGCGGCGAGCAACAGCGGCAAGAGGAGCCGCACGTGGTGATCAAGGCCGACATCACGCCCGAGGCGCTAGAGCAAATGGCCAGCTACGACGAGGATCGTTACGAGGACGTACCGCCGCTGAGCCAGCAGCAAAGCGGCTCCAGCCCGCAGGGTTAGCGGCTGGCGAACCCGCCGACGACGGTCGGCCGCACGCAAGAAGACGGCCCGCGCCAAGGCGGGCCGTCGTGTGGAAGGGGGAACACCGGCTTAGGCGTGGTGCCGTCTACTTGTGAACATCCGATACAACGCCAGCAGAATGATGGCGCCGATGATCGATCCGATCAGTCCCGCCCAGGTGCCCCCCTCGCCGATGCCGAGCGCTCTGCCCAGGAAACCACCGACGAACGACCCGGCGATACCCAGGAGCATGGTCGCCAGGATCCCGCCGGGGTCCTTGCCGGGCATGATGAGCTTGGCGATAGCGCCAGCGATCAACCCGACCACGAGCATCCAAATGAGTTCCATAGCTTGCCTCCGTGCAATCCGGTGAACCCATTCATCAAGTAAGGGTGGCGACGCCGAACGCAATGAAGGCGGGCATCAGAAGCGCGCTTCCAGGCCGAGCGCCGCGGTCCACACGTTGGAATCGCCGCGGTCGGAGAAATCGTCGACACCCAGCAGCCCCTCGACCTCGCCGCGCAGAGCGACATACTCGTTGAACGCGAAGCTCAAACCGACGCCCAGCGCCAGGCCGGTGGTGTCGGCGTAGCCTCGGGAGCGGCCCCGGTCATCGCGCAGCTCGGCGCGAGTATCGTGCACGCCGACCTTGGCGAAGAACCCGGCCTGGTCGGCCTGCCCGTGGTAGCCGATGAACGCGGCGGCGCTGGTGAACTGGAGCTGGTAGGGCTGACCGCCGATGTCGGCGCTGCCGGAGTCCTGGTACTGCGCCTCGAACAGCAGGCCGTTGTCGAGGCGCACGCCGCCGAACGCCTTCCAGCCGGTGGAATCCTGGATATTGTCGTAGTCATAGGACGACCTCACCCCCGAGGCGCCCAGATAAATGTCCGCCTGCGCGGCCGGCAGCGCCAGCAAGCCGATGAGGAGGACCGCGAATCGACGGTGGTTGTTCTTCATCTCTGCACCCCCTGCCGTTTACCGTTACGGCCTTGGGAGGGGAGGCTAGAGCGCGCTCGCTGAACGGTGCCTGAACAGGGAGCGAGAGGCCGTCGAGCCGAATCGGGGACGTCGGAGGAGCGGCCGTTGACCCTAAAATTACGAAGTCAGTAACAATGCCGGCGCATTACGATCGGTAACCGACACCCGAGGCCCACCGCGCAAGCGGCCCATCGAATCAGGCTCCAGGACCAGCTTACCGTCGACAGCACGCATGCACGAACCCACCCGCTCGGCGCCCGCTACCGCCCCGACCGTCCGCCGCCCGCCGCGTAGGCCCAGCCTGCGTCAGCGGCTATGGCGGCAGCGGTGGCTGCGGTACTGCGTGGCCGCGCTGTTCTTTCGCGTCATCCCCCACGGTCGCCTGCTCGGGCTGCGGGTAGCCGGCGCCGGCACCGACACCATCGAGGCGGTGCTGCCCTATCGGCCGGAGCTGATCGGCAATCCCTGGAGCGGCGCTGTCCACGGCGGCGCGGTCACCACCATGATCGATCAGACCTCCGGCGCCGCCGCCAGCCTCAGCTCGGCGCCGCCGTCGGTGGTGGCGACGCTGGATCTGCGGGTCGACTATCTACGTCCGGCGCGGCCGGGCGCCGCGCTCAGGGCGGTGGCCCAGGCCTATCGGGTCACCGAGCGGATCGTATTCGTGCGCTGCCTGGTGCACGACGGCGACCCGGCGCAGCCGCTGGCCATCGGCATGAGCACGTTCATGCGCAACGGACCGCTGCCCAATCCGTTCGCCCGGCTGCTGCGTCCGGGCCGCAAGCGCCGCCCCTGACGCCGGGCAGGCGCCCGCCTACGGGCTCAGTGGTGATGGGAGGAGCGATCGTCCTGCTGCGCCACGAACGTGGGCCCGGCGATCGTGTCCTTCAGCAGGGGAGCGGCGGCCCCGAACAAGGCCAGCCCGGCGCCAATGGCGAGCACCAGCACGACGATAGCGCGCTCGATCGCGTCGATGAGCGGATAGCGATTCATGGGGATCTCCAAAAGCAGTAAACCCGCCGCCCGATCGAAGCTTAAGCATCGCTCCAAGGGCGCCGCGCAGGCCGCGGGTCAACGCGGCCGCCGATGTTGCAGCGCAATATAGCAAGAGCCATGATTTAAAGGAAGCACCGTGCCGCAATTCGACGCTCCTAGGATGTTTCCTAGGTAGCCATTGAAACTGCTGGTAGCGGGCCTCAGCTCGGTAGTCCATTCTGCCCGAAGGCGGAAGGACGCTTCGCGCTTCCCAATAAGAACAGCAAACGAGGTAGATATGCCCCACCCTGCAGTTCGAATCATCGCGGCAACCGCGCTATTGCCGTGGCTCACGCTGGCGGCCGCGGCCCCCAGCAACCGTCCGGCTCACGAGATCCATCTGTCGACCGACATCGTGTTTCCCGATAAGGATCTGGTCGGCAAGGACGACGAGTACGATCCCAACTTGCGGGTCAACTTCGGCTATTCCTACCACTTCTCGGATTACCTCGGACTGACCTTGGAAGGCCGCATCGGCGCGCTGGACGGCTCCGGAGCGCTGGGCGACGTCGATACCCTGGGCGCGTTGCTCGGGCTGGACTGGACGCTGACGCCGCGGGCGAAATGGCAGTGGGTGGTCTCGGGCGGCATCGACCGCACTCAGTACGATCCGGACAACGGCTCCGAGTTCTACCGCACCGGCGCCAGCCTGGGCATCGGCCAGCGCTACGTGTTCGAGAACGGCGTCACCTTCAACTGGCGGGTGGGCGCGGAGACCACGCTCACCGACTCCGGCCCCACCGACGAGCGCTTCACCAACGGCTTCCTGCGGTTGGGCTTCGGCTTCCCGCTCGGCTACAGCCCCGCGGATAGCGATGGCGACGGCGTTCCCGACCGCCGCGACGCCTGCCCCGGCACGCCGAATGGCGCCACCGTCGACGAGCGCGGCTGTCCCAGCGATGCCGACAACGACGGTGTGTTCGACGGCATCGACCGCTGCCCCGGCACGCCGCGCGGCGCCCGCGTCGACGCCCAGGGTTGCCCGCTGGATTCCGACGGCGATGGCGTGTTCGACGGCCTCGACCAGTGCCCTGGCACCCCGGCCGGCGAAAAGGTGGACGAGCGCGGCTGCCCGGTCCCGGTGCCGAAGGCGGCTCCGCCCACTAGCGCCACGTTCCGCGGCGAACCGCTGTTCACCGAGGAGCGCAAGGTGCTGGTGCTCAGGGACGTCAACTTCGAGGTGGGCAAGGCCTCGCTGACCGCGGCGTCGCGGGAGATCCTCGATGAGGTGGCGAGCTCGCTGAAGAGCATCCCCGAAGTGCGGGTCGAGGTGGCCGGCCACACCGACTCCACCGGCTCGCGCGCGCTCAACCAGCGGCTATCGCAGGCCCGCGCCGAGACCGTGCGTCAGTACCTGATCGACCGCGGTGTCGAGCCCCATCGGCTCACCGCCCGCGGCTACGGCCCGGACCAGCCGGTGGCGGACAACAACACGCCCGACGGCAGCGCCATGAACCGGCGGGTCGAGCTGGTCCGCATCGACCAGTAACCCCGCCGACGCCCCCGCCGCCGTGCCGCTCGGCGCGGCGGCGGGATGCTTCCAGCCGTTTCAGCGTCTTACCGTCGCCGCCCCGTTCCCGGTCGCGGCGCTAATCGCCGCCGAAGCCAAGCACGCGATCGAGCCAGACACCGATGTCCCGCACCTCCGCCAGCGTAACGCTGTGCTCGGCCGGGTAGAGGCGCCAGTCCACGGCATATCCGAGATCGCGCAGCCAAAGGCAGGAGCGCTGCCCGATATCGGCCGGCACGATCTGATCGTACGAGCCGTGCGCCATGAAGATGGGAATGTCGCGATTGGCGTCGCTGCGCTCGCCGGCGACCGTGTCCGCCAGCGGCAGGTAGGTCGACAGCGCCATGATGCCCGCCAGCCGCTGGGGATAGCGCAAGCCGGTGTGCAAGGCGATCGCGCCGCCCTGGGAGAAGCCGGCCAGCACGATCCGTCGCAACGGCACGCCGCGCTCCACCTCGCGCTCGATCAGCCGCCGCAGCGCCCGCTCGCTGTCGCGGATGCCGCTCTCGTCCTCGCGAAAGCCGGCGCCGATGCCGGCGATGTCATACCAGGCGCGCATCGCGTAGCCGCCGTTGATGGTGACCGGCCGGATCGGCGCATGGGGGAACACGAACCGCACCTGCCGCGGCTCCGTCAGTCGCAGTTCCGGCACGATCGGCTCGAAGTCGTGTCCGTCCGCGCCCAAGCCGTGCAGCCAGATCACCGCGGCCTGGGCCCCTTCGGCCGGCCCTACCTCCACCGTTTCCAAAAGCGGCGTTTCCGTCATGGGCTGTCTCCTCGTGCTACGCCTTGGCCGCAGTGTACGGCGTGCCGCGCGCGAATGCGCAATGCTTGATCCGCATCAAGGCAAGTCCTCGTCTCGCCATGGGACACTGAATTACGCACAGGCAAGAATGTGCGATTTCAACCATGCCTCCTGCGTCGACTGCGCCCCCGCCAGTCGACGCTTTTTTTCGTCCCGCGCCACGACTTCCGATCCGCCGCCACAGCCCATAATGAAGGTCAGTACCACGAATCGCGCGGGACTGCCCGCGCCGTAGCGACGCGGACTGACAAAATTGAGCAACCTGAATCTAGGCCTGATCGGCAACTGCAGTTACGCGGCGTTGATCGACTCCCATGCCGAGGTGGTCTGGGCCTGCATGCCGCGCTTCGACGGCGATCCGGTGTTCTGCTCGCTGCTCAAGAACGATCGCGACGATCCGGATCGGCACGGCTTCTGGTCGATCGAGCTGGTCGACTTCAGCCACGCGGAGCAGTCCTACTTCCCCAACACCGCGATCCTCATCACCACGCTGTACGACCATCACGGCGGCGTGGTGGAGGTGACCGATTTCGCGCCGCGCTTCAAGCATTACGAGCGCATGTACCGCCCGGTCATGCTGGTGCGGCGGCTGCGGCCTCTGGCCGGCGCACCGCGGGTGCGGGTGCGGCTGCGGCCCAGCTTCGAGTACGGCGCGGTGCGACCGTCCCTCACGCACGGCAGCAACCACATTCGCTTCGTCAGCCCGCCCGATCAGGTGCTGCGTCTGTACGCCGACGGCCCCATCACGCACATCATCGACGAGATTCCCTTCCTGCTTGAGGACGAGCTGACCATGATCCTCGGGCCGGACGAAACCCTGACCGCGCCCATCGCCGAGTTCGGCCGACGGCTGTTCAACGAAACCCGCAACTACTGGCACGAATGGGTGCGTTTCCTGGCCATTCCCTTCGAGTGGCAGGAGGCGGTGATCCGCGCCGCCATCACCCTGAAGCTGAACGCCTATGAGGACACCGGCGCCATCATCGCCGCGGTCACCACCTCCATCCCCGAACACCCGAACAGCGGCCGCAACTGGGATTACCGCTACTGCTGGTTCCGCGACGCCTACTTCGTGGTCAACGCCCTCAACCGCCTGGGGGCGACCAAGACCATGGAGGACTACCTGCGCTTCATCATCAACATCGGCGCCTCGCGCGGCCGCCGCGACCTGCATCCGGTCTATCGCATCAACGGCCGCGCCGACCTCGAGGAGTACATCGTCGACAGCTTGCCCGGCTATCGCGGCATGGGCCCGGTGCGGGTGGGAAATCAGGCCTATCTGCAGACCCAGAACGACATCTACGGCGCCACCGTGCTGGCCGCGGCGCACGTGTTCTTCGACAAGCGCATCCGCCGCCCCGGCG
Source organism: uncultured Alkalilimnicola sp. (assembly GCA_937951875.1). Taxonomy (GTDB): domain Bacteria; phylum Pseudomonadota; class Gammaproteobacteria; order Nitrococcales; family AK92; genus JAAYIK01. The sequence goes on along the minus strand of CALGAN010000086.1, from coordinate 29,788 downwards.
ACGAAGCCCTGTTCCAGCGCCTGGAGCCGCTGGGCGAGCGCGCGGTGGAGATCTACGACAAGCCCGACGCCGGCATCTGGGAGTTCCGCGGCATCGAGCGGGTACATACCTTCTCCAGCGTGATGTGCTGGGCCGCTTGCAAGACCCTGGCCAAGATCGCCCATCGGCTGGGACTGGAGGAGCGCACCGCCTACTGGGCACGGCATGCGCTGGCCATGGCCAAGGTGATCGAGGAGCGCGCCTGGGATTCGAAGCGCAACACCTTCGTCGGTAGCTTCGGCGGCGACGAGCTGGACGCCAGCCTGCTGCTGCTGGCCGACCTGGGCTTCCTGCGCAAGGACGACCCGCGCTACGTCGGCACCGTGGAAGCGGTCGGCCGCGCCCTGCGGCGCGGCAACTTCCTGTTCCGCTACGTGAACGAGGACGATTTCGGCAAGCCGGTCAACGCCTTCACCACCTGCACCTTCTGGTACATCGACGCACTGGCGGCGATCGGCCGACGCGAGGAGGCCCGCGAGCTGTTCGAGAACATCCTCGCCTGCCGCAACCACCTGGGGCTGCTGTCGGAGGACATCGATCCGCTGACCGGCGAGCTCTGGGGCAACTTCCCCCAGACCTACTGCATGGTAGGGCTGATCAACTCGGCGACCCGGCTCTCCAAGCCCTGGGAGGAAGCCTACTGACGCGGCGCGCCGCCACTTTCACTCCACCCGCAGCCCCTTCGGCGCGGCCGGCGGCGCCGGCAGTTCCGGCACCGGCAGCTCGATGAAGGAATCGGCGATGGTGATGCCGTCGTACTGGAAGCGGGCTTCGGTGCCGGGGCCGTAGCGATAGCCGTGCTCGATGCGCGCGCCCGGCGCCCAGATCGCGCGGTCGATCATGTCGCCGCCGACGTAATCGTAGTTGGGCCGCTCGGCGTCGGCGTTGTTGATCCAGATGCGCACCCGGTCGGCGGCGCCGCGATCCTCCAGCGCGAACTGCACCAGATACCAGCGATTGCTCACCAGCGCGCGGTCCATCACCGAATGTTCACGGCCGTCGGCGGTAACGAGCACGAACCGCCCGCGGTAGCCGTCCTCGCCCCACGGCAGGAAACGGCCGATCACCGCCGCCTGCCCGTCGTCGTCGGCGCCGATCAGCGGAAACCCGAGCCGGTGCTCGGCATCGCCCGCGGACCGCCATTCCGCGTGGCGATCGACGTCGCCGAACTTGACGTAGCCGGCCCAGAACAAGGTATCCGTCAGCGCCCATTGCGGGCGCACCGTCACCCGGTGGCCGAAATAACCGCCCGGGCCGCGGCGGAAGTCGATCGCCCAGACCCGCCCGCGCTGCGGCCCGCCGTCGGCGAGCCCGGCTTCGAAGGACGCGCCGCTCTGCGCCGTATGGGCGAGGTCGAAGCCGAACGGATTGCTGCCGTGCTCGAAGTGTTCCTGAAACACCACCTCGGCACCGGCGACCAGGGGAAAGAGCAGCGGGACGACAGCGATCGGGCGCATGACGCGGTAACCCTCGGCGGGGATTGTTGGTTCCCCGCTTATGTTGGGCGGCCGCGGTCGATTGCAACTCGCGCGCCCGCGACGCTTCGCTCGTCGGGGGCGGGACGGCGCGGCTATAATGACCCACCCTCGCGCCGGGAAAATGAGCCATGGCAGTACGCGTCCTACTATCCCTCGTCGTCGTCATGCTGACGGCCGGTGTACTGAGCGCCTGCGGCCAGAAGGGTCCGCTGTATCTGCCCGAATCGGGCGACCGGCCGCGGCAAACCGAAACGCGCGCTTAGAGCCCATTTCAGTAGCTCGGGCGTGCCGCGCCGGATCACGTCGCCGGCGCGGCCCATCCAACCTAGCGACATGGGCTCTTGGCTCCCTAAGTTGTGGATCGGACGCATGCAGACACTCGAACGTCGTAACGGCCGGCTCTTCCTCGAAGAAGTCGATTTGGCCGAGCTCGCCAACCAGTACGGAACGCCGTGCTACGTCTATTCCCGGGCCGCCATCGAAGGCCAATGGCGCGCTTTCGATCAAGCGTTCGCCGGCCACGACCATCTGGTGTGCTACGCGGTCAAGGCCAACTCCAACCTGGCCGTGCTCAATCTGCTGGCCAGGCTGGGCTCGGGCTTCGACCTGGTGTCCGGCGGCGAGCTGGAGCGGGTCATCAAAGCTGGCGGCGATCCCCGCAAGGTGGTGTTCTCCGGCGTCGGCAAGACCGAAGCCGAGATGCGCCGGGCGCTGGAGCTGGGCATCCTCTGCTTCAACGTCGAGTCGGAAGCGGAGCTGGAGCGCCTGAACCGCGTCGCCGGTGAGCTGGGCGTGCAGGCGCCGGTGTCGCTGCGCGTCAACCCGGACGTCGACGCCCAGACCCATCCCTACATCTCCACCGGCCTGCGCGACAACAAGTTCGGCATCGACATCCGCCGCGCCGAGCAGGTGTATCTGCGCGCCGCCGAGCTGCCGCACATCCGCATCACCGGCGTCGACTGCCATATCGGCTCGCAGTTGACCAAGCTGGATCCGATCGCCGACGCCCTGGAGCGGGTGCTCGCCCTGGTCGACCGCCTGCAAGCGGCCGGCATCGCGCTGGAGCACCTCGACATCGGCGGCGGCATCGGCATCCGCTACCGCGACGAGACGCCGCCGTCGGCCACCGACTACGCCCAGGTCGTGCTGCAGCGGCTGGGCGGGCGCAAGCTCAAGGTGCTCATGGAGCCGGGCCGCGCCATCGTCGGCAACGCTGGCGTGCTGCTGACCCGGGTCGAGTTCCTCAAGACCACCGAGCACAAGAATTTCGCCCTGATCGACGCCGCCATGAACGACCTGATGCGGCCGGCGCTGTACGGCGCTTGGCAGCGCATCGAACCGGTGGTGGAGAACCCGCGGGCCGAGCGGCGGGTCTACGACGTAGTCGGTCCGGTGTGCGAGAGCGCCGACTTCCTCGGCAAGGAGCGCGAGCTCGCCATCGCCCCGGGCGATCTGCTGGCCGTCTGCTCGGCGGGCGCCTACGGCTTCGTGATGAGTTCCAACTACAACACCCGGCCGCGCGCGGCGGAGGTGATGGTGGACGGCGAGCGCACGCATCTGGTGCGCCAGCGCGAAACCGTGGAGGACCTGATGCGCGGCGAGGCGCTGCTGCCGGACTGACCGCGACACCGTGACGAGGGTGCGCAACCGCGCCCTCGTCGCCCCGAATGCACCGCAAGCCCCCTTGACCCGCGAGGCCCCATGAAGCTGCGCTTCACCAAGATGCATGGCATCGGCAACGACTTCGTCGTCATCGACGCGGTCAACCAGCCGGTCGCGCTCAGCGCCGAGCAGATCCGCTTCCTGGCCGACCGCCGCTTCGGCGTCGGCTGCGACCAGGTGCTGCTGGCCGAACGGGCCCAGCGCCCGGGTTGCGACTTTCGTTACCGCATCTTCAACGCCGACGGCGGCGAGGTGGAGCAGTGCGGCAACGGCGTGCGCTGCCTGGGCCGCTTCCTGCTGGAGAAGGGGCTGACCGACAAGCGCCGGCTGACGGTGGAGACCCTGGCCGGGGATACCCATATCACGCTGCTCGACGACGGCCTGGTGCGGGTCGACATGGGCGTGCCGCGCCTGGCCCCGGTCGACGTACCGTTCCAGGCCGAGGCCCAGGCCGAGCGCTACCCGCTGGAAGTGGGCGGGCGCACGCTGACCATCGGCGCGGTGTCCATGGGCAACCCGCACGCGGTGACCGTGGTGGACGACGTCGACACCGCGCCGGTCGCCGAGCTCGGACCGCTGATCGAGCGCCACCCGCGCTTCCCGCGCCGGGTCAACGCCGGCTTCATGCAGGTGCTGGACCGCGGCCACATCCGCCTGCGGGTGTACGAACGCGGCGCCGGCGAAACCCTGGCCTGCGGCACCGGTGCTTGCGCGGCGGCGGTGGCCGGGCAGGTGCAGGGACTGCTGGACCGGGCGGTGACCGTGGACCTGCCGGGCGGCCGGTTGCGCATCGAATGGGGCGGCCCGGGCGAGCCGGTTTACATGACCGGGCCGGCCGTCACCGTTTTCGAGGGCGAGATTGCGCTAAGCTAACGGTCTCGACCAGCAAGACGCCGATAGAGCGTCACCACCACTCGTAGCGGGCACTGGGGGCCTTTTTCATGACCATGCAGCAGCAGGCGCAACGGAGCGAGGACGAGCTGGAGAACGACGTCGCCGCGTTCCTTCTGCGCAACCCGGATTTCTTCCTGCGCCGTCCGCAGCTGCTTCACGAGCTGCGCATTCCGCACGAGTGCGGCGCGGCGATCTCGCTGCTGGAGTACCAGGCGCAGGTGCTGCGCGAGCGCAATCGGCTGCTGCAGAGTCGGCTCGACGAGCTGCTGGCGGTGGCCCGGGACAACGACCGGCTGGCCGATCGGCTGCACCGGCTGACCCTGGAGCTGATGGACGCCGACAGCCTGGAGGCGGTGATCGACTGCCTGACCAGCGCGCTGCGCAACAACTTCCAAATGGATGCGGTGGTGGTGCGGCTGTTCGGCGAGGGCGACCCGCAGTTCGACTGGATCCGCCCCGACGATCCCAACCTGGGCGTATTCGCCAACCTGCTGCGCGACCCGCGCCCGATCTGCGGTCGCCTGACCCGCGATCAGCTGCAGTTCCTGTTCGGCGACAGCGCCGGAGCCATCGGCTCCACCGCCTTGGTGCCGCTGCAGGACGGACGCACCCTCGGCATGCTGGCGATCGGCAGCTTCCAGGCCGACCGCTTCCACCCCGGGCAAGGCACGGTGTTCCTGCGCCAGCTCGGCGCCACCGCCGGCCGCGCCATGCGTCGCTATCTGCCGGCGTGAGCGACGACGCCAGCGCCTGGCTGCAGCGCTTCGAGGCGCATCTGCGCCACGAGCGTCAGCTCGCGCCGCTCACCTGCCAGCATTATCTGCGCGATCTGGCCCTGCTCGATCAGTACCGGCAACAGCAGCGGATCGCCGGCTGGGAGCGCATCGACGCCCAGCACATCCGCCAGTTCGTCGCCGCCCGCCACCGCGCGGGCCTGAGCGGCCGCAGCCTGCAACGGCTGCTGTCGTCGATTCGCGCCTTCTACCGCTACCTGCTGCGCGAGGGCGCCGCCCGCTTCGATCCGGCCGCCGGCGTGCGCGCGCCGAAGTCCCCGCGCAAGCTGCCCAAAGCCCTGGACGTGGACCAGACGGCGGCGCTGCTCGACCTCGAACCGGACGACGCGCTCACCTGCCGCGACCACGCCATCTTCGAGCTGATCTACTCCTCGGGGCTGCGACTGTCGGAAACGGTCAACCTCGACCTTGACCATCTGGATTTGACCCAAGGGCTGGTGACGGTCACCGGCAAGGGCCGCAAGACCCGGGTGGTGCCGGTCGGCCGCCAAGCGCTGAACGCCATCGGCTATTGGCTGAAGCTGCGCGGGCAGTTCGCCGACGCGGCGGAGCGCGCGCTGTTCGTCAGCCGCAACGGCAGCCGCCTGTCGCCCCGCTCGGTACAGACCCGGCTCAACCGGCTGGCGCAGCGGCAAGGGCTCGGCCTTGCCGTGCACCCGCACATGCTGCGCCACTCCTTCGCCAGCCATCTGCTGGAGTCCAGCGGCGACCTGCGCGCAGTGCAGGAGCTGCTGGGGCATGCCGACATCAGCACGACCCAGATCTACACCCATCTGGACTTTCAGCATCTGGCCAAGGTCTACGACGCCGCCCACCCGCGCGCCCGCCGCAAGCCCGGCAAATAGCGCAGCCCCTCGGCGGCGACGGCGCGGCGTCCTTATCTTGTCCTTGACGTGCGGTCTCACACCGCTAGGATGGCGGGGCGATCGGCGCGCCCGTTACGGGCGCCTCCTCTCGTCCCGTCCGACCGACTCACTACTCGTTACTGGAGCACCGGCGTGGAACAATTCAGAGGCACCACCATACTCGCGGTCCGTCGTCACGGCCGGGTGGTCTTAGGCGGCGACGGTCAGGTCACTCTCGGCAACACGGTGATGAAGGGCAACGCCCGCAAGGTTCGCCGCCTGTTCCGCGACGAGGTGCTGGCCGGCTTCGCCGGCGGCACCGCCGACGCCTTCACCCTGTTCGAGCGTTTCGAGGGCCAGCTGGAGAAGCACCGCGGCAACCTCACCCGCGCGGCGGTGGAGATGGCCAAGGACTGGCGCGCCGACCGCGTGCTGCGCCGGCTCGAAGCGCTGCTGATCGTCGCCAACAAGGACGCGATCCTGATGATTTCCGGCAACGGCGACGTGGTCGAGCCTGAGGGCGATCTGATCGCCATCGGCTCCGGCGGCGCCTTCGCGCAGGCCGCGGCCACAGCGCTGATTCAGAACACCGAGCTGTCGGCGCGAGAGATCGTCGAGAAGGCGCTGCACATCGCCGCCGACATCTGCATCTACACCAACCACAACCTGGTCATCGAAGAGCTGGGCGCGTGACGACGCGGCCTTAAGGAGCGAACCATGTCGATGATGACGCCGCGCGAGATCGTTCAGGAGCTGGACAAGCACATCATCGGCCAGGCCAAGGCCAAGCGTGCCGTGGCCATCGCGCTGCGCAACCGCTGGCGGCGCATGCAGGTCGGCGAGGAGCTGCGCAACGAGATCACCCCCAAAAACATCCTCATGATCGGCCCCACCGGCGTGGGCAAGACCGAGATCGCCCGGCGGCTAGCTAAGCTGGCGCAGGCGCCGTTCATCAAGGTCGAGGCCACCAAGTTCACCGAGGTCGGCTATGTCGGGCGCGACGTGGAGTCGATCATCCGCGATCTGGTGGAGATCGCGGTGAAGATGACCCGCGAGGAGGAAATGGCCAAGGTGCGCGCCCGCGCCGAGGACGCCGCCGAGGACCGCATCCTCGACGCGCTGCTGCCGCGGCCGCGCTCCGGCATGCGCTTCGAACCAGAGGAGCCGGCGCCGGACGACGCCACCCGTCAGAAGTTCCGCAAGATGCTGCGCGAGGGCAAGCTCGACGACCGCGAGATCGAGATCGAGCTGCGGGCGGTGCCGATCGGCGTGGAAATCATGGCCCCGCCCGGCATGGAGGAGATGACCAGCCAGCTGCAGTCGCTGTTCCAGAACCTCTCCGGCGAGCGCACCAAGACCCGCAAGCTCAAGGTGCGCGAGGCGATGAAGCTGCTGCGCGACGAGGAAGCCGCCAAGCTGGTGAACGAGGAGGACATCAAGCTCAAGGCGGTGCAGAAGGTCGAGCAGAACGGCATCGTCTTCATCGACGAGATCGACAAGATCTGCCGCCGCTCCGAGCACGGCAGCAGCGGCGCCGACGTCTCCCGCGAGGGCGTGCAGCGCGACCTGCTACCGCTGGTGGAGGGCTCGACCGTGTCCACCAAGTACGGCATGGTCCGCACCGACCACATCCTGTTCATCGCCTCCGGCGCCTTCCATCTGGCCAAGCCCTCGGATCTCATCCCCGAGCTGCAGGGCCGCCTGCCGATCCGCGTGGAGCTGGAGGCGTTGGGGGTGGAGGACTTCGTGCGCATCCTCACCGAGCCGGACGCGTCGCTGGTGCGCCAGTACCAGGCGCTGATGGCCACCGAGGGCTTGAAGCTGGAGTTCACCGACGACGGCGTAGCGCGCCTGGCGGAAGTGGCCTGGGAGGTCAACGAGCGCACCGAGAACATCGGTGCCCGCCGCCTGCACACCGTGCTGGAGCGGCTGCTCGAGGAGATCTCCTTCGAGGCGCCCGACCGCGGCGGCCAGACCGTGGTGATCGACGCCAAGTACGTCGACGCCCACCTAGCCGACCTAGCCCGGAACGAGGATCTGAGCCGGTATATTCTTTAAGCGTTGACGGGCCTTGACCGGGCGGAGCCCCCGATGATCCCCACCGAGATCAAACTGCACCGCGTCTCGCGCATCCTCGAGGTGCGCTTCGACGACGGCCAGGCGTTCCAGCTGCCCTGCGAGTACCTGCGGGTGTACTCGCCCTCGGCGGAAGTCCGGGGCCACGGCCCGGGCCAGGAGGTGCTGCAGGTGGGCAAGGAAGAGGTCAACATCCGCAGCATCGAGCCGGTCGGCAACTACGCCGTGCGGCTGATCTTCGACGACGGCCACGCCAGCGGCATATATTCCTGGAGCTATCTGTACGAACTGGGCACGCGCCAGGCGCAGTACTGGCAAGCCTATCTGGACGCGCTCAAGGCCGCCGGCCACGAGCGCAAGCCGCCATCGCAGCACTGAGGACCCCATGGCCGAGCAACCCAACGACACCACCCACTTCGGCTTCCAGCAGGTTCCGGTCGCGGAGAAGGCGCGGCGGGTGCGCGAGGTGTTCCGTTCCGTCGCCGATAAGTACGACGTGATGAACGACCTCATGTCGCTGGGCCTGCACCGGCTGTGGAAGATCCACGCCATCAACCTGCTGCAGCTGCGCCCCGGCATGCACTGCCTGGACCTGGCCGCCGGCACCGGCGATCTGTCGCTGAAGATGGCCCGGGCGGTGGGCCCGCAGGGCTGGGTGGTGATGTCCGACATCAACGAGGCCATGCTCACTCGCGGCCGCGACCGGCTGATCGACGCCGGCGCTATCGGCAACGTCGACTTCGTGCAGATCAACGCCGAGCGCCTGCCGTTCCCCGCCAACAGCTTCGACCGCGTCACCATCGGCTTCGGCCTGCGCAACGTCACCGACAAGGACCAGGCGCTGCGCGAGATGTATCGGGTGCTCAAGCCCGGCGGCATGGCGCTGGTGTTGGAGTTCTCCAATTTGTACGTAAAGCCGCTGCGGCCGCTGTACGACCTGTACTCCTTCCAGGTGTTGCCGCGGCTGGGCAAACTGGTGGCGGACGACGCCGACAGCTACCGCTATCTGGCCGAGTCCATTCGCATGCACCCGGATCAGGCCACGCTCAAGGACATGATGAGCACGGCCGGGTTCGAGGACTGCGATTACCTGAACATCAACGCCGGCATCGTGGCCATCCACCGCGGCCGCAAGTACTAGCGTACGTGCTCGCGGCGGTCGGCCCGCCATCGCCAGGTAGCGCCATGGACCCCAAGCAGATACTGCTCAAGCCGCTGGAGACGGCGGTCAACCAAGTGCTACGCCTCGATCCGGAGGCGCGGGCGCGGCTGCGCCCGCTGACCGGACGGACCCTGCGCATCGAACTGGCCGGCCTCGAGCTGGTGCTGCGCGCCTACTTCAGCGAACGGGGCGTGACCCTGTCGACGCCCGACCCAGCCGATCCGCCGCCGGACGCCAGCGTGCGGCTGTCGCCTGGCGCACTGCTCAGCCTGGCGCGCAGCCGCGGCGAGAACGCCCAGGGCGTGGAGTTCCGCGGCGACGTGGCGGTGGTGCACGCGGTGCGCCGGCTGGTGTCGCAGCTCGATCTGGACTGGGAGGAGCAGCTGTCGAAGCTGACCGGCGACATCGTCGCCCACCAGATCGGCCAGGCGGTGCGGGGACTGACCGGCTGGCTCCGCCACACCGGCCGTACCTTCGAGCGCAACGCCGCCGAATACCTCACCGAAGAAAGCCGGCAGCTGCCGTCGCGCCCCGAGGTGGAAGACTTCCTGGATCAGGTGGACCGGCTGCGCGCCGACGCCGATCGCCTCAGCGCCCGCCTGCAGCGGCTGGAGCAGCGGCAGCGGGCTGGGCGCGCATGAAGGGCCTGCGCCGCATCCTACGCATCACCCACATCAATCTGGTCCTGATCAAGAACGGACTGGACGAGCTGATCCTGTCCATCCCGATCGCCCGCCCGGTCCGCTTCGTCAAGGCCTTCATGTTCTGGCGCTGGTTCAAGGCGCCCAGCGGCTCGCGCGGCGAGCGCATCCGCAAGAGCCTGGAGGAACTGGGACCGATCTTCGTCAAATTCGGGCAGATTCTCTCCACCCGCCGCGACCTGCTGCCCAACGACATCGCCGTCGAGCTGGCCAAGCTGCAGGACCAGGTGGCACCCTTCCCCGGCGAGGACGCCAAGCGCCTCGTCGAGGCCGCGCTGGGCCAGCCGGTGGAGCAGGTGTTCGCCGAGTTCGACATCCAGCCGCTGGCCTCGGCCTCGATCGCCCAGGTGCACGCCGCGCGCCTGCTCGACGGCCGCGAGGTGGTGGTGAAGATCCTGCGTCCCGGCATTGAGCGGGTGATCGAGGACGACCTGGAGCTGATGTACGCCCTGGCCGATCTGGTCGAACGCTACTCCAAGGTCGGCCGCCGCCTGCACCCGCGCGAGATCGTCGCCGAATTCGAGAAGAACATCTTCGACGAGCTCGACCTGATGCGCGAGGCCGCCAACGCCAGCCAGCTCAAGCGCAACTTCAAGGACTCGGACATCCTGTACGTCCCCGAGGTGTACTGGCCTTACGTGCGCCGCAACGTGCTGGTGATGGAGCGCATCCGCGGCGTGCCGATCAGCGCCGTCGACACGCTGCGCAGCCACGGCGTGGACATGAAGAAGCTGGCCGAGCGGGGGGTGGAGATCTTCTTCACCCAGGTGTTCCGCGACAGCTTCTTCCACGCCGACATGCACCCCGGCAACATCTTCGTCGACATCAGCGACCCGGCGGAGCCCAAGTACATCGCGGTCGACTTCGGCATCATCGGCACCCTGGCGCCGACCGACCACCGCTATCTGGCCGAGAACTTCCTGGCCTTCTTCCGCCGCGACTACCGGCGCGTGGCGGAGCTGCACGTGGAATCCGGCTGGGTGCCGCCCTCGACCCGGGTCGACGAGTTCGAAGCCGCCATGCGCACCGTCTGCGAGCCGATCTTCGAGCGGCCGCTCAAGGACATCTCCTTCGGCTCGCTGCTGTTGCGGCTGTTCCAGACCGGCCGGCGCTTCGACATGGAAGTGCAGCCGCAGCTGGTGCTGCTGCAGAAGACCCTGCTCAACATCGAAGGCCTGGGCCGCGAGCTCTATCCCGACCTGGATTTGTGGAAAACCGCCAAACCGTACATGGAACGCTGGATGCGCCAGGAGCTGGGCCTCGGCTCGGTGATGCGGCGCCTGCGCCGCGAGCTGCCGGTGTGGGGCGAGCAGCTGCCAGAGCTACCCGCGCGGCTGACCCGCGCCATGCAGGATCTCGCCGCCACGCGCGCCGAGCTGGGCCGGCAGGCCGAGGAGCTGAGCGCCCTGCGCCGGGAGCTGCGCCATGGCAGCCGCCGCAATTTCGGCGCCGTGGTCGGCGCGGCGCTGCTGCTGGCCGCTTTTCTGCTGCTGGGCTTGAGCGGCGAGCAGCCGCTGCTGCCGGTGGAGCGACCGCTGTTCAGCTGGATCCTGGCCGGTCTGGGGACGCTGTTGCTGGTCGGCTCCAATCTGCGCCGCTGACCGCGGCGCCTTCCCAACGCGCCAGCTCGGCCATCTCCTCGACGTCGAGCGTCCCGCTGCCGTCGCGATCGAGATGACGGAACAAGCCGAGGTAGAACTCGTCCTCGCTCAGGCGCAGGTCCGCGTCGGCGTCGAAACCGGCGAACAGGTAGGGCGGTCCGCGGAATTCGTCGGCATCCAGGCGATGGTCGCCGTTGCGGTCCCAGCGTTGAAACAAGCCCGTCTGCACCAGGCCGGGCTGATCGAGCGGCGGACGATCATCGGCCGTCGCGGCGCTGGCCAGCGTCAGCAGGAGCGCGATTGCCGGGCCTCTGCAAAGCATGCGGAGTTCGCGGTTGTTATGGGTATGACAGCGGAATTTCTCGTTATGGGGACGGCCTGAGGCCAAACCAAGGCCGGCAGCGCGGAGCGTCAGGGCGTGGCCGCCTGCCAGCGCTGCCGCTGCGTCCGCTGGACGTCGAGCATCTGCGCCAGCGAAATCAGCCGCACCCCGCGTTCGGCCAGCGTCGGCAGGCGCGCCTCCAGCACGTGCAGGGTCGATTCGTAGGGGTGGCCGATGGCGATGGCCGCGCCGTCGCGGCGGGCCAGCGTCAGCAGCCGCTCGAACGCCGCCTCGACCGCGGCCTGCGACGGATCGTGATCGAGAAACACGTGCCGGCGCAGGACGGGCAGGCCGTTTTCCTGCGCCATCTGCTCCGCCACGGTCTCGGCGCTGGTGCGGCTGTCGACGAAGAACAGCCCGCCGCGCGCCTTGAGCTCGCGCATGAGCCAGGTCATGTGGCCAGGATGGCGGGTGAGCAGACTGCCCATGTGGTTGTTGACGCCGACCACGTGTGGCACGGCTTCGAGGTCGGCGCGTACCGCGGCCAGGAATTCCGCCTGATCCATGTGCAGGGTCAACGCGCCGGGGCCGGGGCTGCGGCCCTCGACGTTCTCCATCGGCAGGTGCAGCAGCACTTCCTTGCCGGCGGCGTGCGCCTCCCGGGCCAGGCGCGGCGTGTGGGCGACGTGGGGCAGGAAGGCGCAGGCCACCGGGCCGGGCAGGGCAATGACGCGGTGACCGGCCTGCAGCCGGTCACCGAGGTCGTCGATGATGATGCTGATGACGGCTTCCGCGCTCGCCGCCTGCCCAAACGGCAGCCACAGCAAAACGGCGAACAGCAGCCGCCAACGCGCCATCATCAGCCTTGCTTGGCGCGCCGGCCGCTGACGATCGCCAGCCCGCGCAACAGGTTGGTGGCCTCCAGCAAGGCGTAGTCCTCGCTCAGATCGGCGGCCGCGGCCGACGGCGTGGCACTGCTAGCGCCGCTGCCCTTGCCGGGGTTGCTCAGATGGCCCTTGAGATCGGCCTCGCGCACCCGGCGCACGCTCTCGTCATCGGCCTTGGCCAGCTTGTACGGCTGAATCTCGATGTCCGGCACGATGCCCTCGGCCTGGATGGAGCGGCCGGACGGTGTGTAGTAGCGCGCCGTGGTGATCTTCACCGCGCCGCCGTCCTTCAGCGGCAGGATGGTCTGCACCGAGCCCTTACCGAAGGTGCGCTGCCCCATGATCACCGCCCGGCCATGATCCTGCAGGGCGCCGGCGACGATCTCGGAGGCCGAGGCCGAGCCGGAATTGACCAGCACCACCATCGGCGCGCCGTCGATCACATCCGGGGGCGTGGCGTACCAGACGTTCTCGGATTTGTCCCGGCGGCCGTCGGTGTAGACGATCTTGCCCTCGCTCAGGAAGGCGTCGGCGACGGCGACGCTGGCGCTGAGCACACCGCCCGGGTTGTTGCGCAGATCCAGCACCAGCCCGCGCAGCGAACCGCCGGCCTCCTTCTTGAGGTTCTCCACGGCCTTCACCAGATCCTCGCCGGTGCGCGCCTGGAACTGGCTGATGCGCACGTAGCCCAGACCGTCGTCGAGCATGCGGCTCTTGACGCTCTTCACCTGCACGATGGCGCGGGTGATGGTGACGTCGAACGGCTCGCTCTGGCCCTCGCGCAGGATGGTCAGCACGATGTTGCTGCCGGGCTCGCCGCGCATGAGCTTGACCGCCTCGCTCAGGGTCATATCCTTCACCGGCCGGTTGTCCAGCCGCAGGATCAGATCGCCCGCCTTGATGCCGGCATTGGCCGCCGGCGTGTCGTCGATGGGAGCGATCACCTTCACCAAACCGTTTTCCTGCCCGACCTCGATGCCCAGCCCGCCGAAAGCGCCGCTGGTGCTGGCCTGCAGGTCCTGATACTGGGCGTTGTCGAGGTAAGTCGAGTGCGGATCGAGCCCCGCGAGCATGCCGCGCACGGCGTTCTCCAGCAGGGTCTTGTCGTCCACGTCCTCGACGTAGTCCCGCTTGATGCGGGTGTAGACCTCGCTAAAGACGCGCAGCTCCTCGAGCGGCAGTTCGACCCTTGGCTGGCCGTCGGCGGAGACACTGGGTGCCATCGAGCCAAAGGCCCCCAGGGCGACACCCGTGCACAAAGCCAAAAGAGTGGGTTTGATTCGCATATCGCTGCTCCTGGCGCAATTAGCCTACGACCAGATGCCGAAAGACATCGGTTAAGCCAGTAAACACCGCGTACGGGGCGCCGTTCCGTGATTCGTGTCACCCGGTAACGACAGTACCGGAGACGACAGTCAAGCGCCGCCGCCCCGCGGCCGCAGCCAAGTGAGGGGATCGACCGGCTTTCCGCCCGAACGAATCTCGAAATAAAGACCGGGCTTGTTCCGGCCGCCGCTGGTGCCGACGGCGGCGATCACCTCGCCGGCCTGGACCCAGTCGCCCGCCTCTTTGTAGATGGCTTCGTTATGCCCGTAGAGGGTCATGTAACCATCTCCGTGATCGATGATCAATAACAGCCCCATGCCGCGCAGCCAGTCGGCGAACACCACCTGGCCGTGGGAGACGGCGCGCACCGCGGCGCCGGCCTTGCCCTCGATCACCAGGCCGCTCCAGCGCATGCTGCCCAGCCCGCGCTCCTGGCCGAAGCGCGCCGCCAGCGTCCCCTGCAACGGCCAGTCGAGCCGCCCTCGGCTGTCCTTGAACGGCCGCTGCTTCAGGCGCGGGTCCTGCTGGATGTCGGCCAGCGCGTTGCGCAGCTCGTCGAGCACCTTCTGCAGCTGCTTCTCGTCGCCCTGCAGACGCGCCAGCTGCAAGTTCTTTTCCTCGATCTCGGCCTGCAGCCGCGCCAGCGCCTGACTGCGCTCGCTGCGCGCCTCCGCCAGCTGCTGGCGTTCGGCGAGCTGGCGGCCGCGCAGTTCCTCCAGGGCGATCAGTTCCTCCCGCAGCAGGCGCTCGACCTCTTTGAAGCGCTCCAACTGCGCCGCCGCGGCGCGAATGCGCTCGGCGCGGGCATCGTTGAAATGGCGGTAATACGCCATCATCCGCCCCATGGCGGCGGGATCTTCCTGGTTGAGCAGCAGCTTCAGGAACGCCTGCTGGCCCTGGGCATAAGCGGACAGCAGCTGCCGCCCCAGGTAGTCCTGCTGCTGGCGCAGCCGCGCTTCCTCGCCGGCGTACTCCTCGCGCAGGGCCTCCACCCGCCGCTGCTTCTCGGCCTGCTCCTGCTCCAGCTGGCGCAGCCGCCCCATGATTTGGCCGATGTTCTGATCGAGGGTGCGCAGCTCGGCGCTGAGCCGGTCCTGGCGGCCGCGCTCGCGCTGCAGCTCGGCCTGCACCGCCCGGATCTGCTGGCGCACCCGCTCCAGCTCGCGCGCCCGCGCGTCGACATCGGCCGCGCCGGCAGCGGCGACCATGCCGCCTAGTAGACAGCCTAGGAGTAGCGAGCGGAAACGGGCGAGGGAGGTCGTTGCCACTTGACTAGGGAGTAATTTCTTATAGTAAGAAGTGATTACTTGCCATTCATCTACGCGTGTCTTACCTGTATAATCGGGAGTTTATCGGCAGACCGTTTATACTCATGGTTACTGTCGAACAGGGAAGACACCAACGCGAACGCCTCCCGGCTTAGTAGCAACAACAAGAGGGTCCAAGGAATGGTCGCTATACTCGAAGATGATATCCAGCCCGCTGCCCGCGCGTTGAAGGCCATGTCGCATCCCTTGCGGTTGCGCATCCTCTGCATCCTCGGTGAAACCGAGGTCAACGTCCAGGACATCGTCAGCGAAGTCGGCACCTCGCAGAGCAACATCTCGCAACACCTCGCCATACTGCGCGAGAAAGGCATCATCACCGCTCGCAAGGATGCCAACCGCGTCTACTACCGAGTCCAGGACAGGCGGATACTCAATCTAATTGGTATGATGCGCGACGTGTTTGCGGCGCCGCGCCTCAGCCGGAGCATGTCGGACTTTTGAGTGGCGGCGCCGTCGTGTTTCCTTAGGGACGGCGCAGATGCATCAATTTATTGAGTTTATCGGCAACCATTGGCTGCTGGTGTCGGCCTTCGGCATCGTACTGGTCGTGCTGATCGTGACTGAAGTACGGCGCCTGAAGGCCGGCGCCACCAGTCTCGAGCCCGCCGCGGCGACCCAGCTGTACAACCGACAGGATGCGGTGTTCCTGGACGTCCGCGGCGAGGCCGAATTTCGCAAGGCCCATCTGCCGGGCGCGGTCAACGCGCCGGCCAGCGCGCTCGCCGAGCGGCTGAGCAAGCTCGAGCGCCTCAAGCAGCGCCCCGTCATCGTCTACTGCGCCACCGGCCTGCAGTCCGGCCGCGCCGCCGCCGAGCTGAAAAAAGCCGGCTTCGGCCAGATTTACGAATTGAAAGGCGGCTTCGCCGCCTGGCAAGCGGCCGGTTTTCCGCTTGAGCGTAAGTAATCCTTTCTGACAGCTTGAGAGACATCATGAGCAATCAACCGCAACAGGGCGCCGCCGGGCAGGCCGCTCCGCAGCAGCTCTTCAACATCGCCAAGATCTACGTGAAGGACGTCTCCTTCGAGACCCCGAATTCCCCGCAGATCTTCCAGGCCGGCGAGTGGCGGCCGAACGTGAACGTCGATCTGGCAACCAACGCCCAGGCGATCGCCGACAAGACCTTCGAGGTCGTGCTCAGCATCACCGTCACCACCAAGCTCGAAGACAAGACCGCTTACCTCTGCGAGGTGCACCAGGCCGGCATCTTCCAGCTCGACGGCTTCGACGAGCCGACCTTGCGCGGCATCCTCGGCAGCTACTGCCCGTCAATCCTGTTCCCGTACGCGCGCGAGGCCATCTCCGATCTCGTCGCCAAGGGCGGCTTCCCGCAGATGCTGCTCGGACCGGTCAACTTCGACGCCCTGTATGCTCAGCGCTTGGCCGAGGAGCAACAGCGGCAGGCGTCCTCGAACTCCGCCACTCACTGAGGTCGGCCATGAGCGGCTGCTGGGGCGTTGTCGGTGCCGGCTCCTGGGGCACCGCGCTGGCGATCGTGCTGGCCCGTAACGGCCATCGGGTGCGGCTGTGGGACCACGACCTCGGCCACATCGCGCGTCTGAGCGCCGATCGCGAGAACCGCCGCTATCTGCCAGGAGCCCCCCTCGCGCCCACCATCGAGCCGGTATCCAAGCTGGCGGCCACGGTTGAGGACACCGACCAGACCCTGCTCGTGGTGCCCAGCCATGCCTTCCGCGACGTGCTGGCGCAACTGCGCCCGATCTGGCCGCGGGGCCGCGGCGTGGTATGGGCCACCAAGGGTCTGGACGCCGCCTCGGGCGGGCTCTTGCATCAGGTGGCGGCGGCCGAGCTGCCGACCGCCGGCGCGCTGGCCGTGCTGTCCGGTCCGAGCTTCGCCAAGGAGGTCGCGGCCGGCCTGCCGACCGCGGTGACCGTCGCCTCCACCGACGAGGGCTTCGCCAAAACCGTGGCGACCGCCTTCCACAGCGAAAGCTTCCGGGTCTACACCAGTAGCGACATCACCGGCGTCGAGCTCGGCGGCTCGGTCAAGAACGTGCTGGCGATCGCCACCGGCATCGCCGACGGCATGGGCTTCGGCGCCAACGCCCGTGCCGCGCTGATCACCCGCGGCCTGGCCGAGATCATGCGGCTGGGCGTGGCGCTGAAGGCCGAGCCGCAGACGCTGATGGGGCTGGCCGGGGTCGGCGACCTGATCCTCACCTGCACCGACGACCAGTCGCGCAACCGGCGCATGGGCCTGGCGCTGGGGCGGGGCCTGAGCATCGAGCAGGCGCAGGCGCAAATCGGCCAGACCGTCGAGGGCGTGCGCACCGCCGGCGAGGTGTTCGCGCTGGCGCAGCGGCTGGGCGTGGAAATGCCGCTGTGCGAGCAGGTCTACCGGCTGCTACAGGGCGAGCTGACCGTCAGCGAAGCGGTGCAAGCGCTGATGGGGCGCAGCCAGAAAGCCGAATTCTGGCGCTGAAACGGCCCGCGCTCGCGCGCGGGCTCGACGGCCGCTTCGCGGCGCTCAACAGCCGCCGGCGTAGCCGTTCTGGCGCCACGCCTCGTAAACCACCACCGCCACCGCGTTCGACAGATTCAGGCTGCGGTTGCCCGGCAGCATGGGGATGCGCAGTATGCGCTCCGGCTCGAAGCGGGCCAGCAGCCGCGCGTCGAGGCCGCGCGTTTCTGGGCCGAACACGAAGGCGTCGCCCGGGCGAAACGTCGGCTCGTGGTAGAACCGCTGCCCCTTGGATGAGCAGGCGAACAGCCGCTGCGGCGCCACCGCCTCGAGGAAAGCGTCGAAACTGGCGTGCTCGCGCAGCCGGGCCCACTCGTGATAGTCGAGCCCGGCGCGACGCAGCCGGCTGTCCTCCATCACGAATCCCAAGGGGTGGATCAGATGCAGCTGCGCGCCGCTGTTGGCGCACAGCCGGATGATGTTGCCGGTGTTCGGCGGGATTTCGGGTTCGACCAGGACCACGTGGAACATGGCGGCGGATTGTCGCCCGCCACCGTGCGCCGGCGCAACGCCCGGCGCCCGCCGCGCTACTCCATGCCCAGCTCTTTGATCTTGCGCGTGAGGGTATTGCGGCCCCAGCCGAGCAGGCGCGCGGCGTCATGGCGCCGGCCGCCGGTGCGGGCCAGCGCGGTCTGAATCAGGATCCGCTCGAAGCGGGGCGTGGCGTGGGCCAGCACGCCCTGTTCCCCCTGATCGAGCTGCTGCTGGGCCCAGCGCGCCAGCGCCGATTCCCAGTCGACCTGCTCGCCGCGGTTGTCGGCGCCGTTGCGCAGCTCCGGCGGCAGATCCTCCATGTGCACTTCCTTGCCGCTGGCCATCACCGTGAGCCAGCGGCAGGTGTTCTCCAGCTGGCGCACGTTGCCCGGCCAGGGCAGGCTGGCCAGGTAGCGCTCCACACCGGGCCGGAGCACTTTCGGCTCTACCCGCAGCTCGCGCGCCGCCTTGCGCAGGAAGTAGCGTGCCAGCTGCGGGATGTCCTCGCGCCGCTCGCGCAGCGGCGGCAGATGGATGCGGATGACGTTGAGGCGGTGGAACAAGTCCTCGCGGAAGCGCCCTTCCGCCACCCGCTGCTCCAGATTCTGGTGGGTGGCGGCGATGATGCGCACGTCCACCTTGATCGGCGTGTGGCCACCCACCCGATAGAACTCGCCGTCGGCCAGCACCCGCAGCAGGCGGGTCTGCAGTTCCGCCGGCATGTCGCCGATCTCGTCGAGGAACAAGGTGCCGCCGTCGGCCTGCTCGAAACGGCCGCGCCGCATGGTCTGAGCGCCGGTGAAGGCGCCCTTCTCGTGGCCGAACAGCTCGCTCTCCATCAGGTCGCGCGGAATCGCGGCCATGTTCAAGGCGATGAACGGGCGATCCCGGCGCGGGCTGTGGCGATGCAGGGCGTGCGCCACCAGCTCCTTGCCGGTGCCCGATTCGCCATTGATCAACACGGTGATGTTGGAGCTGGACAGGCGACCGATGGCGCGGAACACCTCCTGCATGGCCGGCGCCTCGCCGATGATCTCCGGCATCTGCTCGGACGCGGCCGGCGACGGCGCCGCCACCGGTTCGCGGCTGGCGATGGCGCGGCGTACCAGCTCCACGGTGTCGTCGATGTCGAACGGCTTGGGCAGGTATTCGAATGCACCGCCCTGGTAGGCGGAAACGGCGGCGTCGAGGTCGGAATGGGCGGTGATGACGATCACTGGCAGCTCCGGCCAGCGTTCGCGAACCACCTGCAGCAGCTGCAGCCCGTTGAGACCGGGCATGCGCACGTCCGTCATCAGCACGGTCGGCTGTTCCCGCTCGAGCCGGCTGAGGACGGCATCGCCGCTTTCGAAACTGGTCACCTCCATTTCCGCCTGGGACAGCGCCTTTTCCAGTACCCAGCGGATCGAGCGGTCGTCATCTACTATCCAGACTCGGCGCTCAGCCTTCATGCTCGCCCTCCAAGGGTAGCCAGATCGTAAAAACGGTTTCGCCCGGCTCGCTGACACACTCGATCAAGCCTCCATGCTGGTTGACCAGGGTCTGAGCGATCGGCAGGCCCAGACCGGTGCCCTCGGCACGGGTGGTAACCATGGGATAGAAAATCTTGTCGATCACATCCGGATCGACGCCCGGACCGTTGTCGACGATGTCGACCCGCACCACCAGCTTGTGGACAGTGTCGCCGATGGTGAACCGGCGCTGCGTGCGGGTGCGGACCACGATCGTGCCCTGGCGGCCCACCGCCTGCAGCGCGTTGCGCATGATGTTGAGCACCGCCTGGATCAGCTGATCGGGCTCGCCCATCAGCGGCGGGATGCTGGGGTCGTAATCACGCACGATGGTGACGCCGTCCGGCGCCTCGGCCTGCACCAGCTGCCGCACCCGCTCCAGCACCTCGTGGATGTTCAACGGCCGGTACTGCTTGGGCGCGCCGGTCGGTCCGTTCATGCCGTCGACCAGCTTCTGCAGGCGATCGGCCTCGCCGATGATGATCTGGGTGTACTCCTTGAGCTCCGGCCGCTGCAGCTCGCGCTCCAGCAGCTGCGCGGCGCCGCGCAACCCGCCCAGCGGGTTCTTGATCTCGTGCGCCAGGCCGCGAATCAGCTCGCGGATGGCGCGGTTCTGGGCGATCAGCAGTTGCTCGCGGCTGATCCGCAGATGCCGGTCGAGCTGAGCCAGCTCCAGCAGCACCTGCTGATCGGACAGGGGCGTGATGGTGCAATCGACGGTGATGGCCTGCTGGCCGAGCACGTACATGCGCCGCTCGCGATCGGTGTAGGCAACGCCACTGGCGCGCGCCTGCTCGACCGCGGCCAGCAGCTGATCGGCGCCGTCGGCCAGCTGGGCCAGCGACTGCCCCATCATCTGGCGAGCGCTGACCCCGAATAGCGCTTCGGCGGCAGGATTCATGTAGCGAATACGCGCCTCGGCATCGAGCAGCACCAAGGCGGTACTCAGGTACTCGGCAAGATTGGATACGGTTCGTTTGTTCGACGCCATGTTCGAAATCTGTGCAAAATTCTTACCAAGTCCGAGATAGCGGCCTGGCGCTGCATTTACGCCCGAGATAAGGGTGCGTCGAGCCGATCCATGCACCAAAATAGTGCATCGCCGATCATCATACTGCGGCTTGGCACACAAGCGGCCACGGCCAGCGCCGTGCCCACAGCGGGTCACTTGCCGGATTTGGACGGCTTGGCGGGATTCTGCTGATTCGCAGGGTTGGCCGGATGGGCCGGGTGATAGATGGAGGGCTTGTGTAGGTAAAAGGTGTGGGGCTCGGCTTGCGCCACCACTTGGCCGCTGGCGTCGATCAGCTCAGCGCCGACCGTGTGGGCGCCGCGATCGAGACCGGTCAACGACACCTGGGTCAACGATCCAGGGCCAGCCACC
The DNA here is from genome assembly GCA_937951875.1 of uncultured Alkalilimnicola sp. GTDB lineage: Bacteria > Pseudomonadota > Gammaproteobacteria > Nitrococcales > AK92 > JAAYIK01. The sequence continues at coordinate 8,824 of CALGAN010000086.1, read as the reverse complement.
ACCTGACCATCGAGCAGGATACGCAGCTGATAGCCCCTGACGAGCCCAGGCTCGATGCCGACCGCCACGTCCACCTCGCCAGCGGCGCTATGAATGGTGGCCTCCGGCGCCGGCGCGAGGATAGTCAGGGTGGGCACGATCGCTGGCGCGGTCGTGGTCGCGCGCTCCGCAGCGGGCGCCGAGGGGGCCGGCGCCATCTTGACGCTCGGTGCCGGCTTGACCTCGATCTTTTCGGAACCGGCCTGCGGCTTGTCGCTGAAGTGCCAGACGCCGTTGGCATCGCGCCAACGATAGACCTCGGCCGCGTTGGCCAGCGCGGCGGCGAGCAACAGCAGAACACCGACGGTCTTGTTCATGTTTCCCAGCTTAGGACAAGGACCGAACGGCCACAATACGGCATCCGCCTATAAAAAAACGCAGGCCCCGGAGGGGCCTGCGTCGTGCCGATGCCTCGCAGCCTGTATTAGAGGCTGTAGTAGAGATCGAACTCCACCGGATGGGTGGTCATGCGCACGCGCTGGACGTCGGCCATCTTCAGCGCGATGTAGGAGTCGATCACGTCGTCGGTGAACACGCCGCCCTTCTTCAGGAACTCACGATCCTGATCGAGCGCCTGCAGCGCCTGCTCCAGCGAGAAGGCCACCTTCGGCAGGTTCTTCTCTTCCTCCGGCGGCAGGTCGTACAGATCCTTGTCCGCGGCGTCGCCGGGGTGGATCTTGTTCTGGATGCCGTCCAGACCGGCCATCATCATGGCGGCGAAGGCCAGATACGGGTTGGCGGTCGAGTCGGGGAAGCGGACCTCGATGCGGCGCGCTTTCGGGTTGGTGACGTACGGAATGCGGATCGACGCCGAGCGGTTACGCGCGGAGTAGGCCAGCATCACCGGTGCCTCGAAGTGCGGCACCAGGCGCTTGTAGCTGTTGGTGGACGGGTTGGTGAACGCGTTCAGGGCGTGGGCGTGCTTGATGATGCCGCCGATGTAGTACAGCGCCAGCTCGGACAGGCCACCGTACTTGTCGCCGGTGAACAGGTTCTTGCCTTCCTTCGCCAGCGACTGGTGCACGTGCATGCCCGAACCGTTGTCGCCGACCAGCGGCTTCGGCATGAAGGTCGCCGTCTTGCCGTAGGCGTGGGCGACGTTCTGCACCACGTACTTCAGGGTCTGCACGTCGTCGGCCTTGCGCACCAGCGTGCCGAACTTCACGCCGATTTCGCACTGGCCGGCGGTCGCCACCTCGTGGTGGTGCACTTCGACCCCCAGTCCCATTTCCTCCAGCGCCTCGCACATGGCGGCGCGGATGTCGTGCAGGCTGTCGACCGGCGGCACCGGGAAGTAACCACCCTTGACGCCGGGCCGGTGCCCCATGTTGCCGTCCGGATAGACCTTCTCCGAGTTCCAGCCGGCTTCCTGGGAATCGATCTTGTAGAAGCAGCCGCTCATGTCGGCGCCCCAGCGAACGTCGTCGAAGATGAAGAACTCGTTCTCGGGACCGAAGAAAGCGGTGTCGGCGATGCCGGTGGACTGCAGATAGGCCTCGGCCCGCTTGGCGATGGAGCGCGGATCGCGCTCGTAGCCCTGCATGGTGCTGGGCTCGATGATGTCGCAGACCAGGTTCAGGGTCGGCTCGTCGAAGAACGGATCGATCACCGCGGTGGCCGGATCCGGCAGCAGAATCATGTCGGACTCGTTAATGCCCTTCCAGCCGGCGATCGAGGAGCCATCGAACATCTTGCCGCTTTCGAACACGTCCAGGTCGATGGTACGCGCCGGCACGGTGACATGCTGCTGCTTACCCTTGGTATCAGTGAAGCGGAAATCTACGTACTTGATTTCCTTGTCTTTGATGAGCTTTAGAACGTCCTCAGCCGTGCGAGACATGCCTCGACCTCCACTGGAGAGATGAAATTGACTGGCGGGGCCAGCCGGTAACGAAAGTCGGTTATGGTGTGAGCACGAACCATGCCAACGGCACCAAACTAGGCATTGTGCGCGCACTATCAGTGCAAACGCCGAGAAACCTCACCAATAGTTTGCACCACCAAAGTGCGTCGCACTTTGCATTTGCCCCATCTTGGTGCACACCACATTCCCTATATGAGCCGGCAGGACCGGCACGGTCCGATACGCCTTCGCTCATCCTCGGCAAGCGGCGAGATGTTAGTCCTAATGCCATCCTTTTAAAACAGATGGCGGCAGCCTCGGGCCAGACAATGCCGACTGGCGCGCAGCCTTCATCGCCAAACCGGTGCAGGCTATACTTTCCCGTCCGTTCAAGCCCCAAGCGCACGGCGGACGACGGCGCTTGGGGCCGATTCTGGATTTCAGATTTGCCTGCCCGGGCGATCCCGCAAAGTTTCTTTAGCCAATAGGGGGCAGCCTTGCCTGCTAACGCCAGCAAACCCATGACCTTCCAAGAGCTGATCCTGACGCTGCAGACCTATTGGGCACAGCAGGGCTGTGTGATCATGCAGCCGCTCGACATGGAGGTCGGCGCCGGAACCTTCCACCCGTCCACCTTCCTGCGGGCGATCGGCCCCGAACCCTGGAACGCGGCCTACGTCCAGCCGTCGCGCCGTCCCACCGACGGTCGCTACGGCGAGAATCCCAACCGGCTGCAGCACTACTACCAGTTCCAGGTGGTGATGAAGCCGTCGCCGCTGAACATCCAGGAGCTCTACCTCGGCTCGCTGAAGCTGCTGGGCTTCGACCCGCTGGTGCACGACATCCGCTTCGTCGAGGACAACTGGGAGTCGCCGACCCTGGGCGCCTGGGGGCTGGGCTGGGAGGTCTGGCTGAACGGCATGGAGGTCACCCAGTTCACCTATTTCCAACAGGTCGGTGGCCTCGACTGCGAGCCGGTCATGGGGGAGATCACCTATGGCCTGGAGCGCCTGGCGATGTACATCCAGAACGTGCCCACGGTCTATGACCTGATCTGGACCGTGGGTCCGCAGGGGCCGGTGACCTACGGCGACGTCTACAAACAGAACGAAGTGGAAATGTCGGCCTACAACTTCGAACACGCCGACACCGACAGCCTGTTCCGCTGGTTCGACACCTGCGAGCGCGAGAGCCAGCGCCTGATCGGCCTGGGGCTGCCGCTGCCGGCCTACGAGATGGTGCTGAAGGCCTCGCACACGTTCAACCTGCTCGATGCGCGCCGCGCCATTTCGGTGACCGAGCGCCAGGGCTACATCCTGCGGGTGCGCGCGCTGGCGCGCGCGGTGGCCGAGGCCTATTACGCCGCCCGCGAAAAGCTGGGCTTCCCGATGCTGGCGGCCGGGAAGGAGAAGAACTGATGACTGAGCGATTGGACTTCCTGGTCGAGCTCGGCAGCGAGGAGCTGCCGCCCAAGGCACTGCTGCGACTGCGCGACGCTTTCCGTGACGAACTGGTGCAGGGCATCGACGAGGCCGGGCTTGAGCACGGCGCGGTGCACGCTTACGCCACGCCGCGGCGGCTGGCGGTGCTGATCGAGGGGCTGGCCACCCAGCAGCCCGATCAGGCCATCGAGCGCCGCGGGCCGGCGCTGAGCGCGGCCTACGACGCCGCCGGCAATCCCACCAAGGCCGCCGAGGGCTTCGCCCGTTCCTGCGGCGTGACCATGGATCAGCTGGAGCGGCTGGAAACCGACAAGGGCGCTTGGCTGGTGTACCGAGGCACCCGTCCGGGCCAACCGGCCAAGGCGCTGCTGCCGGCGCTGGTGCAGCGCGCGCTCGACCGCCTGCCCATCCCCAAGCGCATGCGCTGGGGCGCCGGCAAGGCCGAATTCGTGCGCCCGGTGCACTGGCTGGTGCTGCTGCTGGGCGAGGAGGTGGTGCCGGCGCGGCTGTTCGACATCGACAGCGACCGCCTCACCCGCGGCCACCGCTTCCATCATCCCGAGCCGATCAGCCTGGGCCATCCGCGCGAGTACGTCACCAAGCTGGCCGAGGCCGGCCGTGTGCTGGTGGATTTCGAGCAGCGCCGCGAGCGGATCCGCGCCCAGGCGCAGGCCGCCGCCGAGGCCCATGGCGGCCAGGCGGTGATCGAGCCGGAGCTGCTGGACGAGGTCACCGCCCTGGTGGAATGGCCGGTGGCGATCGTCGGCCGCTTCGAGGAGCGCTTCCTGGACGTACCGGCCGAAGCGCTGATCTCCAGCATGCAGGGGCACCAGCGCTACTTCCCGCTGCGCGACCGCGAGGGGCGGCTGCTGCCGCGCTTCATCACCATCGCCAACATCGAGAGTCTCGACCCGGCGGTGGTCCAGGCCGGCAACGAACGCGTGATCCGGCCCCGCCTGACCGACGCCGCCTTCTTCTGGGAGCAGGACCGCAAGGTCCGGCTGGAAACCCGCATCGAGGGCCAGCGGCACGTGGTGTTCCAGCAGCAGCTGGGCAGCCTCTATCAGAAGACCGAGCGGGTGGCGGCGCTGGCTGACTACCTGGCGCATGCGCTCGGCCGGGATGCGGCGCTGGCGGTGCGCGCGGCCTGGCTGGCCAAGTGCGACCTCAGTACCGAGATGGTCGGCGAGTTCCCCGAGCTGCAGGGCATCATGGGCCGCTACTACGCCATGCACGACGGCGAGCCGGCGGAGGTGGCGGTGGCGCTGGACGAGCAGTACCAGCCGCGCTTCGCCGGTGATACCACGCCGGCGTCGGCGCTGGGCCAGATCCTGGCGTGCGCCGAGCGGGCCGACACGCTGATGGGCATCTTCGCCATCGGCCGCGGCCCCAGCGGCGACAAGGACCCGTTCGGCCTGCGGCGCGCGGCGCTGGGGCTGATGCGCACCCTGATCGAGCGTGAGCTCGACGTCGACCTGGTCGCCCTGCTGGAGCAGGCCGCCAGCCGGCTGCCGGCGGGGCTCAACGCCGCGGCGCAGGTGGAGACGGTGTTCGACTTCTGCCTTGAGCGGCTGCGCGGCTATTACGCCGAGCAGGGCATCGGCGCCGAGTTGTTCGAAGCGGTGGCGGTCTGTCGGCCGCGCCGGCCGCTGGACTTCCACCGGCGGCTGCTGGCCTGCCGCGGCTTCCTGGCGCTGCCGGAGGCAGGCAGCCTGGCCGCCGCCAACAAGCGCATCCGCAACATCCTGCGCAAGGTGGAAGGGGAGGTGCCCACCGAGGTGGTCGCCGAGCGGCTGGTCGCGCCCGAGGAGCAGGCGTTGTACGCCGCGCTGCGCGACGCCGAGCAGGCGGTGGTGCCGCTGATCGAGGCGGCGCGCTACGCCGAGGCGCTGACCCGGCTGGCGGCGCTGCGCACGCCAGTGGACAACTTCTTCGACAAAGTGCTGGTGATGGCCGAGGACCCGGCGGTGCAGGCCAATCGTCTGGCGCTGCTCAAGCGCATCGGCGACCTGTTCCTGCGGGTGGCCGACGTCTCCCGTCTGCCGGAGGCCTGAAGCCAAGGTGCGCCTCGTCATCCTCGATCGCGACGGCGTGATCAATCACGACTCGCCGTCGTTCGTCAAATCGTCCGACGAGTGGGAGCCCATCCCGGGCAGCCTGGAGGCGATCGCCCGGCTCTGCCGGGCGGGCTTCCACGTCGTGGTGTTCACCAACCAATCCGGCCTGGCGCGCGGCCTATTCGACCAGGCGACCCTGGACGCCATCCACGCCAAGATGCGGGCGGCGATCCAGACGGCCGGCGGCGAGCTGGCGGCGATCTATTTCTGCCCGCACGGCCCCGACGACAGCTGCGAGTGCCGCAAGCCGCGGCCGGGCATGCTTCACCAGATCGGTCGCGATTTCGGTCAGTCCCTGGCCGGCGTACCGGTGATCGGCGACTCCAAACGCGACCTCCAGGCCGCCCAGGCGGTCGGCGCGCGGGCCATACTGGTTCGCACCGGCAACGGCGCGGACACCGAGCGGGCCGGCAACAGCCTGGGCGCGGAAGTGTACGACGACTTGGCCGCCGTCGCCGATCGGCTGATTGGCGAACTGGGCGGCGCGCTCTGAGGAGACCGTCCGTGAAACAACGCGTTACCGTCGGGGTCGTGCTCCGCTCCACGGTGCACATGATCGGCTATGTGCTTTCCACCCTGGTGTGGGGCCTGCTGTCGCTACTGGTCGCGCCGCTGCCGTACATGGCGCGCTATTGGTTCATCACGCGCTGGACTCACTTCAACCTGCGCTGGTTCGAGCTGGTCTGCAACGTGCGCTGCGAAGTGCAGGGGGTGGAGAACATTCCCCGCGACCGCGCCGGCGTGATTCTGGCCAAGCACCAGTCGGCTTGGGAAACCATGGCGCTGCAGCGCTGGTTCCCGTACCAGACCTGGGTGCTCAAGCGCGAGCTGATCCGCCTGCCGGTGTTCGGCTGGGCCATCAGCCTGCTCAAGCCCATCGCCATCGATCGCTCGGCGATCACCAAGGCCATGCGCGCGCTGTGCGAACAAGGCACCGAGCGCCTGAAGGAGGGAATCTGGGTGGTGGTGTTCCCGGAAGGCACGCGGGTCGCCCCGGGCGAGCGCGGTCGGTATCAGCCGGGCGGCGCCCTGCTGGCCGAGCGTGCCGGCGTGCCGGTGGTGCCGGTGGCCCACAACGCCGGCGAAGTGTGGGGCCGCAACCGCTTCCTCAAGTTTCCCGGCACCATCCAGGTCCGCATCGGTCCGGTGATCGAGACCAAAGGCAAGACCCCCACCGAGATCACCCGCCTGGCCGAGCAGTGGATCGAGGCGCAGATGGCGGAAATCACCTCGCCGGCATTCCGCAAACCCGAACCCCAGCGGGCGGCCGACTGATAGCCGCGGCGCCTGTCCCGGCAACCTGCTGTATTTCCACCAATTTCGCGCACCGGCGCCTTACCGCTGAAAAGAAAAATGCCAGTCAGCGAAGCTGACTGGCATTGCTCGGTCGGTGAGAACCTCTCGGTCCGCCGCGATCAGACGTCGATATTGCTGGCAGCCAGCGCGTTGCGCTCGATGAACTCGCGCCGCGGCTCCACGTTGTCGCCCATCAGGGTGGTGAAGATCTCGTCCGCCGCCACCGCGTCCTCGATGTTGACCCGCAGCAGCCGGCGGGTTTCCGGATTCATGGTGGTCTCCCACAATTGCTCCGGATTCATCTCGCCCAAGCCCTTGTAGCGCTGGATGGTCTGGCCGCGGCGCGCATCCTCCATCAGCCAGTTGACCGCCTGCTTGAAGCTGCTGATCTCCTGGCGGCGCTCACCCTTCTGGATGTGGGCACCGGGCTGGATCAGGTCGTGCAGCTGCTCGGCCAGCGCCTTGATCGCCCCGTACTCGGGCGACTGGAAGAACGCCTGCGAGAAGCTGTTGGGATGCAGGATGCCGTGCATGCGCTTGGTCAGGATGGCTTCCTGGAACGCGCCGTCGGCATCGTTCACCAGCTGCGTCTGGTAACGGGTACCGGCCGGTTGGCCCTGGTTGAGCGCCGCTTCCAGCCGGGCGAACCAGGCCGCGACCGCCTCCGGATCCTTCAGGATCGCTTCTTCCAGCGGCGGCTGATTGATCATCGCCTCGAGGATGTCCGGATCGCGACGGCGGCCAAGCTGGCGAATCATGTCCATGACGCTCAGGAACTGCCGCACCAGCTTCTCGAGAACGGCGCCGTTCAAGGGCGGCGCATCGGCCGCGGTATGCAGCGTGGCGTCGGACAGGGCGATCTGCAGCAGATACTCGGTCAGCGCCGCCTCGTCCTTGACGTAGTGCTCCTGCTTGCCGCGCTTGACCTTGTACAGCGGCGGCTGGGCGATATAGATGTGACCACGCTCGATCAGCTCCGGCATCTGCCGGTAGAAGAAGGTCAGCAGCAGCGTGCGGATATGCGAGCCGTCCACATCGGCGTCGGTCATGATGATGATGCGATGGTAGCGCAGCTTGTCCGGATTGAACTCTTCCTTGCCGATGCCGGCGCCCAGGGCGGTGATCAGCGTGCCGACCTCGGCGGAGGAGAGCATCTTGTCGAAGCGCGCCTTCTCCACGTTCAGGATCTTGCCCTTGAGCGGCAGGATGGCCTGCGTGCGCCGATCACGACCCTGCTTGGCCGAGCCACCGGCGGAGTCACCCTCGACCAGATAGATCTCCGATAGGGCAGGGTCGCGCTCCTGGCAGTCGGCGAGCTTGCCCGGCAGGCCGGCCACGTCGAACGCGCCCTTGCGGCGGGTCATTTCGCGGGCACGGCGCGCCGCCTCGCGCGCGCGCGCCGCCTCGGAAATCTTCTCGACGATGACTTTGGCCTCGGACGGGCACTCGAGCAGGAACTCCTGCATGCGCTCGGCCACGACCGACTCCACCGCGGACTTCACCTCGCTGGACACCAGTTTGTCCTTGGTTTGCGAGGAGAACTTCGGATCGCGCACCTTGACCGAAACCACCGCCGTCAACCCCTCGCGGATGTCGTCGCCGGTAGGCAGGACCTTGAGCTTCTTGGTATAGCCCTCCTGCTCGAGGTAGGCGTTCAAGGTCCGGGTAAGTGCGGCGCGGAAGCCCGCCAGGTGCGTACCGCCGTCACGCTGCGGAATGTTGTTGGTGAAGCAGAACACGCTCTCGTTGTACGTGTCGTTCCACTGCAGCGCCACGTCGACGCCCACGCCGTCGCGCTCGGTCGAGAAGTAGATGACCGTCTTGTGCAGCGGGGTCTTGTTGCGGTTCAGATGCTCGACGAAAGCGCGGATGCCGCCTTCGTACTGGAACGTGTCCTGGCGGCCGGTACGCTCGTCGGTCAGCGTGATGCGGATGCCAGGGTTGAGGAAGGACAGCTCCCGGAAGCGCTTGGCCAGCAGATCGTAGTGAAACTCGATGTTGCTGAAGATGTCCGGGCTCGGGTGGAACGTCAGCTGCGTGCCGGTGCGATCGGTTTCGCCGATGACCGCCAGCGGCGCCTGCGGCTC
>CALGAN010000085.1 GCA_937951875.1 uncultured Alkalilimnicola sp. | reverse complement strand
ATCTCATGATTAGTGACTGTTTGTTTACTAATAGGTAGAATCACACAAAGAAAGGGTTAATACGATCGTTAATAGTCTGGAGGATAGGGTCATTTGTCTCAATAGCAATCTGGAAGTTCATAGAATCATTAATTTATTGAGACTTATTTGATTTTTAGCGGATGTTTCATACGGGTCTTTCACAATAGGAGTGACTTCTTTTGCCAATATAAAGATTTTCGCTTGCTAATCGATGCCCAGCCTGAAGATAACAGCTTAAATAGTTTCAAACTAATATTTTTTGCGAAACACAAAATACCTAAGTGCAATTGTTACAAGAATCCGTTCCTCAACTGAAAAAAATCATTTTTGAATTAACAAATCATACAATTCTAGCAGAATTACAGGTTGAAATTGGTAATTAAACTTCCAGAGCTGGCTTATTTGTGCCAGAGGACGCCCGCAATATTTATATTTTTCCCAAAAGAGACTTTTCACTCAAGAATAAAGTATAATTACCCCAGTTTAAATGTTGGACCCTTGTTCATTTAACTTTTATATTGCTTCAAGGAACCTAAGTACCTATATTTCTTCTTCAATTAAGCTTTCAGATCTTCAAAGAAAGCGTTTTAGTGCTTGGGCGTTACGCCCGGTCGTGACAACGGCCGCCGTCCGTCGCTAATTCGACCTGGTTTGGAAGTCCATGGGCGGCGCGTCTTGGGCGCTGCCTATTTCTTGGTAATGTCCGTTGAGCTTGTCATAAAAGCTCCATTTGAGCGAGTCGAACGCTTCCAGTGAATCTTGACGGGGCGAGCCCTTTCCTGCCCACGTCAGCACGCCGCCGTACTCGTCGATAGCCATGAAGGCCGTCGCACCCCATATGTTCCCTGGGTGGGCGAATATCAGTATCCCACCGTCTTTTTTCATCGGCTCCATCGAGTAGTAGTAGCAGGAGCGCAAGGTGTTCGGTCGGCAACCGAGAGCGCTTAGGTCGAGCGCGAACAGTTCGCTGAGCAGGTTCTTGTTGTCGTAGATCAAACGGCTGTAGGCATCTGCGGTCCCCGCTAGCGATATTGCAGCCGCAGCATCGTCGAAGTTGAAATATTCAGGATAATTCGGTCCGTAGAAGCCGGTATTGCGAAAGTCATATTCGACCTCGCGCGGCAAGTAGCCCGTGCTGATAAAGGCTAGGTCGTAATTCGAGAGATTCAGTAAGTCGCTGGCCGCCGTCTTGAAATCGGTTCCATGCGTTTTCGCGATGATCTCGCCGAGCAGGCAGTACTCGATGTTGGAATAGGCGGATCGTTCACCCGGGGAAAAATCCAACATCACTCGATACAAGTTCTCGAGCGTTGACGGGCACCAGGACCGCTGTTTGAAGCGGAACATCGGGTCGGGGGTCACTCGCCTGTCGAAACCGGTAGTGTGCCGATGAAGGTGCTCGATCTGTGCTTTCGCAATTCGAATGTCTTTTAGGGGTGTCTCGTTGGGGAAAAGGTCGATCAGGCGCTGCTCGCCCTTTAGCTTTCCTTCCCGTACCAGCTTGGCGTACATCAGCGAGGTCGGAACTTTTGTAAGGCTGGCGAGACGGAAGTATGACTCTCGGGTTACACGGTCGCTAACCAGGATCTCGCCGCGCCACCCCATCGTGCAACTGTGATTCACACCATTCGGCGCGATGTATGAAAGCTGACCCGCCAAGGAAAATCGGGTGCTTTCCTCAAGGGCTACGCGCATCCACTGCGGCGCGTCCTTCGAGCAATCGATCGACGAACGAGCGATCAATGCTTCAATGGGGTGGGTAAGACGGCGCAGCCTTTTGTAGTCGGAGATGTAGAGATGGGCGATGAATCCGACTATCAAGACGAGTCCAACTACCACTGCTCCATCGGCAAGGCGGCGTGCTACGCGCATGATTCTTCTTGTCGGTGCAAACAAAAGTGCCGGGACAAGCCCGGCACTGTGATTACTAGAGTCGATGAGTCTTCGTCGATTAGGTCTCAGGATCGGCCGAGCAGCCCGACGGAGCGTACTTCGGATCGACCGTGGTGGCGCAGCTCCAGGAACCTTCGTTGTTGCGGGTCCAGGTCAGCGTCTTGTTGTTGATCGCGGAGCTGGCGCTGCCGCCGAACGTCGCTTCGATAGAGGCCGTGTTCTCCTCGAGGTCAATCGTGACCCGCAGACCTTCCTGGACCTGGAGCGCGTCGCCACTACCGCCGCCGCCCCCGCCCGACGCCGGCGGATCCCCGGCACCCGGATTGTTGTCGCCGCTGCCATTACCTTCTTCCTGGCCGATCAGGTTGCTCTTGGTCCAACCGAGCTGGCACTTGGAGTGGTCGAGGCCTTCCATCATGCAGGTCTCGATGGCAGTGCGCAGCGCGCCAGTTTCGCTCATCACGCGAGCGACCTGGGACTTGGCGACGTAGTTCTGATACTGCGGGATGGCCACGGCAGCCAGAATACCGATGATCGCCACCACGATCATCAGCTCAATCAGCGTGAAACCCTGTTGAGTCTTTTTCATTAGTGTTCTCCGAAAGTGCCCTTCTTGCGTGTTCGGTCGCGACTTCGGTCTGCTGATGACTGTCTCCGGTCAGCAACATTCCTCAGTGCGCCTGCTGAATCCTAGCAGGAAGCGTGCCGACAATCGTGAGCCTGTTCTCATATTAGCGATGACGCGGGTTTCGCGGCGGTGCCGGGGGTTGACAGGTGTCAATAAATGTCAACTTGGGACGCGAAGGTGACAAATTTTGTCACTCGATCTCCAGTTTCTTCAGCTTGTAGCGCAGGGCGCGGAAGCTGATGCCGAGCAGCTTGGCGGCGGCGGTCTTGTTGTAGCGGGTCTGCTCGAGCGCCTTGAGGATCATCACTCGCTCCAGGTCCCCCAGGTAGTCGTCCAGCACGAACTCGCCGCTCTGGGCGGGAACCGGCAACGGCAGGGGGGCTACCGGTGTCGCTTGCTCGCTGGCGTCGGGCAGCTGCAGGTCGGCGGCGGTGATCAGATTGCCTTCGCAGAGGGTCAAGGCGCGTTCGAGGATGTTCTCCAGCTCGCGCACGTTGCCCGGGAAGGAATACTGCTGCAGCGCCGCCCAGGCGTCCGGCGCGAGGTCGACCGCGTCGCCGTCGTCGTTGATCCGCTCCAGGAAATGGCGCACCAGGATCTCGATGTCGTCGCGGCGCTCGCGCAGCGGCGGCACCCGCAGCTGGATGACGTTGATGCGGTAGTAGAGATCCTGGCGGAACTTGCCTTGCTCGACCAGCTCGGCGAGGTTCTTGTGGGTGGCGCTGAGGATGCGCACGTCGACCGGCGTTTCGCCGTGGCTGCCCACCGGTCGCACCGCTTTCTCCTGGATGGCGCGCAGCAGTTTCACCTGCATGTGCAGCGGCAGCTCGGCCACTTCGTCCAGGAACAGGGTGCCGCCGTCGGCGGCCTGGAACAGGCCCTGCTTGTCGCTGTGGGCGCCGGTGAAGCTGCCTTTCTTGTGGCCGAAGAACTCGCTTTCCATCAGCTCGGACGGAATCGCGCCGCAGTTGACCGGCACGAACGGCTTGTCGCGGCGCGGTCCTTTCTCGTGGATCAGCCGCGCCACCATCTCCTTGCCGGTGCCGGATTCGCCGCTGATGTACACCGGCGCCTGGCTGCGGGCGAGCTTGACGATCATCGAGCGGATGCGCTGCATGGGCTCGGAGTCGCCGAGCAGCACCCGGCGCGAGCGGCGGTCCTCCACCGGGTTCAGGTTCAGCTTGAGGGCGCTGTCCACCAGCTTGCGCAGTACGCTCAGGTCGACCGGCTTGGCCACGAAATCGAAGGCGCCGGCCTTGAGGGCGCGAATGGCGCTGTCCATGCTGCCGTGCGCGGTGATCACGGCCACCGGGATTTCCGGATAGCGCTCGCGCATGTGCTCGACCAGATCGATGCCGTTGCCGTCCGGCAGGCTCATGTCGGTGAGGCACAGCGCGAACGGATGGCGGTCGAGCTGGGCCTTGGCTTCCGAGACGTTGGCCGCGGTGACCGAGTCGACGTTCATGCGCTCCAGGGTGAGCTGGACCAATTCGCGGATGTCGGGTTCGTCGTCTACGACCAGGGCAAGCGGACGATTCATGCGGGGGTGACCTCCTTGGTCACGGCGTTCATCGAAATACGGAAACGCGCGCCGTACTTGCTAGGCGCCAGCTCCAGGCGCGCGCGGTTGCTCTCGCACAGTTCCTTGCACAGATACAGCCCCAGCCCGGTGCCGCTGGAGGAGGTGGTGAAGAACGGCTCGAACAGCTTTTGCGCCGCCTCGGGCGGAATGCCCTTGCCGTCGTCGGCCACCTCCAGCCATACCCGGCCGTGGTAGTTGTGAGCGCTGATGTGCAGGCAGACGCCGTTCTTGCCGCCGTGGTCCACGGCGTTGCGGCATAGGTTGGACAGCACTTGGTGCAAGTGATCGGGATCGAACTCGATGGCCAGATCCGGCGGCGAGACCGCCGCCGTCAGGGTGCGCGGCTGCGCCTGCGGGAACTGGGCGCGGAAATCCTCGATGAAGCCGTCCAGCCAATCCTTGAGCTGGAGCCGGACCGGCTTCGCCGCCTGGCGCCGAGACAGCGTCAGCACGCTGTCCACCGTCCGGTTCAGGCGCGCGCCCTGCTTGAGGATGATCTCGATTAGCCGCCGGTCGGCGCTGGACAGCGCCTCGCTTTCCTGCAGCAGCTGGGCGGCATGCAGCATGGCGCCCAGCGGGTTGCGGATTTCGTGGGCGACGCTAGCGCTCAGCCGGCCGAGCGCCGCCAGCTTGCCCTGCTGCACTTGGGCGCGCAGCGCGGCCTGGTCGTCCAGGAAGATCAGGAGATCATCGTCATTGTCCACGCCGAGGCGGCGAATGCGCACGCTCAGCTCGCGGCTGTCGAGCACGACGCTGTCGGGGGCCGTGGCCGGGCTCGCGCGCCACGCCGCCAGCACTTCCGCCAGCGCGGGCGCGAACGTGCCGACTTGGCGGTCGCGGTATTCCGTCGGACGGCCGGTCAGCTCCCAGCCGGCGGCGTTCATCAGGAGCACCCGGTCGTCGCCGTCGACCGCCAGCACGCCGGACTGCAGGCGCTGCACGATGTGCCCGTTCAGCGCCTCCAGGCGCTGAACGTCGGCGGCGCGGCTATCGGCGAGCGCCTGGCTGGCGCGGGCGCGCTTGGCCAGCAGGCTGCAGAGCAGCGCGGTGAGAAAGATGGTGATACCGAGGAAGCCGGCCTGGCTGTAGCCGATCTGCAGCGTTTCGCCGCGCAGGTCGGCCAGGACCTGGGTGGCGAGCAGCAGCAGCGACGCCAGCGCCGCGAACAGTGCCGCCATGCGCACCGGCATCAGGATGCTGCCGCCGGCGATCGCGACCACCAACAGCGCGCCCATGCCGTCGCCCAGGGTGCCGCTGGTAAGGATCAGTGCGCCGATGGCGACGATGTCCAGGCTGATCTGGCTGTAGACCTGGATCGTGAAGCCCGGCTGGCGGATGCGCACCAACAGGTAGAGGATCACGCTGAGCGCCAGGTAGACCACCGCGGTGGTCAGGAACAGCATCGGCCGCGCCGTCGCCATGAACGGCGTGCCGCGGGTGCCGAAGAACAGCGCGACTATCGAGGCGACGATCACCATCCGGTAGATGCTCAGGATGGCGAGCGGCCGCCAGGTGTAGGCATCCGTGCGCGTCATCTGCTCGGGTTGCGGTAGGGCGGTGCTCATGTGCGGGCGCCGTCAGACGTGCCGTTGACAGATGCGGTGCTCGCCGTCGCGGCGCGTTTCCGACTCCGGCACGAACACGCCGCAGGCATCGCAGCGCACCATGGTCGTCTCGCGGCCACTGGCGGGCCGTCGCGAGGCCGGTCGTTGCGCCGGGGAGCTCTGGGTATGGCGCCGATACAGCCAGATGGCCGCACCGATCACGAGCATTATCAATATTAGTTTGCTCATAACCGACTAGTTTCCCGGCTCTTCTTCCATCAGACAAGCAAGTGGAGCACACTTGCGCGCCTGTGTTTTTGCCTTGCAGCAGCGTTTGATACAGAATTGCCACTCTCTTCACCAGGGGTACGGAGCCGCGTCCCATGAATCTCCACGAGTACCAGTCGAAACAACTCTTCTCTCAGTACGGCATTCCCGTCCCGCGCGGCGTGGTCGCCCGTTCGGCGGAAGAAGCCGCCGCTGCGGCCGATCAGCTCGGCGGCAGCGTGTGGGTGGTCAAGGCGCAGGTGCATGCCGGCGGCCGCGGTAAGGCCGGCGGCGTGAAGGTGGTCAAGAGCAAGGAGGAGGTGATTCAGGTCACCCAGTCCCTGCTGGGCCGCAACCTGGTCACCCACCAGACCGACGCCAAGGGTGTGCCGATCAACGCGGTCATGGTGGAGCAGGGCCTCAACATCGCCCGTGAGCTCTACCTGAGCGCCCTGGTGGATCGTGCTTCCAAGCGAGTGGTGTTCATGGGTTCCGCCGCCGGCGGCATGGACATCGAGGAAGTGGCCGCCACCACCCCCGAGAAGATCATCACCATCCGGGTCAACCCGGTCGCCGGGCTGCAGCCTTACCAGGGCCGGCAGATGGCGTTCGCCCTGGGCCTGGAAGGCAAGCAGGTCGGGCAGATGGTCAAGCTGATGCAGGCGCTGTACCAGCTGTTCTTGGACAAGGACCTGTCGCTGGTCGAGATCAACCCGCTGATCGTCACCGGCGACGGCGACCTGCTGGCGCTGGACGCCAAGATCAACGTCGACGACAACGCCCTCGGCGTGGGCCGTCAGCCTGAGATCGCCGCCATGCGCGACATCACTCAGGAGGACGAGACCGAGGTCAAGGCCGCCGAGCACAACCTCAACTACATCACCCTCGACGGCAACATCGGCTGCATGGTCAACGGTGCCGGCCTGGCCATGGCCACCATGGACGTGATCAAGCTGCACGGCGGCGATCCGGCCAACTTCCTGGACGTCGGCGGCGGCGCCACCAAGGAGCGCGTGACCGAGGCGTTCAAGCTGATTCTCTCCAGCCCCAAGGTCGAGGGCATTCTGGTCAACATCTTCGGCGGCATCGTGCGCTGCGACATGATCGCCGAGGGCATCATCGCCGCCGTGAAGGAAGTGGGCGTGAAGGTGCCGGTGGTGGTGCGCCTGGAGGGCACCAACGTGGAGCGGGGCAAGGCGCTGCTTGCTGAGAGCGGCCTGAACCTGATCCCGGCGGATAACCTGACCGACGCGGCCCAGAAAGTGGTCGCCGCCGTCTCCAAGTAAGCGCCCAGCGAGGATTCGACACATGAGCATTCTGGTCGACAAGAACACCAAGGTGATCTGCCAAGGCTTCACCGGCAAGCAGGGCACCTTCCATTCTGAGCAGGCGCTGGCCTACGGCACCAAGCTGGTCGGCGGCGTCACCCCGGGCCGCGGCGGCGATCAGCACCTGGGGCTGCCGGTCTTCGATACCTGCCATGACGCGGTCAAGGCCACCGGCGCCACGGCGTCCATGATCTACGTGCCGGCCGCCTACGCCGCCGACGCGATCCTCGAAGCCGCCGACGCCGGCATCAAGATCATCGCCTGCATCACCGAGGGCATTCCGGTGCTGGACATGCTCAAGGTCAAGGCGGCGCTGCAGGGCACCGGCGTGCGTCTGATCGGGCCCAACTGCCCGGGCATCATCACCCCCGGCGAGTGCAAGATCGGCATCATGCCCGGCCACATCCACAAGCCCGGCTCGATCGGCATCGTGTCGCGCTCCGGCACCCTGACCTATGAGGCGGTCAAGCAGACCACCGACATCGGTCTGGGTCAGAGCACCTGCGTCGGCATCGGCGGTGACCCGATCCACGGCATGTCCTTCATCGACTGCCTGGAGCTGTTCGAGGCCGATCGTCAGACCAAGGCTATCGTCATGGTCGGTGAGATCGGCGGTACCGCCGAGGAAGAGGCCGCCGAGTACATCAAGGCGCACGTGCGCAAGCCGGTGGTCGGCTACATCGCCGGCGTCACCGCGCCTCCCGGCAAGCGCATGGGCCATGCCGGCGCCATCATCAGCGGCGGCAAGGGCACGGCCAAGGACAAGTTCGCGGCGCTCGAGGCCGCCGGCGTCGTCACTGTGCGTTCGCCGGCCGAGATCGGCGCGCGGATGAAGGAAATCTTCGCCGGCTGATCCGCCTGGGCTGGCCTTGCCCGGTCGCGAGAGAGGCTGCTCCTCGCCCGCGCCCGGTTCCGGGCGCGAGGGCACGAAAAAGGGGGCGTTCCGCCCCCTTTGGTTATCCACCTCTTGAGCCTACTCCACCCAGCCGCCGGCGGCGCGAACGGCGTCGGCGAACACGTCCCTGAGCGTCCAGACGAACCGGCTCGATAGATGCGCCGCATCGCGGTAGACCACGATGTCGTCGACGCGAGCTCGGCAGACGCCGTCGCGGCATATCGCTGCATTGAGGTCGAGCACCGCGACGTTCGCGAATCGGGACGCGGCCTGGCGCAGCCACTGATTCACCTGTTGCGCCCGTTCGTCGCTACCGTTCTTCGCACAGGGCGGTGGCTGCGGCAGCATGGGCGAGCGCCACGCATGCCGTGCCAGGCAAATCGGGCCGTCCGTGTCGAGCGTCCCGGTCGCTTGGATCAGGTACACCCGTTTCGCATGCGGGGCGATGCGTTCCAGGACGCGGACGCTGCCTTCCGTCCACTGCCGTCCGTCGAACGGGTAGGACTTCGCCGACCCCATGAAGACTACGTCCGCCTTCAAGCGGGCCACTTCGTCGAGGGCCGCGGTGCGCCAGGAATCGCAGACCGTGTAGGGCTTGCGGATGCGTTCGAGGAAAAACGGCTGCTCGACCATCGGGCAGGCGGATTTGGTCAGGACGACCAGCCGCCAGCCGGGGTCGCTCACCAGCGAGGCGACCGCCGGAAACCACTGCACGCCGATGCTGTCGCCGATCAGCACCGCCGTTTTCTCGGCGCGCTCGGAGCCGAATAGGCACGGTTTGACCTCGGCGCTGTGAAACCAGCCGTCGCACCCGAGCGGGTAGATCTCCGGGAGATCACGGCGCGCGGCTTCGAACGGCCGCTGCTCGGGCATCTGCGCCCAGGCCTTGGCGGCGGTCCGCCAGCCGAACGAAACGGCCACCAAGGCGGCCATCGCCGTCGCGGCGGCCGGATAGAGATAGCGTGACAGGCGCAGCGGCCCGGTGGTGAAGCGGATCGGCGCTTCCACCAGGTGGTAAGTCGCGTAGGCGAGAGCGAGCGCGATACCGGCCAGGAGCAGCGGATGCGGTGGCGCGTCGCCGACCGTGACGGTCGCGCCCAGCAGCAGCACCGGCCAGTGCCACAGGTACCACGAGTACGAGAGCCTGCCGAGCGTCTGCAACGGTGGCAGGGCGAGCACCCGCGAGACGCTCCAGGGCGACGCTGCGGCGCCGGACAGTATGACGAGCGCCGCGCCGGCGGTGGGCAGCCAAGACGCCACGCCGGGGTAGGGGACGGTGGGGTCGAGCAGGAGAGCCGCGGTCGCTATCAAGGCGATGCCGGCATAGCCGCCGACGACCAGCAGCCACCGGCGGCCGGGCGCCAGGTCGGCGGTCGGCTTGTCCGCGTCCGCGGGCAGGAGCGATAGCGCGAGCAGCGCGCCGATGCCGAACTGCCATGCCCGCGCCGGCATGAGGTAAAAGCCCCAGGTCGGTTTGACGCTGGTCAGGAAAACGCACAAGGCGGCGGTGACGACGACGATCGCGATCAGCCCGGCGGCGAGCCGCCCGCGCTTGAGCGGGCCTCCCCGCCGTCGCCGCCAGGCGCCGAGCAGGAACATGAACAGCAGCGGCCAGATCAGATAGAACTGCTCTTCGACGCCGAGCGACCAGGTGTGGGTGAACAGGTTCGTTTCCGCGGTCGGGCCGAAGTAATCCAGATTGGCGAACGCGAACACCAGGTTGCTTGCCCAGAGCGCGGCGGCGGCGGCCGAGCGGATCTGCCCGACCTGCTCCATCGGCGCCAGCAGCAGCGCCGCGGCGGCGATCGTGGCCAGGATCACGACCGCGAGGGCGGGCAACAGGCGGCGCAGGCGGCGGGCGTAGAATTGCGTGAGATCGATCGTGCCGGTCGCTTCCGCCTCACGCAGCAGCAGGCCGGTGATGAGGAAGCCGGAAAGCACGAAGAAGATGTCCACGCCGATGAAGCCTCCCGCCAAGCCGGGCAGCTTGGCGTGGGCGGCCACCACCAGCAGGATGGCGATCGCTCTCAGCCCTTCGATGTCGGGGCGGAACGCAAGCCGCGGGACGTGATCCGGTTGGGCGGGCGACCGCGTGGCGGGGCACGGTATGACGCGCGTCCTTGTCATTCTTTCTTGCATCGTCCTAATGCAGTAAGGCAGCTGTGCGCGCACAGCATACGACGCGAAGGCGCGGCTGGTCTACGGCGGAGCCGAACGCGCGCCTTGAGGCGGTTGCGAGGCGTCGCTAAGCTAGCCAGCTCCGCCTTTCGGTTCGGCATCGATCCTATGCGGACAGTGTGGAGGCGTGCCGCCGACGGCATTTCGCCAGGTGCGCACGTCGCGCACCTTGTTTACCGCTTAGCGGAAAAAGGGTATCCATGGCGCTCCCTCCGCGCCATGGGCGTCGAGGCATGGGCGCGGAATCATGCTGCGCTGGCTCGGCGCGGCGCGTATTGATGAGGATCACGAGATGAAGAAGGTCGAAGCCATCATCAAACCGTTCAAGCTCGACGACGTGCGCGAGGCGTTGTCGGAGATCGGCATCACCGGCATGACCGTCACCGAGGTCAAAGGCTTCGGCCGGCAGAAGGGGCACACCGAGCTGTACCGCGGCGCCGAGTACGTGGTGGATTTCCTGCCGAAGATGAAACTCGAAGTGGTGGTGACCGACGACATCGTCGACCGCTGCGTGGAGGCCATCATCAGTGCCGCCCGCACCGGCAAGATCGGCGACGGCAAGATCTTCGTCACCCCGGTCGAGAAGGTCATCCGCATCCGCACCGGCGAGCTCGACCAGGACGCGATCTGACCGGCTGGCGGCGCATCGGCGCCAGGAATGCCGGCTACTGCGCCGCGGCTTTCTTGGCCAGCGGGTGGTCGGGGTAATTGAGAGCGATCACCCGCACGATGTCCTGCTGGAGATCGGGCAGGTTCAACTTGCCGTACGCCTCGGCCAGGATTTCCAGCGCTCTCATGACCGCCGGCGTTTCCTGGTAGTTCTCGACCACGCTCTTGGCGCGGTTGGCGGCGGCGACGTAGGCCGAGCGGCTGAGGTAGTACTCCGCCACCGCCAGTTCGTGCTTGGCCAGCTGGTTGCGCAGCACCAGCATGCGGTAGCGGGCGTCCTCGGCGTAGGGGCTGGCCGGGTAGTCGGTAACCAGCCGCTTGAAGTCGGCGAAAGCCTGGCGCAGCGGCTGCGGGTCGCGCAGGGCGCGATCGGTCTTGAACACTCGGCCGAGCAGGTCGGTGCCGCGGTTCATGCCGGCGCTGGCGCGCATGTACAGCGCATAGTCCACCCGCTCATGGGTCGGGTTGAGGCGGATGAAGCGGTCGGCGGCGGAAACCGCGGAGTCCCATTCCTCGGCGCCGTAATAGGCGTAGATGATGTCCAGCTCGGCCTGCTTGGCCTCGGCGCCGAAGGGATAGCGCGCCTGCAGGGTTTCCAGCCGCTCGATGGCGGTCTGGTAGTTGCCGTTGTCCAGAGCCCGTTTGGCTTCCCGATAGAACTCGGCGGCGGTTTTGTCCGGATCGACGATGCCAGTGTCGTCGGGCGTCGACGCGCAGCCGGCGAGCGCCAGCAGCAGGGAGGCAACGGCTATGGCGTGGACAAGCTTCATCTCGACCTTCCGGCTATAGTAAGCGCCGCATTGTAAAGCTTTACCTTACCGCAGGGCACCGCAGCATACATGGCCGAGTCGATTCAGCGCACCGTCACCGTTCCGCCCGAGGCCGCCGGTAGTCGGCTCGATCAGGTGCTGGCGCAGCTTTTTCCGGAATTCTCCCGCAGCCGTTTGCAGCAATGGATCAAGCAGGGCGACGTGCGGGTGGACGACAAGCCGCTGCGCGCCAAGGACAAGGTGTTCGGCGGCGAGACCATCCGCCTCGACGTCGTGGTGGAGCAGGCCGGCGAGGTGCAGCCCCAGGCCATCGGCCTGGAGATCGTGTACGAAGACGACGCGCTGCTGGTGCTCAACAAGCCGGCGGGCTTGGTGGTGCATCCCGGTGCCGGCAATCCGGAGGGCACGCTGCAGAACGCCCTGCTGCACCACGCGCCGGCGCTGGCCGGCGTGCCGCGCTCGGGCATCGTCCATCGGTTGGACAAGGACACCAGCGGCCTCATGGTGGTAGCCAAGACCTTGAGCGCCCACAAGGCGCTGGTCGAGCAACTGCAGGTCAGAACGGTGCGACGCGAATACCTGGCGCTGGTGAACGGTACGTTCACCGCCGGCGGCACGGTCGATGCCCCCATCGCCCGCCACCCGCGCGACCGTCTCCGCATGGCGGTGGTCGACGGCGGCCGTCCGGCGGTGACCCATTACCGCGTGGCCGAGCGCTTCCGCGCCCATACGCTATTGCGCGTCAGCCTGGAAACCGGCCGCACCCATCAGATTCGCGTGCACCTGACCCACATCGGCCATCCGCTGGTGGGCGACCCTCTGTACGGTGGCCGGCTGCTGCTGCCGAAAGGGGCCACCGAGCGCGTGCGCCAGGCCCTGCAAGGATTCCGCCGCCAAGCCTTGCACGCGACCGCGCTGGGCTTGTCGCACCCGTCGTCGGGCGAAGACATGCGCTGGGA
Organism: uncultured Alkalilimnicola sp.; assembly: GCA_937951875.1. Taxonomy (GTDB): domain Bacteria; phylum Pseudomonadota; class Gammaproteobacteria; order Nitrococcales; family AK92; genus JAAYIK01. Next base: position 18,271 of record CALGAN010000085.1, on the reverse strand, counting down.
AGTGCCGCCGCCGGCCGATATGGCGGAATTGCTGGCGGTGATGCGGTGCGAGTGCCCGGCGGACGGTGGTGACGATGTCTGAGCCGCTTCTGGCGCCGATCGTGCCGGACTGGCCGGCGCCGGCCGGCGTGCGCGCCGCCGTCACCACCCGCGCCGGCGGTGTCAGCCTGCCGCCCTACGACAGCCTCAACCTGGGTACCAATACCGACGACTCGCCTGAAGCGGTGGCCGAGAACCGCCGCCTGCTACGCCATGCCCTGGCACTGCCGGCCGAGCCGGCTTGGCTGTGGCAGGTGCATGGCGTCACCGTGGTGCGCGCCGAACGGGCACCGGCGGAAGCCGACGCCAGCTGGACCGATCGACCGGGCGTGGTCTGCGCGGTGCTGACCGCCGACTGTCTGCCGGTGCTGTTCTGCGACCGCGCCGGTGAAGCGGTGGCCGCCGCCCACGCCGGTTGGCGCGGCTTGGCCGACGGCGTGCTGGAGGCCACGGTCGCCGCCATGGGGTGCCCGCCGGCGGAACTGATGGCCTGGCTGGGGCCGGCCATCGGGCCGGACGCGTTCGAGGTGGGCGACGAGGTGCGGGCGCGGTTTCTGGCGCAAGACGCCGCCTGCGGCGACTGCTTCCGGCCGTCGCCGCAAGGACGCTGGCTGGCCGACCTCTACGCCCTGGCGCGCCGCCGCCTGCGGACGCTGGGCCTGGAACGGGTATACGGCGGCGGCTTCTGCACTTTCCACGATCGCGAGCGCTTCTTCTCCTACCGCCGCGACGGCCGCACCGGCCGCATGGCCAGCCTGATCTGGCGGGCGTTCTAGGGCGCTGGCCGCTTTCCCCGCGCCAGGGCTGGTGCCTCGGGCCAAGAATGTCCGTGTCCAGCAGGCTTCGCCCCCCACTCGCTTCGCTCTCCTCAGAGCCGGGAAGTGGGTCGCTAAGGGGCGCGAGCGGCTACCAAGCTGCCACGTGGCGTCGCTTGGTAGTGGCACGGCGCGGCCTACTTGGCACAGCGCCGGCTTAGAACATTCCCTCCCCCCTTTGTGGGGGAGGGAATGTATGGGGCGATCGTCCTGCTTAGCTCTGGCTGCGGCACATCGGCTCGGCATCCGCCGCTAACCGGTCACGCTCGGGCGACGTTGCGCACGCACTAGCCCGGAACTGGGGCGGGATAGGGCGCTGGCATGTCGGCGTACGGCAGCGCGCCGCAACCGCCTTGGAGGCTCGTGCCGAGCCTTGCCGTCCCGCCCCCGCAGGCCCCACTTCCCACCGCTCACGCCGCGCAGCGGATTTTTGGCGTTCGGCGACGGTTGACCGGGATCAATTCCACAAATTTGTGGTCTCTGGTACTAGTTAGCAGTCAAAGGGGTCGAGTGCTAATCCGTGACCCCGTACCAAGAGGATTCGAAATCAATGCGCATGGACAAACTCACCACCAAGTTCCAGCTGGCACTGGCCGACGCCCAGAGCCTGGCGGTGGGGCGGGATCATCAGTTCATCGAGCCCGTCCATCTGATGACCGCGTTGCTGGATCAGGACGGCGGCACTACCCGGCCATTGCTGAACCGCGCTGGGGTCAACGTCAACTTCCTGCGCTCGCAGTTGGGCAACGCGCTGGAGCGTCTGCCGACCGTCACCGGCACCCAGGGCGAGGTGCATATCTCCAATGATCTGGGCCGCCTGCTCAACCAGACCGACAAGCTGGCGCAGCAGCGCAAGGACCAGTACATCTCCACCGAGCTGTTCGTGCTCGCGGCGGTGGACGATCGGGGGACGCTCGGCGAGCTGCTGCGCCGGGCCGGCGCCACCAAGGAGGCGATCGGCAAGGCCATCGACGACATCCGCGGCGGCCAGAACGTGCAGGACCCGAACGCCGAGGATCAGCGCCAGGCGCTGGAGAAGTACACCATCGACCTCACCCAGCGCGCCGAGCAGGGCAAGCTCGATCCGGTGATCGGTCGTGACGACGAGATCCGCCGCACCATCCAGGTCCTGCAGCGCCGCACCAAGAACAACCCGGTGCTGATCGGCGAGCCGGGTGTGGGCAAGACCGCCATCGTCGAGGGGCTGGCGCAGCGCATCGTCAACGGCGAGGTGCCGGAGCAGCTCAAGGGCAAGCGCCTGCTCTCGCTCGACATGGGCGCTCTGATCGCCGGCGCCAAGTTCCGCGGCGAGTTCGAGGAGCGGCTCAAGGCGGTGCTCAACGATCTGGCCAAGCAGGAGGGCCAGATCATCCTGTTCATCGACGAGATCCACACCATCGTCGGCGCCGGCAAGGCCGAAGGCTCGATGGACGCCGGCAACATGCTCAAGCCGGCGCTGGCGCGCGGCGAACTGCACTGCATCGGCGCCACCACCCTGGATGAGTACCGCAAGTACATCGAGAAGGACGCGGCGCTGGAGCGGCGCTTCCAGAAGGTGCTGGTGGACGAGCCCTCGGTGGAGGACACCATCGCCATCCTGCGCGGCTTGAAGGAGCGCTACGAGGTGCACCACGGCGTGGAGATCACCGACCCGGCGATCGTCGCCGCGGCCACGTTGTCGCACCGCTACATCACCGATCGCCAGCTGCCGGATAAGGCCATCGACCTGGTCGACGAGGCCGCGTCGCGCATCCGCATGGAAATCGACTCCAAGCCCGAGGAAATGGACCGCCTCGAGCGGCGGCTCATTCAGCTCAAGATCGAGCGCGAGGCGCTGAGCAAGGAAACCGACGACGCCTCGAAGAAGCGGCTGGAGGCGCTGCAGGAGGAAATCCAGAAGCTGGAGAAGGAATACGCCGAGCTGGAGGAGATCTGGAACGCCGAGAAGGCCGCCGTGCAGGGCGCGTCCAGCATCAAGGAGGCGCTGGAGCGGGCGCGGCTGGAGCTGGAGACGGCGCGCCGCGCCGGCGATCTGGCGCGCATGTCCGAGCTGCAGTACGGCCGCATCCCCGAGCTGGAGCGTCAGTTGGACATGGCCACCCAGGCCGAGATGCACGAGATGCGGCTGCTGCGCAATCGCGTCACCGACGAGGAGATCGCCGAGGTGGTCTCCAAGTGGACCGGCATCCCGGTGAGCAAGATGCTGGAGGGCGAGAAGGAGAAGCTGCTGCGCATGGAGGATGAGCTGCGCAAGCGCGTGGTGGGCCAGGACGAGGCGGTCTCGGCGGTGGCCAACGCCATCCGTCGCGCTCGCGCCGGCCTGTCCGACCCGAACCGGCCGAACGGCAGCTTCCTGTTCCTCGGCCCCACCGGCGTGGGCAAGACCGAGCTGTGCAAGGCGCTCGCCGCGTTCCTGTTCGACACCGAGGAGGCGCTGATCCGCATCGACATGTCGGAGTACATGGAGAAGCACGCCGTGGCGCGGCTGATCGGCGCGCCGCCGGGCTACGTCGGCTACGAGGAGGGCGGCTACCTGACCGAGGCGGTACGCCGCAAGCCGTACTCGGTGATCCTGCTCGACGAGGTCGAGAAGGCCCATCCGGACGTGTTCAACATCCTGCTGCAGGTGCTGGACGACGGTCGCCTGACCGACTCGCACGGCCGTACCGTGGATTTCCGCAACACGGTGATCGTGATGACCTCCAACCTGGGGTCGAGCATGATCCAGGAGCGGATCGGCACGGCGAGCTACGACGAGCTCAAGAGCGACATCATGGACGTGCTCACCGGCCACTTCCGGCCGGAGTTCGTCAACCGGGTGGACGAAGTGGTGGTGTTCCGGCCGCTGGGTCGCGAGCAGATCCGCGCCATCACCAAGATCCAGGTGGCTTATCTGGATCGTCGCCTGGCCGACCGCGACATGCACATCGAGTTCACCGACCAGGCGCTGGACCTCATTGGCAACGCCGGCTTCGACCCGGTGTACGGTGCGCGGCCGCTCAAGCGGGTGATCCAGAACCGGGTGGAGAACAAGCTGGCGCAGGAGATCCTGCGCGGCCACTTCGGTCCGTCCGACACCATCCGGGTGGACGTGCGCGACGGCGAGTTCGTGTTCGAGAAGGCCGCGAAGGCCGAAGCGGCGTAAGGGCCTCACGCCACCGGCCCGCGCCGGTGACGAGCCGCCGGAGGCGCGGCGTCGGCTGGGAGAAGGAAGCGGCGCGCGGCGAGCGCGCCGCTTTTTTTCTGTCCTGACGGCCGAGCCGTTACCGTGCTCTGGATGCCCGCTTCCGCGGGCATGACGGCTCAGAGCCCCGTCAAGGATGTGTGCCTACGATTGCTCCCTCTCGTGAGAGGGATAGGGGGGAGCAACAAACTGCGAAGCGCGCCAAATCAACCGTCATGCCCGCGGAAGCGGGCATCCAGTCCTCGCGAGCACGAGCTATTGCAGTGTGCCTTGCGGAGCCGGCCGTGGTGAGCAATCGGTTGTGCTTCGCGGTTGGTTTGCCTCCTCTCCCTGACGGCCCGCCGCTGCGCTCTCACCCGCAAGGGGGCGTACTAAACCGCCGTCCTGCCAAGTTTCGATTGCCGGGCTGGAAAACGCGCTCGGCCAATGTGTGCACACGCTGGCCTCAACGGGCCGTTCGCGGTTTCCCAGCGCTCTCATCATTCCTCGGGCAGCTTCCGCTCCGCCGCCGTGCTGGTCAGCAACACCCAGTCCAGCGCCCGGTCCGGCAGCAGCCGGCGCATGGCGCCGAAGAAATAGGTGGGTAGTGTCACCGGGTAGCGGATCTTCGGGCGCGGGCTTTCCAACGCGTGAACCACCCGCTTGAGCACGGCCTCCGGTCCGCGCTTGAAGCGCGAGCCGCCCTGTTCGCCGCGCAGGCGCCGCTCCAGCGCCAGGTACGCCCGTTCGTGGGCGCTGCCGCGGGGATCGATGTGGCGCTTGAACGCCCGGTAGGAGTTGTCGCGGAAGCGGCTGGCGATCGGACCCGGCTCGATCAGGCTGACGAAGATGCCGCTGCCGCGCAGCTCCATGCGCAAGACATCGGTGATGCCCTCCAGCGCGTACTTGCTGGCGACGTAGGCGCCGCGATAGGGCAGGGCGCTGAGGCCCAACACCGAGCTGCATTGAAGGATGCGGCCGTGGCCCTGGCGGCGCATGACCGGAATGATGCGGTTGGTCAGTTCCGCCAGCCCGAACAGGTTGGTCTCGAACTGCCGGCGCAGCAGCTCGCGGCTCAAGTCCTCCACCGCGCCCGGCTGGCCGTAGCCGGCGTTGTTGAACAGCGCGTCCAACCGGCCGCCGCTGCGCGCCAGTACCGTCTCGACCGCCTCGGCGATGCTGTCGGAGCTGTCCACGTCCAGGCGCAGCGCTTCCAGACCCTCGCTCTCCAGCCGGGCCACGTCCTCGGCCTTGCGGGCGGTGGCGAACACCCGCCAGCCGCGCTGGCGCAGGCCGTGCGCGCAGTGGTGGCCGATGCCGCTGGAGCAGCCGGTGATCAGAATGCAGCGGGTCATAGGTCGTTCGTTCGAAAGATGTGGGATGGTCGGTAGCTGCGGGAGACGGCATCGAGCACTATACGCAACCGATCCGTCGTGGCGGGGTTCGGACGTCGCCGTGTCGCGGGCTTGATCGGATTAGCACTCTAGTGTACTAAGTGCTAACCGAATCGCCCCGTCGCTCCCGACGGGCTTGCAATCCCCTCTAACTTTACGTTTTTGACGAGGAATTCCCCATGCCGATCTACGAGTACCGCTGCAGCGAGTGCACGCACGAGCTCGAGGTCATCCAGAGCATGAGCGACCCGGAACTCACCGATTGCCCCAAGTGCGGCAAGCCGGGGCTGAAGAAGCTCATTTCCGCGGCCGGTTTCCGGCTCAAGGGCGGCGGCTGGTACGAAACCGACTTCAAGAGCGGCAAGAAGAAGAATCTGGCGGGCGACTCCAGCAGTTCGTCTTCGGCGAGCACCGGTACCGACGACTGAGGCGCAATTTTTCGCATCGACCGGAGCCTCGCCTTGCGCGGCTCCGGTGAGCCACTTACCATTGCCCGCCTGGTTTCCTCTCTCTCATCAGACAGATCTCCGTGGAGTGCCCATGCGCAGCCACTACTGCGGCCAAGTTACCGAATCTCTCCTTAACCAGGACGTCGAGGTCAGTGGCTGGGTTCACCGCCGGCGCGACCACGGTGGCGTGATCTTCATCGACCTGCGCGACCGTGAAGGCCTGGTGCAGGTGGTGTTCGATCCGGACTACAAGGACGCTTTCGCCACGGCGGAGCGGGTCCGCAGCGAATACGTGCTGCACATCAAGGGCAAGGTGCGCGCGCGGCCGGCCGGTACCGAGAATCCGGATCTGGCCACCGGTAAGATCGAGATTCTGGCCAAGGAGGTCGAGATCCTCAACCGCTCCCGTCCGCTGCCGTTCCAGCTGGACGAAGAGGTCAACGAAGAGCTTCGCCTGCGCTACCGCTATCTCGACCTGCGCCGTCCGGAGATGCAGCAGAAGCTGCGTACTCGCGCGCGGGTCAGCAGCGCGCTGCGCCGCTTCCTGGACCGCAACGGCTTCATCGACATCGAGACGCCGATGCTGACCAAGGCCACGCCGGAGGGCGCCCGCGACTACCTGGTGCCCAGCCGCGTGCACCCGGGCTCGTTCTACGCGCTGCCGCAGTCGCCGCAGCTGTTCAAGCAGCTGCTGATGATGGCCGGCTTCGACCGCTACTATCAGATCGTGCGCTGCTTCCGCGACGAGGATCTGCGCGCCGACCGCCAGCCGGAATTCACCCAGCTCGATATCGAGACCTCGTTCATGAACGAGGAGCAGATCATGTCGCTCATGGAGCAGATGATCCGCGAGCTGTTCGCCGAGGTGCTGCAGGTCGAGCTGCCCAACCCGTTCCCGCGCATGACCTTCGCCGAAGCCATGGCGCGCTACGGCGTGGATAAGCCGGATCTGCGCATTCCGCTGGAGCTGGTGGACGTCAAGGATCTGATGGCGGGCGTGGAGTTCAAGGTGTTCGCCGGTCCGGCCGCCGACCCCAAGGGCCGCGTCACCGCGCTGAAGGTGCCCAAGGGCGGCGAGCTGCTGTCGCGCAAGCAGATCGACGACTACACCGCCTTCGTTGGCCGTTACGGCGCCAAGGGCCTGGCCTACATCAAGGTCAACGACCTCGCCCAGGGCCGGGACGGTTTGCAGTCGCCGATCCTCAAGTTCCTCACCGATGCCGCCATCGACGGCATCATCAGCCGCACCGGCGCCCAGAACGGTGACCTGATCTTCTTCGGCGCCGACAAGGCCAAGATCGTGTCCGAATCGCTGGGCGCGCTGCGCATCAAGCTCGGCCACGACCTCGGGCTGGTGGAGCGGGGCTGGCGGCCGCTGTGGGTGGTCGACTTCCCGATGTTCGAGTACGACGAGAAGGACGGCCGCTACTACTCGCTGCACCATCCGTTCACCGCGCCCAAGATCGACAGCCTGGACGCGCTCAAGGGCGACCCCGAGGCGATCCTCTCGCGCGCCTACGACATGGTGCTCAACGGTACCGAGATCGGCGGCGGTTCGGTGCGTATCCACCGTCCGGACATGCAACAGGCGGTGTTCGAGCTGCTCGGCATCGGCCCGGAGGAAGCCCGGTCCAAGTTCGGCTTCCTGCTCGACGCCCTGGATTTCGGCGCGCCGCCGCACGGCGGTCTGGCCTTCGGTCTGGATCGTCTGGTCATGCTGATGACCGGCTCGAACTCGATCCGCGAAGTCATGGCGTTCCCCAAGACCCAGACGGCCAGCTGCCTGCTGACCGAAGCGCCGGCGCCGGTCACCGAGGCGCAGTTGCGCGAGCTGCACATCCGGATTCGCCAGCCGGCCACCGGCGGCAACTGATAGCGTTTGGCTGGCGCGTCCGCGCTGGCCGGCGCCATAAGGCCGCGCTCGGTTCGTGGCGCCCGCCACGGATCGAGCGCGGCTTCGTGCGTTTTCGCTCGGAGCGTCGTCGGAGGGGCGTTTGGGGCGCTGGGCCACGCGGTGTTCGCCGCGCGCGGCTGTTTTCTTTACCCGTTTAGGGTTTTCCCGTATTTTCCCGCAAATTTTGAAATGGCATGGTAGCTGTGCCAGAAAGTTTTTTGGCACCGGCCGAGCGAGCGCGCGATGCGTCTCGGCTGAATATAAAAAATCCAGCGGGATCCACTTTGCGTATCAATTTACCTGTCACCGGCGTTGAGCGGGAACTCGAGCCGGGTATGCGCCTGATCAGCGAGACGTCGCCGACCAGTGTCATTACCTACGTCAACGACGTTTTCTGCCGAATTTCCGGCTTCAGTCGTGAAGAGCTGATAGGCGCTCCACACAACATCGTGCGCCACCCGGACATGCCTTCGGCGGTATTCGCCAATTTCTGGGCGACGCTCAAAGCCGGGAAACCCTGGTTGGGGCTGGTCAAGAACCGCTGCAAGAACGGCGACCATTACTGGGTGAGCGCCTACGTCACGCCGATTTGGCAAGATGGGCGCGTCGTTGGCTACCAGTCCGTGCGGACGCGCCCGGAACGCGAGCAGGTGGAACGCGCCGAGCGGCTGTATCGGCACCTGCGCCAGCGCAAGCGCCTGCCGTGGGCGCCGTTGGATCGCTTCGGGCTGCGCGCGGGGCTGTTCGGCGCCGGCAGCGTCGTCGCCGGCATCGCCGCGGCCCAACTGACGGGCGCGGTCGGCCTGGGGGCGGGCGTCCTCGCCGTTGCCGGCGCCGCGCTGGCCGGCGTCGGCCTGGCGCGGCCGCTGACGCGCGCCGATCGCCGCGCCCGCAGTATCTTCGACAACGACGTCGGCTGCATCACCTACGGCGGCGGTGAGATTGGCCTTCGCCATGGAGTTGCCCGTTCGATTACGCTGCTGGGGCGGCTGGAGGATTTCGTCGAGCGCCTGGCGGTGTCGGCGGAGATCACCGACCGGTCGGCGGCGCAGACCGGCAACATCGTGCGCGCCCAGTTGGCCGAGCTCGACACAGTCACGGCGGCGATGGAGCGGATGCTGGCCGCCGCGCGAGAAATCTCGCGCAATACCGCCGAGGGTGCCGCTTCCGCCGAGCAGGCTGCGCGCCAGACCGAGCAGGGCAAGACGGTCATAGAGCGTTCGCTGGAGGCCATGACCTCCATGGCTGCCGAAGTGGAGCACGGCGTGCAGGCGATGGAACGGCTCAAAGAGCACGTCGAGCGGATTCGCAGCGTGCTCGATGTCATCGGCGGCATCAGCGAGCAGACCAACCTGCTGGCGCTCAACGCCGCCATCGAGGCGGCGCGCGCCGGCGAGCAGGGCCGCGGCTTCGCCGTGGTGGCGGAAGAGGTGCGGGCGCTGGCGCGGCGGGCAGGTGATTCGACCAAGACCATCAGCGAGCTGATCGAGCAGCTGCTGCAGGGTACCGATGACGCCGTCATGGCGATGGCGCGCGGTCAGGCGCAGGCCCGACAGGTCGCCGTGCTGGCGGGCGAGGCCAATGACGGGCTCGGGCAAACCGAGGATGGCATCCGCCGCATCTGCGGCATGGCCGAGGAAATCGCGCGCGCGACCGAACAGCAGCGGGCCGTGCCGAGGAAATCAGCCGTAACCTCCAGAGCATCCGCGCCGGTGTGCAGGAATCGGCGCAGACCGTCACGCACGGCAAGCGGGTGAGCGACGAACTGGTGGAACTGGTGAGCCTGCTGCAGGGCACGCTGCGTCAGTTCAGCCGCTAGGGCGACGAGCGTTATCGCGGCGGCCGTAGGGAAAAGAAAGGGCGGCGAGGCCCGGAGCGCATCCCGCGCCTCGCCGCCCACGTTGGCGCTTACTTGCCGGCGTTCGCCTCGGCGCGCAGATCCTTGCGCAGGATCTTGCCGACCGGCGACTTGGGCAGCTCCTTACGGAACACGAACTCCTTGGGCACCTTGTACGGCGTCAGCCGCTCGCGGCACCACTTGTCGAGCTCCTCCGCGGTCAGCTTGTCGTTGGCCGGCGCCACGTAGGCGCGCACGGTTTCGCTGCCGGTGGGCGCCTTGACGCCGATCACGGCGCATTCGAGCACGTCCGGATGGGCGTTGATGACGGCTTCCACCTCGTTCGGATAGACGTTGAAGCCGTTGACGTCGATCATGTCCTTCTTGCGATCGACGATGCGGATGTAGCCGCGTTCGTCCATCACGGCGATGTCGCCGGTGCGGAACCAGCCGTCCTTCATCACTTCGGCGGTGGCTTCCGGACGGTTCCAGTAGCCCTTCATCACCTGCGGGCCCTTCACCGCCAGCTCGCCCGGTTCGTTGTAGCCCAGCGGCTGGCCGTTGTCGTCGAGAATGCGAATCTCGGTGCCCGGCATCGGCACGCCGATGGTGCCGACCCGAACCTCACCGGACACCGGGTTGGTGGTGACCACCGGCGAGGTCTCGGACAGGCCGTAGCCCTCCGCGATCGGGCTGCCGACCAACTTCTTCCATTCCTCGGCGACGTGCGGGTGCAGGGCGGTGCCGCCGGCGAAGGTCAGCGACAGCGAGCGCGGCGGGTTTTCGCGGAACCACGGCTCGCGCAGCAGGCCTTGGAACAGCACATTCACGCCCGCGAACTTGGTGGGCGGGAACAGCTCGAAGGCCTTGCGCAGGTTGCTCACCGGCCGCGGCGACGGGCACAGGATGTTATGGCCGCCCGTGGCCAGGAAGGTCAGCATGTTCGCGGTGAAGGCGAAGATGTGGTACAGCGGCAGCGCGGTCAGCACCACTTCCTTGCCTTCCTGGGTCACGTTGGCGGTGAGCGTCTGCACCTGGGCCAGGTTGGTCAGCAGGTTGCCGTGGGTGAGCTCCGCGCCCTTGGCCACGCCGGTGGTGCCACCGGTGTACTGCAGGACCGCCGTGTCCTCGCGGGTGAGGCTGTTGATCCGATTGAGGCCCTTGCCGAGGTGGGCGCGGCCGAGCTTGAGCGCGCGCGGCAGCGTCACGGCCGCCATCGGGCACTTCGGCACCGCCTTCTTGACGTACTTGAGCACGGTCTTCAGCAGCGCCTGCTTTGGCTGCGGGAAGAAGTCCACCACGCTGGCCAGGACCACGTGCTGGACCTGGGTGCCTTGCAGCGCTGCGGACAGCTTGTCGGCGAACATGTCGATGATCACCAGCACTTTCGCGCCGCTGTCCTTCAGCTGGTGATTCATCTCCGGCGCGGTATACAGCGGGTTGACGTTCACCAGAATGCCGCCGGCCTTGAAAATGCCGAAGGAGCAAATCGGGTAAGCCAGACAGTTGGGCGCCTGCACGGCGATCCGGTCGCCTTTCTGCAGGCCCAGTTCATGCTCCAGGTAGGCGGCGAAGGCGTCCGAAAGCTGATCGACTTCGCGATAGGTCAGCGTGGCGTTCAGCCCGTTATCGAGGCAAATGGTGAAAGCCGGCTTGTCGGCATAGGTCGCCGCGCTGTCACGGACCAGCTGGGCGAGATTGGCCTGCGGTAGCTGTTTGAGCTCGCGCGAGATGCCTGGGCCGTATTCTTTGAGCCAGGGCATGTCCTGGCCGGCGATTTTGGTTGTGACTGCTTCCATCTGTTATCTCCTCCAGTTCCCGAACGAAACAAAAAAACAGCTACCCGCAAACGCGGGGAGACCGTCTGGCTGGCGTGCGGCTGCGCCGGCTTGCAGGCTCGGTCTCTGCGAATGCCCGTAGTCAGGCGCTTGGTCGACTGAATGTTGCGCCATAACTGAGCTAAGCATCAATTTGAGACAATTTGCCGTCGGGAACAAGCGGTACGGGCGGAAATTCGCCGGCCGACGGGACGAGCCGTGTCTTAAGGCATAGCTGGGAAAAGCAAAAAGTCTATGCGCCCTGACCGCTTAAACGGCCGAGCGCGCCGTTGGGGCCGCAAACCCGGCGGGCGATGACGGTCGATCAAGGCGCCGGGGCGGCGCCATTGGCGGGCGCCAATACCGGCGAGGCGCGCGGCGGCCCAGGCCGAGGCCGCGCTTCGCTAGGCCGGGAGCAAAATGTTTCCCCGAATGCGGATACGGTCGTTGGCTAGCAGATTATCCAGCGCTTCCTCCATGCGCTCCCGCGCCTGGGCCGATACGCGTTTGAAACCGAGTAGGTTCAACGCTTCAGCCAATACGTCATCGCGCTGAATGGAGAACGTTTGCTGCACTACTCGTTGTATCGCTGCCTGAATCTCTTCCGGCGCTACTAGCTCCAGTTTCCTCTCGCCGCTGTCGAGCGCCGAACGGTTGCGCACCGGCGGCTCGGTCATGCCCGGCGTCCAAAGGAACGCGCCGCGCCGCAGTACCAGCTGCGTGCGTTCGGCCTGGGCGAGGCCTGCCATCAACACCGGTTCGATGCGGCTGCCGATGCGGCGCACACCCGCGGCGTTGACGACGCGGGCGAGCGCTTCTTCCACATGGACCGGGCTTTCCACCTGGACGACATCACGGATCCAGCGCGCTACCTCCTCGGCCGAGGCCTCATGGAGCTGCCGGGTTCCCAGGTCGATGCGGAGCTCGGCCTTGGCATAGGGCTGGCCGGTGGCGGCGCCGGTCGCCGTCCGGTCGGCTTTGGTCTCGCTGGTGCGCACGATCGTCGTTGCCGCAGCAGCCGGGGGCGGCGTGTCCGCGCCGGGCTCGGCATGCTGCGCCGCGAGCCGAGCCTGCGCCAGCTTCGCCCGCTCGATGGCTTCCGCCAGCCGCTGGAACTCCAGCTCGGGATTGCGGAACCAGTCGGTGCTCCAGATGCGGTGCAGCTGCCAGCCAAGCCCGCGCAGGACCTCCTCGCGCAGGCGGTCGCGATCGCGCGCCGAGCGGGCGCTGTGGTAGGTGGCGCCGTCGCACTCCACGCCCAGCAGGTAGCGGCCCGGCTTGTCGGGATCGCGGATGCCGATATCGATGAAGAAGCCGGCGCAGCCGACCTGCGGCTCGACGTCGTAGCCGGCTTGGACCAGGCGACGGATCACGGCTTCCTCGAACGGCGAGCCGGGCGCGCGCCCGCTCGCCTCCGCGCCGAGCAGCACGCGATCGCGGGCGTAGTTGAGGAAGGTCTTCAGCGCGCGCACGCCGCGCGCGCTGGAACGCTGAGGATCGATGTCGTCGCCGGTGAAGTTGGCGAACACCTCGCAGGCCAGGCGGGCGCGAGTGATCAGCACGTTCAGCCGCCGCTCGCCGCCCTCGCTGTTGAGCGGTCCGAAGTTGTGGGCGAGATAGCCCTCGCGGGTCTTGCCGTAGCCGACGCTGATCAGGATCACGTCGCGCTCGTCACCCTGCACGTTCTCCAGGTTCTTGATGAAGAACGGCTCCTCCGGGTGCGCCTGGAAGAATTCCTCGGCCGAGCCGTCCGCCCGGCGCAGCGCTTCGAGCTGCATTTCGATGGCGTCACGCTGGGCCATGCTGAACGCCACCACGCCGAGGGTCTGCTGCGGGTGGGTCTTGGCGTGCTCCATGATCCGCTGGGCCACGGCCAGCGCTTCCTGCGGGTTGGTGCGCGTGCGGCCGCGGTCGTAGTAGGTGTGCTCGAGCAGGTGGAACTTGAGCCCGCTGGCCAGCGGATGCACGCCCGGGCTGGGGAACACCACCAGGCCATTGTCGTAGAACTCGTGGTTGGAGACCGCGATCAGGCTCTCGTGGCGGCTGCGGTAATGCCAGCGCAGCATCCGGCGTGGCGCGCCCTGGGCCAGGAACAGGCCGAGCACGCTCTCCTGGTCGGCGGTGACGCTGTCTTCGTCGGCCTCCTCGCCGCTGTAGAGCTTGTCGAAGAAGCTGCTGGGCGGCATCTGCTTGCTGTCGCCCACCACGACCGCCTGCTTGCCGCGCAGCAGCGCGCCGAGCGCGTCCACGGGGGTGACCTGGCTGGCCTCGTCGAACACCACCAAGTCGAAGGTCAGCTTGCCTGGCGGGATGAAGGTGGCGACCGACATCGGGCTCATCATGAACACCGGCTTGATCGCCTGGATCGCGCGGCCGGCCTGGTCCATGAGCTGGCGGATCGGCAGATGGCGCCGGCGCTTGTTGATTTCGCGCCGGAGTATCGCCAGCTCGCCGGCCCCCTCCACATGGGGCAGCTCGTTCCAGTGCTTGAGCATGAGGCGCCCGCGCGTGTGCTTGAGCAGCAGGGTGTCGAGCCGGCGGAAGGTTTCGATCGTGTGCTGGTGGCTGGTGCGGTTGAAGCGCTGCAGCGGTTCGCGGCTGCGATAGGCCAGATCGAACTGGCCCTCGTACCAGGTCCAGTCGAACGCGGTGACATAATCCTCGCCGGTGGCGCGCCAATCGGCCGCCAGGGCAGCGGCGGATTCGAGGCCGGCTTGCCGCAGCTCCGTCGCCAGCAGGTTGAACTCGGCCAGGCGCTGGAGTTCCTCCAGCCGCTCGTGCCACGTGGTCAGCCGTTCCCGCTGGCCGGAGAAATCGGCCGGCAGGACGGCCTCGGCCGTCGAAAAACCCAAGGCTTTCGCGACCGTCGCCAACGCCGTCGACCGCGGGCGAAACAGCGCCTGCACCGCGCTCAGCTGCGCTTGCAGCCGGTCCAGCCGCGGCGAGCCGGCGAGGAAGTCGATCAATGCCTGCGGCAGCGTGCCGTCGCCCACGTCGCGGTAGAGCGCGACCACCCATTCGACCAAGTGGGCCAGCACCTGCCAGTCCGAGTCGAGGCCCTGCCACTGCGCGCGGAACAGCGCCTCACCGAGCGATTGGTACTGGGCGTAGACTTTCTGATGCCGGCGTTCCTCCAGCACCGCGTCGACCAGCCGCAGGCAGGCGGCGTTGTCCTTGGGCAGCGGCTGCCGGCACAGCCCGCTCAGCCGGGCGCGCGCGGCGCGATAACGGCCGGAGAGAATACGCCACCACTTATCGCCGTAGTGCGCCAGATGCTGGCGGACGTCCAGCAGATCCTGATCCCAGGCCTCGTCGATCAGCGTGGCGCCGTAGGTCTGGCGCAGTTCCTGGATGCGGCGGCCAGCGCCGATCAGCTTGGCCAGATCGTCGCGGCGGGCCTGCCAGTCCTGGGTCTTCAGGGCGATTCCGCCGAGCTGGCGCGGGGCGGCGATGGCGCGCTGCGCTGCGCGGCAAAGCACGGCGGCGTCTTCCGCCAGTTCGGGCATCGGCAACTGCAGCGCCTGCGCCAGGCTAGCGGTCGCCTCATGCAGTTCGACCGTCAAGCGCAGCGCCTCGGCGAGCGCTGCGCGCACCCGGGGTTGCTCGATCGGGTTGAAGACGGTCAGGGTCGAGCCCCAGAACGGGTTGTCCCGCGGACAGCCCATCTGTTCGAGCTTCTTGCCCATTTCCACGACGAGCCCGCGGCGGTCCTTGTAGTCCGCCTGCGTCCAGTCCTTCATTTCGGCGAAGTCGAAGCGCGGCAGCTCGCGCCCGGCGTCGGCGAAATCCAGCAGCCGCCCCAGCGCATCGATGGGCCGCACGCCGCTGCGGGGCAGGGGCTTGTTGACCGCGTCGGCGTACTCGTTGAGACGGTCGCGCATGCGGGCGAGCGTGCGCAGATCGTCGTCGGTGTTGCCCACTTGGGGGCGCCCCAGCTCCAGGGTGCGCTTGAGCTCCTGCAGCACCGCCAGCTTGTTGGCCTTATGGCTGTGCAGCTCCAGCACCGCATCGCCCAGGCCGACGTTGTCGAGCCGCCGTTTCACCACCTCCAGCGCGGCCATCTTCTCGGAGACGAACAGTACCTTGCGGCCCTGGCCGATGGCTTCGGCGATGATGTTGGTGATGGTCTGCGATTTGCCGGTCCCCGGCGGGCCTTCGATCACCAGGTTGCGGCCGCTGTTGGCGTCGATGACCGCCAGCATCTGCGTGGAATCGGCGTCGACCACGCAGTGCACGTCCCCCGGTCCCAGGTGCTGGTCGAGGTGATCGTCCTCGCCGAGGCGCGGCGCGGGCTCGCGGAAGCCGTCGCCGAGCAGGGCCGTCAGCAGCGGGTGGTTGGCGGCGGCTTCCGGATCGGGCCAGCCGTTCAGGTCGAGATCCTTGTACATCAGGAACTTGCCGAACGACAGGAAGCACAGGTGGATCTCGTCCCGCGCTACGTGCCAGCGTGGGCGGTCGGCCACGGCCTGCTCGACCTGGGCGAAGTAGGCGGCGATGTCGAATTCCTGCTCCGGGTCGATATCGGGCAGGGCGATGCCGAACTCGGCTTTCAGCTTGGCCTGCAGCGAGAGATTGGTGCCGACGTCCTCCTCGGTCCAGCGCGCCTTGTAGCGCTCGCGCGCGTCGGCGCGCAGCAGCTCCACCGGTACTACCACCAGCGGCGCCAGCCGCTCCTCCTGCGCGCTGTCCGACTCGTACCAGTGCAGGAAGCCCAGCGCTAGGTAGAGCGTGTTGACGCCGGTCTCCTCGATCACCGTGCGCGCCAGGGCATGGATCTGCAGTAGCCGGGCGTTGAGGCTCTCGCTCTTCAGCCGGGTCTGCAGCTTGTCGTCGGTATGCCGCTTGGCGGGGCCGTCGCCCGGTTCCTCCTCCGGGTCGCCCAGCAGGGCTGCCAGCGCGCCGCTGTCGGCGTCCTCGCGCTCGTCCTCCGCCAGGGCCTCGGCGTCGCCTTTCGGCAGCGCGGCGAAGCTCATCGGCCGCTTCTCCGCCACGAGGATGCGCAGCACTTCGGCCGAACGCTCGTCGACGATCTCCAGGCCTTTCTTGAGCTTGCGGAAATTGATCAGCGGGTTGCGCAGGCCCAGATCCAGGAGCTCCTGACGGCTGGCGTCCAGTTTGCGGAGCACGGTGTGCATTTCTCCCCCTAATCCTCGTTCCTGCGCGTATATCGAGAAGGCATGCGGATGGGCCGCTGCGTGGTATGGCCAGCCCAGTCTCGGGCCCCGGCGAGAAGGCGCATCGCGGCTCGTCCTTCGCGGACACGGACCGGGGCTGTTGGTCTTTCTAAGCGGCTGTTTATGGCCTGGCGCTAAACGATGGTGCCATCGCCGTGATCATGAAACGATTCGGTGCGCAGGAGCAATCCGGCGCGGCGATGGTCTACGATGCGCGGAACGCCCGGTCCCTGCCGTGAAGGTAGCGCGGCGAGGCGCGGATGAGGCGTCCAGCACGCGCAGAGGGGCGTAGGGGGAAGATGAAGGATGGTGGGCCGTGTTGGATTCGAACCAACGACCAGCGGATTAAAAGTCCGATGCTCTACCGACTGAGCTAACGGCCCACGCGAAAGCGGGTATGTTAGCGAAAAGGGGCCAACGGGTAAATCCCGCGGCGGTCTCAGCCCGGGGCGTGGCCGGGTTGGTAGCGGGTGGGGTCGGGCAGGCCGGCGGCGCGAAAGCCTTCGGCGCGGAAGCGGCAGGAGTCGCAGCGGCCGCAGGCGCGGCCCTGGTCGTCGGCCTGGTAGCAGGAGATGGTCATGGCGTAATCCACGCCCAGCTGGTGGCCGCGGCGGATGATGTCGGCCTTGCTGAGCGACAACAACGGCGCGTGCACGCGGAAGCGGCCTTGGCCCTCGACCGCGGCCTTGGTGGCGACGTTGGCCAGCTGCTCGAAGGCGGCGACGAACGCGGGGCGGCAGTCGGGGTAGCCGGAGTAGTCGACAGCGTTGATGCCGAGGAACAGGTCGAAGGCGCCGATCACTTCCGCGTAGCCGAGCGCCAGGGCCAGGAACACGGTGTTGCGGGCGGGGACGTAGGTGATGGGAATGCCTTCGCTATGGGCTTCCGGCACCGCCAAACGGGTATCGGTGAGGGCTGAGCCGCCCAGACTGCCCAGGTCGATACGGATGATCTTGTGCTCGGCTGCGCCCAGCGCTTCGGCCACGCGCACGCAGGCGGCCAGCTCGGCCGCGTGACGCTGGCCGTAGTCGAAGCTGATGGCGTGGCAGACGTAGCCCTGGTCGCGAGCGATGGCGAGGGCCGTGGCTGAATCGAGCCCGCCGGATAGCAGCACCACGGCGCGTTTCGATTCGGCGGTCATCGGCTTGCTCCTTGCGGTAGGCGGGCTGCCGCGCCGAGGCGTCAGCGGCCGCGGTTGGGCAGACGTTCGAGCCGGCGTTCGGCTTCCACGGCGGCGTTGGTCCGGGGGTAGTCGGCGACCACCTTTTCCAGAATCGACTTGGCCTTGGCCATGTCGCCGCGCTCATATTCGATGAAGCCGAGCTTGAGCATAGCGTCCGGCCGTTTGGCGTTGTCGGGATACTCGTCCAGCACCCGCTGGAAATAGCCCTGCGCCTTGTCGAAGTTGCGCACCACGTAATAAGACTCGCCCAGCCAGTACAGCGCGTTGGGCGCATAACGCCCCTTGGGATAGCGCTGCATGAAGCTCTCGAAGGCGTCGGCGGCCTGCTGATAGCGTCCGGCCTTGAGCAGCGAGAAGGCGGCCTGGTAGTCGCCGAATTCGTCGCCGGTGCCACTTGGCGGCGCCGGCGGCTCGGCGGCGGGCGGCGTCACGGTGGACAGCGTGGTGTTTTCGCCCGCGGCGGCGGTGTCGGCGGGCGCCGGGGCGCCGCCGCCCGGCGCGGTTTC
>CALGAN010000084.1 GCA_937951875.1 uncultured Alkalilimnicola sp. | reverse complement strand
GCCGCGCCAGGCCTACGGCTCGTGAGCGCCCGCCGCTGACGCTGAAGGCCGGGCCTTGGCCCTCTGCGTGGTCCGCCTCCTCTCACGGGCCCGGGAGAGGAGGCGGGGCATCTAGCCGCGCGGCAGGCCGGTGTAGTCGTCGCTGTAGCAGGGGGCGGGGCCGCAGACGTCGATCACCGCGCCGTCGCGCTTGAGGAACTCCGACTTCTGCAGCCGCGCCGCCTTGGTGCTGCGCGGCGAGCTGTGCGGGTCGTTGCCGTAGCCGGCGGCCGCGGTGGGGCCGGTGTTGGTGATCGGCGGCAGGGCGTTGCCGCGGCTGCCGTCGAAGGCGCCGGAATCCCACACCATGATCGCGTGGCCGTGGTGCGGGTACTGCTCGATCAGCGGGATGGCGAAGTAGGGGTTGTCGTCCGGGTGCTCGCCCAGGCGCTTGGTCGGCTCGTGCAGGGCGGCGCCGATGGTGCGGGCCATGATCTCCGCGCTCCACTGCGTGACCTGGAAGTCGCCCAGCGCTACGTGCATCAGCACTTTCTTGTCGGTGGGCGTGTTGGGCAGGTGGCGACCGGCCAGGTGGCTAAGGTAGCCGTTGTTCTCGGCGCGGTCCCAGAGCATCTGCATCAGGCCAAGCACCAGCGAGCGCTCCAGCTCGTTCGGATAGGCCTGGTAGAGGATGAAGCCGAAGCGCTCCGGGAACGGCCCGTAGCGACGCAGCAGCAGGCTGTAGTTGCTGCCCGGCACGCCGAGCACGCCGCGGTGGATGTTGGGCGCGGTCGCCACCAGCGCGCCGCCGAGGATGCCGCCCTGGCTGTTGCCGTCGTAGAACACCTCGCTCGGGTCGTAGATGAGCGTGTCGTCCGGGCCGTGGCGGAACGCCGGGTGCGAGGGGAAGCCGTCCGGGTGGCGCAGCAGCTCGGCCAGGTACATGAAATTGACCAGGCCCTGCTGGCTGCGGTCGAGCTGGCGCGGCAGGTTGCTGATGTCGGCCAGGATGTTGTGGATGGTGCCGGCCATGAAGTCCTCGGTGGCCATGCCGATCCAGTCGGTGGCGCAGAACATGAAGTTATGTTCGTTCTGCATGTCGCGGACGTTGCCGCTGCGGAACTCGCCGCCGAGGCCCTCGCCGAACAGGCCGTGGCCGTACAGCCCGGCGCGGGCGACGTTGACCGGTGAGTCCGGGTCGTCGAAGTCGGCCACCGTGGCCTCCGCCACCTGGCAGCGGAAGCGGGCGGTGAGCATGTCATCGCCGTTGAGCACCTGCGGCAGGGCGTCGGGGTCGGTTTGGTCGCCATAGTTGAAGCGCGCGCCGGGGCCGCCGCCGGGCTGGTCGAGGAAGTTCGGCACCTTGAACGTGCCGGTGATGGCGCGGCTGAAGCCGGCACGCACGCTGCCGTCGATCTCGCGGCTCACGCTCTCCACCGTGAAGCTCGGCGCGCCGCCGCCGAGGCGGGCGAAGGCCTGATCGCGGATATGCAGCAGGCGCTCGGTGATGTTGCGCTGGCTGGCGACGGTGAAGTCCCAGGCCAGGAACAGCTCCTCGCGCGCCACGCCGGCCCGCTCCAGGCGCGCGAAGATGTCCTCCATGGCCGGGCGGCGCCGCTCGTACACCTCGATGCCGGTGTTGAGCTTGTCGCGGTAGGCGCGGAACAGCGGCGAGGGCTCCAGCGGCGCGCCGTCAGCGTCGCGCAGGTTGCGCAGCGCGACGATGTAGCGCCGGCTCTCCAGCAGATTCTTCGCCGGGCGGATGATCAGCGCCTGCCCCTCGGGGGAGGTGGCGTTGGCGTCCAGCTCGCTCCAGATCAGCTGGCGCTCGCCGGTCTCGGCGTCTATCAGCAGGATCGGCGCATCCTCCGCCAGCGAGCGGGCGATGTCGGTGATGCGCACCGCACCGGTGCGGTCCAGATCGATGCGCGGCACGTGGGCCATGATCATGGCGCCGGGCGAGAAGCCGTCGTTGCGGTTCCATTCGCTGGGATCGACCGGGGTCGGCTCGGTGGTGGTGACGCCCTGCGGCGCGAGCTGGCTCGGCGGGATGGATACCGGCTGCGCTACCGGCATGGAGGCGCGGTCGAAGTTCACCCGCAGGCCGGTTTCGGTGCTCGGGTCCGGCCGGGTGAAGTAATTGTTCGGGAACGGCAGCAGACAGTGGCTGGTCACCAGGTGGTCGCAGCGCTCGGCGCTGTCGTGGTCCAGCTCCGACAAGTCGATCTGCACCGGCGGCTCGGCGCGGCCGCTGGAGCCGCCGCCGTCGAAACAGCCGGCCAGGCTCAGAAGGCTGGCCAAAGCCAGCGCTCCGGACAACGCGTACGGTCTCATTCTCAACCCTCCTCCCGTTATACGGCCGCAGCGCGGCCTTTGTTATCCCTCCTAATTAGGCACGGGACGGCGGTGAATAACAGACACAGTTGCGCCTGCCAGGGCGGTAACAGTTCCACGCAACTGTAACCGTCGGGAGAATCCCGACTGTGACTTTTTTTGCCGGCGATCGGCACTTAGTGTGAAAACGCTGGATCGACATGAATCGATCGGCGAATAAAAACGAAGAAACGAGGAGGAGAGGCGAATGGCTACCCATCGCAACGCCTGCGCGGGGTTCCTGGTCGGCGCCGTGCTGCTGCTCAGCGGCTGTTTCGACGGCGATTCGAAATCCGACCGCAACGCGCAGCGCCCCAATGTCGAAATGACCGTAGTTTCCAGCGAGCCGGCGCTGGTCAGCGGCGGTGACGTGCGGATTGCCCTGACCGGCTACGATGAGCCCGCCAAGCTGAGCCTGTGGCTCAACGAGCAGAACATCGGCCTGGCCAAGCTGAAGGATTATGGCGACCGCCTGGAGGGCTTGGTGGAGGGCCTGAAACTGGGCGAGAACGTGCTGGAGGTACATCACGCCGACCACGGCCGGCTCGCCAGCGTCACCCTGGTGAACCATCCGATCACCGGCCCGATCTTCTCCGGACCCCACCAGCAGCCGTTCGTGTGCACCACCGTGCGCGAGCTCGGCAAGCAGCCGCTGGTGGACGCCGCCGAACCTCCCGGCTTCCCGGTGTACGACGAAGAAGGCCAAACGATCGGCTATAGCCTGAACTGCTCGATCGAGCCTTACGTCGAGTACTGGTACCGCAGCACCGACGGCACCTACAAGCCGATGCCGACCAACGGCTCCCGTCCCGACGACGTGGCCAAGACCACGCTCACCGACGGCCGCGAGGTCGATTTCATCGTGCGTTGGGAGCGCGGCACCATCAATCGCTTCATCTATAGCTTCGCCATGCTGGCGCCGCTGGGCGAGGATCCCGCCAACCCCAGCCTCGATCGGTGGAACGGCCGCCTGCTCTACCACTTCCAGGGCGGCGTGGGCATCGGCCACTCGCAGGGCCGGCTCGACCGCAGCCACGCTCTGCGGCCGGAGGTGCTGGGGCAGGGCTACGCCATCGCCTATTCCACCGGTACCCGCACCAGCGTGCATTACAACCTGATACTCGGCGGCGAGACCGCGCTGATGGTCAAGGAGCACTTCATCAAGCGCTACGGCAAGCCGCTGTACACGGTGGGTCTGGGCACCTCCGGCGGCGCCATCCAGCAGTACGTGTACCAGCAGAACTATCCCGGCCTGATCGACGCCGGCATCGCCGACCGCTCCTATCCGGACATGGTGACGCAGATCATCCATATCGGCGATTGCGAGCTGCTCGAGCACTACATGGACGTCACCGACCGCCTCAATCCGAAGTGGCAGGTCACCGAGAACCGCCGCTGGCTGGTGGGCCTGAACGCGACCGACGACGTGCCCGATCCTCTGGCCGACGCGAAGCGCATGCTCGGCTACGCGACCGCGCCCGGTTCCACCGAGTGCATCGAGTCCTGGCGCGGGCTGACGCCGCTGGCCATGAACCCGCACTTCGGCTCCGCGCCCGAGCAGGACAAGATGGAGCCGCCCGGGATCATGGACACCGTGCACTGGAGCCACTATGACGACCTGCGCAACATCTACGGCGTGGACGAGGACGGCCAGCCGCGGGTGCTGTTCGACAACGTCGGCGTGCAGTACGGCCTCAAGGCCCTGCGCGAGGGCCACATCACGCCGGAGGAGTTCCTGGACCTGAACTGGAAGATCGGCGGCTGGAAGCACCCGCGCGACATGGTGCAGGAGGGCTTCCCGTTCATCGGCACGGTGGAGGACGTGCTGGCCGACCCGTCGCGCTTCGATCCCTGGAGCCGGCGCAACATGCAGCTGAGCGACGACCCGGCGGTGCCGGCGCCGCGCAGCCAGGGCGATCCGATCGCCATGCGCGCCGCCTACACCTCCGGCCTGGTGTTCGACGGCCAGCTCGACATCCCGCTCATCGACTGGCGCCACTATCTGGAGCACGTGCTCGACATGCACAACGCCCATCAGTCGTTCGCGTCCCGCAAGCGCATCCTCAACCGCATGGGCCACGCCGACCACCAGGTGATCTGGTTCACGGACGCGCGCCCGACCGAGCAGTTCAGCAACGTGCCGATGGCGCTTGACGTGCTGCACGAGTGGTTGATGAACAAGCGCAACAATCCGGAGCTGACCTTGGCGCAGGCGCGGCCGGCGCAGGCGGTGGATAGCTGCTTCGCCACCGACGGGACGCTGATCGCGGCCGGCAAGGACGTCTGGAACGGCATCCTTGACGACCAGGCGCCGGGGCTGTGCACGCAGTACTTCCCGCTCTACACCACCTCGCGCATCCAGGCCGGGGCGCCGATCGAAGGCAGCATCTTCAAGTGCCAGCTGAAGTCGGTCGACACCGCGCTGGCGGACGGCACCTACGGCAGCTGGCAGCCGACCGAGGAGCAGGTGGCGCGGCTGAAGGCGATCTTCCCCGACGGCGTGTGCGATTACAGCAAGCCGGACGCGGGGCGGCCGCAACCGGCGACTTGATCGCCGCTCTCACCCCCGCCCGGTGACGGGCGGGGGATTATTGGGACGGCTGGCGCCAGGCCAGCACCACGTCCCTTACCGACAGCGGCTGGCCGTCGGCGTCCACCACCTGCAGCGGACCTATTGGCCGGCCGCTGGCTTTATCCAGCACCACCGCCTGTGGCTTGTCCGACGCCGCGGCGGTCCACTTCTCGCCCCATTGGCGCAAGGCCATCAGCACGGTGAACAGATCCCGCCCCTTGTCGGTCAAGCGGTACTCGTAGCGGCAGCCGTGCTCGCCGACGTTGACCTTGCACAGCACGCCGCAGGCCACCAGCCGCTCCAGGCGGTTGCAGAGGATGTTGCGGGCGATGCCGAGCTGCTGCTGGAAGTCGACGAAACGGCGGGTGCCGTACATGGCCTGCAGCACGATGCGCAACGACCACCAGTCGCCGACCTCGTCCAGCGCACGGGCGACGGCACAATCGGAATCGTCAAAGCGTTTGCGAGACATTCCAGCAGTGTAGTCAAAGTGGTTGCGTATTGAAACCGAACCTAATATGGTTTCGTCACGAAACCAAACTGGATCGCTCCGGAGTGTCGCATGACCATCAATCTAGGCCCGCTGTTCGAGCCCTTCGAGTATAAGTCGCTCAAGCTGCGCAATCGCGTCGCCATGGCGCCGATGACCCGCAACTTCAGCCCCGGCAACGTACCGGGCGAGGACGTGGCCGCCTACTACCGGCGCCGCGCCGAGGGCGGGGTGGGGCTGCTGATCACCGAGGGCACCTTCATCAATCACCCGGCCGCCAACGGCTACGAAAAGGTTCCGGCCTTCTACGGCGAGCAGGCCCTGGCGGGCTGGAAGCGGGTGGTGGACGAGGTGCATGCCGCCGGCGGTGCCATCATTCCGCAGCTCTGGCACGTGGGCGCGGTGCGCAAGGAGGGCATGGAGCCCGATCCGAAGGTGCCGGGCTACAGCCCCTGCGGCTACCTGTTCCCGGGCAAGCCGCGCGGTCATGCCATGACCAAGCAGGACATCAAGGACGTGGTGCGGGCCTTCGCCGAGGCCGCCCGTGACGCCAAGGCCCTGGGCTTCGACGGCGTCGAGCTGCACGGCGCCCATGGCTACCTGATCGACCAGTTCTTCTGGGAAGTCACCAATCAGCGCGACGACGAGTACGGCGGTTCGCTGGAGAAGCGGCTGCGCTTCGCCATCGAGATCGTCGAGGCGGTGCGCGACGCGGTGGGGCCGGACTTCGCCATCGTGCTGCGCTACTCGCAGTGGAAGATGACCGATTACGAGGCCAAGCTGGCGCGCACGCCGCAGGAGCTGGAGCGTTTCCTGCTGCCGCTGGTCAAGGCCGGCGTCGACATCTTCCATGCCTCCACCCGCCGCTTCTGGGTGCCCGAGTTCGAGGGATCCAACCTCAACCTGGCCGGCTGGACCCGCAAGATCACCGGGCAACCGGCGATTTCGGTGGGCAGCGTGGGCCTGACCGAGGAGTTCGTCACCGGCACCTTCGTCAACAAGCTGGAGCAGATCGAGCAGGCCAACCTCGACAACCTGGTCGAGCGCATGCAGGCCAAGGAGTTCGATCTGGTGGCGGTGGGCCGCGCGCTGCTGCAGGATCCGAACTGGCTGGCCAAGCTGCGCGACGGTCGCACCAACGAGATCCAGCCGTTCTCCCGCGCTTCGCTCGACGTTTTGACCTAAGCGCGGCTGGGTCCGCGAAAACGCCCGCTCCAACGAGCGGGCGTT
This sequence comes from uncultured Alkalilimnicola sp., assembly GCA_937951875.1. Lineage (GTDB taxonomy): Bacteria > Pseudomonadota > Gammaproteobacteria > Nitrococcales > AK92 > JAAYIK01. Next base: position 25,657 of record CALGAN010000084.1, on the reverse strand, counting down.
TCTTTTTCAGGCCGCTTGCGGAATGCGGGCGGCGCCGTCCGCTGAAAAAGATCACAAATATTCTGGATTATGCTAATGGATCGCTGTTAGCTGGTTTTTTTTCCGGTTCGGTCCGATGATTGGCAGCGATCCCCGACAGCATTCACCGTCATTCCCGTTCGAAGGCGATCATTCCCGCCGTTTGCCGCGGCGGCGTTTCGACACGTATGCGCTGCCCGCGGTCGCCGCCTGCGCGTTGGTGGCGGTGCTTCTCGGCCTGTTCGGCTGGTTGTGGGCCACGGACGACAAGCGCGCCGTGCTGGCGCCGCCGCCAAGCGAGCGCGAGGTCCCGGCGCGGCCCGAGGCGGCACCGACCGTACCGCCGGCCGGCGGCGTGTACGCGTGGCGCGATGCTCAGGGGCGGCGGCATTTCGGCGATAGGCCGCCGCCCGGCGTCCTCGCCGAGCGGATCGACCCCAGCCGGCTGCAGCCCAATCGCATGGCGCCGCTCGTGCCGAGCGATCCGCCCCGGTCCAGATCGGCGCAGCGTTACGCGGCCGAGGCTTCGGTGCCGACTGCGACGAACGCTTCGGCGCCGGATTGGGAGTCGTCGGCGCGCGCCGGCGAATGCGCCTGGATCGAGCGGGAGATCGAGTGGATCGACGCGCGGATGCGGCAAGGCTACCGCGAGCCGTACGGCGAGCGGTTGCGGGAGGAGCGGCGGCGCTTGAAGGACCGGCACTACGCGCTGCGCTGCGCCGGATGACGGGCGGGGTCCGCCGCGTCTGCAGCGGACCCCGGCTGAGTGCGGCTACGCCACCTTGAAGCGCCGCACCAGCGCCTGCAGCTGCCCCGCCAGATGTTCCAGCGACTGCGCGGCGGCGGCGGCCTGCTGGATGTCGCGCGTGGTGGTCTCGGCGATGTCGCGCACGCTCATGACATTGCGGTTGATGTCGGCTGCCACCGCGGTCTGCTCCTCCACCGCGCTCGCCACTTGCGAGGCCATGTCCTGGATGCGGTTGATGGCGGTCACGATCCGCTCCAGCGCCGCGCCCGCGTCGCTGGCCTGCTGCACCGTGCCTTCCACCCGCTCGCAGCTGGCGTCCATGGCCAGGGCGGCGCGCTCGGCGCCCTGCTGCAAATCGCTGATCATCTGCTCGATCTCGCCGATCGACTTCTGCGTGCCCACCGCCAGGCTGCGCACCTCGTCGGCCACCACCGCGAAGCCGCGGCCCTGCTCGCCGGCGCGCGCCGCCTCGATGGCGGCGTTGAGCGCCAGCAAGTTGGTCTGCTCGGCGATGCCGCGGATGACGTCGAGCACCCGGCTGATGCTGCCGCTGTTGTGCTGAACCTCGCGGATCACGTCGGCGGCGGCGCGGATCTCCTGCGCGAGCCCGTCGATGCTGCCGATGGTGCGGGCGACCGCGCTCTTGACCTGCTGCGCCTCGTCGTTGCTGGCGCGGGCGACATCGGCGCTCTCCTGGGTGCTGCGCGAGATCTCCTGCACCGTGCTGGTCATCTGGTTCATGGCGGTGGCCACCTGGGCGGTCTGATCGCCCTGGTGGCGGGCGCCTTCCAGGGTGCGCGCCGAGGCGGCGGCGACCTGCTGCACGGCGTCGGACAGCTTGCTGGTGGAACCGTCGATCTCGGAGATCATCTGCTTGAGCTGCTGGTTCATGCCGTCCATGGCCCGCAGCAGCTTGCCGAACTCGTCGTTGGAGCGGGTTTGCACGGTCACCGACAGGTCGCCGCGCGCCACGGCCTCGGCGACGCGCAGCGCCTGCGCCAGGGAGCGGGCGATCAGCCGCACCAGATACCAAGAGATGGCGGCGGCGACGATCGCGCCGATCAGGCCGCCCAGGATCAGCGTCAGCTGAGTGGTGGTGCGCAGTTGCTGCAGCCCGGCGCTGCGGGCGGTGAGCACCTCGTTCTCGGCGTCCTGGATCTCAAGGAACACCGAGCGCATGATCTCCATCTTGTCGCGGGCGCTGCCCATGGCCAGCGACAGCTGGATCGCGTTGGCGTTGTTGCGGCGCAGATCGATGCCCGACTGGATGTCTTCCTCCAGCCAGGCGTTGTAGATGTAGGCGAGCTGATCGATGCGCGCCAGCTGCGGCTCGTTGTCGTTCATCAGCCGGCGCAGCTCGGCCATGGCCTGCTCGAAGGCCTTACGGCTTTCGGCGAGCGGTTGGAGAAAGTCGTCGTAGCCGGTGACCAGGAAGCCGCGCTGATTGGTCTCGATGTCCATCAGGGCGGTGCGGGCTCGCTCCAGCGTGACCAGGGCCGCGTAGCTGTTCTCGGTGGTGACGAAGGCTCGCTCCACCTGAGCGAAACTGAAGTAGCCGACGGCGATGGCGATCAGCAGGATGCCGGTGGCCGAGCCGAAGCCCAGTCCCAGCCGCAGGCGGATGCTCAAGTTCCCCATGTTTCCCCCTCAGTGGAACGTGTGCCGGTAGGCCGGCATCTCGGTCGAATTACTAGCTGGCCCTTAAGATCGGCAGGAAACGCCGCGACTTGAGACGGTTCGTGCCATGCTCTCGGGCCGGAGCCTCCGGAAAACCCTGGGGAGCGCGTCGCCCGCAGGGCGGCTTGGGGGCTCTTTTGGCTAGCCGCGCCAAGAATTTGCGGAGGTTCCGAGAGGGACTTTATACGTCCTATCAGCCGCTGCCTAGCAACAACAGCACAAACGGCAAGGTGACGAACGACAGCGCGGTCTGGGCGGTGAGCACCGCGGCCATGAGCGGCGCGTCGCCGCCCATCTGCCGGGCCAAGATGTAGGACGAGGTAGCGGTGGGCAGCGCGCCGAACAGCACCAGCACCCGGGTTTCCAGTGGCGTCATGCCCAGCAGCAGCGCCACGCCCAGGGCCAGCAGCGGCATCACCGCCAACTTCAGGGCGGAAATGGCGAGCAGCACGCCGCCGCGGCCGCGCGCGCTGCGCAGCTGCAGCCCGGCGCCCACCGTCATCAGACCCAGCGGCAGCGAGGCGCGGCCGACGCTCTCCATGATCGCCTCGCTGCCGTAGGGCAGGCCGATGCCGCTGACGTTGAGGGCGATGCCGATCACGCAGGAAACGATTAGCGGGTTGCGGACGATGCCGCGCAGCACCGTGCGCGGCGATGCCTTGGCGCTGGCGTGGTGCGACAGCACGGCGACGCAGTAGACGTTGACCAGCGGGATCATCACCGCCGAGGCCATCGCCGCCACCGCCGCGCCGTCCGGGCCGTAGAGGCTCAGGGCCGCGGCGATGCCCAGGTAGCTGTTGAAGCGTATCCCGCCCTGGAAGATCGAGGTGAAGCCGGGACCGTCCAGGGGAAAGCGGCCGCGCAGCACCAGCAGCAGCGCCGCCATGGCCGAGATGGTCAGCACCACCGCCGCCGCCACCGCCAGCGCCCGGGCGCCGTTGACCTCGGCGGTGGCCAGCGCTTCGATCAGCAGCGCCGGCAACAGCAGGAAGTACACCAGCCGCTCCAGCTGCGGCCAGAAGCTGGCGTTGGGGAAGTCGAAGCGGTACAGCAGGTGGCCGAGGCCGATGAGGACGAAGATCGGCAGCAAGGCCGTGGCTACGATTTCGAGATTGTGCAGCACGCAGGTCGTCGAGTGGTTGGCGGGGCGCCGCCATTCTACGGTCTTCGCCCGCCAGGCGAGCAAGCCTGCGTCGCAGCCTTTGAGAATATTTAACTTTCCCCCATTTGAAGAACGCGCGGGAGCCGCTCCGAACGGGAACACGACGAACGCGGTCCTCCCGCCCGCATTCCGCAACGAACACGGCTGGCCGCGCTGCCGGCCAGCGCCTGGATTCCGCACGATAGCGACCGCCGCGCGGCAGCGCCCGCGGCATCGACAAGGAAAGTGCTATGGATCGGCAGTTTTCGGTAATCCTGGCTTTGAGTCTTGGTCTGTTCGCGGCTGCCTGCGGCGGCGGTGGTGGCGGCAGCAGCAGCGGTGGCAATGACGGCTCGGCGGAAGCGCCGCCGCCCCAGCCGCGTGGCGTGCAGGTCGAGACCGTGGCGACGGGGCTGGAGCATCCCTGGAGTCTGGTGTTTCTGCCCGACGGCCGGATGCTGGTGAGCGAGCGGCCGGGACGTTTGAACCTGATCGATCCCGCCAGCGGGCAGCGCGCCGAGATCTCTGGTCTGCCGCCGATCGTGGCGCTGGGGCAGGGCGGTCTGCTGGGGCTGGCGCTGCACCCGCGTTTCGCCGACAACGGCTGGGTGTATCTCAGCTACAGCGCGCAGGGCGCGGACGGCGTCGGCACCGAGCTGGGCCGCGGGCGGCTGCAGGATGGCCGGCTCGTCGACTTCCAGGTGCTGTTCCGCGCCACACCGTATGGTGCCAGCGGCGAGCATTTCGGCGGGCGCATCGCCTTCGATTGGCAGGGCCATCTGTTCCTGGGGCTGGGGGAGCGTGGCGAGCGCCAGCGCGCGCAGGATCTGCGCGATCACAACGGCAAGCTGATCCGTCTCAACGACGACGGCACCATCCCGGCCGACAATCCTTTCGTCGGCCGCAGCGACGCGCAGCCGGCCATCTACAGCTACGGCCACCGCAACATCCAGGGGCTGGCCGTGCATCCGGTCAGCGGCCGCCTGTGGCTCAGCGAGCACGGTCCGCAGGGCGGCGATGAGCTCAATCTGCCCGAGCCGGGCAGGAACTACGGCTGGCCGATCATCACCCACGGCCAGGAATACGGTGGCGGCACGATCGGTCCGACCGAGATGGCGGGCATGGAACAGCCGGTGCATTACTGGACGCCGTCGATCGCGCCCTCGGGCATCACCTTCTACACCGGCGAGGCCTTTCCGCAATGGCGCGGCAATTTGTTCGTGAGTGCCCTGGCGGGGCGGCATCTGGCGCGTCTGACGCTGGACGGCGAGCGGGTGGTGGCCGAGGAGCGGCTGCTGGTCGACGAAGGCTACCGCATTCGCGACGTGGTGCAGGGACCGGACGGTCTGCTGTACGTGCTGGTGGACGAGGATTCGGCGCCGATCCTGCGCCTGCGGCCCGTGCCGTGAACGGGCCGAGGCCGGTGTCACCGCGATGACACCGGCCCTCCGCGAACCGGTCACATTCCCTACCTAGACTGCCCTTCGTCGCAAACGGAGGGACGCCGGCAATGATCAGTAACGAGCGTGCAAGACTCAGGGTCGAGTCCGCCCACACCCTGCAGGTCATGGACGAGTTCGCCGCGGCTTTTCGCCGCTACACCGGTCAGCCGCTCAGCCCCGGCGAACTCTGGTGGGACGTGGACAGGCTGCGCGAGGCGGTGGAACAGGCGGTGGAGCACGCCGCGCGGCGGGGCGAGCCCCGGCTCTACGAGGCCGCCGAGCGGCTGGCCCTGGCGCTGCGCGGCGTACCCCCGCCGTCCGCCCGCGTCACTGGCCGGAGAAGAAGGCCGGAATGCGCCGGTAGCCGGTCGGCAGCTCGAACAGGGCCGGATCCTGCTTGCCGAGCTTGATGTTCTTCAGGGTGACCGTGACCTTGGTCGCCTCGCCGTCGCTGTCGTCGAGCACTTCCAGCTTCACCGGGATGTTGTCCTTGCTCAGCCAGACGAAGCCGCCCTCGCGCCGGTCCTTGCGGATGATCTTGTAGCGCGTGGTGGCCATGCCCTCGACCGTGTCGCTGCCGACCTTCTGGATTTCGACATCGTCGTCGGGCGAGGCGACGCCGACATGCTGAGAGGCGTGCTTGACGTCCAGTTCCTGGTACATGCGCTCCGAGGGCATGACCACCCAGGCCATCCCCTTGTCGGGGCGGACGATCATGATCATCTTCGTCCGGCCCATGTCGGTTTCCGAGCGCTCCTTGCCGTTGCCGCCGTAATAGACCTGGCTGGTGATCTTCTCCCCGCCGGCTTCCACGATGCGAACCGCCGAATACTGCACGGAGGCCTGCGGCAGGCCGGCGGCACTGACGCTGCCAAGGCCCAGCGCCGCCAGAACGACGCCCGCGGATAGAGCACGCCAACGCATAGCAAATCTCCCGGGTCAGGTGTGAATAGCTTGTCGTTATTGGCAAAGCCGGTCACCGCCGGCGGCGACCGGATCGCTAGAAGTGTAGTCGGCGGCGATGACAGATAGGTAACGGCTCGCCGGTAACGCGGTGCCGGCGGCGCTGAAGCTCGGGCGAAGCGTTGGCCGCCTCGCCCGTATCGGGGGATCGCGTGGGAAATGTTGGCGGGCCGGCCGTGCGCCACCGGCCGGCCGCGCGAGGGCGGCTTACTCGAACGCCTCGCGGATCTTGGCGGCCACCGCCTGCAGCTGCTCGATCGGCGCCTGGGTGCGGCCGTGGATGTTCATGTTCTGGCCTTCCCAGCGCGGCACCACGTGCATGTGGTAGTGGAACACGGTCTGGCCGGCGGCCTTGCCGTTGAACTGCGCCACGCCGTGCCCGTCCGGCTTGAGCGCTTTCCGCTGCGCCAGCGCTACGCGCTTGGCCACCACCGCCACGGCCTGCAGATCCTCCGCCGGGGTGTCCAGGATGTCGCGATGGTGCGCCTTCGGCACCACCAGCGTATGCCCCTCGGAGGAGGGGAAGGCGTCGAGGAAGGCGATCACCCGGTCGTCCTCGTACACTACCGCGGCCGGCAGGTCGCGGGCGATGATGCGGCAGAAGACGCAGTCGGTGTCACGGGGCGTGGTCATGCAATGAACTCCTCCTGAATGCTGGGTGTGAGCCGGACGTGCAGTCGTTCGGACGGGTGCAATACATTAGTGCATTTCCGGCGTAGTCGGCATACGCCGCGGCGATCATGGGGCATCATCGGTGGTCCGGCCGGTGCTTGGACGGGGCTTAAGCTCCATCCGCATGATGGGACGCGCCGCTCGGGTAGAAGGAGGCTTTGGTGGATTTCATCGCGCTTCTGAGCGAGCACTCGACCGTCGGCAAGTTGTTCAGCAGCGTGCTGCTGGTGGCGACCGTCGCCGTCGCCCACCGCTTCGCCGCCGCCGCCATCCGTCACGCCGAATGGCCGACGCCGGAGACGCGCCGGCGCTGGCTGGTGATGGCGCGCAACGTCGCCATCCTGCTGGCGCTGTTCCTGCTGGTGGTACTGTGGGCCGCGCAGCTGCGCACCCTCGCGCTGTCGGTGGTCGGTTTCGCCATGGCCATCGTGCTGGTCACCAAGGAGCTGATCATGTGCGTGACCGGCGGTTTCCTGCGCTCCAGCATGGGTTCGTTCAGCATCGGCGACCGCATCGAGGTGAAGAACATCCGCGGCGACGTCATCGATCTGACCATGCTGACTACCACCATCCTCGAAATCGGCCCGGAGAAGCTCACCCACCAGTACACCGGGCGGGCGGTGGTGCTGCCGAACTCGGTGTTCCTCACCGAGCCGGTGGTCAACGAAAGCTTCACCGAGGATTACGTGCTGCACACCATAGCCGTGCCGCTCAGCCGCAAGGACGACTGGCGGCGCGCCGAGCAGCTGCTGCTGCGCGCGGCCAACGAGGTCTGCGGTCAATTCATGGTTTCGGCACGGCGCCACATCGAGCGCATCGGCCGGCGCCAGGGCATCGACGTGCCCTCGGTCGATCCGCGCGTGACCTTGCAGCTGCACAAGCCCGACGAGATCACGCTGCTGGTGCGCTTCCCGGCGCCGGCCAAGCAGAAGGGCCGCACCGAGCAGGAAATCCTGCGCCGCTACCTCGAGTTCAGTCGCGCCGCGGAGGCGCAGCAGCCCGCTCCCCCGGCGGAGACGCCCCAAGCCTGAGCGCTCGGGCGGCGCGGCTGGAAATCGCCGTGCGGCGCACCTACAAGCATCATCCTTGTCCAGGCCCTAACATGGCCCGGGTGCGGCGATGACGCGGGAGGTATGGATGGCGATCAGGGTGGTCAGACTGGGCACGCCTCGGCTCGAGGGCGAAGGACTGCGCATCGGCACGGTGCGGCGCCCGCCGCGTGGGGTGCGCAAGGAGGAGATCGCCGCGCGCGATTTCTACGACGTCTGGTTCCCCAACCTGGCGCCCAGCGAGGCACTGCTGAAGGAGAGGCTGACCCACGGCGACGACAAGGCCTGGAAGACCTTCACGCGCCGCTTCCTCGCCGAGATGAAGGCGCCCGAGCCCAGCCGCGATCTGGACTTGCTGGCGGCGCTGTCCCACCAGGCCGACTTCTCGATCGGCTGCTACTGCGAGAACGAGGAGCGCTGTCATCGCTCGCTGCTGCGTCGGCTGCTGGAGGCCCGCGGCGCGGCGATCCGCTGAGCGCGGCCCGTGTCGGCGCCCCCCTTCGGCCTGTTATGATCGCGGCGATTCGCCGACGCGGAGGAGAGATCATGGCCAGAATTTTCGACGATAACTCGCTCGCTATCGGAAACACGCCGCTGGTGCGGCTGCACCGCCTAAGCAAGGGCAACGTGCTCGCCAAGATCGAGGGCCGCAATCCGGCGTACTCGGTCAAGGACCGCATCGGCGCCAGCATGATCTGGGAGGCCGAGCGTCAAGGGCTGCTCGGTCCCGGCAAGGAGATCGTCGAGCCCACCAGTGGCAACACTGGTATCGCCTTGGCATACGTCGGCGCCGCCCGCGGCTATCCGGTCACCCTCACCATGCCGGCCAGCATGAGCCTGGAGCGGCGCAAACTGCTCAAGGCCCTGGGCGCCAAGCTGGTGCTGACCGAACCCGCCAAGGGCATGAAGGGCGCGATCGCCAAGGCCGAGGAGATCCTCGCCAGCGATCCCGAGCGTTACGTGATGCTGCAGCAGTTCGACAATCCCGCCAATCCGGCCATCCACGAGCGTACCACCGGTCCCGAGATCTGGGACGACACCGACGGCGCGGTGGACGTGGTGGTGGCCGGCGTCGGCACGGGCGGCACCATTACCGGCGTCAGCCGCTACCTCAAGCGCACCCGCGGCAAGAACGTGCTCAGCGTGGCGGTGGAGCCGGCCGAGTCGCCGGTGATCACCCAGACGCTGGCCGGCGAGGAGGTCAAGCCCAGCCCGCACCGGATTCAAGGCATCGGCGCTGGTTTCGTGCCCAAGAACCTGGATCTGACCCTGGTCGACCGGGTCGAGCGGGTGGACGCCGACGAGGCCATCGCCACCGCGCACCGGCTGATGCGCGAGGAGGGCATCCTGGTCGGCATATCCGGCGGTGCCGCCGCCGCCGCGGCGCTGCGCATCGCCGCCGAGGAGGCCTACCGGGACAAGACCATCGTGGTGATTCTGCCCGACTCCGGCGAACGCTACCTGTCCAGCCCCTTGTTCGCGGGGATGTTCGGGGATCTGGAAAACCAGCCCTAAGCGAAACGATCGCGCTGCCTTGGAACCGCCGCCGGCCGCATGACGGCCGGCGGCGGCCTTGACCGGCGTCAAATTGGTGCTGTCGGCCAGAGAACTATCATGCCAGCATCATGCGGGGCACATTCCATTTTCTTGGCTCGTTTCTGCTGGCGGCAGTGGCAATTGCGCTGGTCGTTCTGAGCGGACGCGAACCGTCGCCGAAGACGACGCGCACGACCATCGGTTCATTCGCCTCGGCGTCGACCGCCAGCGAGCCGATCAGGCCGTTGTGGCCGCTGCAGCCCGCGTCCGAGCCGGAGCGGGCGGCGCTCGGCGAACGCCTGTTCCACGACCCGCGGTTGTCCCGCGACGGCACCGTCTCCTGCGCCAGCTGCCATTCGCTCACGCTGGGCGGCGGCGACGGCCGTCCTAAGTCGGTGGGCGTAGGGGGCGCGCCGGGCAAGCGCAACGCACCGAGCATCTTCAACGTCGCGCTCAACGTCGCTCAGTTCTGGGATGGGCGGGCCTCCACCCTGGCGGAGCAGATCGACGGACCGCTGCACGATCCGGCGGAGCTGGGAAGCAGCTGGCCGGAAGTGATCGCCCGGTTGTCGGCGATCCCGGAGTACCGGGAGCGTTTTCTGGCGCTCTATCCGCAAGGGATCGACGTCGCCAGCGTCAAGGACGCGCTGGTTCGCTATCAGCAGACGCTGGTTACGCCGAACGCGCCCTTCGACCGTTATTTGCTGGGTGAGCACGATGCCATCGACGACACCGCCCGCGCCGGCTACGAGCGCTTCAAGGCCTACGGCTGCGTGAGCTGCCACCAGGGCATGAATATCGGTGGCAACATGTTCCAGCGTTTCGGCATCATGGGCGACTATTTCGCCGATCGCGGCGACGAGCCGGCGGAGGTCGACTACGGCCGCTACCAGGTGACTGGCCTGGACGCCGACCGCTACGTATTCAAAGTTCCGAGTTTGCGCAACGTGGCTTTGACCGCGCCGTATTTCCACGACGGCTCGGTGGCGACGCTGGAGGAGGCGGTCGCCATCATGGGCCGGTATCAACTAGGGCGGACGCTATCGGCCGAGGACGTGACGCTGATCGTGGCGTTCCTGCGCACGCTGACCGGCGAGATTCCCGACGGTCGCTGGGTGGTGGCGCAGCCGTGAGTCCGAACACCGACGCCAAGCCCATGCGCCGCTGGCGCAGTCTGCTGCTGCTGGCGCTGTGCGCCGCTGCTTTGGTCTGGCTGTTCAGCAAGGCCGACAGCGTTTCGGTCGAGCAGCATCAGGAGTACAGCAGCAAGCTGTTTCGCCTGCAGCATGCCGACGCCGAGCTGAATGCGGCGGTGCTCGCCAACCGCTACGGCCTGCACCGCGATTTCGACCGCACCAGCGCTGCGGTGCGTCGCCTCAGCGAACTGATCGAGTCGCTCGACGAGATTCCCGACTTCCTCACCGAGGCCGACCGCCGGCAGCTGGCCGGTCAACTCGCCCAGCTGCGCCGCTACGGCGTCATCAAGGCCGACGCGGTCGATCGCTTCAAGCGTGAGCTGTCGGTGCTGCGCAACTCCTTGAGCTATTTCCCGCTGATCACCGACGACTTGATCCGGGACGGCGTGCTGGAGTTCCCGCTGTCGCGCAAGGCCGGCGTGTTCGCCCGTTCGGTGATGACCTATGTGCTGATCGGCGGCGCGCTCGACCACGACCGCCTGTGGCAGACCGCCACCGAGCTGGAGGCGGTCGCCGCCGAGCTGCCGGCGGAGCAGGCCGCCAAGCTGCGCAATCTGCTGGCGCACGCGGCGCTGGTGCTGGAGCACGCCCCGCGCATCGACGCGCTCACCCACGAGATCCTGGATCTGCCGAGCGGCGCCACGGCCGACCGGCTGATGAGCGCCTACTCCGTGGGCTACGGGCGGGCGCTGTACGGCGCCTACGTGTACCGGGTGCTGCTGTTCGTGGCGGCGTTGGGGCTGGCCGGCTACCTGGTGGTCATGATCGCTAGGCAGCGGCGCACCGCGCAGCTGCTGGCCAGAGCCAATGCCGATCTGAACGAGCGGCTGGCGGCGCTGCGCGAGGCCCAGTCGGAGCTGGCCCGCTACGCCACCGTGTTCACCAACGCCAGCGAGGGCATGGTGATCACCGACGCCATGGGCAGGATTCTCGCCATCAATCCCGCCTTCACCGCCATCACCGGCTACCGCTTCGAGGACATCGAGGGCAAGACGCCCGCGGTGCTCAGCTCCGGGCGCCAGGACCAGAAGTTCTATCGCGACATGTGGCGGTCGCTGATTGATCGCGGCAGTTGGCAGGGAGAGATCTGGAACAAGCGGCGCAGCGGCGAGATCTATCCCCAGTGGCTGTCGATCACCGCGGTGCGCAACAGCGACGGTGTGGCCACCCACTATATCGGCATCTTCTCCGACGTCACCGAGCGCAAACGGGTCGAGGAACACATCCGCCACCTGGCGCATCACGACGCGCTCACCGGCCTGCCCAACCGGCTGCTGCTGCAGGACCGGCTGCGCCAGGCCATTCTGCAGGCCAAGCGCAGCGGCCGTCATGTGGCGGTGCTGTTCTTCGACCTCGACCGGTTCAAGATGATCAACGACACGCTCGGTCACGAGCTGGGCGATCGGCTGCTGCGCATCGTCACCGAGCGCTGTCTGAGCGCGGTGCGGGAGACCGACACGGTGGCCCGCCAGGGCGGCGACGAGTTCGTGGTGGTGCTGCCCGAGCTGCAGAACGCGCAGGACGCGGCGGTGATCGCCCGCAAGCTGCTCGCCGCCATCACCCAGCCGACCCAGCTCGGCTCCCACGACCTGAGCGTCACCTGCAGCATCGGCATCGCCGTGTATCCGAACGACGGCCTCACCGAGACCGACTTGCTGCGCAACGCCGACGCCGCCATGTACCGGGCGAAGGCCAACGGCCGCAACGGCTACCAGTTCTATACCGCCGACATGAACGCCGCGAGCCTCGGCGAGCTGCTGCTGGAGCACCAGTTGCGCGGCGCGCTGGAGCGCAACGAATTCAGGCTCTACTACCAGCCCAAGGTCGATGCCCAGAACGGCCGCCTCACCGGCTGCGAGGCGCTGCTGCGCTGGCAGCATCCGGAGCAGGGCCTGCTGGCCCCCGGCCGGTTCGTGGCGATGGCGGAGGAGTCGGGGCTGATCGTGCCGATTGGCCGCTGGGTGATCCGCGAAGCCTGCCGGCAGCTGCGGCAATGGCTCGACCAGGGGCTGGAACCGGTGCCGGTGGCGGTGAACCTGTCGGCGCAGCAGCTGGCTCATGGTGACCTGGTGGAAGTGGTGAGCGAGGCGCTGCAGGAGTTCCGCCTGCAGCCGCGGTTGCTGGAGTTGGAGCTGACCGAGACCATGCTCATGCGCGACGTCAGCCGCACCATCGAAACTCTGGCGGCGCTGCACCGCATGGGCGTTGGGCTGGCCATCGACGACTTCGGCACCGGCTATTCCTCGCTGGCCTACCTGCGGCAGTTCCCGGTGAATTCGCTGAAGATCGATCGCAGCTTCGTCGACGACATCACCGCGGCGGCGGACATCCAGGGCAACGGCCGGATCGCCACCGCGGTCATCGCCCTGGCGCACAGCCTGGGCCTGCAGGTGACCGCCGAGGGCGTGCAGAGCGAGGTGCAGCGGCGATTCCTGGCGGCGCACGGTTGCGATTTCCTGCAGGGCTATCTGTTCGGCAAGCCGGAGCCGGCGGTGGTATACGAGCAGCGCCTGCCGGCGGCGGCGCCGAGGGAGGCCGCGTTGGGCAAGTGACCTGAGCGCTCGGCGTTTGATACGCATTCAGTTATTTGCCGAGTGGCCGTGCACTTAGCATGGGCTTGGTGTAGGCTTCCGGCGGCATAGGGAAGCGTCCGCCGTCGAAGGACCATAGCAGGTCCGGCGGGGCGGGCCGGTTCGCCGGCCACCCCGCGCGGCACCGACCGGACGCGGTGGAACTTACTACCAACCGAGGTTTACACGATGCCCGAGTACAAGGCCCCGCTACGCGACATCCGCTTCGCCCGCGACGAGTTGCTGGGTTTCGAGGAGCACTACAAGAACCTGCCCGGCGCCGAGGACGCCACGCCGGACGTGGTCAACGCCATCCTCGAGGAAGGTGCGAAGTTCGCCGAGCAGGTGCTGGCTCCGCTGAATCGGGTCGGCGATCAGGAAGGCTGCACTTGGAGCGAGGGCGGCGTGGTCACCACGCCCAAGGGCTTCAAGGAGGCTTATCAGAAATATGTCGAGGGCGGCTGGCCGTCGCTGGCGATGCCGGCGGAGTTCGGCGGTCAGGGCCTGCCGGAGTCGCTAGGTCTGGCCATCAGCGAGATGATCGGCCAGGCCAACTGGGCCTGGGGCATGTATCCGGGGCTGTCGCACGGCGCCAAGGCCACCATCATCGCCCACGGCACCGAGGAGCAGAAGCGGGTCTATCTGACCAAGCTGGTGTCCGGCCAGTGGACCGGTACCATGTGCCTGACCGAGCCGCACTGCGGTTCCGACCTGGGCCTGCTGCGCACCAAGGCCGAGCCGCAGCCGGACGGCAGCTACAAGATCACCGGCACCAAGATCTTCATCTCCTCCGGCGAGCACGACATGGCCGAGAACATCGTCCACATCGTGCTGGCGCGCCTGCCGGACGCTCCGGCCGGCACTAAGGGCATCTCGCTGTTCATCGTGCCGAAGTTCCTGCCCGACGCCAACGGCGAGAAGGGGGAGCGCAACAAGCTCTCCTGCGGCTCGCTCGAGCACAAGATGGGCATCCACGGCAACGCCACCTGCGTGATGAACTTCGACGGCGCCACCGGTTTCCTGATCGGTCCGCCCAACCGTGGTCTCAACTGCATGTTCACCTTCATGAACGCCGCCCGCATCGGCACCGCCCTGCAGGGCGTGGCCCACGCCGAGGTGGCGTTCCAGGGCGCGGTGCGCTACGCCCGTGAGCGGCTGCAGATGCGCTCCCTGAGCGGCCCGAAGGCGCCGGACAAGATCGCCGATCCGATCATCGTCCATCCGGACGTGCGGCGCATGCTGCTGACCGCCAAGGCCTTCTCCGAGGGTGGCCGGGCGCTGATGTACTACTGCGCCAAGCTGCTCGACATCGCCCACCACAGCGCTGACGAGGCCGAGCGGCAGAACGCCGAGTCGCAGCTTGCGCTACTGACCCCGATCGCCAAGGGCTTCCTGACCGAGGTCGGCTTCGAGTCCGCTTACCTCGGCATGCAGGTGTTCGGCGGCCACGGCTACATCGCCGAGTGGGGCATGGAGCAGAACCTGCGCGACTCGCGCATCTCCACCCTGTACGAGGGCACCACTGGCATCCAGGCGCTCGACCTGCTCGGCCGCAAGGTGCTGGGCACCCAGGGCGCTAGCCTGATGAGCTTCACCAAGGTGGTGCACAAGTTCTGCCAAGCCAATGAGGGCAACGCCGCGATCGCCGAGTTCGTCGGCCCGCTCAGCGAGCTCAATAAGGAGTGGGGCGAGCTGACCATGAAGATCGGCATGGCCGCCATGCAGAACCCGGACGAGGCGGGCGCCGCGGCGTTTGACTACCTGATGTACTCCGGCTACGTCACGCTGGCGTACTTCTGGGCGGCGGCCGCCAAGGTCGCGGCCGAGAAGCTGGCGGCCGGCACCAGCGAGGAGGGCTTCTACAAGGCCAAGGTGCAGACGGCGCGCTTCTACTACCAGCGCTTGCTGCCGCGCACCCGCGCCCATGTGGCGGCCATCAACTCGGGTGCCAAGAACCTGCTGGACATGGACGAGGCGGATTTCCGCATCGAGTAAGTCTCGGCATCGGCTTCGCACCGGCAACGACGGCGGCGGGGGCGTTGAGGCCCCCGCCGCCGTTTCTCGTTCCCGAGCGGGACGCCGAGCATCGCGACCGAGGGAGAAGGCGTTCGCGGCGCGGCCGCTCCCGTAGGAGAACCTTGCATGGAAATGACGCCGATCGGCATCGTCCGCAGCTGCTTCGAGGAGAAATTCGGCACGCCGCGCCAGCCGGGGCTGGCGGCCGCCGCCACCGCCGAGCTGATCCTGCTGCCGCCCTTCCAGCACCCCGACTGCCTGCGCGGCTTGGAAGGCTGCTCCCACGTCTGGCTGCTATTCCTGTTCCATCGCAGCGCCGATCAGGGCTGGACGCCGACGGTGCGCCCGCCGCGGCTCGGCGGCAACCGCCGGCTGGGCGTGTTCGCGACCCGCTCGCCATTCCGCCCCAATCCGATCGGGCTGTCGGTGGTGGAGTTGGCCGGCCTGATCGACGAGCCGGGCCGACGCGGCCTGCGGTTGCGCAACCACGACCTGGTGGACGGCACGCCGGTGTTGGACATCAAGCCGTACATCCCGTACGCCGACTGCGTGGCGCACGCC
Organism: uncultured Alkalilimnicola sp.; assembly: GCA_937951875.1. Classification (GTDB taxonomy): domain Bacteria; phylum Pseudomonadota; class Gammaproteobacteria; order Nitrococcales; family AK92; genus JAAYIK01. The sequence goes on along the minus strand of CALGAN010000084.1, from coordinate 10,068 downwards.
CGCCCGCCGGCCGGTTTCGAGCGGCCGCCGCCGCGCCTGCCGGTGTCGTTCGCGCCGGCGGCGCTGCAGGCCTGCGCCGGGCAGCCCGGCCTGCGGGAGCTGATCGTCGACAGCCTGAGCCTCGATCCGCGGCCGGCGTATCGGCAAGGGCAGGGCGACAGAACCCACGGCGTCGCCCTGGCCGGTCACAATGTGCGCTGGCGTGTCGTGGCGGAGGGCGTCGAGGTGGTGTCGATCGAGCGCGCCGACGAATCCGTGCGTGACGGGAGTCCGCCCGGCGTTTGACGCAAGTCAATGTTCGGTCTCTTATCGAGCGATCGGATATGCATTATCCAGAAAATCCACTTCTTCGATGAGCCGATAGCGATTACAATTCGTTGCAGCGCAGCATGTCGCGAGACGTCGATGGCAGCGCGCGATAATTCCCCCAATGCAAGAGATTGGTGCGACTTATGGCAGCGTTTGGCACCGAACGGGTACTGAGCGTTCATCACTGGAACGATACCCTGTTCAGCTTCACCACCACCCGCGATCCCAGCCTGCGCTTCGAGAACGGGCAGTTCGTCATGATCGGGCTGGAGGTAGAGGGCAGGCCGCTGATGCGCGCCTACTCCATCGCGAGTGCCAACTATGACGACTATCTCGAGTTCCTCAGCATCAAGGTGCCGAACGGTCCGCTGACCTCGCGCCTGCAGCACTTGAAGGTGGGCGACACCCTGCTGGTCAGCCGCAAGCCGACCGGTACGCTGCTGCTCAGCGACTTGCTGCCCGGCCGCCGGCTGTTCCTGCTGAGCACCGGCACCGGTCTGGCGCCGTTCATGAGCCTGATCAAGGACCCGACGATGTACGAGCGCTTCGAGAAGGTGGTGCTCGTGCACGGCGTGCGTTTCGTCAGCGAGCTGGCGTACCAGGACTACATCAGCAACGAGCTGCCGAAGAACGAGTACTTCGGCGACTTGGTCAAGGAAAAGCTGATCTACTACCCGACGGTGACCCGCGAGCCGTTCCGTTATCAAGGCCGGCTCACCGACCTGATCGAGAGCGGCAAGCTGTTCGCGGATATCGGCGAGCCGCCGCTCGATCCCGAGCAGGATCGGGCCATGATTTGCGGCAGCCCCTCCATGCTGACCGATACCTGCGCGTTGCTCGACAAGCGCGGCTTCATCATCTCGCCGCGCATCGGCGAACCCGGCCACTACGTCATCGAGCGCGCCTTCGTCGAGAAGTAAGCGCGCCGCCGCGTACCGGCGGCTTCATGCCGCCGGTGGGCCTTTCCCTTCCGCCGGCGGACGCTGGCTATAATCGTCCGCCATGAATTCACCCATACACATCCTCGGTGCCGGCAGCATCGGTTTGCTGCTGGCGGCGCGTCTTGCCGCGGTCGCCGAAATCCACCTGGTGCGCCGGCCGGGCGACTGGCCGGCAAAGCTGAACCTACGCCTGCGCGAGGATGGCGCGGTCCGCACCGTGCGGCTCGCTCAAGCGGCGCCGGCCGGGCTGACGGCGCCGATCCGCCGTTTGATCGTCTGCACCAAGGCCTACGACGCGCTGGCGGCGGTGCGCGGCTTGAGCTCGCTGCTGGCGCCGGATGCCGCGCTGCTCTTGATGCAGAACGGCATGGGCAGTCAGGAGGAGGTCGCGGCGGCCTTTCCCGGCCTGAGCGTGTACGCGGCCAGCTCCACCGAGGGCGCTTACCGGCCGGCGGCGGACGAGGTCGTGCATGCCGGACGCGGGGTTACCCGCATCGGCCGCCTGCAGGGCGCCGAGCACGACTGGGTCGGGCTGCTGCAACGCGCCGGCTTCGCCGCCGAGGCGGCCGAGCCGATCGCCTGGCATTTGGCCAACAAGCTGCGCGTCAATGCCCTGATCAATCCCCTCACGGTGCTGTTCCGCTGCCGCAACGGCGAGCTGCTGGAGCGGCCGCGCAGCCTGCGCCTGATGAAGCGTCTGGGCGCGGAGGCCGACCTGGTGCTGGCGGCCGCCGGCTATGTGTTCCCGGACGGCGCGTTCGAGCAGGCGGCGGCGGTGGCGCAGCGCACCGCCGCCAACTACTCGTCGATGTACCAAGACGCCGCCGCCGGCCGTCGCCTGGAGCTCGATTACATCACCGGCTACCTGCTGCGCCTGGCGCAGCGTTGTGGCGTGGCCGCGACGGCGCATCGCGCCGTGCACGCACGCCTCGCCAGGGTAGCCTGAGCCCGCTTGGACGCCCGCGCCGCGCCGTCCTTGGCCCGGCGCTTCGCGCTCAGACGCTGAGGCTGGGAATCAGGAACCGCTCCAGGCGGGCGCGCGCCTCGTCCGGAATCGGAATGGCCTTGCGCGCCTGCAGATCGAACATGATCGCCACCGCCTCGGCGGTGGCGATCGCCTCGCCGCTCACCGCGTCGAACAGCCAGTGGCAGAAGTTGTAGGTCTTGGCCGCGATGGCGCGCACCGCGCTGCGCACCGTGACGATATCGCCCGGGCGCGGCGCCCGGTGGTAGACGAAGCGGTACTCGAGCGCCGCGCCGCCGATCTTGCTCTGCGAGCGGTCGTGGCTCAGCGTCTCCACCAGCAGATTGGGGATGGAATCCGATACGATGCCCATGTAGGCGCGCGTGGCCAGTCGGCCGTCCAGGTCGCACATCGTCGGCTGCACCGGGCCGAGGTAGGTGGCGAGCATGCCCAGCGCGTCGGCTTCTTCCAGCCTCGGCGCCGGCCGCGGCGGGGTCAGCTCGAGGCCGCGCGGCGCGGCGTAGTCCGGCAGTTCGGCGCGCAGCCGCTCAGCGCGCTCCAGCACCGCCTCCGGCAGCGGCCGCGGTTCGCGGCTGGTTACGTCCAGCAGCTCGGCTTCGTTGATGAACGTGGCGGCCACTTCACCGCTGGCCGGGTTGGTCAGCTCCAGATAGACCCGCAGCCGTCGCGCATTGGCCGCGAGCACGCCAGCGCGCAGGCGCAGCGGCGCCCCGGCGCGCTGCTCGCGCAGGAAGCGGATATGCTGATCGCAGGTCACCAGCCGCGCGCCTTCGCGGCGCGTGAACTCCGGCCCCAGCCCGAGGTGCTGCCCCAGGACCGCCAGTCCGGCCGTCGCCTTGTCCACATAGAACTGCACGTTCATGTGACCCATCTGGTCGATTTCCCAGGTTTGTACGCTGTTGCGGTAGACCTCGATCAGCTCTCTCATTTTTGTCGTCTCGTTGTTGCATCGGCGGGAACGGCGCGCGAAGCGCGCCGTCGCATAAGCCTATGCGAAGAGCACGGCCAGGGACCAGCGAGGATCGAGTGGCGAGGTTAACGCACTGCTTGCGCCGAGGAGGGCGGAGTGTCGCCGAGCAGCACGCGGATGGCCGCCACCGCCTTGTCGACGGATGGCGGCGCGCCGACCAGCGCGTCGCTGTACACGAACGACTCGTTGAGGCGGGTGAGCACGAAGGCGGTGGTGTCCAGATCCAGCGGGGGCGACAGATGCCCCAGCGCCACTTGTTCCGCCAGCAGTGCCCGGCACGCTTGCAGGCGCCGTTCCTGCACGGTGCGGCTGGCGGTCAGGATACTCAGGGCGTAGTGCGGGTCGCGTCCCACGAAAGTGGTCAGCGGCTTGGCGTCGAGCACCGTCTGCATGACCCGCCGGTAGACCCCGGCGACGTACTCGGCGCCCACGCCCGGCGTTTCCTGCTTCGCTTTGAGGAATATCGGCTCGTACAGCGACCAGAGGATCTCGCCGAGCAGGCGCTCCTTGTTGCCGATCCAGCGTGACAGCGTGGCGCGGCCGATGCCCAGCTCCTGGCAGATCGCGCTGAGATTGATGCGCTGGCCGCGCAGCCACATCTTGCGCGCCAGGGCGAAGGCGTCCAGCGGAGTGGCGCGCTTGTGCCGTTCGGGGGCGGCAAGCGCTTTCTCCAGGGGGGTCGAATCGAAAGTCATGCTCGCACTCCTTGGAGCGGTCGCCGGCGCCGGCCGGTCGGCGTCGGCGTTGTTGTGGATCCTTGCGACTCGGTCAGTCGGCGGTCGGCGTACGGTCACTCGGTCGCCCATAGGCGGGGGATTCCGGCGAGCCGTGCATCGTTCTTCTCCTTTCGATGATCTCTTGGGTCGCGCTCATCGACGTTCGATGCGGATGAAGAAGTCGGATCGTGGTAATTATGGCGTTTGGAAAGAAATAGCCTCGATTTGAGTCGTTTGCAGAAAGTGTATAGATAAGGGGCCGACGCCTGGCAAGGCGCGAGATCGGCCGGAGCGGCGGGAGCGAAGGTAAGGCGAGAGGCGGCAGCGCGGGGTCAGGCGCTCGCTTCGGAGCCGCACAGCGCCTGGATCTGCTGCGCAGCGTGCGCGTTCATCTCGGGTAGCGGCCCGACCCGCCGCAGGGCGGGCAGGGTGTCCGGATCGAGCGCGGCCATGGGATGGCCGCTGCCGCGGTGGGCGTGGAAATTGGCGGCGATCAGCAGGTCGGCATAGTCCGGCGCCGGGCCGGGATGGTCGCGCTGCCAGTCCTCGTGCGCGGCCACCGCGTCCGCCAGCGCTGCCGGGAAGTGCCAGGCGCGCAGCATGGCCGCGCCGATCGGCGCATGCAGCCGCCGGATCAATTCGTCCAGCGTATCCGGTACCTGCAGGGCGGACGAACGCCGGACGTATTGGAGAATGGCGAGTACGCCGATGTCGTGGACCAAGCCCAGCAGCAAGGCGTCCTCCGGCACCAGCGCGGGATGGTTCTGGGCCAGCAGGCGGCAGAGCTCGCCCACCCGGACGCTGTGCTGATAGAGCTGGCGCACGCGCGCCTGCCGGCTGCCGGCCACGGCCATCATTTGCAGGATGGAGAAGCTGGTGACGGTCATGGCGGTGAGGCGAAAGCCCAGCCGCATGACCGCGGCGCGCACGTTGCGGATCTCCTGCTCGCGGCGCAGCGCCACGGCGTTGCTTACCTTGATCAGGTGCGCCGACAGCGCGGGGTCGGCGCTGACGATCGTGGCCAGTTGGGCGGCGTCGCAGCTGCCTTCCGCTGCCGCTTGCCGGACGCGGCTAGCGACTTCGGGGACGCCCGGCAGGACCAGCCGGTTGCTGGCGATCAGCGCCGTCAAATCGTCCGCTATGGCAGAGAAATCAAGCGATTGGTCGACGGTCATGGGTGCTCGGACATGGCCACGGATGCCGTCTCGAGACTTTAAGACGGTCGTCCGTATCGTCGCAAGTTCGGCCTGAGCGCTCGATGCTGCACACCGGCGCTCGTCGCCGCGGCTGGCGATACGTTCAGGGCGAGCGGTTTTTCGGTGTACCCTTGGCGGCGGGCACGACGTCAAGAACAGCGATTTAAGGAGAGAACATGCCTAGCCCGCACATCGTCGAAGAGCGCGCCAACGGCGTCCTGACTCTGCGGATCCAGCGACCGGAGAAGAAGAACTCCCTCACTTTCGACATGTACATCGCGCTGCGCGAAGCCGTGTTGGCGGCCAACGAGGATGCTAGCGTCGGTGCGATCCTGATCACCGGCACCAGCGACTGCTTCACCGCCGGCAACGACCTGCGCGACTTCCAGGAGCGCGCGCGTGCCGAGGAGCCGGGGCCGAGCGAGGGGCTGGCCTTCATCGAGGCGCTGGTGGCCTGCGAGACGCCGGTGGTGGCGGCGGTCAACGGCCTGGCCATCGGCATCGGCGTGACCATGCTGCAGCATTGCGACTTCGTCCACGCCGGCCGCTCGGCGCTGTTCCGCGCGCCGTTCGTCGATCTGGGGCTGTGCCCGGAGGCGGCGTCGTCGCTGCTGCTGCCACTGCTTATCGGGCCGCGCCGCGCCGCCGACATCCTGTTGGCCGGCGAAGCCCTCAACGCCGAGCAGGCGCTGGCCTGCGGGTTGGTCAGCCAGGTGCATGACGATGCCGAGACGGAGGCGCAGGCCCGCGCCCAGGCCGAGCGCCTGGCCCGCAAGCCGCGCGAATCGGTGCGCCTGTCCAAGCGGCTGATGCGTCGTTACTGGCATGCCGCGGTGATGGACACCATCGACATCGAGCGTCAGGCCTTCGCCAACCGGCTCAAGTCCGACGAGGCGCAGGCGGCGCTGGCCGCCTTCTTCAGCCGCGCCAAGGGCTGAAGACTGACTCGCCCGTGCCCGGCCGGGGCCGTGCCCCGGCCGGCACCAGGGTTTATAGCGGCGTCAGCGGATCGTTGACGTCGACGATGGTGAAGCGCGGCGTGCCGACTTCCGGCGTGTGGTCGTACCAGCCGCAGGTGTCGATCCACAAACGGTTGCCCAAGCGGCCGGGTAGGCAGCCGCGGCGCGGTGTGTGGCCGTGGATGGCCCAGTCCACGCCCTGCAGCCGATATTCGTTCTCGATGCCCGGCGTGCCCCAGTCAGCGGATTGCCGTGCCAGATACCGGTTGCTGGAGGCCAGGGAGCGCACGTCCTCCTCATCGAGCGCGTCCAGGAACTCGCGCCAGTGGGCGAAGCGCTCCGGTACCTCGGCGTGCACCACACCGATCACGCCGGCGGCGGTTTCCACTTCCAGCGCCCAGGGCAGGGCGGCCAGGCTGTCCTGCAGCCGCTGGCGGCCGCCGGCGTCCAGATCCTTAAGCCAGCCGTGATAATCGTGCCAGAGCTCGAACTTGGCGCTGAGCAAGCCGCAACGCTGCAGCACGGAGGCGTCGTGGTTGCCCATCACCGCGAAGAACCAGGGCTGGTCCAGCCACTCGGCCGCGCGCGCGCTCTCCGGGCCGCGGTCGACCAAGTCGCCGCAGCAGATCAGCCGATCCTTGCGCGGGTCGAAGCCGATGCGCTCGAGCTCGCGCTCCACCCGGCTGAAATGGGCGTGAATGTCGCCGATCACGAAGTCGCGGCCGACGGTGTTGCGGGGCAGACGTTGGTGATAGCTGCTGTGACTGAGCATGATTCTGAGTCGAGACTGCCAAGCCCTATAGGATAGGGCGCCGGGGCGGCCGCTGCCGAGAGCTCGTCGGCGAGGCGGCGTGAAGTCGATCGCGCGCGTCGGCCGTCCCGGGCTCGCCGCCGCCGAGCGCCGAAGCTGCCGGGCAGGCAGCGGACCCGGAGCAGGCGCTGCGACCGGCCCGAGCACGGCCGGACGGAGCGCATCGCGGTCAGCGGTCGAAGCCGGCCGCGAACGAGCGGGCGACGGCGGCGGCCACTTGCTCGGCGCTCAGCTCCCCGCGCGCCACCGGGCCGATCCGGCCATCGATCAGCAGCACCGCCAGACCATGCATCTGGGCCCAAGCGGCCAGGGTGCGCATGGGAACATCCTCGGCCGGCAGGTGTCCGGCGTCCGCGCAGCGCTGGATCGCCTGCCGCAGCAGGCCGTAGGCCGCTTCGCCCAGCTCGGCCAGCGGTTTGTACTGCGCGCCGGCCAGGGTTGGGCCGAACATCAGCCGAAAATGAGCGGGCCGGGCGACGGCGAAGGCGACGTAAGCCTGGCCCATGACGCTCAGCTGGCGCAGCGGGTCGGTCTCGTCGGCGGCTGCCCGCTGCATCGCTTCCGCCAGCCGTTCGAAGCCGATGGCGGCGACCGCCGCCAGCAGCTCGCGCTTGTCGGTGAAATGCTTGTACGGCGCGGCATGGCTGACCCCCGCGCGGCGCGCCACCTCCCGTAGCGTGAATTCCCAGTTCTGCTCCTCGTCGAGGATCGCCAGCGCCGCCTGCAGCAGGGCTCGGCGCAGATCGCCATGGTGATAGGCGCGCGGTTCGTCGCTCATGGTTTCGCGGTGTAATGCAATGTTGACGATGTCAACTTTGCTGCGTTATGTTTGCGCTGTCAACAAAGTTGACACTGGAAACATAGCGGCAGGAAGGAGCCTGGCCATGAGCTACGAGCTGTTGAAATCGCTGCACCTGTTGGGCGTGGTGCTGTTCCTCGGCAACATCGTCGTCACCGCCGTTTGGAAAGTGACGGCCGACCGCACGGCGCGCCCGGCGGTCATCGCCCACGCCCAGCGGCTGGTGACCGTCACCGACTGGACGCTGACCTTGCCCGGCGCGGTGCTGATCCTGTTTTCCGGCTACGCCATGGCCGGCGGCCGGGAGGCCCTGCTGAGCGGCGGTTGGCTTACCACGGGCTGGTTGCTGTTCATCACCTCCGGGCTGCTGTGGCTGCTGGTGCTGATCCCGATCCAGGTCAAGCAGTCGCGCCTGGCGCGCGGCTTTCGCGATCAGGAGCCGATCCCGGCGCGCTATTGGCGCCTGGCGGCGCTGTGGTCGGTGGTGGGAACGGTGGCCACCCTACTGCCGCTGGCGAATCTGTACCTCATGGTGTTCAAGCCGTTCTGAGAGGCGGTCATGAGCGAACGCAGCGTGTTCCGAAGTCGCGAGGAGTGGGTGGAGGCGGCCGACGGCGGCCGCTTTCTGCTGACCTGGGTGGAGCCGGCGCGGATAGCGCATCGGCCGCTGGTCTTCCTGCCGGGGATGTTCAGCGAGCGCAGCTTCTGGTTGTCGGCGCGGGGCGTCGGGCTGGCGGCTTATCTGGCCGAGGCCGGTTTCCCCGGCGTGATCGTGCAGCGGCGTGAGGCCGATGGCGGCGCCCGGCCTGGCCTGGAGGAGCATCTCCGCTACGACCTGCCGCTGGTGCAGCGGCGGTTGGCGGCCGTGTGGGGCGAATCGGCGTTTTGGATTGGGCACTCGTTCGGCGGCATGCTCTGCGCCCGCGCCACGGCCGAAACGCTGGATCCGCGACAGGTCGCCGGCTTAGTGCTGTTCGCCGCGCAGTTCGAGCTCGGCAAACGGCCGCTGCATCCGCCCGGCAGCTGGGGCACCCGGCTGCTGACCGCGCTGTACGGACGCTTCCCAGCCCGCCGCCTAGGGCTGGGGCCGCGCGACGAGCCGCCGGCAGCCATGGACGACGCTATTCGCCTGGTGGTGGAGGGGCGGCGGCGGCCGCAGCTGCGGGAAGCTCTGCGCCGGATCGAGGCGCCGACCCTCGCTATCTCGGGGGCCGGTGACAAGGGCGACCCCAGCGAGGGCTGCCGGCGTTTGATCGACCATTTCGCCAGCACCGACAAACGCTTCGTCCTAGCCGGCCGCAGCCAGGGCTACGCGGTCGATTACGACCATGCCGGCATCGTCGTCAGCAAGGAGGCGCGGCAGGAGATCTGGCCCTTGGTTCGCGATTGGCTGCTGGCGCACGACCGGTAAGGCTGAATCATGGCGGTGCCGCCAATGCGGCACGAGGCTTCGCGCGAAGCCACGGAGAACGAGTGTTCGTGCGCCGATCGCGGTAAGATGGCGCCTTTTTTACGGCACCGCATCATTTCGGTAGAGAGCACACAATGAACTTCGCTTCCTTGCTGGGGCAGCTGCACGCCAGCGGCGGCCGCTCCGTTTCCGTTCCGCCCGAATGGGCTCAGGGTCGCGCCACCTTCGGCGGTCTGGTCGCCGCGCTCGTCTATGAGGCGATGCGGCTGCAGGTGCCGACCGATCGCGTGCTGCGCTCGTTGACTGTGTCCTTCGTCGGCCCCGTCGAGCCGGGCCAGGTGCATTTCGACGTGCGGGTGCTGCGATCCGGCAAATCGGTTACCCAGGTGCTGGGCACGGCCTATCAGGGCGACGAGGTGATGACGGCGGTGCTGGGCAGCTTCGGCGGTCCGCGCCAGTCGGCGTTGATCGTGGACGCCGAGCCGGCGCCGTCGTTGGCGCCGGTGGAGCAGTGCCGGCGGGTGCCCTTCGATCCGGAGCGCTCGCCGTCGTTCATTCGATTCTTCGATATCCGCTGGGCCGTCGGCGAAGCGCCGTTCAGCGCCAGCCGAGCGCGCTCGATCGGCGGCTGGGTACGGCTGGACGAGCCGGGCATGCCGATCGGCGAAGCGGCGTTGCTGGCGCTGGTGGATGCCTGGCCGCCGACGGTGCTGCCGATGATGAACGCGCGCGCGCCGTCCAGTTCGCTGAGCTGGACCATCGAGTTCATTCAGCCCATACCGCCCGCCACCACCACCGCCGATTGGTGGATGTATCACTCCACCGCCGAACATGCTCGCGACGGCTATGCGCAGTGCCGTGCCGGGCTGTGGACCCCGAACGGGCGGCTGGTGGCGATCAGCCGCCAGACCTACGCGGTGTTCGGCTGAGCCGCCGGTCGAGCGAGTTTCCGGCCGGAGATCGGAAGAGCG
>CALGAN010000083.1 GCA_937951875.1 uncultured Alkalilimnicola sp. | reverse complement strand
GATCTGCGACAGGGTGTCGCCCGGTTGGGTCTTGTGGCGCTCCCAGCGCAGCCGCCGCTCCGGCGGCAGCGCGCGCAGCGCCTGCTCGAAGCGTTCGGCCTTGGCTATCGGCAGCACCAGGCTGTGCGGGCCGTCGGGGTCGGTGGCCCAGCGGTTGATGCCAGGGTTGAGGCGGTAGAGCTCGTCCACCGAAATGTCGGCCAGCTCCGCCGCCAGCGCCAGGTCAATCTGCGAGTCGACCTGGACCACGGTGATGTAGGGTTCGTTGGGAATGGGGCGCAGCGCCAGGCCGTAGTCGGCCGGACGTTCCACCACGGTGCGCACCGCCAGTAGGCGGGGCACGTAGCCGCGGGTTTCCTGCGGCAGATCCAGGTTCCAGTAGTCGGTCGGGCGGCCTTTGCGGGCGTTGGCGTCGATGGCGCGCTGCACGCAGCCCTCGCCGCAGTTGTAGGCGGCGAATGCCAGTTCCCAGTCGTTGAACTGCTGATACAGGCGGGTGAGGTAGTCGAGCGCCGCCTGGGTGGAGGCGATCACGTCGCGGCGGCCGTCGTACCAGAAGGTTTGCTTGAGCCCGAAATGGGTGCCGGTGGAAGGGATGAACTGCCATAGGCCGGCGGCGCGGCCGCGCGAGTAGGCGAACGGCTGGAAGGCGCTCTCGACCACCGGCAGCAGCGCCACTTCCATCGGCAGGCCGCGCCGTTCCACTTCCTCGACGATGTAGTGCAGATACGGTTCGGCGCGGCTGGCGACGGTGTTCAGATACTGCGGCCGCTCGGTGATCCATTGGATCTCGGCATCGATGCGCGGCTGCGCCGGCAGCGGCAAGCGAAAACCGGCGCGCATCCGTTCCCAGACGTCGTCGTGTGCCACCGCTTGCGGCTCGACTTCGACCGGCTCGGCGTCGGCGACATGGACGGCGTCGTTGACCGTGTCGATCTCCACGCCAGGTTTGGCGTCGGCGGTCCGCCGCTCAAGATTCAGATTGGCGCAGGCGGAGACCGTCAGCGCCATGATCAGGACCGAGATGAGGCGGCTGCTCTGCACCCCATACCTCCGGGTTATTGTTGTTCGCGCGCTGTCTCCATCACACGGCGCGCGTCCAGGCTATGGCGCCATCCGAGGCGATGTCAGGCCGTGTCCTTCCACTTGCGCACGGCGGCGAATACCTCGACCGCGGATGCTAAACGCTGTCCGGCTTGGCGTTCCGCGCTCTCGATCACGGCAGGCTGATCGACCCGCAGGAAGGGGTTGGTGGCAAGTTCCTCGGCGATCGTGCTGGGCAGCGTGATCTCGCCCCGGGCGCGCTGCGCTTGGACCGCGGCCAAGCGCGCCCGCAGGGCTTCGTTGTCGGGTTCCACAAGCGTGGCGAAACGCAGATTAGCTTCCGTGTATTCGTGGGCGCAATAGATTCGCGTATTCGAAGGAAGTTCCGCGAACCGGCGCAGCGAGCGGTACATTTGCTCGGCAGTGCCCTCGAACAGCCGGCCGCAGCCGCCGGCGAACAGCGTGTCGCCGCAGAACAGCATGCCTTCGCCGTAGTAGGCGACGTGGCCGCGGGTGTGGCCGGGCACTTCCAGGACCGTGAAGGAGAGGCCCAGCTCCGGCAGGGCGATTGCCATGCCCTCGCGCACCGGATGGGTGGCGCCGCCGATCGCCTCGGCTTCCGGCGCGTACACCGGCGCCGGCTGCTCGGCGACTAACTCCTTGATCCCGTTGGTGTGGTCCCAATGATGGTGGGTGATCAGAATCGCCGCTAGGCGCAGCCCCTGGGCGCGTATCACCGCCAGCACCGGCTGGGCGTCGCCGGGATCGACCACCACCAATTGGCGACGGTCGTCGTCGATGAGCGCCCAGATGTAGTTGTCTTTAAAAGCCTGGATTGCGAATGTCCTGATCATGATGAGGCAATCGTAGTCATCGTCGCGGCGATTTGTCATCCGCCCTGGAGACGGCGCGGCCGGCGGCGCTATCCTGTCGCTTCGCCGTGTCGCTGCGAAGAGGATGCTCAGCGCCATGAGAACTTTGCAGGACTGGTACGAGACGCCCCTCGGGCAGCTCGTCGCGCAGCTCGAGCGGGAGCTGCTGGATCGCCACCTCGACCGCTGGGCCGGCGCGCATCTGCTGCAGGTCGGCGGCTTCGGTTACGGCCAGCGGGTGCTGCGCGCCAACACCTCGCGCCAGTGGCTGGTGGATCTCCCCGGCCACGGTCCGGTCGATTGTCGGCTCGAGCCCGAGCATCTGCCGTTCCAGTCCGATACCATGGATATGGTCGTGTTGGTGCACAGCCTAGAGTTCGGCAGCAATCCGCACCGCGTGCTGCGCGAGGCCGAGCGGGTACTGTCGCCGGAAGGGCACCTGCTGGTGCTCAGCTTCAATCTGTTCAGCCTGTGGGGGCTGGCCCATGCCATACCCGCGTTGCGCCGCCGCGGCGCGCCCTGGTGCGGCGAGTATTTCAGCAGCCGCCGGGTGCGGGACTGGCTGACTTTGCTGGACATGGAAATTCTGACTATCGAGCATGCGCTGTTTCGCCCGCCGCTGCGGCGGCTGAAGCTGCAGGACAAGCTGGCGGGGCTGGAACGGTGGGGGCCCAAGGTGGCGCCCTGGCTGGGCGGCATCCACCTCACCGTGGCCAAAAAGCACGTGGTCGGCCTCACGCCGCTACAGCCGGCGTGGCGCTCGCGCCGCCGGCTGGTGCCGGGCGGGCTGGCGCAACCTACTTCGAGGAAAGTCGTCGATGCCTCCTTGCGTTGAGATCTTCACGGACGGCGCTTGCCGCGGCAACCCCGGCCCGGGCGGCTGGGGTGCGCTGCTGCGCTACAACGGGGTGGAGAAGACCCTGTCCGGCGCCGAGCCGCTCACCACCAACAACCGCATGGAGCTGATGGCGGCGATCGTCGCCCTGGAGAGCCTCAAGCGCCCGTGCCAGGTGGTGCTCACCACCGACTCGGAATACGTCCGCAAGGGCATCACCGAGTGGATGGAGAACTGGAAGAGGCGCGGCTGGAAGACCGCCGACAAGAAGCCGGTGAAGAACGAAGATCTTTGGCGCCGGCTGGACGAGGCGGCGTCGCGGCACGAAGTGACCTGGGCCTGGGTGCGCGGTCACAGTGGCCACCCCGAGAACGAGCGCGTCGACCGGTTGGCGAGCGCCGCCATCGACGCTTTGTTGGCACAGCGGCCGGCCGCCGCCGATGCCCGTTAATCGCTTGCGAGCATGACCATGCGTCAGATCGTCCTCGATACCGAAACCACCGGTCTGGAGCCGGCCCAAGGCCACCGCATCATCGAAATCGGCTGCGTGGAGCTGGTCAACCGCCGGCCGACCAACAACTACTTCCACCATTACCTGCAGCCCGACCGCGAGATCGACGAGGGTGCGGTGCAGGTGCACGGCATCACCAACGAGTTCCTCAAGGACAAGCCGCGCTTCACCGACGTGGTCGAGGCGTTCCTCGATTTCATCCGCGGCGCAGAGTTGATCATCCACAACGCGGCCTTCGACGTCGGCTTCATCAACCACGAGCTGAAGCTCGCCGGCCGCAGCGAGACGGTCGAGCAGCTGTGCCGGGTCATCGACACCCTGGCCATGGCCCGCACCATGCACCCGGGGCAGCGCAACAGCCTGGACGCGCTGTGCAAGCGCTACAACATCGACAACTCGCAGCGCGAGCTGCACGGCGCGCTGCTCGACGCCCGCATCCTCGCCGACGTCTATCTGGCGATGACCGGTGGTCAGGTCACCCTGTCGCTGGATGCGGTGGAGGTCGATCAGGGCGGGGGCGAGACCGGCATCGGCGGCCCGCGGCGGGTGCGCGCCGACCGGCCGCGGCTGAAGGTGCTCGAGGCCAGCGCCGAGGAGAGAGCCGCGCACGAGGATTGGCTGGCGAAGCTGGACAAGGCGGTCGGCGGTCCCTGCCTGTGGCGCCGCCTGGAGCAGCCGGCGGAGGAAGGCCAGGCCCATGGTTGAGCGTCCCGCGCGGCGGATCCGCGCCATCACTTTCGATCTGGATTACACCCTCTGGGATCTGGAGGGCGTGCTGCACCGCGCCGAGCGTCTGCAGCACGAATTCCTCGCCAGGCACTGCCCGGAGGTGGCGGAGCGCTACGACCGCGCCGCGCTGCACGCGCTGCGCCTGCGCCTGTACGAGGAGCGGCCGGAGCTGCGCCACGACGTTACCGCCCTGCGCAAGACGGTGCTGCGCATCGCAGTGGAGAGCTGCGGCTATTCCGCCGAGCTGGCGGAAGCCGCCTTCCACGTGTTCCTCGATGCCCGTCACGAGGTCACGCTGTTCGAGGACGTCGAGCCGCTGCTCGAACAGCTGCACGGCCGCTACGTGCTCGGCGTGATCACCAACGGCAACGCCGAGGTCTGGCGTCTGCCGGTGGGGCGCTACTTCGACTTCGCCGTGTCGCCGGCCGAGGTCGGCGCCGCCAAGCCGGCACGGGTGATCTTCGAAGCCGCCTGCCACCGCGCCGGTGTCGAGCCGGAGGAGGCGATCCACGTCGGCGACGAGCCGGAGGCCGATGTCGTCGGGCCGGCCAACCACGGCATGCTGCCGGTGTGGCTCAACCGCAAGGGCCTGGACTGGCCGGCCGACTTCGCCCGGCCGGCCTGCCTGGAGCTGCGCTCGCTGAGCGAGCTGGGTCGGCTATTGTCGCGCTGGGCGGCCGAGCAGGTTTCCTGACGCGGCGGCGCCGCGCCTCACTTGCGGTTGCCGTACCACTTCCAGCGCCCGCTCTCGCGGATCAGCTGGGTGCCGTCCAGCGGCGTGCGGGCGAAGGCGTTGGTCAGATAGCCTTGCAGCGTGGCGATGTCGTCGTCGATGCGCAGCCCGGTGATCTCCACCTCCCATTTCATGGCCAGCACGTCAGCGAACTGCCGGAACAGCTCGCGGGTCTCGGCGTAGCCGCGCCCGTCCGAGCGGAAGTCCTTGCTGTACAGCGCCATGATCCGCTCCAGATCCTTGGACCTCACCGCGGCGGCGTCCTCCGCCACGAAGGCGGCGATGTCCTGCGGCAGTGCGGACGCCGTCGGCGTGGCGAAGTCGGCCGGATCGGCCAACGGTCCGCTCACGCGGCCATCACGCAGGAAGGCGATGACGTCGGCGGCGAAGGCGTCTGGCACGTCGAGGTGGACGAAGTGCGCGGCCTGCGGGTACAGCTTCACCAGCGGCGGGTTGCCGGCCGCGGCCAGGCGCCGGTAGACCGGACCGATCACGTCGCGTCGCAGGTCGGTGGCGCCGCTGGCAGCGGGCGTGGGAATGAACGGGTCCTTGGCACCGAAGGCGATGAACAGCGGTGCCCGGATCTGGCCCACGCGCTTGCTCACGCTGTTCGGATCGTCCTGGAGGACTTCGATGCCTTGGGTGTAGACGTCCCAGTTGAAGGCCCAGATCCAGGTCTCGAGCTCGGCCCGCGGCCCGTGCAGCATGCCGACGCGAGCTTCGGTCTCGAAGCGAGCCTCGGGGCCGTCCTGCAGGAAATAGCCGACCGGGGCGTCGACCACCGCGCCGCTGGCCGGATCCTTGCGCTTGAAGTAGTTGAACAGGCGAATGTCCTCGGCCGTTTTCTCCCGCTCCGCGGACAGTCGGGCCGACCACGGCCAGGTGCGCTCCCAGGCGGCGGGGTCGTCGGCCAGCGCTGGGTCCAGCCAGGGCACGGTATTGCCGTTGGGCAGGGTGAAGTGGCGGGGGAACTCCTCCAGCCCGGCCGGCGCCACCAGTACCAGCTTCTCCACGGCCTGCGGATAGCGCAGCGCGTAGCCGAGCGCCCACAGGCCGCCCATGGAATGGCCCAGGTAGCTGGCCCGCTCGATCCCCAGCTGCCGCGCCAGTAGGTCGTGCAGCGCCTCGCGGGTGTCCTGCAGGGTGCGGTTGCGGGGCTTGTCGAGATTGCCGGGGATGGATTTACCGTAGAACGGCAGATCGAAGGCCACCACCCGCAGCCCGGCATCCAGCGCGCTTTGCATCAGGCCGCGCCAGTAGCCGGCGTCGGCGCCCTTGCCGTGCACCAGCACCAGAGTCGGCGCCCGCTCGCGCGGGCCGGGACCGTGGTATTCGTCCATGTAGGCGATTTCCCAGAGCACACCGCGACCGTCGCGGCCTTGGCCGTAGCGCACCGGGAAAGGGTACTGCACGGTGTCGCGCCAGAAGCTACGGTCCGGGGTGGCGGTGCCGACCGCGAGCGGCTGCGCCTGGGGCCGGTTCGGGTTCAGCGAGGCGGTGCCGCAGGCTGTGGCGGCCAGCGCCAGTACCAGCGTAAGGCAGAGTCGTCGGATGGGCCGATTCATGGTTGGACGCCTTCTTTGTTGGTAGGGTTGGCGGCGATAGCCCCGATTATTGGCGCAGGTGCGGCGGCTGCCTAGTGAACGTTCCGCACCGCGCCAGCGGAGATAGGGCCGGAGCATGTCGATGTCGCAACGATCCAACCTGGAGCCACCTGCGGGCGGCGCTCGCATTCGCCTCGGCGTCAGTGCCTGCCTGCTCGGCGAGCGGGTGCGCTACGACGGCGGCGATAAGCGCGAGTCGTTCGTCGCCGACGTGCTGCCGCGCTATTTCGAGCTCGTTCCGCTCTGCCCCGAGGTCGCCATCGGCCTGGGCGTGCCGCGCGAGCCGATCCGCCTGGAGGGCGACGTCGCGGCGCCGCGCGTGATCGGGGTGAACACCAAGAGTCTGGACGTCACCGAGCCGCTGGCGGCCTACGGCCGCGACGTCGCCGCGCGGCTGGCCGACATTAGCGGCTACGTATTCAAGAGCAAGTCGCCCAGCTGCGGCCTGGAGCAGGTCAAGGTGTTCGGCGCCGACGGCGCGGTCCGCGAGACCGGCCGGGGCGTGTACGCCGCCGCGCTACTGCACGCCCTGCCGCTGTTGCCGGCCGAGGAGGAGGGGCGGCTGCGCGATCCGGCGCTGCGCGAGAACTTCATCGAGCGGGTCTACGCCTACCACCGCTGGCAGCGCCTGCTGGCGGCCGGCGTCAGCGCCGAGCGGCTGGTCGATTTCCACGCCGTCCATAAGCTGATCATCATGGCCCACAGCCGCCGTCACCTCACGGCGCTGGGAAGACTGGTGGCGGAAGCCGGCTCGCGGCCGCCGGCCGAGTTGGCGGAGCGGTACGGCCAGCTGTTCATGGAGGCGCTGGCGTGCCTAGCGACCCGCAAGCGCCACGCCGACGTGCTCTACCACCTCATGAGTTATCTCAAGCGCGCGCTGGCGCCGGCCGACAAGGCGGAGCTGGTGGCGACGATCGAGCGCTACCGGACCGGGCAGCTGCCGCTGAGCGTGCCGGTGGCGCTGCTGCGGGACCAGTTCCGCCGTCATCCGCACCCCTACGTGGAGCGCCAAGCCTACCTCAACTGGCCGCCGACCGTGCCGTAGCGAGGATCAGGCAGAGCGACCGCCTCACGCGTCCCCTCCCCCCTTGTGGGGGAGAGCGTAGCGAGGGGGGCGCCAGGGAGAGGGTAGGAGGTTTTCAGGCACGCCAGCGCGCCGCCGTCGCCCGAGGGGCTTCGGCGATGCTGGATCTTGGCGGCGGATGGGGTCAGGCTAGCGGCGGAGCATGTTCGGCGGACGCCGCTATCCCTGGGAGGGGGCGTTCCGCCCTCGCGGAACCCGGTAGGTCAGGAGATAAGGGCGAATATGACGGAACCGGTTCGATTCGGAGCGCTGATCATCGGCGACGAGCTGTTGTCGGGTAAGCGCCAGGACAAGCATTTGGCCAAGGTCATCGAGCTACTGGGCGAACGCGGCCTGGAGCTGTCGTGGGCGCGCTACGTCGGCGACGACCCGGAGCTGCTGACCCAGACCCTGCGCGAGACCTTCGCCAGCGGCCACGTGGTGTTCAGCTTCGGCGGCATCGGCGGCACGCCGGACGACCGCACCCGCCAGTGCGCGGCGGCCGCCGCCGGGCTGGCGCTGGCGGTCCACCCGCAGGGGCTGGAGGAGGTCAAGGCCCAGTTCGGCGCCGAGCTCACCCCGCACCGGCTGCGGATGGTGGAGTTCCCGGTCGGCAGCGAGATCATCCCCAATCCGGTGAACCGGGTGCCGGGTTTCAGCCTGCGCCACCATCACTTCGTGCCCGGCTTTCCCAGCATGGCCTGGCCGATGATCGCCTGGGTGTTGGATACCCATTACGCCCACCTGCACGCGCCCGGCAGCATCGACGAGCAGATCATTCGGGTCTACGACGTGCGGGAAAGCCAGCTCATCCCGCTGATGGAGGAGTTCGTGGCGCGCTACCCGACGCTGCGGCTGTCGTCGCTGCCCCATTCGCAGCCGGACCGCCGGCAGCTCGAACTGGGGCTGCGCGGCAGGACCGAGCTGGTGGCCGAGGCCATGCCGCGGTTGCAGCAGGCGGTGACGGCGCTGGGCTTCGCCTGGGAGCCGGTGGCGCGCAGGACATCGTGATTCGGTGGCCGATTGACATAGTGTCTGAATGACACTAAGGTGACGCATCCGATTTTTTCGGAGGCGTCATGACCGAACCGACCCAGCCGCTGGCCGTCAGCACCGACGTGGTGGTGTTCACCATCCGCGACGAGCGCCTGTGCGTGCTGCTGGTGCGCCGTGCCCGCGAGCCGTTCGCCGGCTGGTGGGCGCTGCCGGGCGGGCGGGTGCTGGCCAGCGAGACCCTGGAGCAGGCCGCCTGCCGGATGCTCGCCGAAAAAACCGGGATGACCGGCGTCTACCTGGAGCAGCTCTACACCTTCGGCGGATTGGAGCGTGACCCACGCGGGCGGGTGGTGTCGGTCGCCTACTATGCGCTGGTGCCGTACGACCGGTTGCCGCTGCTGCCGCCCGATGGCGGTGTGGCTTGGCAGGAGGTGGCGCGGTTGCCGGAGCTTGCGTTCGATCACGCCGAAATCGTGCAGCTGGCCAAGCGCCGGCTGTCGTCCAAGCTCGAATACTCGACCATCGCATTGCAGTTCATGCCCGAGAAATTCACCCTGAGCGAGCTGCAGGCCGTGTACGAGAGCATTCTGGGCGAGCGCCTGGACAAGCGAAATTTTCGTAAACGCTTGCAGGGTCTCGGTTGTCTAGAAGAGACCGGAGAGGAACTCCGCGGCGGTAAGCATCGCCCGGCCAAGCTGTTCCGTATACGGCAGCCCGGCCGGGTGGAGTTCATCAAGTGAGTCAGGCCCTCGGGCCGGAGGTAGTTCGTATGAGCAATGCGCAGGTGCTGGAACGGCGTTGGCAGCCAGTGCACTTCCGCGCGCAGGCCTACAGCGCGGCCGAGGAGCTGCGCCCCGGCGAACGCGAGGAGCTGATGGCGCGCATCAAGGCCTTGTTGAAGGCGCGCGATGCGGTGCTGGTGGCCCATTACTACACCGCCCCGGATTTGCAGCAGCTGGCCGACGAAACCGGCGGCTACGTGTCCGACTCGCTCGACATGGCCCGCTTCGGCAAGGAGCACCCGGCCTCGACGCTGGTGGTGGCGGGGGTGCGCTTCATGGGCGAGACGGCCAAGATCCTCAGCCCGGAGAAGCGCGTGCTCATGCCCGAGCTGGAGGCGACCTGCTCGCTCGACCTGGGCTGCCCGGCCGACGAGTTCGCCGCCTTCTGCGATCAGCATCCCGACCGCACGGTGGTGGTCTACGCCAACACCAGCGCCGCGGTGAAGGCCCGTGCCGACTGGGTGGTGACTTCGAGCATCGCGGTGGACGTGGTGCGCCATCTGCACGCGCAGGGCCAGAAGATCCTGTGGGCGCCGGACAAGCACTTGGGCAGCTACATCCAGCGCGAGACCGGCGCCGACATGGTGCTGTGGAACGGCAGCTGCATCGTCCACGAGGAGTTCAAGGGGGTGGAGCTGCAGGCGCTGCGCGCCCAGTATCCGCACGCCAAGGTGCTGGTGCATCCCGAGTCGCCGCAGAGCGTGGTGGAGCAGGCCGACGTGGTCGGCTCGACCTCCAAGCTGCTGGAGGCGGTCAAGACCATGGACGCCGACACCTTCATCGTCGCCACCGACAACGGCATCTTCTACAAGATGCGCGAGGCGGCGCCGCACAAGACCCTGATCGAGGCGCCCACCGCCGGCCGCGGTGCCAGCTGCGGCAGCTGCGCCCACTGCCCGTGGATGGCCATGAACGGTCTGCGCAATCTCGCCCGCTGCCTGGAGGAGGGCAGCAACGAGGTGTTCGTCGACCCGGCGATCGCCGAGCGGGCGCGGGTGTCGCTGGGCCGCATGCTCGACTTCGCCCGCGACCGCGCCAAGGTAGTGCTCGGCAACGGCGACGCCTAAGGCCGTGCCGGACCGCGCCAATAGCCCCGTCCCGGCTCTCGGGACGGGGCTTCGTTGTTGTTCAGGAGCGGAACAGGAAGTACACGGCCCCCAGCAGGCACAAGCCCGCCCAGAGGTAGTTCCAGCTCAGCGGCTGCTTCATGTAGAGCAGCGCGAACGGCACGAACACCGCCAGCGTGATCACTTCCTGCATGATCTTGAGCTGCGGCAGGGTCAGCGTGGTGAAGCCGATGCGGTTGGCCGGCACCTGTAGCAGGTACTCGAACAGGGCGATGCTCCAGCTCGCCAGCGCGGCGATCCACCAGGGCTTGCTCTGGAGATTGCGCAGGTGGCCGTACCAGGCGAAAGTCATGAAGACGTTCGATAGTGTTAGAAGCAGGACGGTCTGCAGTGTGGCGGGCATGGACGTACCGACGGTATGGAACCGTCGGCATTCTCGCCTGTCGCCGGGGCGCGGGGAAGTGGCTCAGTTCCGGTCGCGCAGCCGCAGATAGCTCCAGGCCAGCGTCACGCCGAACAGCAGGTGGTTGAACAGCGTGATCCAGCCGCGCGCTACCCGGAACCAGGGAAAGAGGCCGCTGAGCAGGTAGAAGTTCACGATGAACAGCGCCAGCCCGAACACGGCCCCGGTGGCGAGGGCTTGGGGTAGGCGCATCTCGGCGATGATGGGCGTCAGTATCCAGGCGAACAGCACCGCCAGCCCGAAGTTGACCAGCAGTGCTCCAACCAGCACCCAGATGTCGAAGCCGGTCTGCCACAGCACCTCCTGCCCCATGACGATGGCGGCGGTCCAGCGCGCCGGCTCCATCGGGTTGCGGCCGTCGAACAGCGCCAGCAGCAGCATCTGCATGATCAGGAACACCGCGCCGGCGACGAACGCCGCCTCGACCGCCCGGCCCCAGCGAGTCACCTCTAGCTTGCGAGCGAAGGTATGCGTGATATCGGCCATGACGTTTCCTCCAACGACCGGCGCGGAGCCCGGCCGCGCAGCTCATAAGCGAATAAGATGGGGACGATTGATCCCGGCGGTGGTCATGGCGCTGGCCGCCAGTGCGTGCGCCGCGCCGGGTCGCGACCGCTGGACGGGCGACGATAAGCTCAAGCACCTGGTGGTGGCCGGCGCGCTGTCGGCCGCTGCCGCCCATGCCGCGCGCAGCGAGGGGGCCAGCGTGGGCCGCGCCCGCGGCATGGCGGTGGGGCTGGTGTTGATCGTCGGTGCCGGCAAGGAGTGGTACGACCTGCGCCACGGCGGCACCGGCTGGAGCTGGCCGGACATGGCCTGGAACGCGGCCGGCGCGCTGCTCGGCAGCGCGCTGGCGCTCGGTTCGCCCTGAACCCGGCATCAGCCCGGGAAGGTCTGTCCCATTTCCACTTCCACCAGCCGCTCGGCCAGCGCCGCGAGGTCGGAGGCGACGATGTCGGGCTTCTCCAGATCGGGGTCGATCATCGCACCCGGCCGCTCCAGCAGCGCGGCGGCGCAGCCGCTGTGCAGCGCGCCGCGCAGGTCGGCGTAGTCGCCCGCCACCACCCGCAGCTCCGACGGGTCCACGCCCAAGCGCTCGGCGGCGCTGCGGTACGGGATGGTGGCCGGCTTGGGCTGGGCGGCGTCGGTGGCGGACAGCACCGCGTCGAAGTACTGGCGCAGGCCGGCCTGGCGCAGCTGGGTCTCCGTCAGTTCGGAATCGGGGTTGGACAGTCCCACCAGCCGGAAGCCGGCGCCGCGCAGCCGCGCCAGGCTCTCGGGCGCGTCGGGGTAGGGAGGCAGCCGGGCGAAGGCGTCGAGGATCTCGTCGATGTCGCTCTGCCGCAGGCGGATCCGGTGCCGCTCCGCGATCATCGCCAGCGCCGCCGCCGCCAACCGCCGGAAATCGCGGTGGTTTTCGGTGAGCGCATCCACCAGGGCCAGGCGCTGCAGCTCCGCCCACCACTCGCGACGCACCCCGGAGCGGCCGAACAAGCGCTGGAAGTGAGGGTCGAGCGCGTGCAGGTCGAGCAGGGTGTCGCTGGGGTCGAACAATAAAGTGCTCGCCATGATCGCTCCAGGACATAACCAACCGCGGGATGGGCAAGTAGGTTGGGGACGGGCGCGAGCAAACCAAACCACCCTCGATTCCGCGCCCCCCAGCCCCACATATCCCCTGTCTATCCCTGGACGTGCCGCCGGCACAGGGGGTGTCGCGATGATTCCGGAGATACAGCGGTTCTTCGAGCGCTACCTCGCCCAGGCCGGGGCGGACGCCGCCGTGGACGATCCGCGCCTGAAGCTGGCCGCCGCCGCGCTGCTGGAGGAGGCGGTGCATGGCGAGCGGGTCTGCGAGCCGGCCGAGATCGACGAGGTTCACCTCTCCATCGGCCAGGCCTTCGCCTTGCCGCGCGAGCAGCTGGAGGCGGTGATCGAGCTGACCGAGATCGAGGCCAGGCGGAGCGTGGAGTGCTGCGAGTTCGGCGATTTGATCCGCAGCCACTACGGCGGCCAGCACAAGGCTTGCCTGGCGGAGCTGCTGTGGCGGGCGGTATACGCCGGCGATCGCTACGTCGACGACTTCGAGCGCGATCTGGTGCTCAAGGCCGCGGCCATGGCCGGCATTTCCGAGCAGGCGCTGATGGACGCCTGCCGGCGGGTGATCGGGGCCATCCACTAGGCGAGCCGCGCCGGCGGCGGGGGACGCGCTCGGAACGCGCCGGACGCTGGATATCGGGCGGGAGGCTGTGGAATTCTCCCGCCATGAACGTCGTCTTCTTCGTCATCGTCTTCGTGGCATTCCTCACCGCCGCCTGGCGCGAGCTGGCGCTCCCGCCGGGCGCGCCGTCGGTCATGGAGGCCCTGTCCAAGGCCATGGTGACCGCGGCCGCCGACGCCGTGACCCTGGCGCTGGGGCTGATCGGCGTGATGGCGCTGTTCTTGGGGCTGATGAAGATCGCCGAGGCCGGCGGCCTGTTGCGCATCATCGCCCGCTTGATCCGTCCGCTCATGGTGCGCCTGTTCCCCGACGTGCCGCCGGAGCATCCGGCCATGGGAGCGATGGTGCTCAATCTCTCCGCCAACGCCCTGGGGCTGGGCAACGCCGCCACGCCGTTCGGCATCCGCGCCATGCAGGAGCTGGAGCGGCTCAATCCGCATCCGGGCACCGCCAGCAACGCCATGGTGCTGTTCTTGGCCATCAACACCTCGGGCGTGACGCTGCTGCCCACCGGCGTGATCGCCATCCGCCACGCGGCCGGCTCCAGCGACCCGGCCGCCATCCTGCCGACGACCCTGTTCGCGACCTTCTGCTCGACCGTGGTCGCCATCGTCATGGCCAAGCTGTTGCAGCGCTTCTTCCCGTTCGGGCCGGCGCCGGCCGCGGCGCCGGTGATGGAGGCGGCGACCGCCGCCGAGCCGCTACCGGCGAGCGAGTCCGCGCCGCTCTGGGTGTCGCTGCTGGGGCTGGCCGCACTGGTGGCGTTCATCCCGCTCGCCGTGCTCTACGGCCGGGTGATCTCGCCCTGGATTATCCCGGCGCTGGCGGTGGGCATTCTGCTGTTCGGCGTGCTGCGCCGGGTGCCGGTCTACGAGTCCTTCGTCGATGGCGCCAAGGAGGGTTTTCAGGTGGCGATGCGCATCATTCCCTACCTGGTCGCCATTCTGGTGGCGGTGGCCATGTCCCGCGCCAGTGGCGCGCTAGACGCCACGGTCGGCTGGCTGGGGCGGTGGACGGCACCGCTGGGGCTGCCGGCCGAGGCCCTGCCCATGGCGCTGCTGCGGCCGCTGTCCGGCTCCGGCGCCTACGCGGTGATGACATCCATCATCAACGACCCGAACGTCGGCCCGGACAGCTACGTCGGGCTGCTGGTGAGCACCATCCAGGGTTCGACCGAAACCACCTTCTACGTGCTGGCGGTGTATTTCGGCGCGGTGCAGATCAAGCGCATGCGTCATGCGCTGCCGGCGGCGCTGAGCGCCGATCTGGCCGGGGTGGCGGCGTCGGTGGCGGTCTGCAGCTACCTGTTCGCCTGAACGCGCGGTTGTCGTTGAATTGCGACGTAAATCGTTGTCCGGCTAGGGTTGATACCCGTTGGCGGCGGCTCGTGCAGGCCCGCATGTCTTGCTTGCGAATGACCGCATCGGAGGCATCGAACATGCGTATCCTGCTTCGTTATCTGACTTTGCCCGGCATCGCCCTGGCGATGGCCCTGTCCCTGGCCGGCTGCAACACCGTCGAAGGCGCCGGCGAGGACATTCAAGCCGGCGGCCGGGCGATCGAGGACACGGCCAAAGACGTCAAGAATTGAGCGTCCCCCCACCGCCGCCGACGGTGTGGACGGCGGCAGCGCCGTCGGCGGCACATCTGCGTGTTTTCCAAGCATTTTCCCGCTTGATATCCGGTTCGTGCGCCCCACCTGCCATCAGGCAGGGCGTGAATTCGCGTGGAGTACGGTTTATGGCAAGCAAGAAGCTTCTATCGCTGATGGTCCCGACCGGTCTGCTGGCGGGCACGCTGGTGCTCGGCGGCTGCAACACGGTCGAGGGCATGGGGCAGGACATCGCCGCTCTCGGCAACACCATGTCCGGCGCCTCGCGGGACGTGCGCAGCGAGGACGACAAGGGCAAGAGCAAGGACAAGAAGACGGTGGAGGAGCAGGCCCGCGCCGAGCGCTACGATAAGGCCGAGCGCGAAGCCCGTGCCGAGCAGCAGCGCGAAGGCGCCTCGACCCGCAAAGGCTGAAGCCGCTCGCGCCGTGACGGCGCGCCATGTGGTCCTACCGGCGCCAACCACGTCAAGATAATGCCGGGAGGACCCGCCATGGACAGATACAAAGCTCGCCAAATCGCCGCTATCAGCGATGCCGTCGCCGCCGCCCGTCTGGAGCTGCGCCGTCGACGCCGTTACGACCCGCTAACGTTCGCGGAGGCGTATATCGCCCACGGCGGCGTGCAGATACCCGGCCGACCCGATGACACCGCCGGCGCCGCGGCGCTGGCCGAGGCGCTGCTGCGCGCGTTGCGCACCGGCCAGCGGCATGCGTCGGATCCGCTACTGGCCGTGGAGTTGCAGCGCGTTCACCAGGAAACCGCCTGGACCGAGCAGGCCGACGCCGACCAGGTGGTGGGGTTCGCCGTCCGGCTCGGCGCCAAGGCCGAGGACGATCCGGACTGCCAGGCGCTGCTAAAGGCCAACCACGGTCTCGGCCCCGGCGTGTTCCGCAAGCACCAGGTGGTGGTGTTGCAGCCGGCCTGCGCCGATTGCCATTTCGTGCCGGTGTACGCGCACGATCTGGAGTGCTGAGGGCGCGGCGGCGTTGAGCGGCGCGTCATATAACGCTCGAACATAAACATAGAGGGATTGAATCCTTCATCCTCGTCGAGCGCGGCTGCTAGCATGCGCCGCGTACCGATTAGCCCATATCGC
The DNA here is from genome assembly GCA_937951875.1 of uncultured Alkalilimnicola sp. Lineage (GTDB taxonomy): Bacteria > Pseudomonadota > Gammaproteobacteria > Nitrococcales > AK92 > JAAYIK01. The sequence goes on along the minus strand of CALGAN010000083.1, from coordinate 12,007 downwards.
TTTTCGATAATTTGGGACAACAACGAGGAGGCTAAGGTGAGCGCAGCAGTGCCGACACCGGTCGTCGATCCGGAGCGCGAGTTCTCGCCGTCCGATCTCGCCGCCCGCAACCAGGAGCTCGCCGGGCAGCCCGCCGAAGCCCGTGTCGCCTGGGCGCTGGAGCGCTTCCCCAGCAACATCGTGCTGTCCTCGAGCTTCGGCGCGCAGGCGGCGGTATTGCTGCACATGGTCACGCGTCAGCGGGCCGACATCCCGGTCATCCTCATCGACACCGGCTACCTCTTCCCCGAGACTTACCGCTTCATCGACGAGCTCACCGAGCGGCTGAAGCTGAACCTGCACGTCTACCGCGCCGAGCTCAGCCCGGCTTGGCAGGAGGCGCGCTACGGCAAGCTCTGGGAGCAGGGGCTGGAGGGGATCGAGCGCTACAACTGGATCAACAAGGTCGAGCCCATGCAGCGGGCGCTGGAGGAACTGCAGGTCAAGGCCTGGTTCTCCGGGCTGCGCCGCCAGCAGTCGCGCAGCCGCGCCAACCGGGAGATCCTGGAGCTGAGCAAGGGCCGGTTGCGCATCCACCCGATCGTCGACTGGACCGACCGCGACATCTACAACTACCTGAAGAAGTACGATCTGCCGTATCACCCGCTCTGGCACGAAGGCTATGTGTCGATCGGCGACTGGCACACGACTAGCAAGCTGCTCGACGGCATGAGCGAGGAGGACACTCGCTTCTTCGGCCTCAAGCGCGAGTGCGGGCTGCACGAGCATCTGTAACCGCCGGGCTCCCGCGCACGCGGGAGCGACCAGGCGAAGCCGCCGAACTTTCCCGTCATGCCCGCGGGCGCGGGCGTCCCGCCTCGATCCACGGCGCCGCCGGGCGCGGGTAGCCCCGGGGTGTCGTCGCCTCTAAGCGTAAATCCACACCAACAGACCGCCGCCCAGCACCAGGCGGTACAGCGCGAACGGCGTGAAGCTGGCCCGCCGCAGCCAGGCCATCATGGCGCGAATGGCCAGCAGCGCGGCGACGAAGGCCAGCAGGGCGGCCAGCCAGACGTCGCGTGGAATGGCTAGCTCGCCGGCGCGGTACAGGTCGTGGCCGATCAGCGCCGAGGCGCCGACGATGGTCGGGATCGACAGCAGCAGCGAGAACTTGGCGGCGTCGATCCGGCTGTAACCGAGGAACAGCGCGGTGGTCATGGTCACGCCGGCGCGGCTCACGCCGGGAATCAGGGCGATGGCCTGGGCGATGCCGATGATCGCGGCGTCGCGCCAGCTCAGCTCGGCCAGGGTGCGGCGGCCGCGGGTGCGGTCGGCGAGGTAGAGCATCGCGCCGAACACCAGCGTGGTGAGCGCGATCACCGTGGCGCTGCGCAGCGGGCCATCGGCGTAGTCCTTGATGAGGAAGCCGACGATCACCACCGGCACGGTGCCCACCGCCACCTTGAGCAGCAGTGTCCAGTCCACCGTCAGCCCGGCCGCGGCCGGCTGGCGCCGGCGTTCGCGCCAGAAGTACAGCAGCACCGCCAGCAGCGTGCCGAGGTGGACGGCGACGTCCACCGCCATGCCTTGGTCCTGCCAGCCGGTCAGCTCCGGCACCAGGATCAGATGGGCGGACGAGCTGATCGGCAGGAATTCGGTGATTCCCTGCACCAGGGCGAGCACTAGCAGTTGCAGCAGATCCATGCGGTGTCCTCGGTCGTTAGTGGTCTTATTGCGCCGCAGCGGGATAGATGGTTGCCGCCGCCGGCGGATGCAATCGCCGGCGCGGCTTGCCATCGGTTCGATCGGAGGGAGGCGCGCATCCATGCGACGCTCGGGCCCGCGCTAGGCGGCGAGTAATCGGTGCAGCAGGTCGCGGACGCTAGCGACGTCGAACGGCTTGTCCAGCAGCGCCGAGATGCCGGCTTGCTGCACCGTCGCCAGCCGGGTCTGGTCATGCTCGCCGGTGACCATCAGCACCGGCAGGCTCGGCTGGTCGCTGATCTTGCGGATGTAGTGGGTGAGCTGCTCGCCGTCCATTTCCGGCATGTGGTAATCGGTGATCACCAGATCGAACGTCTGGTCGCGGATCATCTCCGCCGCCTCGCGGCCGTTGGCAGCCTGCGCGATGTGCTCCACCCCGAGCTGGCGCAGCACGTGGGTGATGTGCCGCAGCGAGAAGCGGCTGTCGTCCACCACCAGAATCCGCACGTCCTCGACGTCGAGATGCCCCAGCTCCAGCCGCTCGGTGTCGAAGAAATCGAGGCTCGCGTACAGCGCTTTGCGCAGATCCGGCAGCTCGAACGGCTTGGGCAGGATGGCCAGCACGCCGGCCTGGCGAATGGGTCCGAGGGACTGCGGATTGTGCTCGCTGGACACCAGCATGAAGCCGATATCGGCGTAGCGCGGGTTCTCGCGCATCGCGTAGACCAGCTCGGTGCCGGTCATGTCTTCGAAGTACATGGCGCTCAGCACCAGGTCGGGCAGGTGGCGCTCCAGCGCGGCCAGCGCTTCGGCGCCGTTGTGCGCCACATCGACCTTGTCGAGGCCGACCTCGTGCAAGTGATTGACGATAATGCGGGTTTGGACAGCGGACGGCTCTACCAGGAGGATGGACAGATCCTGCAGGGATAGTTTGCTGCTCACGCGATATCCAGAACGATGGCCTTGGAGCTGGTGCTTCGACGGCCAGCGGCGCGCCCGCGCCGAGAGCGTCGAGTAGGAGTCGCCTCTCGGATTCTGGCCGTCGACCGGCGACTGCGCAAGCATTGCTTGCGGCAGGCGGGGCGGCTCATGCTCTGCGGACCGCGGCGGCGCGCCGGCCAACGCTAGCCCTCCCCGCGCGGGAGGGGGAAATAAAACCACCGGCGGCCGCCGGCAATGGGCGCCCGCGATAGCCCTCGCGGGCGCGGAGAGTAAAGGCGCAGCGGGGAGGGGAGTGTATGGATTCGATCACCCAGGCGGCGCTCGGCGCCGCGATTGGCGGGGCTCATCTCGGCCCGCGCCTGGGCAGGGGCGCACTGGCGCTGGGCGCGGCGGTGGCCACCGTGCCCGATCTGGACGTGCTGTTCATCCCCTTGCTGGATCCGCTGACCCAGCTCACCGCGCACCGCACCTACACGCACAATGTGTTCTTCCTGCTCGGCGCCGGCCTGCTGCTCGCGGCGTTGCTGCACGCCTGGCGGCGCGATATCGGCTACCGCGCTTGGTTGGCGTTCTGCTTGCTGTGCCTGGGCACGGCGGTGGCGCTCGACTGCTTCACCGCTTACGGCGTGCGTCTGCTCTATCCGTTCAGCGACGTGTCGGTGGCGATCGGCAGCATCTCGGTGGTCGATCCGCTCTACACCTTGCCGCTGCTGGTGGCGGTCGGCGCGGCGCTGGCCCGACCGTGGCGGCCGCGCGCCCGCCGCTGGCTGGGTGCGGCGCTGCTGGTCAGCAGCGCCTACTTGGCGCTAGGGCTGGGGCTGAAGATCCACGCCCACGGCGTGTTCGCCCGCCAGCTGGCGGCCGAGGGCGTGGCCTACCAGCGCCTGTTCACCAAAGCCACCTTCTTCAACATCGTGCTCTGGCGCGGCGTGGCGGAAACCGCCGACGGCTACCGGGTGGCGTTCTATTCGCTGTTCGACGACGGTGCCCAGGTGGTCTTTCGCGACTATCCCAAAGGGCACGAGCTGCTCGGCGAGCTGCGCGAGGCGCCGGTGTTGCGGCAGCTGAGCCGCGCCACCGACGGCTACTACCAGGTACTGCGGGACGAGCGAGGCCTGCAGGTGCGCGACATGCGCTACGGCAGCGGCACCGACTGGCTGCCGCCGGCGCAGGACCGACCGTTCGTGTTCACCTACCGGCTGCGCCGCCAGGGCCAGGACTGGTACGCTGACATGCTCGAAACGGTACGCGAGCCCGGCCAGGAATGGCAGAGCGTGCGCCGCTTGCTCGCCCGCATGGCCGGAGAGGGAGGCTGAATTTCGCCGCCGGTGGCCGCATGTGCTTAGAGCTTCCGACAAAGCCTCGGGCCACGCGCTGGCATGCCAGGCCTTCGCCGGAGGCGCTACCGGACCGCCAAGGAGGGGCAGCATGAGCGACCACATCTACAAGCTGATCGAGCTGACCGGGTCTTCCACCACCAGTCAGGAGGACGCCGTCCGCAACGCCATCCGCAAAGCGTCCCAGACTCTGCACAACCTGCATTGGTTCGAGGTGGTGGATGTCCGCGGCCGCATCGAGAACGGCGACGTTGCCCACTGGCAGGTGACCTTGAAGGTAGGCTTCACGCTGGACGAATAGCGGCGCGCACGCCTCGCTCACCTTGCGCGCGGCCGGCGCCTGCCTTCTCCGCGGTCCCTCCCTTCCGAAGCGGGGTGGGTATCCGGCGGCTTGATCGTCGGAGAGCCATGCCCGGGCGATTGCGGCACCCTCGTGTATGAGCGGGTCGGCGGTGGATGGGGCTGCGTCGTCGGTACGCGGCGCTGTGTGGTTTGTTTGTGCCCCTCTCCCGCCAGGGGAGAGGGGCTTGTGGGACGACGCTTCGTAGCCAGTACGCCAACATCGACCGAGCGGTAGTCGTAGCCCTGCGCTGTCCTCGCGTGCTGTAACGGAGACATGGCAGAGCGATCGCCCTTTGCGTTCCCTCCCCCCTCGCGGGGGAGAGCGTAGCGAGAGGGCCGGCACCAACCGCGAAGCGCAACTCCTGCACCGGTTCCACAAGGCGTGCGAGTCGACTCGCAGTGCCGGCTTCGGTTCAGTCTCTATTTCCTCCTCGATCCAACGGCCGTTGGCCTTCCAGCGCCGCGCTCAGGCGCCCTCGAGGATCCGCATCCAGATGCCCCTGGCCCGCTCCTGGTAGCCGCGCATGCGCTCGATCAGGGTGCGGCGCTCGGCGCTGGGCACCAGCTCCTCGGGCAGCAGCGGGTCGCGGATGATGCGGCGTATCACCGAGCGGCCGAGCAGCAGCGTCTCCGCCGCCGCCTCCTGCAGCGGCATCCGGTCGAGCTTCGCCTCGCTGCGCTGCAGCTGCTCCAGCATGGCGCGGTAGCCTTCCTGCAGCGCCGCTGCGTCCCACAGGCGGCGCGCCCGCTGCTCGTCGCCGGCGGACAGGCCATGGACCCCGAGCACCACCGCTTCCGGTGCCAGCCCCAGTTCCGCCAGTTCCTGGCGCAGCAGCTCGATACCGCCGCCGAGGTTATCCGGCCGCAGGTGGAGGGTGTCATACAGGGGCTGAAAGCCGCGCAGCGCCAGCGCCCGCTCGTGCCACCGCCAGACGGTGCGGTTCCGGCGGGGAACGCCGACGTCGACCACGCCGACCCAGCGGCCGTCCCACGGCACGACCCGCCGGTCCTTGTGCAGCCAGTTCTCCACGTCCCGGAACAGGCTGCTGCCTGCAGGATTCCATGTGTAAACGCCGCGCGCCTTGTTGGCGATCTTGCCCTGCTGGACGAGGCGGGTCAGCGCGACGCGCACGTTCTGCTCGGTCATGCCGAACACCGCGGCCGCCCGGCACAGCACGGCGACCGGCAGCGTATGGGCCTCGTGGGTCGCCAGCAGGTCGAGAATCAATTCGTTGGCGGTGATGCCCGACGCCGCGTTGTTACAGGTGTTGATGGAGAGTGTCATTGATTGTAATGTTTCATCGAAAGTCTATTTGTTTCAAAATCTGTAACGATCCGTAAGGAGGCGCCCTTGTCCCAGAAGCCGGTTCTCGTCGAAACCCGGGGTGCGGTCTGCACGATCATCCTGAACCGTCCGGAGAAGCGCAACGCGGTCGACCGGGCGATGGCCACCGCGCTGCGGGAGGCGTTCGAGGCCTTCGAGAGCGACGACGCGCTGCGGGTCGCGGTGCTCTGGGGCGCGGGCGGCACCTTTTGCGCCGGCGCCGATCTCACCGCGGTCGGCGACCCGGCCCGCCGCCACGAGATCGATCCCGAGGGGCGGGGGCCGGGGCCTATGGGCCCGACGCGGATGCTGCTGTCCAAGCCGGTCATCGCCGCGGTGGCGGGCTACGCCGTGGCCGGCGGGCTGGAGCTTGCGCTGCTGTGCGATCTGCGCATCGCCGAGGAATCGGCGGTGTTCGGGGTGTTCTGCCGGCGCTGGGGTGTGCCGCTGATCGACGGCGGCACGGTGCGGCTGCCGCGCATCGTCGGCCAGGGCAGGGCGCTCGACATGATCCTCACCGGCCGCCCGGTCAAGGCCGACGAGGCACTGCAGATGGGGCTGGCGAACCGGGTGGTGCCCGACGGCGAGTCGCGACAGGCGGCGGAAGCGCTGGCGGAGGAAATCGCGCGTTTCCCGCAGCGCTGCATGCTCGCCGACCGCCGCTCGGCGTACCGGCAATGGGATCTCCCGCTGGAGGACGCCCTGCGGGAAGAGGGGGCCGGCGGCTACCCGGTGGTGTTCGAGGAGGCGATCACCGGCGCCGATCGCTTCGTCAAGGGCGCCGGCCGCCACGGCAGCTTCGATTGAAACGCGTTTTTCGGGGACGGAGGAGAGAAGGGGATGACCACGACCTATCTTGAGCTGATCAACCGCGGTGCCCGCCACTATCCGCACCGCACCGCGATCGTCTTCGGCGACCGCAAGATGACCTTCGCCGAGGTCGACGCCCTCAGCAGCCGGCTTGCCAATGCCCTGCACGCGCTCGGCGCCGGCCACGGCACGCGGGTGGGGCTGCTCATCAACAACAGCCTCTATAGCGTGCCGATGGACTTCGCCTGTGTGAAGGCTGGCATCAACCGCGTGCCGCTCAACGCCCGCCTGTCGGTGGCCGAGCATGCCCGCATGCTGCGGGAGACCGGGTGCGAGATGCTCGTCTTCGGCGCCGACCTCAAGGAACGGGCCGAGGCGCTGCGCGAGGAGCTCCCGGGGCTGGTGTGCCACGGTCTGGACGCGCGCATCGACGGCGGCTGGGACCTGATCGCCGAGGCGGCCGGACACAGCGCGACCGCGCCGCGCATCCGGGTGTCTCCCGACGACGTGATCCTCACGCTGTTCACCTCCGGCACCACGGGCACGCTCAAGGCGGCGCAGCACACCCAGGCCTCCTACGCCGCCGTCTGCAGGAACGTGCTGATGAACCTCATGGACGTCAGGCACGACGACGCCATGCTGCACGCGGCCTCGCTGATCCACGCGAGCGGCGTGTTCGTGCTGCCGTTCTGGCTGCGCGGCGCCCGCACCGTGATCATGCCGGGCTTCGATCCCAGCGCGTACCTGCGGCTGATCGAGCGCGAGCGCATCACCGCCATCAACCTGGTGCCCACCATGCTGCAGATGCTGCTCGCCCAGCCGGACATCGAGCGCACCGACGTCTCCTCGCTGCGGCAGGTGATCTACGGGGCCTCGCCGATGCCGCGGCCGGTGATCGAGCAGGCCATGGCCCTGTGGGGCCGGGAGCGGTTCTGGCAGTACTACGGCCAGACCGAATGCCCGCTCACCATCGCCGTGCTGCGGCCGGAGGATCACGAGGACGAGCTGCTCGGCGCCTGCGGCAAGCCGTCGGTGGACGTCGAGATCCGCCTGGTGGACGAGGAGGGCAACGACGTGCCGTACGGCGAGCCGGGCGAGATCGCGGTGCGCGGGCCGTCCATGATGGCCGGCTACTTCAACGCGCCCGAGCTCAACCGCGAGATGTTCATGGCGGACGGCTGGCTGCGCACCCGCGACGTCGGCGTCTTCGACGAGCGCGGCTTCCTGCACCTCAAGGACCGCACCTCCGACATGATCATCACCGGCGGCTACAACGTCTATCCGCGCGAGGTGGAGGATGTGCTGATGATGCATCCGGCGGTGGCGGAGTGCGCCGTGGTCGGCGTCAAGGATCCGAAGTGGGTAGAGGCGGTGACCGCCGTGGTGGCGCTCAAGCCCGGCAAGACCGTCACCGAGCAGGAGCTGATCGCCTTCGCCGCGGAGCGGATCGCGTCCTACAAGAAGCCGCAGCGGGTGGTCTTCGTCGACGCCATCCCCAAGACCGCCGTCGGCAAGCTCAACCGCAAGGCTGTGCGGGAACGGCTGGCGAGCTGAGCGCGCCCGCAGGCGGAACGGACGCCGGCCGCGCCGCAGGCGGCCGGCGCGTGCCCACGCCGCGGCCTGGTACGGCTCTTTCCGCCCTGGCCGCGGGTGTAGCTCGCCAGCGCCTTTCCTCCCGTGCGCACCCTGGAGTAAAACCAGGGTACAGGATCGGGGGGCGAGGGGCGCTGGGGGCATGCCGAACGCCGGCAACAACGATACGGCCTTGATACTGTCCGGGGGCGGCGCCCGGGCCGCGTATCAGGTGGGCGTGCTCAAGGCTGTCGCCGAGCTCTTGCCGAAGGGCGCCGGCAATCCCTTCCCCATCATCTGCGGCACCTCCGCCGGCGCCATCAACGCCATCGCCCTCGCCACCCATGCCAGCCGCTTCCGGGTCGGCGTCTGGGGGCTGGAGGCGGTGTGGGAGGAGTTGCGCGCCCACCGGGTCTACCGCACCGAGTTCCTGGGGCTAGTGGCGCGCGGCTGGCAGTGGCTGTCGGCGCTGTTCCTGAGCGGCCTGGGGGCGCACCGTCCGGTGTCGCTGCTCGATAACGCGCCGCTCGCCGAGCTGCTGCAGCGGCTGTTGCGCTTCGAGCGCATCGCCCACGCCATCGAGGAGGGCGACCTGCACGCGGTGAGCGTGACCTGCTCCAGCTACGGCAGCGGCCAGTCGGTGAGCTTCTTCGAGGCGGTGCGCGGCATCCCCAACTGGCGGCGCGAGCAGCGGCTGGGCTTGCGCACCCGGCTCGGGCTGAAGCATCTGCTGGCGTCGGCGGCGATTCCGGTGGTGTTCCCGGCGGTGCGCCTCGGCAGCCAGTACTACGGCGACGGCTCGCTGCGGCAGCTGGCACCGGTCAGCTCGGCCCTGCATCTGGGCGCGAGGCGAGTGCTGGTGGTCGGCGTCGGCAGCCAGGTGCAGCCGACGCCACTGGCGGTGCCGGAGTACCCGACCGTGGCGCAGGTGGTCGGGCACGTGCTCGAGTCGGCGTTCGTCGACGCGCTGGCCATGGACGTAGAGCGCCTGGAACGCATCAACCGCGCCATGGCGTTCGCCGACGAAGCGGCGCTGCGGGACGCCGGCCTGCCGTTCCGCACGGTGGACGTGCTGACCATCACCCCCAGCCAGCGCCTGGATCGGATCGCCGAGGCGCACGCCCACGAGCTGCCGCGCAGCATGCGCTTCTTCCTGCGCGGCAGCGGCGCCACCGGCGGCGCCGGCGCGACCCTGCTGAGCTACCTGCTGTTCGAGCCAGGCTACACCCGCGCCCTGATCGAGCTGGGCTACCGCGACGCCATGGCGCAGCGCGCGCGGCTGCTGCACTTCCTAGGTCTGCCGGTCGGCGAGCCGCAGCCGGCGGATACCGCCGCGGCGCTGGTCTGAGCGCCACGGCTGCTTGATGGCTTTGACGCGGCCCATATATGGGTTATGATCGCCACCAGACCACAAGATGTTGGGGTTGCTATGGGCAAATCTGTGAACATTTTGTGGATAACGCTAATAAGTGGTTGATCATCCGCAGTCAACCGAACAACAAGAGGTTCCTGCCGACATGTCGAATGCAGCGAAGGTGCGCGCGATCTCCAATGCCGTTGCCGATATCCCGATGCAGCCGGCATCCCTGGACATCTGGGACAAGAAGTATCGGTTGAAGGCGAAGGATGGTCGCGTGGTCGACCAGACCATTGACGACACCTTCAAACGCGTTGCCCGTGCCCTGGCCGAAGTCGAGGCGCCCGAGAAGCGCGCCGAGTGGGAGGAGAAGTTCCTCTACGCGATGCGCCGCGGCGCCATTCCGGCCGGCCGCATCACCTCCAACGCCGGCGCCTGGGAGCACAAGCCCGCCACCAGCACCATCAACTGCACGGTGTCGGGCACGATCGGCGACTCGATGAACGACATCCTCGACAAGGTCCACGAGGCGGGGCTGACGCTCAAGGCCGGCTGCGGCATCGGCTATGAATTCTCCACCCTGCGTCCGCGCGGGGCCTACGTCAGCGGCGCCGGCGCCTACACCTCCGGCCCGCTGTCGTTCATGGACATCTACGACAAGATGTGCTTCACCGTGTCCAGCGCCGGCGGCCGGCGCGGCGCGCAGATGGCCACCTTCGACGTCGGCCATCCCGACGTGATCGACTTCATCCGCGCCAAGCGCGAGGACGGCCGGTTGCGCCAGTTCAACCTGAGCCTGCTGATCACCGACCAGTTCATGGACGCCGTGCAGCGCGACGGCGACTGGCCGCTGGCCTTCCCCATGACCCGCAAGGAAGTGGAGGAGGACCGTATCGACCTGAACGACGCCTCCAAGGTGATCTGGCGCGAATGGCCGCTGACCGAGGACTACATCGTCAACGACCAGGGCCAGGTCGCCTGCCGCGTGTACAAGGTCATCAAGGCGCGGCGGCTGTGGGACCTGATCATGTCCTCCACCTACGACTACGCGGAGCCGGGCTTCATCCTCATCGACCGCGTCAATGAGATGAACAACAACTGGTTCTGCGAGAACATCCGCGCGACCAACCCCTGCGGCGAGCAGCCGCTGCCGCCCTACGGCGCCTGCCTGCTCGGCTCGGTGAACCTCACCAAGTTCGTGCGCGACCCCTTCACCGACAAGGCCAGCTTCGACTGGGAGGAATTCCGCAAGGTCGTGGCCATCTTCACCCGCATGCTCGACAACGTGGTGGAGATCAACGGCCTGCCGCTGGAGCGCCAGCGCGAGGAGATCATGCGCAAGCGCCGCCACGGCATGGGCTTCCTCGGCCTCGGCTCCACCATCACCATGCTGCGCATGCGCTACGGCGACGAGAAGTCGGTCGAGTTCACCGAGCGGGTCGCCAAGGAAATGGCCCTGGTCGGCTGGGAGGTCGGCCTGGAGCTCGCCAAGGAGAAGGGCCCGGCGCCGATCATGGAGGAGGAGTTCACCGTCACCGCCGACATGCTCGCCAAGCGCCCGGAAATGGCCGCCGACGGCTGGAAGGTGGGCAAGAAGGTCAAGGGCAAGGTGCTGTGGGCCAAGTACTCGCGCTACATGCAGCGCGTGGCCCAGGAGCGCCCCGAGCTGGTGCAGGCGCTGGCCGAGGTCGGCTGCCGGTTCACCCACCACAGCTCCATCGCCCCAACCGGCACCATCAGCCTGTCGCTGGCCAACAACGCCTCCAACGGCATCGAGCCCAGCTTCGCGCATCACTACTTCCGCAACGTGATCCGCGAGGGCAAGAAGACCAAGGAGAAGATCGACGTCTACTCCATGGAGCTGCTGGCCTACCGGCACTTCGTCGACCCCGACGCCGACCCGGCCAAGGGCCTGCCGGACTACTTCATCACCGCCGACGACATCACGCCCACCCAGCACGTGGACATCCAGGCGGCGGCGCAGAAGTGGATCGACAGCTCCATCTCCAAGACCGCGAACGTCCCGACCGACTATCCGTACGAGAAGTTCAAGGACATCTACCTGTACGCCTACAAGAAGGGCTTGAAGGGCTGCACCACCTTCCGCTTCAACCCCGAGGCCTTCCAGGGCGTGCTGGTGAAGGAGAAGGATTTGGCCAACACCACCTATCGCTTCACCCTGGCGGACGGCTCGGTGATCGAGGTCAAGGGCAACGAGGAAATCGAGTACGACGGCGAAGTCCACACCGCCGCCAACCTCTTCGACGCCCTGAAGGAAGGCTACTACGGGAAGTTCTGACGGCAGCCACGTCAGCGGGAGCCCGCGGCCTCCCGCCGGCGGCCAAGCCGACACACCTTATTCAAGCGAGACAAACGAGCGATGGCCATCAAAATCGAGAAGAAGATCGTCGGCTACGAAGTGGTGAAGCCCACCCCGCCGGCCGAGACCAGCGCCCCCGCCAAGGAGCAGCCGGTCGTGCAGCACATGCACGAGAACGTCCAGCGCCCCGAAGCGCTGGAAGGCAGCACCTACAAGATCAAGACGCCGCTGTCGGAGCACGCACTGTACGTCACCATCAACGACATCGTGCTCAACCCCGGCACCGAGCACGAGCAGCGCCGGCCGTTCGAGATCTTCAT
>CALGAN010000082.1 GCA_937951875.1 uncultured Alkalilimnicola sp. | reverse complement strand
CGGCTCCCGGCCGAGCCGCCGCCACGCGGCGAGATCACGCTCGCCGATTCCCCAGCATGCGCGCCAGCACGTCCTCGTCCTGCGGGCGGCGGCGGTGCACGAACACCATGGCGATGTGGCCGAGGATCAGCGCCAGCAGCAGCCAGCCCAGCCAGCCGTGCAGCAGGTTGGCCGGCGCCATCATCCACTCGATCTTCTGCCCGGTGCCCGGCATCAGCGGCAGCCCCAGCGGTTCGAACGAACGGCCGGAGCCGTACTGGCGCAGCAGCGCGAGCAGCGGCACGAACACCATCAGCGCGTACAGCGCCAGGTGCCCCAGCTGGGCCATCACGTTGAGCGACGGCGGCCGATGACCGCGGTTGTACAGAGACCAGGCCGCCCGCACCAGCACCAGGACGATCAGCAGCAGGCCGACGGTCTTGTGCGTCCCCCACAGGAAGCGCTCGATCGCGGTGTCTTCGAGCAGCGCGCGTGCCGCGGCGGTAGCGAACTGCCAGGCCATGGCCAGCGCCATGCTCCAGTGCAGGAAGCGGCTGATGGTGCCGTAGCGTTCTTTGCTGTCTTGTAGTTGCATGGTCGTGTCGCCGTCGTAGTTGGAAGGCCGGGCGCGCCAGGAAAGGCTGGCGCCGCTATAAGGCAGCCAGCATATCAGCGATCCGCTTGCGCGGGTCGTCCAGATCGGCCTGCAGCCGCTGCAGTGCCCGTTCGATGTCGGCCAGGCCGCGGCCTTCGATTTCCGGCGTGGCCAGCGCCACGAACACGTGGCGGCCGTCCAGGGATACCAGCGTGGCTTCGGTCAGGGCATAGGCGCGCATCGCCTTGAAGTAGGAGATCCGCACCCCGGGCAGCCGCAGCGCGCCGGCGGCGACGCCGAACGGGTTGTAATGGAAGCGGGGCAGGGCGGGGGCCCCGAGCAGCTCGGTGAGCACGCTCAGCGCCGGCACTCGTCCTAGGCGCTCGGCGGTGGCGCGGCCGCGGGCCACGGCGGCCACCAGCGTCTCGACCGTGTCCTCTTCCCCGATCGGCACGCGCACGAGCAGGTCGTCCGACAGCAGCCCGTACAGCGCCCGGCTGCGTGGCGGGCGATTGGCGTGGGACTCGCTCAGGGCGATGTCGGTGTGGCCGGTGAGCCAGCGAATCAGCAGGACGTACAGAACCCGATGCAGATCGGCGGCGGTCAGTCCGAAGCGCTTGCGCGCGCGCTCGGCGCTGGCGGCGTCGAGCCGGATCAGGCCATGTGCCTCGTCGGGCATGGGGAAGCTGACGTCGAGCTTGCGCCGCAGGCAGTCGGCGGCCGGCGCCAGCCAGCTCAGCAGCTCGGTGCGCTCCTGCCGAAACGCCGGCGACTCGAGGTAGGCGGCTTGGCCGGCGAGGTGGGCGCGCAGCTCGGCGTCGGCGGCATCGCCCGGCTTCGGCTGGCCAGGGACCGCGTAGTACTTGGACACGGTGCGCAGGAACAGGGCGACCGTTTCTACCGTCTTCGCCAATCCGGCTGCGCCGCCCTCGCGGCGCAACTGCTCGGCATAGCGTTGGCGCGGTTCCACCGGCAAGGCCTCGGCGGCCGCCAGCAGCGCCAGCAGGCGCTCGAGACTCAGCTCCGACGGCGGGCAGGTCACCGCGACGCCGGCCGCATCCAGCCAGGCGGCATTGCCCGGCTGGTCGAACGATACCGGTACCACGATCTGCGGGATGCCGTGCACCAGCGCCTGCGAGGTGCCGCCGATGCCACCGTGGTGCAACAGGCCGCGCGCCAGCGGCAGCAGAGCATCGAGGTTGGTGAAGCGCACCCCGGCGACCCAGTCCGAGTAGCGTCGGAAAGGTTCCGCTTGCGTCCGATCGAGCAGGATGCCGCGGCGGCCGCTGCGCTCGCAGGCCTCGCGCACCAGGTCGTTGAAATTGGGGCAGGCCTTGCGCAGCGTGCCGCCGGTGCCGGGGGAGAACACCCATGGCGCCGGACCGTCCTCAGCGAAACGCTGGGCTTCCTCGACGATGTCGCGGCTGCTCTTCAGCGGGAAAGTGCCGGCCAGCATATTGGCCGCGCGCGGGCCGGCGTGCGGTGCGAACTAGGCCGGATACATTTCCAGCCAATAGTCGAACTCCAGGCTGAAATCGCCTGCGAAACGCCGCTCCGGGTCATAGACTGGAGGCGGCAGCGGCGAGATGCCCGCGGCGCGAAAAGCCGCACGAACGACGCCGTCGCTCACCGGCCGTGGCATCTGGTAAATCGTGAATATCGGCGGCGCCGGAATCAGCCCGATCGATAACGCGCCGAAGCACCGTGCGCCCCACATCGCGCCGACAGCGTTTCCCGGCCCGAGCACCACCACCTTCCGGCCATGCTCGGCGACGGCCGCTTCGACGGCGCGGAACTGCGGCAGCACGCTGGGAGCGACCAGCACTTCCGTGATCAGCGGCTGAGTGATGTCGAGCATGCGCTTATCGTCCAGATCGCGGGCGTATTGCCCGGCATCTCCGTAAGCGATGGCCGTCACGCCTTCGGGCATGTACGGCAGGAAGTATTCCTGCGCCACGATGTCCACCTGGTGACCCCGCGCGGCCAGCGCCTGCCCGATTGCCGCCGCCGGGAGAAAGTCGCCGAGCGTACCGATCGGCGCCATAACGATGTGCAGCTTGCTTTCGATATTGGCCATTGTCGTCGAGAACCCTTGCTGTTTTTTTGCTTATTGCTTGGATCTTCGGTAACGCTCTGCGGGCGTGAAAATGCGGCAATAATAATCGTGTTTCTAATTAAATTGAATGCTTAGCCAGCTAGCAGGCGCATTTTCCTCTTGCCGGACGCCGCTTGGAGAGCGTCCGTCGCGCACATAGATAGAAGGCGGTTTCCGGGCTCGCGAGGGAGGCATCATGGGCGAGCGCGACGCGGTCCCCGCCGCACCCTACGACGGTTTCGAGCGGCAGTTCATCGCCGGCGAGTGGCGGCACGGCAGTGCCCACACCCGAATCCCCGACCACGATCCCTATACCGGCGCCATGCTGGTGGAGATACCCGAGGCGAATCGCGACAACCTCGAGGAAGCGTTTCGCGCGGCCAAGGCGGTGCAGCCGGCCTGGGCGGCCATGCGGCCCGGCGAGCGCGCAGCGGTGCTGCGACGCGTTGCGGCGATCATGGACACGCGGCGCGAGGAGATCATTGGCTGGCTGATTCGCGAGTCGGGCAGCACGCGCCTCAAGGCCTCGCTGGAGTGGGCTGCGGTGCGGGCGGTGGCGGAGCACGCGGCGACGCTGCCGTACGTACCGCTCGGGCAGATCCTGCCGGCCGACGTGCCGGGCAAGGAAGGGCGGGTCTACCGTCGTCCGGTCGGCGTGGTGGCGGTGATCAGCCCGTGGAACTGGCCGCTGCAGCTCACGGCGCGCTCATTGTTCCCGGCGCTGGCGCTCGGCAATGCCGTGGTGGTGAAGCCCGCCAGCGACACACCGATCTGCGGCGGTCTGCTGCTCGCCAAGATCCTGGAAGAGGCGGGCCTGCCCGCGGGCGTGCTGAGCGTGGTGATCGGTTCCGGCTCCAGCATCGGCAAGGACATGGTCACCCATCCCGTACCGCGGGTGATTTCCTTCACTGGCTCGACCGCGGTGGGCCGCCAGATCGCCCGGCTGGCGGCGGAGGCGGAGATCCTCAAGCGGCTGGAGCTGGAACTCGGCGGCAACTCGCCGCTGATCGTCCTGGCCGACGCCGACCTGGATCGGGCCGTGGAGGCGGCGGTGTTCGGCAAGTTCCTGCACCAGGGCCAGATCTGCATGATCGCCAACCGCATCATCGTCGAGGATACGGTGCACGATGCCTTCGTCGAGCGCTTCGTCGCCCGGGTGCGGGCGCTGAAGGCGGGCGATCCGAACGAGCCGGATACCTTCGTTGGGCCGATCATCAACGGCGGTCAATTCGAGGGGCTGCTCAATAAGATCAAGGCGGCGCGGGCGGAGGGCGCCCGGCTGGCGCTCGGCGGCGACGCCCGTGGGCTAGTGCTGCCGCCGCACGTGTTCGTGGACGTGCGCAACGACATGACGCTGGCGCGCGAGGAGATCTTCGGCCCCATCGCGCCCATCCTGCGCGCCCGCGACGCCGACGAGGCGATCCGCATCGCCAACGACACGCCCTACGGCCTGTCGGCCGCGCTGTTCACTGCCGACCTCGAACGCGGCGTGGCGCTGGCCGCCCGCATCGAGGCGGGCATGGTGCACATCAACGACCAGCCGGTGAACGATCTGCCCAATCACCCGTTCGGCGGCGAGAAGAACTCCGGCATCGGCCGCTTCAACGGCGACTGGGCGGTGGCTGCGTTCACCACCGACCAATGGCTGACCCTTCAGCACAGGCCGCGGCCGTACGCCTTCGACGCCCGCCAGCTGCTGGGACCGGGCGCCGGCGGCTGAGTGGGATAGCGGTAAGGGCGCGCTGATTGAACGGTTTCCGGTTCACCCTCAGGAAAGGAAAAGAGCTCGTTTCCCCTGAGGTCGGCGCATGCGCGTGGTCTTCCAGCTGGCGGTCGCGCTGGCGCTCTCGCTGAGCGCCGGCTGCGAGTTCCCGCGCGATCCCGAACAGAGCCTGGACGAAATCCGCCGCGGCGTGCTGAGGGTCGGCGTGGTCGATAACCCGCCCTGGGCTGTGCATGGCGCGGCCGAGCCGGGCGGCGTGGAGCCGGCGCTGCTGCGCGAGCTGGCCGCTCAGCTCGGCGCGCGCATCCAATGGGTGCAAGGGCCCGAGCAGGAGCTGTTGCGGGCGCTGGAGAAGGGCGTGCTGCACGTAGTGGTGGGCGGCTTCGCCGACGACAATCCCTGGACCGCGCGGCTCGGCAAGACCCGGTCTTACTACACCACGCGCTTCATCGTCGCCGCGCGGCGGCAGGCGCCGCCGCTGACTGAGCTGGCGCGGGTACCGGTGGCGGCCGCGGTCGGCTCGGCGGCGGCCGGCCATTTGCGGGAGCGGGGAGCGCGGCCGGCCCCGCCGGATTGGCAGTATCGGGCGTTACCGAGCTGGCGGCTGCCCGACAGCGGCCTGCAACCGACGGGACTGACGCTGTACGAGGACCGCCAGGTGATGCTGGTGACCAAGGGGGAGAACGGCTGGCTGGTGACCCTGGAACGCTTTCTCGACGCGCAGCGCCCGCGCATCGAAGCGCTGTTGCGGGAGCAGGCCCGTGCGTCTCCGTAGGCCGCATCGTTTCCCCGCCGAGCAGGCCCGGGCGAGGGTGCGCGCCCGGCGCCTGGAGTGGCTGACCCTGTTGTGCACGTCCACGGTGATCGCGGCGATGGGGCTGGTACTGGGCAACTCCCAGGCCATGCGCACCGCGTGGATCGAGGATTTGCTCAGCCTGGTTCCGCCGGCCGCGGTGCTGATTGCGATGCGCATCGAGCAGCGGGCGCCGAACCAGCGCTTTCCGTTCGGCTATTACCGCACGGTGTCCATCGCCTTCCTGACGGCGTCGTTGGCGTTGACCGCCTTCGGCGCGCTATTGCTGTTCGAAGGCGGCAAAACCCTACTGACCCGCGACCATCCCACCATCGGCACCATGCAGCTGTTCGGTGCGACTGTGTGGCAAGGCTGGTTGATGATCGCGGCGCTGGTCTACAGCGTGATTCCGCCGATGATCCTCGGGCGGCTCAAGCAGCCGCTGGCGGTCGAGCTGCACAACAAGGCCCTGCACGCCGACGCCCGCATGAATCGCGCCGATTGGATGACCGGCGCGGCCGCCATCCTCGGCGTGCTGGGCATCGGCTACGGGCTGTGGTGGGCGGATGCCGCGGCGGCGATCGTGATCGCCGCCAGCGTGCTGCGCGACGGGCTCGTCAATCTGAACCGGGCGGTGAAGGATCTGGCCGACGAGGCGCCGCGCCGCATCGAAACGGGCGACTTCGATCCCCTGCCGGAGCGCATGCGGGCGCTGCTGGAGGAGCTGCCGTGGGTGAAGGAGGCAGCGGTGATGCTGCGCGAGGAAGGCCACCTGCTGACCGGGCAGGTGTACGTGGTGCCGCGCGCCGACGGCGACATCACCCGTTGGGTGGAGGAAGCCGCGGCGCGGCTACAGGCTCTCGACTGGCGATTGTACGACCTGGCAGTGATGCCCGTGCGCCGTTTGGATTAGCGGGCGCGCGGGCGCGCCCGCCGCGGGTCAATCGTCGCGGTTCGGCGGGCCGATGGCCCGATCCCACTGGTTGACGATGCGGCAGAACAGCTCGGCGGTCTTCTCCGCGTCGTAGATGGCCGAGTGCGCCGAGCGCCCGTCCCATTCCACGCCGGCCGCTTCCAGCGCCTTGGCCAGCACCGTCTGGCCGTAGGCGAGCCCGCCGAGGGTGGCGGTGTCGAAGCTGGAGAACGGGTGGAAGGGGTTGCGCTTGATGCCGGTGCGGGCTACCGCGGCGTTGATGAAGCCGAGGTCGAAGAACGCGTTGTGCCCGACCAGGATGGCGCGGGTGCAGCCGGTTTCCTGGATTTCCTGGCGGATCGGGCGGAAGATCCGGGTCAGCGCCTCGTGCTCGGGCAGCGCCATGCGCAGCGGGTGATCGACCTTGATGCCGTTCAGTTCGAGCGATTTGGGGTCGATGTTGGCGCCTTCGAACGGCTCCACATGGCAGGAATGGGTGGCGGCGGGGAACAGCTGGCCGTCGTCGTCCATCCGCAGGATGACCGCGGCGATCTGCAGCAGCGCGTCGGTCTGGGCGTTGAGCCCTCCGGTTTCGACGTCGACGACGACCGGCAGGTAGGTGCGGAAGCGGCGCGCGATACGCGAGCGTGCTCCGTTCGTTGGGCGATTGCTCTGCACGGTGTCCTCTTGAGAGGGCTAGGGTCAACGGGTGGCCGCCCATGGTAGGCAGCCTGTCCCCCGGGTTCAAGTCATTGGGCCAAGCGCCAGGATAAACGTTCCCCGGCCTGCAGCGGCACGATCACCTCGGCGCCGTAGGGCAATTCCTCGGGCAGCCGCCACTCCTCGCGCACCAGGGTGACGGTGCCGGTGTTGCGCGGCAGGCCGTAGAAGTCCGGGCCGTGATGGCTGGCGAAGCCTTCCAGCTTGTCGAGCGCGCCGGCCTGCTCGAAGGCCTGCGCGTACAGCTCCAGTGCCGCCGGGGCGGTGAACGAGCCGGCGCAGCCGCAGGCGGCTTCCTTGGCGCGGCGCGCGTGCGGTGCGCTGTCGGTGCCGAGGAAGAACTTGGGGCTGCCGGAGGTGGCCGCTTCCAGCAGCGCCTGGCGATGGCGCTCGCGCTTGAGGATGGGCAGGCAGAAGTAATGCGGCCGCACGCCGCCCACCAGCATGTCGTTGCGGTTGAACAGCAGGTGATGGGCGGTGAGCGTGGCGGCCAGGTTGGCCGGGCCCTGGCGCACGAACTCGGCGGCCTCGGCGGTGGTGATGTGCTCCAGCACCACCTTCAGGCGCGGGAAGCGCTGCAGTAGCGGCGCGAGCACGCGGTCGAGGAACACCGCCTCGCGGTCGAAGATGTCGACCGCCGGGTCGGTGACCTCGCCGTGCACCAGCAGCGGCAGGCCGTGCTGCTCCATGGCCGCCAGCGTCTCGTCGCAGCGGCGGATGTCGGTCACGCCCGAGTGCGAGTTGGTGGTGGCACCGGCCGGGTAGAGCTTGACCGCGTACACGTGGCCCGAGGCCTTGGCCCGTTCGATCTCCGCCGGCGGTGTGGCGTCCGTCAGATAGAGTGTCATCAACGGCTGGAAGTCGCTGCCCGCGGGCAGCGCCGCGAGGATGCGCTCGCGATAGGCCAGCGCCTGCTCGGTGGTGGTGACCGGCGGCACCAGGTTGGGCATGACGATGGCGCGGGCGAACTGCCGGGCGGTGTAGGGCAGCACGGCCTTGAGCGCCTCGCCGTCGCGCAGGTGCAGATGCCAGTCATCGGGGCGGATCAGAGTGATGCGGTCCACTTAAGCGCCGTCCTGTGTTCGGGATGCCGGGAGGCGGCCATTATAGCCTTGGATTCCGTGCCCGGTTTCCTTGATTTCTCCAGTCCCAGCGCGGATCATGTGAGGCTGCTTTCGGCCCGCCCGACGCGGTTTCTCGGACAACCCATCAAGACATCGATGAGCGAAATCAAGAAGGTCGTACTCGCGTACTCCGGAGGACTCGACACCTCCGTCATCCTCAAGTGGCTGCAGGAGACCTACCAGTGCGAGGTGGTGACGTTCACCGCCGACCTGGGCCAGGGCGAGGAGCTCGAGCCGGCGCGCAAGAAGGCGCAGCAGCTCGGGGTGAAGGAAATCTTCATCGACGATCTGCGCGAGGAATTCGTGCGCGATTTCGTCTTCCCGATGTTCCGCGCCAACGCCATCTACGAGGGCGAGTATCTGCTGGGCACTTCCATTGCCCGGCCGCTGATCGCCAAGCGACAGATGGAAATCGCCGCGCAGGTCGGCGCCGACGCCGTGGCCCATGGCGCCACCGGCAAGGGCAACGACCAGGTCCGCTTCGAGCTGGGCTATTACGCCTTCAACCCGTACATCAAGGTGATCGCCCCCTGGCGCGAGTGGGATCTGCTCTCGCGCGAGAAGCTGCTGGCCTACGCCGACGCCCACGGTATTCCCATCGATGCCCGCAAGCGGCAGGGCTCGCCCTATTCCATGGACGCCAACCTGCTGCACATCTCCTATGAGGGCCGCCACCTGGAGGATCCCTGGGCGGAGCCCGAGGAGGACATGTGGCGCTGGACGGTCAGCCCGGAGCAGGCCCCGGACAAGCCCACCTACATCGAGATCACCTTCGAGCGCGGCGACGCGGTGGCGATCGACGGCGAGCGCCTAAGCCCGGCGGCGCTGCTCGCCAAGCTCAACCAGATCGGTGGCGCCAACGGCATCGGCCGCCTCGACCTGGTGGAGAACCGCTACGTCGGCATCAAGTCGCGCGGCTGCTACGAGACGCCGGGCGGCACCATCCTGCTGCGCGCTCACCGCGCTATCGAGTCGATCTGCCTCGACCGGGAGGTGGCCCACCTCAAGGACGAGCTGATGCCGCGCTACGCCAAGCTCATCTACACCGGCTACTGGTGGAGCCCGGAGCGCAAGGCGCTGCAGGCGCTGATCGACCAGACCCAGGAGCACGTCAACGGCGTGGTCCGGCTGAAGCTGTACAAGGGCAACGTCATGGTGGTGGGCCGCAAGTCCGAGAAGGACTCGCTGTTCGACGCCCGCATCGCCACCTTCGAGGACGATGCCGGCGCCTACAACCAGAAGGACGCCGAGGGCTTCATCCGCCTCAACGCCCTGCGTCTGAAGATCGCCGCCAAGCTCGGCCGCAAGTAAAGGCCGGCTCATGGGACGCGGGCGCCGTCGCGGCGCCCGCGCCTGATCCCTCCCGGGCGCTCACTCCTTGCCCAATCGGGCCGCCATCTCCCGCAGCTGCGCCATGTAGGCGCGCTCGTCCGGCATCACGCCGTCGCGCTGGGCGTGCCAGAGCACGTCGGCCAGCGCTTCCATCATCAAATGCTCAGCGTCCATGGCGCTGCCCAGCGCCTTGCAGAACCGGCGGTGCAGGGCGGTGATGCCCTGCGGACGGTTGGTCGCCACCTGCTCGCGGATGGCGATGTGCATGCCCAAGTGCAGGAACGGGTTGGTCTCGCCGTGCTCGGGCAGATACTCGCGGCTGAGGGCGCGCTCCTCCTGTTCGAGCGCGGCGTGGTACTCGGGGTGCTCGGCCACCACCTCGGCGATCAGCCGCTCCAGCGGTTCGAGGGGCAGGCCGGCGCGGGCCTTGCGCCAGCTTTCCACGTAGTAGCGGCGGATCTGATCCCTATCGTTGGAGAACAGCATGGTCGGCTCGCGTTCGTTGTCGCTCGGTATGAGATGCGTGTGCGGCGCGCGTGAGGCAACCGCCGGCCGCCGCGCTCACGCGGTCTTTTCCTTGTACTCGCACAGGTCGTAGATCACGCAGGCGCCGCAGCGCGGCTTGCGGGCGACGCATACGTAGCGACCGTGCAGGATCAGCCAGTGATGGGCGTCGTGCAGGTACTCCTTCGGCACGAGGCGCATGAGCTTGTCCTCGACCTCGCGCACGTCCTTGCCCGGCGCCAAGCCGGTGCGGTTGGCCACTCGGAAGATGTGGGTGTCCACCGCCATCACCGGCTGGCCGAAGGCGGTGTTGAGGATCACGTTGGCGGTCTTGCGCCCCACGCCCGGCAGCGACTCCAGCGCCTCCCGGTCGGCCGGCACCTCGCCGCCGTAACGCTCCATCAGGATGCGGCAGGTCTTGAGGATGTTGGCGGTCTTGGTCTTGCAGAAGTTGATGGTGCGCAGGTACTCCGCCAGCTTCTCCTCGCCCAGGTCGAGAATGGCCTGCGGCGTGTTGGCCACCGGGAACAGCTGCGCGGTGGCCTTGTTGACGCCGCGGTCGGTCATCTGCGCCGACAGCATCACCGCGATCAGCAGCTCGAACGGCGTGCTGTAGTTCAGCTCGGTGGTGGGCTTGGGATTCTCGGCTTTCAGGCGCTCGAAGATCGCGCGGCGTTTCTCGGCGTTCATGGCGTCAATCGTTGTTCTGGCGGTCGTTCCCAGCCGTTTGCTGCGCGGCCAGGCGAGCCTTCTTCTGCTTGACCCGCTCCAGTGCCGCGGCGATATAGGCTTTGCGCGGATCGACGGTGCTGCTCTGCGCCTTCGCTTCTCGGCGCTGGCGGCGGCGCTCGGCGAGTTCCGCCTCTTCCCGCGCCAGGCGCAAGCGGCGGAACTCGAAGCGGGCGCGGAAATGGGCGGCGCGCCGTCGGCGCGGCGGTTCGCCCGGCGGCGCCGGCCGCAGCTGGATGCAGTCCACCGGGCAGGGCGGGATGCACAGCTCGCAGCCGGTGCACTCGCTGGCGATGACCGTGTGCATGCGCTTGGCCGCACCGAGGATGGCGTCCACCGGGCAGGCCTGGATGCAGCGGGTGCAGCCGATGCACGCCGCTTCGTCGATCCAGGCCACGATCGGCTCGCTCTCGACGCCGTAAGCGGGGTTCAGCGGCTTGGGCGGCACGCCGAGCAGCTCGGCCAGCGCCCGCACCCCTTCGGTGCCGCCCGGCGGGCAGCGGTCGATGTCGGCTTCGCCGGCGGCGATGGCCTCGGCGTACGGCCGGCAGCCGGAGAAGCCGCATTTGGTGCACTGGGTCTGGGGCAGCAGGGCGTCGATGGCGTCGGCGTCGACCCGGCGCGGCGGGGAAGTGGCGTCGTTCATGAGGCGTAATCTCGTCTGGCGCCTCGGCGGCGGGCCGGCGCGATCGCCGGCCGCCCGCGGCGGTCGCCTATTTCACCCGCATGCCCGGCTGCGCGCCTTCGTGCGGCTCCAGGATCCACAGATCCTTGCCGCCGGGACCGGCGGCCAGCACCATGCCCTCGGAGGTGCCGAAGCGCATCTTGCGCGGCTTGAGGTTGGCGACCATGACGGTGAGCTTGCCTTCCAGCTGCTCGGGGGCGTAGGCCGACTTGATGCCGGCGAACACGTTGCGGGTCTCGCCGCCCAGGTCCAGGGTCAGCCGCAGCAGCTTCTCGGCGCCTTCCACGTGCTCGGCCTTGACGATGCGGGCGACGCGCAGGTCGATCTTGGCGAAGTCGTCGTAGTCGATCTCGGGGGCGATGGGTTCTTGCGTCAAAGCGGTCTCCTTGGCCGGCTTCGGCGCCGGCTGAATGGTCTCCCGGGAGGCTTCCACCATGGCGGCGACCGCGGCCGGATCGACGCGGGTCATCAGCGGCTGGTAGGGCTTGATGGTGCCGCCGAGCAGCGGCTGCGCGATCCGCGCCCAGTCGAGCGGGCTCAGCCCGAGGAAGTCCTCGGCCTGCGCCGCGAGGCGCGGCAGCACCGGCTTGAGGTAGCCGACCAGCACCCGGAACAGGTTCAAGCCCATGGTGCAGATCGCCTGCAGCTCGGCCTCGCGGCTCGGATCCTTGGCCACCACCCAGGGCTTCTGCTCGTCGATGTACTGGTTGGCCTTGTCGGCCAGCAGCATGATCTCGCGCACCGCCTTGGAATACTCGCGCTGCTCGTAGAGCTCGCCGATGCGCTCGGCGGCGGCGGTGAATTCCTCGAACAGCGCTGGCGCGGCCAGCTGCTCGGCCAGGCGGCCGTCGAAGCGCTTGCTGATGAAACCGCTGCAGCGGCTGGCGATGTTCACCAGCTTGCCCACCAGGTCGGCGTTCACCCGCTGGGTGAAGTCCTCCAGGTTCAGGTCCAGGTCATCGACGCCGCTGCCCAGCTTGGCGGCGAAGTAGTAGCGCAGGTACTCCGGGTTGAGGTGCTGCAGATAGGTGCGCGCCATGATGAAGGTGCCGCGCGACTTGGACATCTTCTGGCCGTTGACGGTCAGGAAGCCGTTGACGTTGACCCGGGTCGGCGTGCGCAGCTGCGCGCCGTGCAGCATGGCCGGCCAGAACAGGCAGTGGAAGCGCACGATGTCCTTGCCGATGAAGTGCACCATCTCGGTGTCGGTATCGGGGCGGACGAAAGATTCGAAGTCGATGCCGGCACGGGCGCAGTAGTTCTTGAACGAGGCCAGGTAGCCGATCGGCGCGTCCAGCCAGACGTAGAAGTACTTGCCGGGCACGTCCGGGATCTCGAAGCCGAAGTAGGGGGCGTCGCGCGAGATGTCCCAATCGCGCAGGCCGTCCTCGAACCACTCCTGCACCTTGTTGGCCACCTCGGCCTCCATGTGCTCGGCGCTGACCCACTGCCGCAGCCAGGGCTCGAAGTCGGCGAGCTTGAAGAAGTACTGCAGCGACTCCTTCTCCACCGGGCGGGCGCCGGACACCACCGACACCGGGTCGATCAGCTCGGCCGGCGTGTAGGTCATGCCGCAGACCTCGCAGTTGTCGCCGTACTGATCGGGCGACTTGCACTTGGGGCAGGTGCCCTTGATGTAGCGGTCCGGCAGGAACATCTCGGCCTGCGGGTCGTACATCTGCATCACCGGCCGCGACACGATGTGGCCGGCGTCGCGCAGCCGCAGATAGATCCGCTCGGCCAGCTCGCGGTTCTCCGGCGAGTGGGTGGTGTAGTAGTTGTCGAACTCCACCAAGAAGTCGGCGAAGTCGGCGGCGTGCTCGCGGCCGATGCGGGCGATCAGCTCCTCGGGCGTGATGCCCTCGCTGCGCGCCTTGAGCATGATCGGCGTGCCGTGGGCGTCGTCGGCGCAGACGTAGTGGCACTCGTTACCACGCATGCGCTGGTAGCGCACCCAGATGTCCGCCTGGATGTAGCCGACCAGGTGGCCGAGGTGAATCGGGCCGTTGGCGTAGGGAAGGGCGTTGGTAACGAGGATCTTGCGGCTCATGCGGCTCTAATGGTCCGTCCCGGTGGGGTTGATGTCAGGGCAGGCCGCGTCTTGGGCGAAACGGCGCTGGTGCCTGCGTCGAAAAGGGCGATTATGCCAGATAGCGCCGTCGGCGTGGCTGTGTCAGTTCCCCGTCCGCCGCCGCCACCAGCGCACCAGCAGCGCGGCGGTCAGCCCCCACAGCGCGCTGTTGAGCGGCAGTATCAGCCACACCAGCGCCTCGGCCTGGCTCGGTGCCAGCAGGCGCGGCACCAGCGCGCCGGCCGGCAAGGTCAGCAGGCCGAGCAAGGCCATTAGCGCCTCGGTCATCAGGGTGGGAGCGGGGAAGCCTTGCTCGACCTCCTCGATCCGCGCCAGCAGGGTCAGCCAGCCCAGCGCGAGGGTGAGCAGGAGATGGGCGATGCCGACTGTCAGGCCGGCCCTGAGCGCTGGTCGTGGCATGGCGGTGTCGTCAGTGCGCTGTGGTTTCCTGCGCCGGCCCCCGCAGCGGCAGCGTCAGGCGAAAGGTCGCACCTTGGCCGGGGGCGCTGTCGACCGTGATGTTCCCGCCCAACGCCTCGATCACGTTGCGGGCGACCCAGAGATTCAGCCCGTAGCTGCCGGTGTCGCGCCGGCGGATCGGGTCGACGCGCTGAAAGATCCCGCACTGCCGCGCCGGCTCGATGCCGATGCCGTGGTCGCGCACTTCCAGCCGCGCCCAGTCGCCGTCGCAGGTCAGGCGTAGCGCCACGGGGTTGCCGGCGCCGTACTTGAGGGCGTTGGCGAGCAGGGCGGCGACGATCCGTTCGAGCCGTCGGCGGTCCCAGCAGCCGACCGCGGCCGCCTCGGCGTCGACGGTGACGGCGCAGCCGGCGGCCTCGATCGCCGCGCGCTGGCGCGCCACCACCTCGCGCGTCAGCGCCGCCAGATCGACCGGCTCCAGCGTCAGGCGCAGGCGGCCGGCCTCGATCTGGGCGAGATCGAGCAGATGCTCCAGCAGCGCGGTCAGCCGCCGGGTCTGGTCGCCGAGCCGCTCGACGTGCGGCTTGAGCGGGTGACCGCCGTCGCGGGCAATCTGGCGCGAGATCAACTCCAGGGTGAGCTGCATGGCGCTGAGCGGGGTGCGCAGATCGTGCGAGGCGATCGACAGCAGGCCGTTGCAGGCGCGCCGCGCCGCCCGCAGCTGGCGCTCGCTGCGCTGCATGCGCAGCAGCACCGTCACGGTGGCCAGCAGTGCCGGCGGCGCGACGGGTTTGGGAAGGCTGATATCGGCCTCGTCCTGGGCGCCGCCGATCCACAGCACCGGGATGTGCTCGGTGGCCGGTTCGGCCGCGAGGCGTGCGCCGATATCGCGCTCGGGCAGCGCGGCGTCCGCCACCACCAGTTCCGGCAGGCGCGCACCCGCCAGCTCGATCGCCGCCGCGCCGCTGGCGGCCTCGTGCACCGTATGTCCGCCCAGGCGCAGGGTGTGCGCCAGTTCGTGACGGTCGGCGGGGTTGGCGCTGACGACCAGGATCGTGCCTAGGGGCGTTTTGTCCATGCCGATTCCAGGGTGGGGGCGGATACCGCGCCGCTTATCGTTCGGCTTGCGCGCGGCGCCGATTTTGCCTTTTGTCGGCCGGGTGCGTCTTAGCGGCGTGCGATCACCCAGACCGCATGCACTATGCCGGGAATATAGCCCAACAGGGTCAGCAAGATGTTCAGCCAGAACTGCGGGCCGAACCCTACCTGCAGGAAAACGCCGAGCGGCGGCAGGAGAATCGCGACGAGGAGGCGCACGAAATCCATGGGGCGAGCCCTATTGCGCGTATGGCATTCCCCCAGATGTACAGCCTTTACCGAGCCGGTTCAAGGTGAGAGGTTAATCCCCGCGGGGCTCGCGGTGTGCCGGAGCGCCTCAAGGCGCTCCGGCGGCGGTGCTCAGTCGAAGATCACCGTGCGGTTGTCGTAGCACAGCACTTTGCGCTGCAGGTGAGTCCACACCGCCCGCGCCAGCACCAGCTGCTCCAGGTCGCGGCCCTTGCGCACCAGATCGTCCACCGAGTCGCGGTGACTGACCACGGTCACGTCCTGGGCAATGATCGGCCCGGCGTCGAGCTCGGCGGTGACGTAGTGGCTGGTGGCGCCGATGATCTTCACGCCCCGGTTGTAGGCGGCGTGATAGGGGCGGGCGCCGGCGAAGGCGGGCAGGAAGGAGTGATGGATGTTGATGATCCGTTCCGGGTAGTGGGCGATGAACTCCGGCGACAGGATCTGCATGTAGCGGGCCAGCACCACCAGGTCGATGTTGTGCTGGCGCAGCAGTTCGAGCTGCCGCTCTTCCATCTCGCGCTTGTTGGCCTGGTTCACCGGGAAGACATGGAACGGGATCTCGAAGCGATCGGCGATCCAGCGCAGGTCCTCGTGGTTGCTGATGATCAGCGGCACCTCCGCGCGCCACTCGCCGGACTGGCAGCGCGAGAGCAGATCGAACAGGCAGTGAGGCAGCTTGGAGGCGAAGATGGCGATGCGCGGCACTTCGTTGGAGAAGTGCAGGGCCCAGTTCATTTCGAACGGTTCGGCCAGCGCTTGCTGGAAGCGCGCGCCGATCTCCTCGGGCGGAATGGCGAAGCCCTCCAGCTCCCACTCCAGGCGCATGAAGAACACCTGTTTCTCGGCGTCGACGTGCTGATCGAGGTAGATGATGTTGCCGTTATGGGTCGACAGGAACTGGGTGATGGCCGCGACCAGGCCGCGGCGGTCGCGGCAGTGAATGAGCAGGATGGCGGAACGCGCTTGCGGCTGCGTTTGACGGCGGTCCATGACTATTCCAGGAACTTGTTGAAACGAAGAACGGGCAACCATAGCAGGATCGAGACGGCGCCGGAAAGCGAGCGCCGTTTTGTGCGTTGCACCCTATGGCAGTGTGCCCGCTTTCACCTAACATGACAGTGACCGCATGCGCGCGGTCGCGGTCGCGAACGCCATGGAAGGGCGACGACCCAGAATTCAGAATAACGATCAATGCTGGGGAAAGCGCATGGACGCCGACCAGGATCAAACGCCGGACTCCGGTTTATGGAAGTCGCTCGGCGGGTACATCGCGTTGTGGTTCGGGCTGGCGCTGCTGCTCGGCATGCTGGTGTTCAGCGGCCAGCTGCGCCAGGCGGAGGACGCCTTCCGAGCCCGCGCGGCCACCATCTTCCGTGATGTCGAAAGCCGTCTGATCGCCAACGAGTCGGTGCTCGACGGCGCCGCCGCGTTTTTGCGCGCGGTCGATCCGACCGACCGTGACGGTCTCGAAGCCTATGCCGCCCAAGTGCTGGGGCGCTTTCCGCACGTCTACAGGCTCGGTCTGTTGCGTCGGTCGTCGCCGGTCGATGCCACGGAGGGCTTCCAGCTGACGCCGATCCTGGTGGTGCCCACCGAGTCCGGCGCGAGCGACGGCCTCGGCGCGGACGTCGACACCGTGGCGGCGCTGCGCGCCGCCGCCGAGCGCTCGCTGCGAGCCAGCCGGCCCAGCGCGTCGGAGCTGTTCGCGCTACGCGACGGCGCGCTGGCGTACATGCTGTTCCAACCGGTGCTCGATCCGGACCATTCGGGTTTTGAGGCACTGCTGAT
This sequence comes from uncultured Alkalilimnicola sp., assembly GCA_937951875.1. Classification (GTDB taxonomy): domain Bacteria; phylum Pseudomonadota; class Gammaproteobacteria; order Nitrococcales; family AK92; genus JAAYIK01. Next base: position 31,923 of record CALGAN010000082.1, on the reverse strand, counting down.
CTCGCTGCTGATCCGCGTCGCCGATCTGCTGCCGACTAGCGACAGCCTGAGCGGCCTGGAGCTGCGGCTGCAGTCGGCGCACGAGGACGGGGACCGGTCGCCGGTCTGGCTGTCGACCAGCGACGTTTCCGCCGGGGCGTTGGAGCGCGCCCTCTTCCCGGTCTTGCAGCAGCGGGCGATCTTCGGCACGGAGGCTCAGCCGTTCGCGCTGACCGTGCGCCAGCAGTTGGGCTGGTGGGTGATCGACCCCTTGGTGGCGGTCTCCTTCGCGCTGGCCGCCGGCTCGGCGCTGATCGTGGCGGTGGTGTACGGGCGCGCCCGCAGCTTGCGCGAGGATGAGCGGCGCGCCTGCGAGCAGCGTCTCTATCACATGGCCAATTACGACTCGCTCACCGGCCTGCCCAACCGCAATCTGTACAAGGACCGCCTGCAGCAAGCGCTTGCCCGCGCGCGCCGGCGCAACCGAGCGGTGGCGCTGTTGTTTCTCGACCTGGACGGGTTCAAGGCGGTGAACGATACCGCCGGTCACGAGGCCGGCGATCGCTTGCTGAAGATGGTCGCCGATCGCCTGCGCGGGCTGGTGCGCGAGCAGGACACGGTGGCGCGGCTGGCCGGCGACGAGTTCGTGGTGCTGCTGGAGGACGTCAAGGAGCGCGGCGACGCCGAGAGGGTGCTGCAGCAGCTGCGGGACGTGTTCATCGAGCCGTTCGAGATCGGCGAGTTCCGCTTCATGATCACCGCCAGCATCGGCCTGGCGCTGTATCCGGAGGACGCCGAGGACGGCGCGAGCTTGCTGCGGCGTGCCGACGAGCGCATGTACATGGTCAAGCACCCGGAGTGGGTCGGCAGAGTGCGATCGTGACACGGCCGCCCGAAAACGAAACCCCGCCGGCGGCGGGGTCTCGAGTCCGGGAAGCGTCGGCTCAGGTCGCCAGGCGCTTGTACTTGATGCGCTGCGGCTGATCCGCGGCCACGCCCAGCCGACGCTTGCGGTCGGCTTCGTACTCCTGGTAGTTGCCCTCGAACCAGACCACCTGGCTGTCGCCCTCGAAGGCGAGGATGTGGGTGGCCACCCGGTCCAGGAACCAGCGGTCGTGGGAGATCACCACCGCGCAGCCGGGGAAGGCCAGCAGCGCCTCTTCCAGCGCCCGCAGGGTCTCCACGTCCAGGTCGTTGGTCGGCTCGTCGAGCAGCAGCACGTTGCCGCCGCTCTTGAGCAGCTTGGCCAGGTGCAGACGGTTGCGCTCGCCGCCCGAGAGGTCGCCGACCCGCTTCTGTTGGTCCGGCCCCTTGAAGTTGAAGCGGCCGACGTAGGCGCGCGAGGGCATTTCCCACTTGCCGACCGTGACCACATCCAGGCCGTCGGTGACTTCCTCGAACACCGTCTTGTTCGGGTCGAGGTTGTCGCGGGTCTGGTCGACGTAGGACAGCTGCACCGTCTCGCCGATGCGGATGGTGCCGGCGTCCGGCTTCTCCTGGCCGACGATCATGCGGAACAGCGTGGTCTTGCCGGCGCCGTTCGGGCCGATCACGCCGACGATGCCACCCGGCGGCAGGCTGAAGGTCAGGTTGTCGTACAGCAGCCGATCGCCGAAGGCCTTGCGCACGCCCTCGAACTGGATCACCACGTTGCCCAGACGCGGCCCGGGCGGAATGTACAGCTCTTGGGTCTCGTTGCGCTTCTGGAATTCCTGGCTGGCTAGCTCCTCGAAGCGCTGCAGGCGGGCCTTGCTCTTGGCCTGGCGCCCCTTGGGGTTCTGCCGCACCCACTCCAGCTCGGCCTGCAGGGCCTTGCGGTGCGCGTCTTCCTTCTTCTGCTCCAGGGCCAGGCGCTTCTCCTTCTGCTCCAGCCAGGAGGAGTAGTTGCCCTGCCAGGGGATGCCGTGGCCGCGGTCCAGCTCCAGGATCCAGCCGGCGACGTTGTCGAGGAAGTAGCGGTCGTGGGTGACCGCCACCACCGTGCCCGGATACTCCTTGAGGAAGCGCTCCAGCCACGCCACCGACTCGGCGTCGAGGTGGTTGGTGGGCTCGTCCAGCAGCAGCATGTCCGGGTTGGACAGCAGCAGCTTGCACAGCGCCACGCGGCGGCGCTCACCGCCGGAGAGCTTGGTGACGTCGGCGTCCCAGGGCGGCAGGCGCAGGGCGTCGGCGGCCACTTCGAGCTTGCGGTCCAAATCCCAGGCGCCGGCGGCGTCGATCTGGTCCTGCAGCTTGGCCTGCTCGGCGATCAGGGCGTCGTAGTCGGCGTCCGGCTCGGCGAAGGCCGCCGAGATCTGGTTGTAGCGATCCACCAGCGCCTTGGTCTCGGCCACGGCCTCCTCGATGTTGCCGCGCACGTCCTTTTCCGGATTGAGCTGCGGCTCCTGCGGCAGATAGCCGATCTTGATGCCGGGCATCGGATAGGCTTCGCCGTCGAAATCCTTGTCGACCCCGGCCATGATGCGCAGCAGCGTGGACTTGCCCGCACCGTTGAGGCCGAGCACGCCGATCTTGGCGCCGGGGAAGAAGCTTAAGGAGATGTCGCGCAGGATCTCCCGCTTGGGCGGGACGACCTTGCTGACCCGGTGCATGGTGAAGATGTATTGGGCCATGAAAAGGTTAATTACCTCAAAAGGTTGATTGGCGAAAACGGTTCGGCCGGAGGTGGCGGCGGCCGAGCATACCACGTTGCCGCTCGAAATAGGCCGTCGGCGGCCCGGCGTCAAGCCGGCCGGGCGGATTCCCTGCGGATGCGCCGGCGGCGCCCGCTCAGCCTTGGCCGCGCGTCTTGGTCTTGCCCGGCTTGGCGTTCTTCTCGATGAACTCGTAAATCATGCCGGCGATGTTCTTGCCGGTGGCGGTCTCGATGCCCTCCAGGCCCGGCGAGGAATTCACCTCCAGCACCACCGGGCCGTTCTTGGAGCGCATGAGGTCCACGCCGGCCACGTTCAGGCCGACGATCTTGGCCGCCCGCACCGCGGTGGCGCGCTCGGCGGGGGTGATCTTCACCGGCATGGCGGTGCCGCCGCGGTGCAGGTTGGAGCGGAACTCGCCCTCCTTGGCCTGGCGCATCATGGCCGCCACGACCTTGTCGCCGATGACGAAGCAGCGGATGTCGGCGCCGTTGGCCTCGGCGATGTACTGCTGGGTAAGGAAGTAGGCCTTGAGGCCGCGGAAGGCGTCGATCACGCTCTCGGCGGCCTTGTCGGTCTCGGCCAGCACCACGCCCTTGCCCTGGGTGCCCTCCAGCAGCTTGATCACCAGCGGCGCGCCGCCCACCAGCGAGATCAGGTCCTGGGTATCGTCCGGGGAGTAGCCGAAGCCGGTGACCGGCAGACCGATGCCCTTGCGCGACAGCAGTTGCAGCGAGCGCAGCTTGTCGCGCGAGCGGCTGATTGCCACCGACTCGTTGAGCGAGAACACGCCCATCATCTCGAACTGCCGTACCACCGCCGTGCCGTAGAAGGTGATCGAGGCGCCGATGCGCGGGATGATGGCGTCGAACGGCCCCAATTCCTCGCCCATGTAGTGCACCGTCGGGCGGTGCGGGCTGATGGTCATGTAGCAGCGCAGGGGGTCGACCACGCGCACTGTATGGCCCCGCTCCTGGCCTACCTCGATCAGGCGTCGAGTGGAATAGAGATCCACGTTGCGCGACAGCACGAGGATGCTCAGCGAGCGGGCCATCGGTTACTCCGGGATGTTGGCAGAGATGGGGCGTTTGGCTTCGCGCCGCGGCCGGGCCTCGCCGTCCGCCGCGCCGGCGAGGAACGAGGCGCTGGGATCGACCAGCAGCCGGCCGTGCATGGCGGAGCGGCCCAGCAGCATGCGGAAACCCATCGTATCGCGGTTGGTCAGGGTCAATTCAATAGGCCAGGAGCGGCCGCCAATCGCCAGTTCGGTGCGGATTACCAAGCGTTTTTCCCGATGTCCGCTGGAGCTGATCACCAGCCGCTCGTCGCAGACGTCGGCGACGCAGCGCACGGTGTGGTCGGTGCGCCGCTGCAGCGGGTGGACCTCGAACTCGACCCGATCGCGGCCGCCCTCGCGGAAGCGGCGCAGGTGCACGGCGTGCAGCGCCGAGGTGCTGGCGCCGGTGTCGATCTTGGCCTTGATGGCGTCGATGCCCAGCTCGGGCAGGGCAACCCATTCCCGCCAGCCGACCCAGGCGCGGGGTTCGGTTTTGCGCTTCATCTCCCTTGGCCTCTGGCTCCGGCTCCGCGGACGGTCGATGGTCGCCCCGGCGGGCGGATTTCAGCTTCTTGTAGAGTAAGCCGATACGGCTGACAAGCGGGTGAGGGATGCGCCTGTTATGCGATGAAATGCTGATACGTCTATGCCGTTGGCTGCGCGCGGCCGGCTACGACACTGCTCTGGCTAGTCCGGGAACCGCCGACCGCGAGCTGATGCGGCAGGTGGTGGCCGAGCGCCGCCTGCTGCTCACCCGCGACCGCGAGTTCCTGGAGCGGCGCGAGGCGCACCGCCACGTGCTGCTCCTGGACAGCACCGACCTGGAGCGGCAGGCCGCCCAGCTGCGCGTGCAGCTCGGCATCGACTGGCTGTACCGGCCGTTCAGCCGCTGTCTGCTCTGCAACGCCCCGCTGTGCCCGGCGGCGGCCGAGCAGCGCCCGCCGGGCGTGACCGGCGAGGTGCTGGCTTGTTGCCGTTGCGACAAGATCTACTGGGAAGGGGCGCATGTGCGGCACATGCGCGAGCGGTTGCGTAACTGGGCGGTGCCAAAATAATAACGATTCTTATTTATTGTGGGGCGCGCTAGAATCGCTGCCTATCCAACCTTAGCGATCGAGGTCCTTCCCGTATGAAGAAGCTGTGCGTCGCCTTGCTGGGATTGGTGATGGCGGGAACCGCGGCGGCCGCCGAGGTCGTGGTGTACTCCGCTCGCAACGAGCAGCTGATCAAGCCGGTGTTCGACGCCTACACCCAGGAAACGGGGGTGACGGTCAAGTTCATCACCGACAAGGAAGGCCCGCTGATGGCGCGGCTCAAGAGCGAAGGCCAGAACACGCCCGCCGACCTGCTGCTGACGGTCGACGCCGGCAACCTGTGGCAGGCGGCGCACGCCGGATTGCTGCAGCCAGTGCAATCCGAGGCGCTGAACAAGAACGTGCCGGCGCATCTGCGCGATCCCGACAACCAGTGGTTCGGGTTGTCGGTGCGCGCCCGCACCATTTTCTACAACCCGACCCTGATTAAGCCGGAGCAGCTTTCCAGCTATGAGGATCTGGCCGATCCGAAGTGGAAGGGCAAGCTCTGCCTGCGCACCTCCAAGAAGGTCTACAACCAGTCGCTGGTGGCGATGCTGATCGCCCAGCACGGCGAGGCGGTGACCGAGCGGGTGGTCAAAGGCTGGGTCGCCAACCTGGCTGCGCCGCCGTTCCCGGACGATACCAAGATGCTGGAGGCCATCGCCGCCGGGCAGTGCCAGGTCGGCATCGCCAACACCTACTACTTCGGCCGGCTGCTCAAGCGCCAGCCCGAGCTGGAAGGCAAGGTGGCGTTGTTCTGGGCCAACCAGGACGGCAGCGGCGTGCACGTCAACGTGGCCGGCGCCGGTCTGACCAAGTACGCCAAGCACAAGGACGAGGCGGTGAAGCTGCTGGAGTGGCTGTCCTCGGAGAAAGCGCAGAACCTGTTCGCCGACGAGAACATGGAGTTCCCGGTGAACCCGGCGGTGAAGCCGGCGCCGGCGGTGGCGGCCTGGGGCGCGTTCAAGCCCAGCGTGATCAACGTCGCCAAGGCCGGCGAGCTGCAGGGCGATGCCGTCAAGCTCATGGACCGCGCTGGCTACAAGTGAGCGCGGGCGGCGGGGGCGGCGTTCGCCGCTCCCGCCGCGAACCTGTCGCTGCGTCCCCCGGTCGCTGCAATGCGGCGCTCTCTTTGAGGCTCATATAACTCGTGCTCTCCCGTCGTCGACTCCTGCCGCTGCGTGTCGCCGTCTGGGCGGTGGCTTCGCTCGCGGCGCTGCCGCTCGTCGTCGTGCTCTCGTCTCTGCTGCACCCGGAGACCGCCGTATGGGCGCATTTGGGCGAGCACGTGCTGCCGGAGCTGATCGGCACCACGGCCGCGCTGGTGCTCGGGGTGTGCGCCGGCGTATTGCTGTTGGGCGTGTCGCTGGCGTGGCTGACGGCGGTGTACGAGTTCCCCGGGCGGCGGTTCTTCAACTGGGCGCTGATGCTGCCGCTGGCGATGCCCGCCTATGTGCTGGCCTTCGTCCAGGTCGGGCTGCTCGACTTCACCGGGCCGCTGCAGACCGTGCTGCGCGGCTGGTTCGGCGCCGACCTGCGCCTGCCCGAGATCCGCAGTCTGGGCGGCGCGGTGCTGGTGCTGTCGCTCAGCTTCTATCCCTACGTCTACCTGCTGGCGCGCGACGCCTTCGCCAGCCAGGGCCAGCGTGCGCTCGAGGTCGCCCAGTCGCTGGGTCTGACCCCGGCCCAGGGGTTCTGGCGGGTGGCGCTGCCGCTGGCGCGGCCGTGGATCGCCGCCGGCGTGCTGCTGGCGATGATGGAAACGCTCGCCGACTTCGGCGCCGTCTATATCTTCGGCGTCGATACCTTCACCACCGCCATCTACAAGGCCTGGTTCTCGCTGTTCTCGCTGCCGGCGGCCACGCAGCTGGCGTCGCTGCTGGTGCTGGCCGCGCTGACGCTGATGTCGCTGGAGCAGTGGCAGCGCGGCTGGCGGCGCTATACCCCCACCGGGCGCAGCCAGGTGGTGCGCCGGCGTCGGCTCACCGGCTGGGCCGCCGCCGGCGCCTGCGGCTTCGCCGCGCTGGTGCTGGCGGTGGCGTTCGTGGTGCCGGTGGCGCAGCTGCTGATCTGGGCGATCGAGGTGGCGCCGCAGGATCTGGATGCCCGCTACCCGGCGTTCATCGGCCGCTCGCTGCTGCTGGCGGTGCTGGCCGCGTTGCTGGTGGTGGGGCTGGCGCTGGTGGTCGGCTACGGCGAGCGACGGATTCGCGACCGCTCCACCATGCTGGCGGCGCGCATCGCCTCGGTCGGCTACGCCATCCCCGGCACGGTGCTGGCGGTGGGCGTGTTCGTGCCGGTGGCGTGGCTGGACAACGGGCTGATCGATGTCTTCGGCCTGCAGACCAGCGCCGTGTTCAAGGGCACAGTGGCGGTGATGCTGCTGGCGTTGGCGGCGCGCTTCCTGGCGGTGGGACTGCAGCCGATCAGCAGCGGCCTCAACCGGGTGTCGGTCAATCAGGAGCAGGCGGCGCGTAGCCTGGGCGCGGCCGGCGCCACCCTGGTGTGGCGCCTGCACTTGCCGCTGCTGCGCCGTAGCTTGATGACCGCCGCCCTGCTGGTGTTCGTCGATGTCATGAAGGAGATGCCCATCACCCTGATGACCCGGCCGTTCGGTTGGGACACGCTGGCGGTGCGGGTGTTCGAGATGACCTCGGAAGGCGAGTGGGAGCGGGCGGCGCTGCCGGCGGTGGCCCTGGTCCTGGTGGGGCTGCTGCCGGTGATCATGCTCACGCGCACGGCCGAGGGCGCCCGCGCCGCAGCGAGCGGTTACGCTGGCGCGACGGTGACGGAGGTAGTGCGATGATCGGTGCCCAATTGCAGCTCGATGCGGTCCGTGTCGGCTACGGCGGCAAGCCGGTGGTGACGGACGTCAGCTTCCGCCTGGCGCGCGGCGAGATCGGCTGCCTGCTCGGCGGCTCGGGCTCGGGCAAGACCACGCTGCTGCGCGCCATCGCCGGCTTCGAGCCGGTGATGGGCGGCGAGATCCGCCTGGCCGGCCGGGTGGTGAGCTCGGCCGGCCAGGCGGTGCCGGCGCACCGAAGGGGCGTCGGCATGGTGTTCCAGGACCATGCGCTGTTTCCGCACCTGTCGGTGGCTGACAACGTCGGCTTCGGGCTGCGCGCCCTCACGCGCGCTGAGCGGGCGCGGCGGGTCGACGAGCTGCTGGCGCTGGTGGGGCTTGCCGAGTACGCCCACGCCTGGCCGCACGAGCTGTCCGGCGGTCAGCAGCAGCGGGTGGCGCTGGCGCGGGCGCTGGCGCCCAGGCCGGCCCTGGTGCTGCTCGACGAGCCGTTCGCCAATCTCGACGTCGGGCTGCGCGAGCGCCTGTCGTACGAAGTGCGCGAGCTGCTCAAGAACAGCGAGAGCACGGCCCTGCTGGTGACCCACGACCAGCACGAGGCGTTCGCCATGGCCGACACCGTCGGCGTGCTGGCCGACGGGCGTTTGCAGCAGTGGGCGCGGCCCTACGAGCTCTATCACGAGCCGGTCAACCGGCGGGTGGCGGAGTTCATCGGCGAGGGCGTGTTCCTGACCGGGCGGGTGCGGGCCGACGGCTGCCTGACCCTGGAGCTGGGCGAGGTGGTCTGCCCGCGCGAGCGCGATCTGCCGGTCGGGGCGGAAGTGGACGTGCTGATCCGCCCGGACGACGTGGTGCACGACGACCACAGCCCCGTGACCGCCGTAGTGCGCGCCCGCGCCTTCCGGGGCGCGCAGTTTCTCTATACCCTGGAGCTGGCCAGCGGTGCACGGGTGCAGTCGCTGGTGCCCAGCCACCATGACCACCGCCTGGGCGAGGCAATCGGCATCCGGCTGGAGCTGGATCACGTCATCGCCTTCCCTCGGGGCGGGGAGGGCGCGCACCAGCCGGCCCCGGCCGAATGCAGCGTTCCCACATATCGTTTATAATCCCCGCCCTTCCACGGCCGGACACTGTCCGGTAAGCGTCGGCGCCGCGCCGCTTACCAGACAGCGTTTTCCAAGAGGATATCCCATGTTCTCCAGCGACATGACCATCGCCAGCTTCGACCCCGAGCTCGCCGAAGCCATCCGGCAGGAGCGCCGGCGGCAGGAGGATCACATCGAGCTGATCGCCTCCGAAAACTACACCAGCCCGCGGGTGCTCGAAGCGCAGGGTAGCGTGCTGACCAACAAGTACGCCGAGGGCTACCCCGGCAAGCGCTACTACGGCGGCTGCGAGTACGTCGACGTAGCCGAGCAGCTGGCGATCGACCGCGCCAAGCAGCTGTTCGGCGCCGACTACGCCAACGTCCAGCCGCACTCCGGCTCGCAGGCCAACGCCGCGGTGTACTTCGCGCTGCTGCAGCCGGGCGACACCATCCTGGGCATGAGCCTGGATCATGGTGGCCACCTCACCCACGGCGCCAAGGTCAACTTCTCCGGCAAGTTCTTCAACGCGGTGCAGTACGGCCTGAACCCGGCCACCGGCGAGATCGACTACGACCAGGTCGAGCGCCTGGCCCGCGAGCACAAGCCGAAGATGATCGTCGCCGGCTTCTCCGCCTATTCGCGCGTGGTGGACTGGCAGCGCTTCCGCGACATCGCTGATTCGGTCGGCGCCTATCTGTTCGTGGACATGGCGCACGTGGCCGGTCTGGTGGCGGCCGGGCAGTACCCGAGCCCGGTGCAGATCGCCGACGTCACCACCACCACCACGCACAAGACCCTGCGCGGTCCGCGCGGCGGTCTGATCCTGGCTAAGGCCAACCCGGAGATCGAGAAGAAGCTGCAGAGTCTGGTCTTCCCCGGCACCCAGGGCGGCCCGCTGATGCACGTCATCGCCGCCAAGGCAGTGGCCTTCAAGGAGGCGCTGCAGCCGGAGTTCAAGGAATACGCCAAGCAGGTGGTGGCCAACGCCCGCGCCATGGCCGAGGTCATCATGAGCCGCGGCTACGACGTGGTGTCCGGCGGCACCGACAACCACCTGTTCCTGGTGTCGCTGATCAAGCAGGGCATCACCGGCAAGGCCGCCGACGCCGCCCTGGGCCGCGCCCACATCACGGTGAACAAGAACTCCGTGCCGAACGATCCGCAGCCGCCGTTCGTGACCTCCGGCCTGCGCCTCGGCACCCCGGCGGTCACCACCCGCGGCTTCAAGGAGCCGGAGATTCGTCAGCTGGCCGGCTGGATCTGCGACGTGCTCGACGACATCGACAACGAGGCGGTGATCGAGCGGGTGCGCGGTCAGGTTCAGGAGCTGTGCGCCCGCTTCCCGGTCTACGGGGGCTGACGACCGCGCATGCGCTGCCCGTTCTGCCAGACCCAGGACACGCGAGTCATCGACTCGCGGCTCGCCAACGACGGCGACATGGTGCGCCGTCGCCGCGAGTGCACGGCGTGCGGGGAGCGCTTCACCACCTTCGAGACCGCCGAGCTGGTCATGCCGCGGGTAGTCAAGGCCAGCGGCAACCGCGAGCCTTTCGACGAGCGCAAGCTGCGCACCGGCATGTTGCGCGCGTTGGAGAAGCGTCCGGTGGCCACCGAGGCGGTCGAGGAGGCCATCAACCGCATCAAGAAGCGCCTGCGCGCCAGCGGCGAGCGTGAGGTGCCCTCACGCACCATCGGCGAGTGGGTAATGAACGAGCTGCGCGAGCTCGATCAAGTCGCCTACGTGCGTTTCGCCTCGGTATACCGCAGCTTCCAGGACGTGAGCGCGTTCCGCGAAGTCATCGAGGGCCTTGAGAACAAGGACGGTTCCAGGTCGGCTTCCGGCACCGATACCTGAACGCCATGTCGGCTCGCCCGGTTCGCAGTACGCCATGAGCCCCTCCTTCAGCGCCGACGATCACCGCTTCATGGCGCGCGCCTTGCAGCTGGCCGAGCAGGGGCTGTTCAGCACCCGTCCCAATCCGCGCGTCGGCTGCGTGCTGGTCAAGGACGGTCGCATCGTCGGCGAAGGCGCTCATCTGCGCGCCGGCCAGCCGCACGCCGAGCCGTTGGCGTTGCGCGCCGCCGGCGAGGCCGCGCGCGGCGCCACCGCCTACGTTACCCTGGAGCCCTGCAGCCACCACGGCCGCACGCCGCCCTGCGCCGACGCGCTGATCGCCGCCGGCGTGGCGCGCGTGGTGGCGGCCATGCGGGATCCCAATCCGCGCGTGGCCGGCCAGGGCCTGAACCGGCTGCGCGAGGCCGGCATCGCGGTCGAGTCCGGACTGCTGGAAGAGCAGGCGCGGGCCCTCAATCCCGGTTTCATCAAGCGCATGACCCAGGGGCTGCCGTATGTTCGGATCAAGCTCGCCGCCAGCCTGGATGGGCGCACGGCGCTGGCCAGCGGTGAGAGCAAATGGATCACCTCCGCTGCGGCGCGCGCCGACGTGCACCGGCTGCGCGCGCGCAGTTGCGCGATCCTCACCGGTAGCGGTACGGTGCTGGCCGATAACCCAGCGTTGACCGTGCGCGATGTCGAGCCGCCGGCGCACTGGCCGGGCCAGCCGCTGCGGGTGGTGCTGGACTCGGCGCTGGTGACGCCGCCCGGCGCGGCGGTGCTCGCCGACGGCGGCGCTATGATCTTCCACGATCCGGCGGCTGCGGTCGAGCGGGCGGCGGCGCTGGCCGCCGCCGGCGCGCGCCTGGAGACGGCGCCGCGGCGCGAGGGCAGCCTCGACGTCGAAGCGGTGCTGCGCCGGCTGGCGCAGCTGGAGATCAACGAGGTCCTGGTCGAGGCCGGGCCGACGCTGGCCGGAACGGTACTGCGTTACGGACTGGTCGACGAGTTGGTGATCTACTTGGCACCCCATCTGATGGGACACGACGGCGCGCCGCTGCTGCGGCTGCCCGGTATCGAGACCATGGCCGACCGGGTGCCGCTGACTATTACCGACCTACGCCGGGTCGGCGACGATCTGCGCATCGTCGCCCGGCCGGGCGCGTCCAGCTAGGAGGAGTCGGGATGTTTACCGGAATCGTACAGGCCGTCGGCCGCATCCGCCGCCGCGAGCCGCGCGGCGAGGACATGCGGCTGACCATCGCCACCGGCGGGCTGCCGATGGCGGACGTGCGGATCGGCGACAGCATCGCCGTCAACGGCTGTTGCCTGACGGCGGTGGAGCTCGATCAGGACAGCTTCGTCGCCGATGTCTCCAACGAAACGCTGGTGCGTACCACCCTGGGCGCGCTGGACGTGGGCGACGCCGTCAATCTGGAGAAGGCCCTCACCCTGAGCACGCCGCTCGGCGGCCATCTGGTCAGCGGCCACGTCGACGGCGTGGGCGAGGTCATCGAGCGCCGCCCCGACGGCCGCTCCGAGCGCTTCCGCATCCGGGCGCCGGCCCAAATGGCGCGCTACATCGCCGAGAAGGGCTCGATTTGCGTCGACGGGGTGAGCCTCACCGTGAACGGCGTCGACGGTGCCGTTTTCGACATCAACCTCGTGCCCCATACCTTGTCCGTGACCACGCTCGGCGAGGCCCGGCCGGGCCGGCGCGTGAACCTGGAAGCGGACCTCATCGCCCGCTACCTGGAGCGGCTCATGCTCGGCGAACGGGCGGCCGAATCCGGCAGCGGGGTTACCGAAGAATTCCTTCAGCGCTGCGGCTTCATCAAGCCCTAGGTAGAGATCCATGCAGCTCAATAGCATCGAAGAGATCATCGCCGACCTGCGAGCCGGCAAGATGGTCATCATCATGGACGACGAAGACCGCGAGAACGAAGGCGATCTGCTCATGGTGGCCAGCTTGGTCCGGCCCGAGGACATCAACTTCATGGCGCGCTACGGCCGCGGACTGATCTGCCTCACGCTCACCAAGCAGCGCTGCGAGCAATTGCGTCTGCCGCTGATGGTGGGCGACACCGACAGCAAGCACGCCACCAACTTCACCGTCTCGATCGAAGCGGCGACCGGGGTGACCACCGGCATCTCCGCCGCCGACCGGGCGCGCACGGTGCAGGTGGCGGTGGCGCCGCACGCCAAGCCCGAGGACCTGGTGCAGCCGGGCCACATCTTCCCGCTGATGGCCCAGCCCGGCGGCGTGCTCACCCGCGCCGGCCACACCGAGGCTGGCTGCGACCTGGCGCGGCTGGCGGGCTTCGAGCCGGCGGCGGTGATCGTCGAGATCCTCAACGAGGACGGCTCGATGGCGCGGCGCGACGATCTGATCGAGTTCGCCCGCACCCACAATTTGAAGATCGGCACCATCGCCGATCTCATCGCCTACCGCATCCGCCACGAGCGCACGGTGGAGCGGGTGGCCGAGTGCGAGCTCCCCACCGAGTTCGGCACCTTCCGGCTCTACGCCTATCAGGACAGCGTCGAGAACGCCTTGCACTTCGCCCTGGTCAAGGGCGCGATCAGCGAGCAGGAGCCGGCGCTGGTGCGCGTGCACGTGCAGAACACGCTGTCCGACGTGCTGGCCAGTGTCGGTCCCAACTGCGGCTGGCCGCTGCGCTCGGCGCTCAAGCAGGTGGCCGAGGCCGGTAGCGGCGTGGTGGTGGTGCTGCGGCGCAAGGACGACGTGCCGGACATCCTCAACCGCATGCGCGGCTACCAGCTCAACACCACGGTCGAGGAGCAGGAGCTCGGGCGCCGGGGCCAGCGCAGCCAGGACTTGCGCACCTACGGTCTGGGCGCGCAGATTCTGTTCGATCTGGGCGTGCGCCAGATGCGGGTGCTGTCGGCGCCCAAGCGCATGCACGGCCTGTCCGGCTTCGGCATGGAAGCGGTGGAGTACATCGAGCCGCAGACCTGAACGTCGCTCTTGCCTAAAGCGGGCGTCTGCACAATGCTAGGCGCCCTTTGCATTAAGGATCAGCCAATGAGAATCATCGAAGGGGATTTCACCCACCGCGACGGCCGCTACGCGCTGGTGGTGGGGCGCTTCAACGCCTTCATCACCCAGAGCCTGCTGGAGGGCGCGCTCGATACGCTGCGCCGCCACGGTGTGCCGGACGAGAACGTTACCGTGGTGTGGGCGCCGGGCGCGTACGAGCTGCCGCTGGTGGCCAAGAAGCTGGCCAAGAGCGGTAACTACGACGCCATCATCGCCCTGGGCGCGGTGATCCGCGGCGGTACCGCCCACTTCGAGTACGTCGCTGGCGAAGCCAGCAAGGGCCTGGCGGCGGTGATGATGGAACACGAGCTGCCGGTGGCTTTCGGCGTGCTCACCGTCGAGAACATCGAGCAAGCCATCGAGCGGGCCGGCACCAAGGCCGGCAACAAGGGGGCCGAGGCGGCGCTGAGCGCGCTCGAGATGGTCAGCTTGCTGGGTAAGCTTGAGGCGCGATGAGCAGGGGCAAACGGCGAGAGGATCCGATCGGCAGGCTGCGCACGCGCGCTCGGCGGCGCGCGTTGCAGGCGCTGTACCAGTGGCAGCTGGCCGGTCAGGATCTGCGTGACATCGAGGAGCAGTTCGCCCAGGAAATGGACATGTCGGAAGTGGACGTGGAGTTGTTCCGCGATCTGCTGTACGGCGTGCCCAAGCGGGTGGACGAGCTGGACGCGCAGTTCCGCCCGTATCTGGACCGGACGGTCGACCAGCTCGACCCGGTGGAGCGGGCGATCCTGCGCATGGGCACGCTGGAGCTGAACGAGCGTCTGGACGTGCCGGCGCGGGTGGTGATCAACGAAGCGGTGGAGCTGGCCAAGCAGTTCGGCGCCGAGCAGAGCCACCGCTATGTCAACGGCGTGCTGGACCGCGTCGCCAAGGCGCTGCCGCTGCGCGCCGCCGAGATCGCTGCCGGCCGCAATCCCTGACCGTCCCATGCCGCTGCCACCGCCCGCCGTCGCCCGTCAGCATCGCCATACCCGCACCATCGAGCTCAACGGCTATGAGCGCGAGGATGGGCTGTGGGACATCGAGGCGCGGCTGGTCGACCGGCGCGGCTACGACTACCACAACCCCTTTCGCGGCGGGCTCGGTCCGGACGACCACCTGCACGAGATGTGGCTGCGCCTGACCGTGGACGACTCGCTGACCATCCGCGAGGTGGCGGCGAGCACCGAGTTCTCGCCGTTTCCGGACTGCCCGAACGCCGCCGACAGCTACCGGCGGCTGGTGGGCCTGCGTATCGGCCATAACTGGATCGACCGGGTCAAGGAGCGCATTCCCAACCCGGACGGCTGCACCCATCTATCCGAGCTGTTGCGGCCCATGGCCACGGTGGCGATCCAGACCATCATGCCGCTGCGCCGGCCGCCCGATCCGAGCAGCGATCGCCCGCCGCCGCTGCTCGACAGCTGCCACGGCTGGCGCGCCGAGGGCGTCGGGGTGGCCACGTTGTTCTCGCGCTGGCACCGCAAGGAGCCGTGAGTTGTCGGAGTTCGAGCTGATTCGCCGCCTCACCGACGGACTGGGTGCCGTCCGTCCGGAGGTGCTGCTCGGCGTCGGCGACGACGCCGCCCTGATCGACGTCGGCACCGCCGAGGCGCTGTGCGTGTGCGTCGATACCATGACGGCGGGCGTGCACTTCCCGGTGGACGCCGAGCCGGCCGCGGTCGGCCACAAGATCCTGGCGGTGAACCTGAGCGATCTGGCGGCGATGGGCGCGCGCCCGGCCTGGGCGCTGCTGGCGCTGACCCTGCCGGCGCCCGATCCGGCCTGGCTGGAGGGGTTCCGCCAAGGTTTCGCGACGTTGGCGGCGGAGCACGGCGTGGCCGTAATCGGCGGCGACACCACGCGCGGTCCGCTCACCATCAGCCTGACCCTGGCCGGCTGGGTCGAGCCCGACCAGGCGCTGCGCCGCGGCGGCGCGCGGGCGGGCGATCTGATCTACGTCAGCGGCACGCTCGGCGACGCCGCCGCCGGCCTGCGCCTGTGGCAGAGCGGCCGTGCCGGGCAGGAAGGCGCCGCTGAGCTCTGCCAGCGGCTGCACCGCCCGCAGCCGCGGGTGGCGCTGGGGCGCGCGCTGCGCGGGCTGGCGAGCGCGGCGATCGACGTCTCCGACGGCTTGGCCGCCGATCTCGGCCACATCCTCGCCGCTAGCAGCGTCGGCGCCACCCTGGAGGCGGCGCAGCTGCCGCTATCGGACACCCTGCGCCGGCTGTGCGGCGACGCCGAGGCGCTGGTGCTGGCGCTCACCGGCGGCGACGACTACGAGCTGTGCTTCACCGCACCGCCGCGGCACGAAGCGGACATCGAGCGGATCGGTCAGCGCCTGGGACTGCGGCTGACCCGCATCGGCCGCATCGACGCCGAGCCGGGGCTGCGGCTGGCCGACCCGCAAGGCCGGCGGCGGCCGCTGCCCGGGCACGGCTACGACCACTTCCGGAGCGGACCGGCATGAAAGCGCGGCCCGCGCCCATATCCGTGAGCCTGGTCAACCCAGTGCATTTCCTGGCCGTGGGCGGCGGCGCCGGCTTGGCGCCGTGGATGCCCGGCACCTTCGGCACCCTGGTCGGCATTCCACTGTACCTGCTGCTGGCGCAGCTGCCGCTCGCTCACTACCTGCTGATCACCGCCGCGCTGTTCCTGGTCGGCATCTACCTGTGCGGCAAAACCGCCCGCGACGCCGGCGTCCATGACCACCCGGCCATCGTCTGGGACGAGATCGTCGGCCTGCTCATCACCATGGCCGCGGTGCCGCCGCACTGGGCCACCGTGCTCGCCGGCTTCCTGGTGTTCCGCACGCTCGACATCGCCAAACCCTGGCCGATCGGCCTGCTCGACCGCTACGTCAAAGGCGGTTTCGGCATCATGATCGACGACGCCGTCGCCGCGCTGCTCGGCGTGGTCATCATGCACCTTGGCCTGGCTTAGTGGGGGATGGCTTGAGCCAGCGCCGACGCGCCGGACCTAACCCGGCGAGGCGCCGTCGAGCGCGGCCCGTTTAGAAGCTGTTTGTGCTGTCCATATCTGCCGTTACGGGCGCTGTGCTGATAAAGGCGGTATACTGGCCGGGCGCACCATTCCGAGGGATCGTTTAATGACGAACGAACGCAACGGCAACGTTGTTCGCTTGTCGGGCATTCGGCATGCCTGCGGAGACTGCAGCCTGTTCGAGCTGTGTCTGCCGGTAAGTCTCGGGAAATCGGATATCGATCTGCTCGATGAGATCGTGCAGCGTCGCCGTCCCCTGGCTAAGGGCGATCATCTCTACCGTTCGGGCGATCCGTTCCACGCCATCTACGCCGTGCGCGCGGGCGCCCTGAAAACCGTCGCGATCAGCGAGGATGGGGAAGAGCAGGTCACCGGCTTCCACCTGCCGGGCGAGATGCTGGGGTTCGACGCCATCAACCACGGCGTGCACCCGTGCAGCGCCATCGCTTTGGAGACCACCAGCGTCTGCGAGATCCCGTTCGAGAATCTCGAAGAGCTGGCGATGCGGATTCCGGGGCTGCAGCACACCTTGCTGCGCATCATGAGCAAGGAAATCTTCCAGGATCAGGAGATGCTGCACGCGGTGGCCAAGCGCACCGCCGAGGAGCGGCTGGCCATCGTGCTGCTGAGCTTCTCCGAGCGCTACGCCAAGCGCGGGTTGTCGGCGGTGCGCTTCCGCCTGCCGATGTCGCGCAGCGATCTCAGCAACTACCTGGGGCTGGCGCCGGAGACCATGAGCCGGCTGTTCAAGCGCTTCCAGGAGCAGGGATTGGTGACCAGCGACGGCAAGGAGATCGTCCTGGAGAGCATCGACGGCCTGCGCGAGATGGCGCACCAGAGCATGGGCGCCGGTCCCAGCCGCTACTCCCGCAAGGGGCTCGTCTGAGCCGCCGGCCGCCGCGCGGCCTATCCTTCCTCCAGGCCAGACCGGCCGCGGCCGGTCAGCGCTTGGCGAACTTCGCCGCCAGCAGTTCGAGCTTGCGCTGAGTGCGCTGCGCGGCGTCCTCGCGCTTCTGCTTCTGCTGCGGCCGGCGCGGGCGCTGCGGTTTCTGCGGCCGCCGCGCCGCTTGCCGGGCTTTGATCTGCTCCAGCTGTTCGCGGGCGTGCGCCTGCTCCTGCTCGGTCACGTCGCCGGCCACGCTGCCGTCGAGATTGATGCGCGGCCGCTTCTGCACGATGGCGTTGTAGTAGGCGGGCGAGCGCGTGTAGATGGCCAGCGCCTGGCGCACCAGCCAGCCCGGCGTCTGCTGCCAGTCCGGATCGTTCGCGAGGTCGGCGCGCAGCTTCTGCTGGATGCCGATCGCCAGCGGCCGGATCTTGTCGCGCTCGCGGGTGAAGCAGTTCGGATAACGCTCGACCAGCCGCGCGAGGAACTCCCGGGCCTCGGCGCCGCGATCGCGCTTTGCTTGAGCTTGTACGGTTTCGGTCATGACGGGGTTACTCGCTACCGCCTCGGCTTGTTGTGGTCGGCATTGTGGCAGATTCCGGCCCGTTAGTTGAACTGTCGCCGCCGGTTCGGTGCCCGGCGCCGTCGAGCGGGCGAAATTGGCTTTTTAAAGGATTCTTGAAGCCATCTGCTGTGACCTCATATCCGTTGCCGGTATATCCGCTATCACCGACTTCCGGTAACACAACCCGGCCGCTCGACGTCATGTTCAACGCGGCCACGCCCACTGGCCTGCGCCCGGCGGCGGTTCGCCCGCCCAAGGCCGGGAGCGGCAGTGTGCAGTCACGGGGTTCAACAGGTATGGGCGATGTCATTCCGTTTCACAAGCCGAAGCGGTTCGCCACTCAGGGCGACAAGGCACTCTGCCGCAGCGGCCGCCATGACTGGGAGATCGTGCACGCCCAGCGCTTCGATGTGAAACGCGGGCGCCTGGTGACGGTATCGCGCTGCAGGCGCTGCAACGCGATCAAGAACGAAACCTTGTAGCGCGCCGAACGGCGGATTCCGCCTCATGCGAAGTAGGCGGCGAGAAACTCCTCGAAGGTCTGGGAGCGATCGGCCTCCAACTCCGCTTGCTGCGCCAGCGACAGCCGTGCCGCCTCGCAGTAGGCGGCGATGGTCTCGGCCGGCAGCGGCAGCGTCTTGAAGTGGCGCTCGTGCGCGCGCGACATGCGCATGGCGAAGGCGGTGAACGATTCGCCGCGCGTTTCCATCTCGCTCAGTACCCGTGCTGACGGCGTCAGCAGCGGATCCTCCACCGCCCGCCGCTGGGCGGCGACGGCGCGGCCGTATAGCGGCTCCGGGTTGCCGGCGTCGAGCGCGGCGGCGATTGGCTCGAGCGCGTCGAGCAACGCCAGCGCCCAGCTTTTCAACGGCAGCTCCTGGCTGTGGCGGCGCAGGGTCAGGCCTGGCTCGCGGCCGCGACCGGCGGCCAGCGCCTGATTGTGGCTGATCTCCCGCTGCTCCTCGGCGTTCACCGGGGGGCTGTCCTCCAGCAGGCAGAACCACAGCAGCGCCTCGATCAGCCGCAGCGAATCGGCGTCGACCCCGGTGGGCGCGAACGGGTTGACGTCCAGGGCGCGGATCTCGACGTACTCCACGCCGCGCCGGGCCAGCGCCTGGGTCGGCCGCTCGCCCTTGTGCGGCACCGCCTTGGGGCGGACGAAGCTGTAGTACTCGTTCTCGATCTGCAGCACGTTGCCGTTGAGCTGCTGCCATTCGCCGTTGGCATCGTGCGTGCCGAGCGCGGTGTACTCGGGGTCGGGCGTGAAGATCGCCTCGGTCAGACTGGAGACGTACTGCGTCAGGCCGTCGTAGGAGACGTGCAGATTGGCCTGCGCCTTGTTCTTGTAGCCGATGTCGCTCATGCGCAGCGAGGTGGCGTACGGCGCGAACAGGGTACAGGCGTCGAAGCTCTGGAAGCTGTGCGGGCGCCCCTGCAGGAACGAGCGGCAGACCGCGGGCGAGGCGCCGAACAGGTAGGGCACCAGCCAGCCGTATCGCTGGAAATTGCGGATCAGCCGGAAATAGCCGGCCGAGCGATAGGCGTCCACCGGGCCGTCGGCCCCTTCCAGCCGCTGCAGCAGCGGCCAGAGCGAGCGCGGCAGGGAGAAATTGAAGTGCACGCCGGCGATGGCCTGCATCATGCGGCCGTAGCGCAGTCCCAGGCCGCGCCGGTAGATGTGCTTGAACAGGCCCAGGTTGGAGGTGCCGTAGCGGGCGATGGGAATGCTGTCGTCGCCGCCGACCACGCAGGGCATGCTGGTCGCCCACAGCAGCTCATCGCCGATGTGCTGGTAGGTGAAAGCATGCGTGTCTTCGAGCGAGCGTAGCGTGCCGCTCAGCTCGGCGAACGGCGGCGTGATGAACTCCAGCAGCGCTTCCGAGTAATCGGTGGTGATCGTCGGATGGGTGAGCGCCGAGCCCAGGCTGGCCGGATGCGGCGTCTGCGCGATATGGCCTTCGGGGCTGACGCGCAGGCTCTCCTTCTCCAGCCCCTTGAGGCTGCCGCGCAGCGCCTCGGTGCCGCCGGCGTCGAGCAGTCGTTGCAAACGTTGGCGATAGGCGTGGAACAAATGCTGTCAGCTCGCTGCAGGCACGGAAAACGGCGGTTTCACGCCCGCCGGCTGCGCCGCGGCGGCTGTCCCGGCGCGCGCCGTCTGACCGGCGACGAGCCGGAATCCGCCGTCGTGCTCGATGTTGAAAGCCTGGGGCATGAAAACCTCTGCGCAATGGCCGAGGTCGGATTATTGCGAACAATCCCCGC
Source organism: uncultured Alkalilimnicola sp. (assembly GCA_937951875.1). GTDB lineage: Bacteria > Pseudomonadota > Gammaproteobacteria > Nitrococcales > AK92 > JAAYIK01. Next base: position 11,694 of record CALGAN010000082.1, on the reverse strand, counting down.
TCGGGAAAGACCGAGCGGCTACAGCAGGCCGGTCTGCAGGCGGGCGGCTTCCGACATCCGCTCCGCGCTCCAGGGCGGGTCGAACACCACCTCGACGGCTGCTTCGACCACGGTCGGCACCAGCAGCACCTTGCTGCGCACGTCGTCGGCGAGGATGTCGCCCATGCCGCAGCCGGGCGCGGTCAGCGTCATCTGGATGTCGACCCGGCGCTGGTCGTCGCCGATGCGGCGGATCTCGCAGGCGTAGATCAGCCCGAGTTCGACGATATTGATCGGTATCTCCGGGTCGTAGCAGGTGGCCAGCTGCGCCCAGACCAGATCCTCCACGTCCTTGTCGGTCGGGTTGTCGGGCAGGGTGGGCAGCGGCAACGGCTCCTTCCCCAGGGCATCGGCGTCCTTGCCGGCGATGCGGAACAGGTTGCCGCCGGCGTAGACGGTGAAGCTGCCGCCCAGCGCCTGGGTGATGGTCACCAGGGTTCCCATGGGGATGATCCCTTCCTCGCCGGAAGGAATGCGCACCGCATCGCAGTCTCGGGTCAAGGTGACGGGCTCTTGCCGGTGGTGATTCATGGCGGTTGCCTCCTGAGGACTGCTGCGGCGCAATATCTTAGCAGTTTGGTCAGGAATGGCGCAGTGCAATGGCGCCGCCAACGGGGCCTAGCGCGGCTTGGCGAAGGGGCTCACGCCGCGGGCAATTCGATCCGGAACAGCGCGCCGCCCAGCTCGCCGCGGTCGACGGCGATCGTGCCCTGGAATGCGCTCACCAGCTCGGCGACCACCGCTAGGCCGATGCCGTGCCCCGGCACTTGCTCGTCGGCGCGCCGGCCGCGCTCCAGCACCAGCTGCGCCTGCTCCGGCCGGATGCCGGGGCCGTCGTCCTCGACCTCCAGCCGCAGGCCGCGCCGCCCGCCTGGGCCGGCGGCTAGGGGGGTGATTGACACCCGCAGTCGCTGCCGGCCCCACTTGAAAGCGTTGTCCAGCAGATTGCCGAGCAGCTCCATGAGATCGCCCTCGCTGCCGTAGAACACCGGCTCGCCACTGCTGCGCAGCTCGCAATCCAGCGTCTTGTCGGGGTAGGCCTTGCGCAGGGTCTGCAGCAGCCGCTCCAGCACCGGCTTCACCGGCAGCGGCGCGGCCAGCGTCTCCGGCGCGGCGGCGGCGGCGCGCCGCAGCTGGTAGTCGACCGCGGCGTCGATGCGGGCGATCTGCTCCAGCGCTTCCGGCGGTGCCTCGGGCAGGCGGTCGAGCGCACCGCGCAGCACCGCCAGCGGGGTCTTGAGGCTGTGGGCGAGGTTGGCCAGCGTCTCCTGATAGCGGCGGGCGCGGCGGCGCTCGCTGCTCAGCAGGGCGTTGAGGCCCTGGGTGAGACCGAGGATCTCGGCCGGATAGCGCCCGTGTAGCAGCTCGGCGCGGCCTTCCTCGATGGCGCGCAGATCGGCGGCGACCCGCCGCAGCGGCAGCAGGCTCCAGCGCAGCACCAGCAGCTGGGTCGCCAGCAGCACCGCGCTGGCCGCCCCCAGCCAGCCCCACAGGCTGCGGCGGAAGGCCGAGAGCTGGGCCTGGTAGCTGGTCAGATCCTCGGCGACGTGCACGGTCAGGGTCCATTCCTTGCCGCCGGCGTCCTCCCAGGACAGGCCGTAGGCCAGGGTATAGAGCGGCTGGTCGCCGGCCAGCTCGCGCTGGAAGCGGGTGTCGCCGGGAGCGAGGCGTTGCTCCGGCTCCCACGGCAGCCCCAGCAGCGACGGTGAGCGCCAGATCTCGCCGTGCTCGTCGATCACCCGCGCGTACAGCCCCGAGCCGGGCGTGCTCAGGCGCGAATCGGGCAGGGCGTCGGGCAGGCGCAGGCCGCTGGCGGTCAGGTCGGCGGCGGCGAGGATGGTGTAGAGGGTGCCTTGCAGGCGGTCCTGCTGGGCTTGTTCCAGGCTCTGGCGGAAGGCGTTGTCGAGAATGCTGCCGGTCAGCCCGAGAAAGGCCACCAGCACCACCGCGGCCACCACCAGCAGGCGGCGGTTGAGCGACACCACCTCGCGCCGTGAGCCGGCGGCTTCCCCGATCGGCGCGGTCATTTCGGCGGCGCGAGGGCGAAGCGGTAGCCGCGGCCGCGCAGGGTCTCGATCGGCTGCAGGCGGTTGTCCGGATCGAGCTTCTTGCGCAGGCGGCCGATGAACACTTCGATGGTGTTGCTGTCGCGGTCCTGGTCCTCCTGGTACAGGTGCTCGGTCAGGGTGGCCTTGGAGATCACCTCGCCGGGATGGAACATCAGGTATTCGAGCAGCCGGTACTCGAAGGCGGTCAGCTCCAGCGGGCGGCCGTCGATCTGCACCTGCTGGCTGCGGGTGTCCAGGCTGATCGGCCCGAAGCACAGCACCGGCCGGGCGAAGCCGGCGGCGCGCCGCAGCAGCGCCGCGACCCGCGCCAGCAGCTCCTCCATCTCGAAGGGCTTGACCAGATAGTCGTCGGCGCCCGCCTCCAGGCCCAGCACCTTGTCCTGCCAGCGGCCGCGGGCGGTGAGGATGAGGATGGGAAAGCGTTTGTCCTCGGCGCGCAGGCGCTGGATCAGGTCGATGCCGGGCAGCTTGGGCAGGCCCAGATCGATCACCGCCAGATCGACCGGGTACTCGCGGCCGAAGTAAAGCCCTTCCTCGCCGTCGACGGCGGTGTCGACCGCGTAGCCGGCGGCGCGCAGCCGTTGCGCCAGCTGCTCGCGCAGCAGCGGTTCGTCTTCGACCACCAGAAGCCGCATGGATCGGTCCTGTCCGTTCGCTTTGTTAGAAGATGCGCCCGCTCTGCGGGTCGACCCGGAACACGCGTACCTGGCCTTTCTTCACCAGCACCCGCACCAGGTAATAGGTTCGGCCGTTCTCGTGCACGGTTTCCGCCGCCAGCACCTTGCCGCCGGTGCTGGCGCGCACCCGTTCGGCGGCCTCCTGCAGGCTGATGAGACCCGCTTGCGCGAGCTGCAGCGGCGGCCCGGCGCTGACCGGCGGCGGCGCGGCGGCGACGAGCAGCAGAGCCGTCAGAGCGGCGAGTACGGCGCGACGAGTGGTCATGCGATCCTCTTCAGATGCCGTGGCCGTCGGCGCGCCGGACGCGCCCGACTTACAGCACCGGCGTTACCGAGACCCGCACCCGGATGCGGCTGCCCGGATCACGATCGGTACGGGTGTAGTAGTCCCGTCCATTGTAGCGGTAGTGGACGTCATAGCCGACGATGCGCTCCTCGCTGTGGCTCACCTGCACCGTCTCGCAGCGCTCCTCGTAGGCAGTGCGGCTGCGGCTGGGCCCGCGCGACAGGTGATGGCCCACCGCCGCGCCGGTGACCGCGCCGACCGCGGTCATGGCCTTGTTGCCGTTGCCCTTGCCGAAGTGGTTGCCGACCACGCCGCCGACGATGCCGCCCAGCACCACGCCGGCGATGTTGCCGTCGTCGCGGTCGTGATAGGTCACCTGCTCCTGCCAGCACTGTTGTTCCGGCCGGGAGACGTGGACCACGCGGGTGATCGGGGTGGCGCTGACGACCTTGGCGTAGTCGTAGTGGTCGTCGCCGCGGCCGGCGACGGCCGTGCCGGAGGTGTAGGCCAGGCTGGCGGCCAGCAGGATGGCGAGCGTCTTGTTCGGTTTCATGTCTGCCTCCCTGGAACTTGCGGTCGGCGCCGGCGGATTCGCCGTGCTTGCCAGCCAGCTTAGGCGGGGGCGACTGAATGGAACCTGAACGGGGAGCGTCGGGTGGGCGGAGGGCTAAAAAACGAAGGGGGCGTCGTGGACGCCCCCTTGCGCGGCGGATCGAGCGATCAGGAAGCCCACTCCTGACGGTCGCGGGCGATGCTGATCTCGCGCTGGATCCGGTAGTCGGAGCTCAGCAGGGCTTCGTTCAGTTCGTTCTCGGCGCGCGGCGAGAAGTGGCTGAGCACGGCGGTGATGACGGCAACGGCGAGGAGCACGATGAGACCCATGGCAAAGTCCCTCCAGCAATCGGTAGATCCAGGTCCTGCGGTGTCGGTGCTTGGCGGCGGGCCCGGCATCCGCGTTGAGGGAATTATCAGTCGATGGATGTTGCGTCGCAACATAGAAAAACTCGCCGTTCGCGATAGTTTTGCTAATGCTAGATTTCCTGACATGCCAGTAAGTTGCGTGCGTTCGGCAGCGCCCCGCGCGGCGCCGGCGGGCAAGGCGCATGATGCGCTGCACAGCGCCTGAGGCGGGCGGCATCTTGAGACCTCGCTCCCAAATCACCAACCCCTTATATGGCGCGGCCCAGGCCGCGGGTGAATGCGGGAGAGCGCGATGAAGAGGATGATGACCCTGTGGCTGGCGGTTCTGTTGACCTGTGTCGTGACCGCCTGCCAGACCAAGCAGGATACTGGCACCCTGGCCGGCGTCGCCGCCGGGGCCGCGGTCGGCTCGGCGGTGGGCGACAGCACCACCGCCACCCTGCTGGGCGCGATCGGCGGCGCCCTGCTCGGGCGGGAGATCGGCCGGCGCATGGATGAGCGGGATCGCCGCGAGGTGGCCTCGACCCTGGAGGATCAGCCCACCGGCGAAACCAAGTCGTGGACCAACCCGGATACCGGGCAAACCTACGCGGTGACGCCCACCGACACCTTCGAGCGGGACGGCCAGCCGTGCCGGAAATTCCGGATGGACGTCGAGGGTGAGCAAGAAGAGGTAGTCGGCACAGCGTGCCGCAACAGTGAGGGGCAATGGCAAATAGTGGGTTGACGGCGGTCGCCGATGACGCTGGCCGTGCGCGCCGCGACGGCGGTCTCGCCGCGTTCGCTTGGCAGGATCTGCTGCGGCGGCGGCGCGGCGCGTGGCTGGAGGCGCTAGGCCTGGGGCCGCGCCAGACGCCGGCTACCGAGGTGGCGGCGCGGCCGGGCTATCGGCTGCTCGATTACGGCGGCGAGGGCGAGGCGCCGGTGCTGATCGTACCGGCGCCGATCAAGCAGGCCTACATCTTCGATCTGCTGCCGGCGCGCAGCGTGGTCCGGCAATGCCGCGAGCGCGCTCGGCAGCGGGTGTTCATGCTGCATTGGACGCCGCCCGGCGCGGCCGAGCGCGGGCTGGCCGAGTACGTCGGCGGCGATCTCGACGGGGCGGTGGCGGCTGTGACGGCGCTGACCGGACGCGCGCCGGTGCTGATCGGCCACTCGCTCGGCGGCACCTTCGCCGCGCTGTACGCCGCGCTCCATCCGGAGCGGCTGCGCGGCCTGGTGCTGCTGGAGGCGCCGCTCAAGTTCGGGCAGGACGCCTTCGCCGCCATGGTGCGGCGGCCGCAAGCGCAGGCGCTGCTGGAGGGCGACGGCCCGGTGCCCGGCAGCTTTCTGAATGTCGCCAGCGTCAGCGCGGCGCCGGAGGCGTTCGTCTACGAACGCCTGGTCGACCGTCTCGCCTGCCTGAGTCAACCGCAGGCCGCCGAAGTCCACCTGCGGGTGGAGCGCTGGACCCTGGACGAGATGCCCATGGCTCGGCGGCTGTTCGCCGACGTGGTCGGGCAGCTGTTCCGCGACGACCGCTTCATGCGCGGCGAACTGGTCATCGCCGGCCAGCCGGCCCGCCCCGAGCACGCGCAAGTTCCCCTGCTGGCGGTTGCCGACCCGCGCTCGCGCGTGGTGCCGGCGCAGGCGCTGCGGGCGTTCTTTGACCAGGTGCGGCACCCCGCCAAGCGCTGGCTGGAGTACCACGGCGACGTCGGCGTCGGGCTGCAGCACGTCGGGGTGCTGGTGGGCGAGAGCGCGCACCGCGAGCTCTGGCCGGCCATCTGCGACTGGATCCGCGAGCGCGACTGAGCGGCGCGGTTTCAGGCCTCCCGCAATTCCCGCAGCTTGCGGTAGAGCGTGCGCTCGCTGATACCTAGCCGCCGTGCCAGCTCGCGCTTATCGCCGTGGAAACGCGCCGCCACCGCCGCCAGGTAACGACGCTCCAGTTCGGCCAGCGGTACGATGCCGTCCGGATCGTCGTCCGGCGGGTCGCCCGCCGCGCCGCGCACCTCGTCCGGCAGATGCTCGAGGTGGATGGTCTCGCCGTCGGCGAGCAGGGTGGCGCGCTCCAGGATGTTGCGCAGCTCGCGCACGTTGCCGGGGAAGGGGTAGGTTTGCAGGCACAGCTCGGCGGCCGGCGATAGCCGCAACGGCCGCTCCGGGCTGATGCGCCGCAGGAGGGTGTCGACCAGCAGCGGCAGGTCGTCGCGACGCTCGCGTAGCGGCGGCAGCGTGATCGGGAACACGCCGATGCGGTAGTACAAATCCTCGCGGAACTCGCCGCGGCGCACCATCGCCTTGAGATCGCGGTGGGTGGCGCAGACCAGGCGGAAGTCGGCGCGCTGTGGCTCGGCGCTGCCGACCCGGCGGTAGGTGCCGGTCTCCAGTAGCCGCAGCAGCTTGACCTGCAGCGCGAGCGGGATGTCGCCGACCTCGTCCAGGAACAGCGTGCCGCCCGAGGCCGCTTCCACCAGACCGCGGGTGCGGGTGTGGGCGCCGGTGAAGGCGCCGCGCTCGTGGCCGAATAGCTCGCTCTCGAACAGGTTCTCGTTGAGCCCCGAGCATTCCACCGGCACGAACGCGCCGTGGCGGCGCGGGCTTAGCTCGTGCACGGTGCGCGCCACCTCCTCCTTGCCGGTGCCGGATTCGCCCAGCAGCAGCACCGTCGCTTCGCTCGGCGCCACCCGCTCCACCAGCTCCAGCATGCGGTTGAAGGCCGGCGAGCGGCCCACCAGCCCGCGCTGGCGCGGGTGGGCGCTGGCGCTGTGCGTCGGGCGCAGCACCTCCACCAGATAGCGCACTTTGCCCCCGGCGTCCCGGATCGGACGGGTTTCCACGTCGACGTGCTCCTCGCCCTGCGCGGTGTGATGCAGATGCAGCACGCGCTGCGGCTCGCCGCTGCGCAGGCTGTGCCTGAGCGGGCAGTGCTCGCCGGCTTGGTCGCAGGGCAGGGGACTGTGGTGGGAGATCTGATGGCAGCGCTGTCCGACCACCGCCATGCCCCCGCCGTAGCGCGCCAGGTAGGCCTGGTTGGCGGCGAGGATGCGGTAATCCGGGCTGAGCAGCACCGCCGGGTCGCGGTAGCCGTCGAGGATGGCGGCGATCTCGGGCAGGGCTTGGAGCGGTGAGGCAGTAGCGGTCATGGCGCGTTGCTGCAGGCGAATGTCATTTTGACAGCCATGGTAGCGTGCTCTCTGCCATTTTTGGCAGTCATGGCGTGTCCTTTGGGCCCGAGTCGCGGCAAGATCATTAATTAATCAACGAGTTATCTGGGCACCGGCGGTTCCCGAACGCTGGCACGGGGTTTGCGATTGCTCCGGCAAGCACAGGAGAACGCCTGGTCATGTCGTCCCGTTGTGTTCCCTCCGACGTCTCCCGCCCGACCGCGCGGTCCTGGCGGCGCGATCGCCTGATCCGCGAGCTGGCGCTGATGCTGCTGCTCAAGCTGGCGCTGTTGTTCGCGCTGTGGGCGGCTTTCTTCGCGCCGGACCGTCGTGTGCCGGTGAGCGATTCCCGTGTTAGCGAGGTGCTGCTCGGTGACGGGCGGCCTGTACAGAAGGAGAGCGAGTGATGGTTGCCGACTCGGTGGTGGAGTTGTCGCGGCTCCAGTTCGCGCTGACCGCCATGTACCACTTCCTGTTCGTGCCCCTGACCCTGGGGCTCGCTTGGATTCTGGTGATCATGGAGTCGGTCTACGTGATGACCGACAAGGAAATCTACAAGGACATGACCCGCTTCTGGGGCAAGTTGTTTGGCATCAACTTCGCCCTCGGGGTCACCACCGGTATCACGCTGGAGTTCCAGTTCGGCACCAACTGGGCCTACTACTCGCACTACGTCGGCGACATCTTCGGCGCGCCGCTGGCCATCGAGGGGCTGATGGCCTTCTTCCTCGAATCCACCTTCATCGGCCTGTTCTTCTTCGGCTGGGAGCGGTTGAGCAAGGTCCAGCACCTGGTGGTGACCATCCTCACCGCGCTGGGCTCGAACCTGTCGGCGCTATGGATTCTGATCGCCAACGGCTGGATGCAGAACCCAGTGGGCGCCGAGTTCAACTTCGAGACCATGCGCATGGAGATGACCAGCTTCGCCGAGCTGGTGCTCAACCCGGTGGCGCAGGTGAAGTTCGTGCACACCGTCGCCGCCGGCTATGTCACCGGCGCCATGTTCGTGCTCGGCATCAGCGCTTGGTATCTGCTCAAGGGCCGCGATCTGGCTTTCGCACGGCGCTCGTTCGCGATCGCGGCGGCCTTCGGACTGGCGTCGATCCTGTCGGTGATCGTGCTCGGCGACGAGTCCGGCTACCTGCTCGGCGACGTGCAGCAGGTCAAGCTCGCCGCCATCGAGGGCGAGTGGGAGACGCAGCCGGCGCCGGCCGCCTTCACCCTGTTCGGCGTGCCCGACGATGAGGCCATGCGCACCGACTACACAGTGAAGATTCCCTGGGTGTTGGGGCTGATCGCCACCCGCTCGGTCGACGAGCCGGTGCTCGGCATCAAGGAGCTGATCGCGCTCCACGAGCAGCGCATCCGCTCCGGCATGCAGGCTTACGCCCTGCTGCAGAAGCTGCGCAGCGGTGACTACGACGAGGCCGACCGGCAGGCCTTCGAGCGGGTCAAGGGCGATCTCGGCTACGGGCTGCTGCTCAAGCGCTACACGCCGGCGGTGGTCGATGCTAGCGACGCGCAGATCGCCATGGCCGCACGCGACACCATCCCCAAGGTCGCGCCGCTGTTCTGGTCGTTCCGCATCATGGTGGCGGCCGGTTTCCTGATGCTGTTCATTTTCGCCGCCGCGGCCTGGTGCACGGTCAAGCGCACGGTCGAGCGCAAGCGCTGGCTGCTGCGTCTGGCGGTGGCGGCCATTCCGCTGCCGTGGATCGCCGCCGAGCTGGGCTGGTTCGTCGCCGAGTACGGCCGCCAGCCGTGGTCGATCGGCGGCATCCTGCCGACCCGCCTGAGCGTCTCGACGCTGGCGCCTGGCGATCTCTATTTCTCGCTGGCCGGTTTCGTCGGCTTCTACACCCTGCTGCTGGTCGCGGAGCTGTACCTGATGTTCCGCTTCGCGCGCCTGGGGCCGAGCAGCCTGCATACCGGCCGTTATCACTGGGAAAACGGCGCCGCCGAGCCGCGCCCGGCGCGCGAGGAGGGCTGAAGCATGCTGCTCGATTACGAAACGCTCAAGCTGATCTGGTGGGTGCTGGTGGGCGTGCTGCTGATCGGTTTCGCGGTGACCGACGGCTTCGACATGGGGGCGGCCGTGCTGCTGCCCTTCCTCGGCCGCAACGACCGGGAGCGACGCGTGATCATCAACACCGTCGGGCCGCACTGGGACGGCAATCAGGTGTGGTTCATCACCGCCGGCGGGGCGATCTTCGCCGCCTGGCCGCTGGTGTACGCCGCGGCTTTCTCCGGCCTCTACATCGCCATGCTGCTGGTGCTGTTCGCGCTGTTCTTCCGTCCGGTGGGCTTCGATTACCGCAGCAAGATCGAGCACCCGACCTGGCGCGCGGCCTGGGATTGGGGCCTGTTCGCCGGCGGCGCGGTGCCGGCCGCGGTGTTCGGCGTGGCCTTCGGCAATCTGCTGCTGGGACTGCCGTTCCAGTACGACGAGTCGCTGCTGCCGACCTATACCGGGTCGTTCTGGCAGTTGCTGAATCCGTTCGCCCTGCTGTGCGGGCTGGTGAGCCTGACCATGCTCACCCTGCACGGCGCGGTGTGGCTGCAGCTGCGCGCCGGCGAGCCGCTCGCCGAGCGGGCGCGGACGGCGGCGAGTTGGGTGGGCCTGGCGTTGTTCGTGGCCTTTGCGGCGGCCGGGGTCTGGGTGGCTCTGGATATCGACGGCTATAGCGTGGTCAGCATGCCGTCCCCGGCCGCCCAACCCAACCCGTTGGCGAAGCAGGTGGCGCAGGCCGACGGCGCATGGCTGGCCAATTTCGCCCGCTACCCGTGGCTGATCGCCGCGCCGGCGGCCGGTCTGCTGGGCGCGCTGGCGACCGTGCTGCTGACGCGGCTGCGGCGGCCCGGCTGGGCGTTCCTCACCAGCGCGCTGACCATGGCGGGCGTGATCCTCACCGCGGGCGGCGCGCTGTTCCCGTTCGTCATGCCCTCCAGCGTCATGCCCAACGCCAGCCTCACGCTGTGGGACGCCACCTCCAGCCACTTCACGCTGCAGGCGATGTTCTACGTGGCCGTGGTGTTCGTGCCGATCGTGCTGGCCTACACCGTCTGGAGCTACCGGGTGATGTGGGGGAGGGTCACCGTCGAGCAGATCGAACGCAACCGGCACACCGCTTATTAGGAGACGATCATGTGGTACTTCGCCTGGATTCTGGGGGTGACGCTGGCTTGTGCCCTGGGTGTGATCGCTGTCCTGGGGCTGGAGTTCGCGGAGCGCCATGAGGGCGGCGATGGCGACCGCTAGCGGCGCCGGTCGGGGGCGGCGGTTGCGCGCCTTGCCGGAGAGCGTGCCGGCGAGAGGGCTGTCGCTGCTGCTCGCCGGCGGCTGGTCGCTGCTGGTGCTGCTCTACCCGGCCGCGGTGGCGCCGCTCGGGCATGGCCGGCTTAGCTTGCTGCTGTGGGGCGTCGCTATCGGCTTCGTGCACGGCGTCGGCTTCACGCCGCGCCATCCGGTCGCGCGCGTGGCACTGAGTCCGCTCCTGGGGTGGGCGCTCGTGCTACTGTGCGCATGGTCGCTTTGGCATAAGGCTCTATAACGATGAATGGTCGACTGCAACACTTTCCCGTAGCGCTGTTCGCCGCGGTGATGGGCCTGTCCGGGCTGGCGCTGGCGCTGCAACAGGCGGAGCGCGTGCTGGGGCTGGCGGTGCCGGCCGGTGCGGCGGTGGCGGCGCTGGCTGGCTTGGCCTTCGTGCTGATCGCCGCTTTCTACGGGGCCAAGCTGCTGACCTTCCGCGCCGCGGTGATGGCCGACCTCAACCATCCGGTGCGGATGAGCTTCGCCGCTACCTTTTCGGTGAGCCTGATCCTGCTCGCCACGCTGGCCCTGGGGCCGCTGCCGCGGTTGTCGGCGGCGCTATGGTCGGCCGGCACGCTGATCCATCTGCTGCTGACGCTGTACGTGCTCAGCGCCTGGGTGTTTCAGCCGCGCTTCCAGATCCAGCATCTCAACCCGGCGTGGTTCATCCCGGTGGTCGGCAACATCCTGGTGCCGCTGGCCGGCGTGCATCACGCCGGCGACGAACTCAACTGGTTCTTCTTCTCGGTGGGGCTGCTGTTCTGGCTGGCGCTGTTCGCGCTCATCCTGTACCGGCTGATCTTCCACGGCGCGCTACCGGAGCGGCTGCAGCCGACCTTGTTCATCCTGATCGCGCCGCCGGCGGCGGGCTTCCTGTCCTACCTGGCGCTGACCGGCAGCATCGACGCCTTCGCGCGGGTGCTCTATTACGGCGCGCTGTTCCTCACCCTCTGGCTGCTGACCCAGGCTCGGCGCTTCCTCAAGCTGCCGTTCTTCCTGTCCTGGTGGGCCTACTCCTTCCCGCTGGCGGCGGTCACGGTGGCGACCATGACCATGTACCACCTCACCGGCGACGGGCTGCTGTACCTGTTGTCGTACGGCCTGCTGTTCGTGCTGCTGGTGGTGGTGACCTGGCTGACGGTGCGCACCGTGTTCGCCATCCGCTACGACCAGATCTGCGTCGAGGAAACGGCGTAGCGGCCGGCGGGCGGCTCCGTCACGATCATGGGAGTGTCTACAT
>CALGAN010000081.1 GCA_937951875.1 uncultured Alkalilimnicola sp. | reverse complement strand
AGGCCATGCGGTTGGTGCGCACGGTCAGGAACTGGCTGCCTTCCTTCTCCTTGACGCCGGCCACCACGTCGGAGAACTCGTTGTTCTCGATGGTGACGTTGCGGGTGAGATAGGTCTTCACCGCCGAGGCGTTGGAGCTGTTGCCGCCGTTATGAACGTTGCTGATGCGGTTGTTGCGCACCACGACATTCTCGGCGTGCTCGATACGCACGCCCTCGGTGTTGTCGGTGCCACCGACGCTGGCGCCGCTGATCTGGTTGTTCTGGATCACCACGTCCTGTACCGGCGCCGACTCGTGGCCGAACACGGCGATGCCCTTCGGACCCGGATCGACGATGGTGAAGCCGTCGACCACCACGTGACTGTTGCCGTAGACGCCGATCGGCGCGCCCTCGCCGGCGGCGCGCAGCACCGCGGCGTGCGCCGGCAGCGACTTGAAGGTCACCGGCGCGCCCGGCGCCCCCGATGGCACGTTGATCGCCGGCTGGTTCCACACGCCGCCGTCGACCGTGTAGGTGCCGGCCTTGACGTAAACGGTATCGCCCGGCTGCAGCGGCGCCCGCGCGGCCTGCGCCAGGCTGGCCCACGGCGCCGCCTCGGTGCCCGGGTTGCTGTCGGCGGCGGCCGGATGCTGCTGGTCGACGAAGTAGTCGGTGGCGAAGGCCGGCGCGTGGGTGCCGGCGGCGAGCAGGCCAAGGCCGATCATGGCGCGCTTGAGCAGCGCACGATTGCTGATTTGCATGCGTGAGATATCCCGTTGGTTCGTGGATTGGCCGCCGGGTTTGCGTCGCGCCGGACGCATTGAAGATCTGTCGATGGCGGCAAAAGGACGATGGCGTTCGTCGATTTCGACGCGTTTCGGCTACAAGATCGTCAAGAGTAGAAATTTCCCGAAGAGAGGAGCGCTATCCAGCGCTCGGTCGGCGATCATCGGCGCCACATGTGCCTTCCGTCGTAGGCGCCGCGCGAGGTCGAAGTGCATACTCCCCCATCTCCGCCGCCGTTGCCTTGAAACGATTCACACTATGAGGAATGCCGGTCGCCGGCCAATGTCGACAAAAACAGCGCAATTAATTCTTAAAAAATCATCCAAAAATTTACGCAATCTAGCGAAAATAATTTTCGCGGATGCGCGATTCGCCTTCGCGCGCATCGCCGCCGACGGCGCTCGACGCTTGACCTTCCCATCATGGAAAGGTGGATCATGGCACCATCGCAACGACGGCCGGGACGGTACGCCATGACCAGACTCACCCTCGCCATCCAGGGCATGACCTGCGCCTCCTGCGTGGGCCGCGTCGAGCGCGCGCTGCGCAAAGTGCCGGGCGTCGCCGAGGTCAGCGTCAACCTCGCCACCGGCAAGGCCACGGTGGACGGCGAGCGCCTGGAGCCGGGCGCGCTGCGCGCCGCGGTGGAGGACGCCGGCTACACGGTGGCCACCGAGACCGTGGATCTCGACATCGGCGGCATGACCTGCGCAGCCTGCGTGCGGCGGGTGGAGAAGGCGCTGAGCAAGGTGCCGGGCGTGGAACGAGCCGCCGTCAACCTCGCGACCGAGCGGGCGCAGGTCACGGTGCTGAGCGGCGCCGCCGGCCCGGCCGAGCTGATCGCCGCCGTCGAGAACGCCGGCTACCAGGCCGCCGTGCACGCCGCGCCCAAGACATCCGCCGACGAACGGCGCATCGACCGCGAGCTGCTGGCGGTGATCGCCGGCATCGCCCTGTCCCTACCGCTGGTGCTGCCGATGCTGCTCGCGCCGCTCGGCGTGGCGCTGGAGCTGCCCGGCTGGCTGCAGCTGCTGCTCGCCACGCCGGTGCAGTTCGTGCTGGGCGCGCGCTTCTACCGCGCCGGCTGGAAGGCGCTCAAGGCGCTCTCCGGCAACATGGACCTGCTGGTGGCGCTGGGCACCTCGGCCGCCTACGGCCTGAGCGTGTACCAACTGCTGAGCGCCCACGGTCACGAGCAGCCGCACTACTACTTCGAGGCCTCGGCGGTGGTCATCACCCTAGTGCTGCTCGGCAAGTGGCTGGAGGCGCGCGCCAAGCGCCGCACCAGCGAGGCGATCCGCGCGCTCGGCGCGCTGCGCCCGGAGAAGGCCCGGCTGCGCCGCGACGGCGCGGAGATCGAGGTGGCCATCGAGCAGGTGCGGGTCGGCGATCGGGTGGTGGTGCGCCCGGGCGAGCGCATTCCGGTGGACGGCGTAATCGTCGAGGGCAGCACCAGCGTGGACGAGTCCTTCATCACCGGCGAGAGCCTGCCGGTGCCGCGCCAGCCGGGCGACAAGGTCACCGGCGGCGCCATCAACGGCGAGGGGGCGCTGCTGATCGAGACCACCGCGGTCGGCGCCGAGACCACCCTTTCCCGCATCATCCGTCTGGTGGAGGACGCCCAGGCGGCGAAAGCGCCGATCCAGCGGCTGGTGGACAAGGTCAGCGCCGTGTTCGTGCCGGTGGTGGTCGCCATCGCCCTGGTCGCTTTCCTCGGCTGGTGGGGTTATGGCGGCGACGCCGCCGGCGCCCTGCTCAACGCCGTGGCGGTGCTGGTGATCGCCTGCCCCTGCGCGCTCGGCCTGGCCACGCCGACCGCGATCATGGTCGGCACCGGCAGCGGCGCCCGCCACGGCATCCTGATCAAGGACGCCGTGGCGCTGGAGCGCGCCCACGCCGTCACCACCGTGGTGTTCGACAAGACTGGCACCCTCACCCAGGGGCGGCCCGCGGTGGTCGCCCTGCGCGGCCACAGCATCGACGAGCGCCAGCTGCTGCGCCTGACCGCCGCCATCCAGGCCGGCAGCGAGCATCCGCTGGCGCACGCGGTGCGCGCCGCCGCCGCGGACGAGCCGTCGCTCCCCGCCGCCAGGGAGGTACGCGCCATTCCCGGCCGCGGCGTCGCCGCCGTGATCGAGGGCCAGGCGCTGCGGCTGGGCAGCCAGCGCCTGATGCAGGAGCTGGGCGTGGACCTGACGCCGCTCGCCGAAGACGCCGCGGCGCTCGCGGCCGAGGGCCGCACCGTCTCCTGGCTGGCACGCCAGGAGGGCGGGCGAGCCGTACTGCTCGGCCTGATCGCCTTCGGCGACCCGCTCAAGGACAGCGCCGCCGAGGCGGTGCGGCGGCTGCGGGCGCAGGGCATACGCACGGTCCTGCTCACCGGCGACAACCGCGGCGCCGCCGAGGCCGTGGCCAAGCGGCTGGGGCTGGACGAAGTGCGCGCCGAGGTGTTGCCGGCCGACAAGGCGGCCGCCATCGCCGAACTCAAGCGCAGCGGCGCGGTGGTGGCCATGGTCGGCGACGGCATCAACGACGCTCCGGCGCTGGCGGCGGCCGACGTCGGCATCGCCATGGCCACCGGCACCGACGCGGCCATGCACGCCGCCGGCGTCACCCTGATGCGCGGCGACCCGCTGCTGGTGGCCGACGCCATCGACATCTCGCGCCGCACCTACGCCAAGATCCGCCAGAACCTGTTCTGGGCCTTCATCTACAACCTGATCGGCATCCCGCTGGCGGCCTTCGGCCTGCTCAACCCGATGATCGCCGGCGCGGCCATGGCCTTCAGCAGCGTCAGCGTGGTCAGCAACGCCCTGCTGCTGCGCCGCTGGCGGCCGGCCGCCGGTGTCCCCGAGCGGGCCGCGCCGGCGGCGGCGGGGCAAGCGAGGACGGTATGAATATCGGCGAAGCGGCGAAAGCCACCGGCGTCAGCACCAAGATGATCCGCCATTACGAGGCGATTGGCCTGATCGGCAGGGCCCGGCGCAGCGGCGCCGGCTACCGCCAGTACACCGAGCAGGATCTGCACACCCTACGCTTCATCAAGCGCGCCCGCTCGCTGGGCTTCTCCATCGAGGAAATCCGCCGGCTGCTGGCGCTGTGGACCGACCGCGACCGCGCCAGCGCCGAGGTCAAAGCGCTGGCGCAGCGGCACATCGACGAGCTGCGACGAAAAATCCGCGCGCTGCAGGAGATGGTCGACACCCTGTCGCACCTGGCCGCCCATTGCCACGGCGACCAGCGCCCCGACTGCCCGATCCTCGACGCCCTGGCCGAAGGCGCCGAGCCGGAGGACACGATGCCCCGTCCATGCTGCGGGCACGCCGGGCAGCCGTGAGCGGCACGTCCGCGGGACGCGGGCGCCAAACCCTCGACGCCGAACCGGCCTTCAGGGCGTCGCGGTCTTCAGCCCGCTCAGTGCCGCCGCTTCCGAGTCGTACTGCGTGCGCCGCCACTCGCCCTGCTCTTGCCGGATCAGCTGCACCGGCCAGTAGTGCGGTTCCGGCCGCAGGGTGATGGCCTGGCGGATGCCGGTCGGCGAAATCACGTGCAGCAGCACCGCCCGCCGCTCCGGAAACGCCGCCACGCCGGCCAGGAAGGTCTCGATATCGGTCACCGGCACGCCGTTGACAGCGACGATCACGCTGTCCGGCTGCAGCCCATAGCGCTGCGCGGGCGAGCCAGGGCTGCGGCTGGCGACGTACACACCCTGCCGCGGCAGCCCCAGGAGCTCCGTCGCCGCCCGATGCGGCCGGTGCAGGGCCGCGCCGGCCCAGAGCAGCAGCTCCGGAGGCTGCAGCCCGGTCAGAGCTTCCGTGGCCACACGCACCTGCTGGACCTGGCGGTCGCGCAACAGATCCAGCACCACCTCCGGCATCTGGATCAGGCGCTCGACCTCGTCCAGATCGTGCACGGGCTGTCCGTTCACGGCCAGCAGCAGGTCGCCGGCCTGCAGCTGTCGCGCCGCCGGCGTGCCGTCCACGGTCCCCTCCACCATCAGCACCCGCGGGCTATCGGCCAGCAGCGCGAGCCACTCCGCCGGCAGCCCCAGCTGGCGGGCCTGGGCCAAGGAGCGGTAGCCCAGCCTGGCTTCCAGGGAGCGGATCGGCTGCCGTTCGCGGTAGGCGGTCAGCATCCGCTCGACCACCGCGGCGGGGATTCCCGCCTGGAGCTGCCCGACCACCATCATGTTGTCGTTCGCCGAGGAGCGCTCGAAATTCGCCCACAGCGCCCGCACCGCGCCATGCTCGTCGAACAATGCGCCGGTCACGCTCCCGGGCGGGTTGGCGATCTCCACCGCATCGAGGTTGCTCTCCTGAAAACGCGCGCTGCGCGGCCGTTCCAGGCGCAGCGGCCGCACCGCCGTTACCGTGGTCTGGTGCCTGACCAGCCGCTGATCAGCATTGAGCGCGCGCAGCTCCAGACGCTCGCCCTCGCGCACCGGCTCGGACGCCAGCGGCGCCGCGGCGATGGGGGTGCCGGCCAGCGCCGCCGGATCGAAGGCCAGCAGCGCCAGATTGTGCAGCGGATGCAGGAACACCACCTGCGCCGGGACGTCCACCCGGCCGCCGACCGTGATCCGCGCATCGCCCATGGCCACCGGCACCGTGTAGCGGTCGGTCACCACCAGGCCCTGGCTGGCGTCCACGATCAACCCCACGCCGCACCGGCGGCCGCTGTCCATGCCTTCGATGCCGTAGGGCAGATCGAACTCGACCCACACCAGGGTGGCCGGCTTGGCAGCGGCCGCGGGCAGCACCGGCGCCGGCACAAGCGTAACCGCCGGCGCCGGCAGGCTCACCGGCTCGCACGCCCAATGACTGGCGGCGTCACGGCGCTCGCAGATGCGGTCGCCGTGCCAGCGCTGCTCGAGGCGCGCCACCCGCTGGATCGGGGCGTGGCGCTGACCGGGCCGGAAATAGCGCACCTCCAGCAGCTCGCTGCCGGCCGCCGCCTGCAGGAAATCCTCCAGCGTAGCGACCGGCCGGCCGTTGACATGGGTGATCACCGCCGGGGCGGCGATGTCGGCGCGGCCGAACAGATAACCGGCGTCGGCCAGATAGAGTCCGTCGCGCGGGAAGTCGAAGTTGCGGGTCTGCTGGTAGGACAGCTCGTGCAGGACCGCGCCGCCGAGTTCGAGGAAGCGCGCCGGTTCCAGCGCGTGCATGTCGGCCACCGGCAGCCGCAACCGCAGCCGCCGGCCGGTGCGTTCGACCTCGATGTCCACCTCGCTGCCGACCCGGTTATCGAGCTGGTCGGCCAGGGTGACGAAGTTGATGATCGGCCGGTCATCGACCGAAATCAGGATGTCGCCTTCCACCAGGTGTCCAGCGGCCGGCCCGCCGGCCACCACCTGGGACACCACCAGCAGTCCCGACAGCTCCGGCCAGCGGTCGCGCAGCGCCTGCTCGGTCTCCGCCTGCAGTCCCAGCTCGCGCAACCGGGCGAACGGCTGGTGGGTGAACACCGTCTGCAGCGTGCCGCGGGTCACTGGCTCGCCCAGGCGCAGCAGCTCCAGGGCGCGCACCACGCGCTCCAGCGGCAGATAGAAACTGGCGGCGGAGCGGTTGTTGCCGCCGGCGTTGAGCGCCACCACCCGCCCGCCGATCTCCAGCACCGGCGAGCCGGAGGAACCGCTGCGGGTGCCGGTGGCGGCCTGAAAATAGAAAGTGTTGAAGTCGTTGTAAGTGTAGGCGCCATAACGCGGGGCGTTGCGGTCCAGCCGCGCCAAGGTGCCGGCGTGGATGGAGAGCTGCTCACCGGCGTCGTTGCCCACCAGCCGCACCTCCAATCCGACTTTCGCCAGCTCAGGCGCCAGTTTCAGCTCCCGCGGCTTCATGTAGCGCAGCTGGGCCGGGTCGTAGCGGAAGAAGCCGAAGTCGTGCTCGGGATCGCGGTACAGCGGGATCAGGTCCACCTGCTCCTGGTTACGGAAAGTGCCGGTGGCGACCACCGGGCCGGTGCGCACCACATGCCGGTTGGTCAGCACGATGCCCAGCTCGGCGTCGACCACGAAGCCGGTGGCGTTGGCGCTGCCGGCCGTGCTGGTATCGAAGGCCACCGGCGCATCGACCTGGATGGAGATCACCGCGTCCCGCGCCAGCTGCAACGCCTCGTCCCAGCCGGCGGCGCTATAGGCCGGCGCCGCGAGCAGCAACACTAGCGCCACGATCCAGGCGCCGAACCCGAAGTCAGGCCACGCGGCCATCGCGGCGACTCTCCCAGGGCGACGGCCTCCCCGCTTGCGCGGCGGCGAGGCGGTGGGGAACAGCGGATCGTCGGCCTGCGCCGGCTTCGGCCGGGCCATGCCTTGGTAGCTCATCATCAGTCCACTCATCGAGATACGGAATCTGGCCGTTGCGCCTTCACGGCCCGGGGAACGCCACGTCGCGCAGACCGAGGGGGCGAAAGCTGCCCGACGTACTCCTCGCGACCGCTGATACGGTAGCGCTCCATATCCTCGCTGGCCCGGCTCCGGAAATACAGCCCGGGATCGAGGAGAGCGCGTCGTCGCTCGTGCCCAGCCGCCCCGTGGCGGCTAGCGACAGGCCGGCGTCACCCCTTGCACGCCCTCTATACAGACCCGTCTGTTTAGTGCATAATCACTGCCGTACAGACCTGTCTGTATTGGGACTGAGCACGACACGGAGGATGTACCGGTTTCATAGGGGCCTGCACCCTCCTCCTCCCTGGGTCCTTCCTCCCCCCAACCTTCTGCAGGCCCCTTTCTTTATTTCGGCTCGCCCGCCCAGGCAGCCCTCGTGGGGAGCCTGCCAAGCTCTCGCCTGGACCAATCTGTATGGGTAGAGTACGGCGAGATCCGAGGAGAGTTCGGCAATGGCACTGAGTAAACGCGAACAGCTGCTGGAGATGGCGATCGAGCTGTTCTTCAAGAGCGGCTGCCACACCACCGGCATCGACAAGCTACTGGCCCAGGCGGGCGTGGCGAAAATGACGCTCTACTCCCATTTCAAGTCCAAGGAGGATCTGATCCTGGCCGCCGCCGAGCGCCTGCACGAGCAGCACATGGAACGCCTGCGCACGATCCTGCAGGACAGCTCGAAAACCCCGCTTGAGCGGCATAGCGCGGTGTTCGACTATCTCGAACAGTTCGTCAACGTCCCCGAGTACAGCGGCTGCCCGTTTCAGAAGCTGGCGGTGGAGTTCAGCGACCCGGCGCATCCGATCCACCAGATGGCGGCACGCCACAAGCGGGAGGTGGAGGATGCGGTGACCAACGCCCTGGAGGCGCAGGGTTTCCCCCAGGCGCGCAGCCTGGCGCGGCAATTCCTGCTGCTGTCCGAGGGCGCCCAGGCGATGATTCAGATCACCGGCGACCACAGCTACCTGCAGGACGCGCGCGCCGCCGGCGAGCGCATCGTCGCCGAACTTTACGGGCTGAAACAGGTCCGCGACGAGGAGCAGCCTCACTGAGGCCAAACCGGGGTCACTGCCCCGGATCGGTCACGAACCCCAGCTTCTGCAAGCCGGCGCGCTGCGCAGCCGCCATCACCTTGATGACGTGCTCGTAGTCGACCTTGCGGTCGCCACGGATATGGATCTCCGGCTGCTGCGGCTGCGACGCCGCGATCTTCAGCCGCTGCTCGAGCTCCTCCTCGCTGACGACGGTGTCGTTCCAGTGCAGCACGCCGTCGGCGGTCACCGAGACGCTCACCGTCTCCGGCTTGATCTCGTTGGGCGTGTTCTCGGCCCGCGGCAAATCGAGCTTCACCGAGTGCGTCAGCACCGGCACCGTGATGATGAAGATGATGAGCAGCACCAACATGACGTCCACCAGAGGCGTCATGTTGATTTCGCTCATCACCTCGTCGTCGTCGAATCCGTTGCCGAACGCCATCTCAGCCGATCTCCTTGCCGCGCGGCTCGATCTTGCGCACCTCGGCCGTCGCCACCGTCCGGGTCGGCGGCGCGCCGGTCAGGAAATAGGCGTGCAACTGGTGAGCGAAGCGGTTGAGCTTGCTGAGCACGCTCTTGTTGGCGCGGGTTAGGGCGTTGTAGCCGAGCACCGCTGGGATGGCCACGGCCAGGCCGAACGCGGTCATGATCAGCGCTTCGCCCACGGGGCCGGCCACCTTGTCGATGCTGGCCTGCCCCGACACGCCGATGCCGACCAGCGCGTGATAGATGCCCCACACGGTACCGAACAGGCCGATGAAAGGCGCGGTGGACCCCACCGAAGCGAGGATGGGCAGCCCCCGCTGCAGCCGCTCGACGCTCTCGTCGATGGCGCCGCGCAAGCAAGCGGTCAGCCAGTCGGCCAACGGCAAGTCGCCGTGCAGGTCGTTCTGGTGATTGGCGTGGTGGTCGCGCGCCGCCTGGCCTTCCTCGGCCAGCTGACGGAACGGATTGAACGGTCCCGCCTCGCCGAGCACCCGCAGCCCCTCGCCAAAGCTCTGGGCGTGCCAGAAATCGGCCGCGCCGCGAACCGCCCGCCGCAGGCGCAGCAAGCCCCAGGTGCGCAGCACGATCACGGTCCAGGAAGCGATGGACATGAGCAGCAGCAGAACGGCCACGCCCTTGATGATCAGGTCGCCCTGCTCCCAAAGAGCCGCGAAACCGTAGGGATTGGTTTCCATGAAAAAATACCTCGATTACAAGCTATTGCTGTAGCGAAAACACCACCGGTTGCACGTACCAGTAAGCAATGGGCTTGCCGCCCTGCTTGGCGGGTATGAAGCGCCATTTCCTGACTGCCTCGAGCGCGGATTCATCCAGCCGCCGGTAACCGCTGGAGACCTTGATGCGGATATCGCCGACCGTGCCGTCCGGCAGGATGAGCACATCCAGCAGCACCGTTCCCTCCTCGCCAGCGCGACGCGACAGCCGCGGATAAGCCGGCGCCGGGTTGTTGAGGTGGGCGGCGTCGGAACGCGGCAGCTCCACCGGAGCGCCCAGCGCATCCTTGTCCTCCGCGCCCGGCACGGCCGCGCTCGGCGCCGCGGCGGCCGGCGGCGCCGATTCGGCGATCGGTTCCGGCGCCGCCTCCGACTCGACCGTGATCGCCCGCTCCGAGGGCGGCGCTTCCACCGGCGGCGCCGGCTGCGGTTGGGGCTTCGGCTTGGGCTTAGGCTTTGGTTTCGGCTCTGGCTTCGGTTTCGGCTTGGGCTCCGGCTTGACCTCGGGCTTGGGTTCCGGCTTGGGCTGTTCCACCACCGGCTGCGCTTCGCGGGCGGAAGGCGCCTGCACCACTTCGGCCGGCGGCGCCTGGATGATCACACCTTGAATGGTCGGCAATTCGAGCCTTTGCGGCTTGGACGAGTCCAGCGCCAGCGCCGCCGCCAGCACCGCGGCATGGGCGCCGGCCACCGCCAGCAAGACCACCGGAAACCGCCATCCGGACATCGTAGGAGTTCTGTTCTGCATTTCGACTACATTCAGCGCAACGCCCAGGCAGCGTGGTTTACCTCTCCGCTCCACAACCGCACCGTCAGCCAGAGACGGTCGTCAGGGCCGAGCGCTCGCGGGAAAGGCGCATGCGCGTGCTGCGGCGGGCTGCCGCTTACGTAAGCGGCGCGAATCCGCGCCACGCGCCCTTCGCCGCAACGGAAGCAGAAGTCCTCGATCCGACCGCCCTTATGACGATAAGGGCGGCCGCCATTAACGGGCGCGGCGGCACGCGGACCCGCCGTCCGCTCCGCGGGAGCTTCCGGCACGAGCGCGCGTAAGTACCCATTGCGCGGATACTCCCCGCGTCTCGGCCGCCTCGATGCCGTCACGCTCATGGACCAAATCCTTCGACACCGGCGCTCGCCCAGGCGGCTACCGGCGTTCCTTCACAGTACGGATGTTCCAGATCAGGCAGCCGGTGACCGACCCGCCGGTCGACAGTGGGCCGAACAGGAACCCGATCGCCTTGGTCCACAACCCATCCGGGGTACCGTAGTGTAACGGATTGACGAGATAGGCGATGGCCAGCGCTTCGTCGCCGTCGGTCAGGCCGAACGCCTCGATCTGGCCGGGGGCAAGCGCCGGCATCGACCATGCCGGGCCGGTCAGCAGCGCCTAGCAGATAATAATCATTCGCATTTTTACTCACAACAGGGCGGCTGAGCATTTCCCGCCCGGCGACGGGCGCTTGGCCGAGAAGCGCCGCCTGGCGTGGCTCACGGATTGCCCGGCTGCTCGCGCAGGTAGAGGATCACCGCGTCCAGCTCGCGTTCGCTGAGCGCATGGAACGGCGGCATGCCGAAAGGCCGCGGATCGCCTTGGGTGCTGGGCGGATAACCGCCCTGGCGGATGATCTGGACCAGGTTGGTGCGGTCGTCCATGGTCAGCACCCGGTTGCCGGCCAAGCGCGGGGCGACCTCGCTGCCCTGCGCAGCCTCGCCGTGGCAGTCCCGACAGTGCTCGCCATACACCTTGCTCCCCAGCGCCAGCGCCGCTTCCCGCTGCTGCGGCGACAGCCGTATCCGCCGGCCGGGCGCCGCCGCCGGCCGCTCGGGCAGCGAGCGCAGATACTCGGCCATGGCGAGGATGTCGGCCTCGTCCAGGTACTGCAGGCTGTTGAACACCACATCCGCCATCGGCCCCATGGTCGAGGCGTCGCCGGCCTTGCCGTGGCGCAGCAGCGCCGCCGCCCGCTCCAGCGGCCAACCCTGCAAGCCAGCCTCGGCAGGCGTGTACAGCGACGGCGCGTACCAGCCCTGCACCAGCCCACCCCGGCTGGACTCGCGGTCCTCGGCGCCGAACAGGTTGCGCTCGGCGTGGCAGGCGCTGCAGTGCCCCAGGCCCTCCACCAGATAGGCGCCACGGTTCCAGCGCTCGCTCTTGGCGGGATCGGGCCGGAATTCGCCCGGCGAGAAGTACAGCCACTGCCAGACCCGCATCAGCGGCCGCAGCGACGCCAGCGTCGCCAGGTCATGCGGCGGGTTGCTCTGGCGCACCGCCGGCAGCGAGCGCAGATAGGCGTAGATGGCGTCGATGTCGGCGGCGTGCACCCGGGTGAAGTTCGGATAGGGGCAAGCCGGGTACAGAGCCGAGCCGTCGGGACGCCTGCCCCGCTGCAGCGCCTGCCGGAACTGCTCCACGCTCCAGCGGCCGATGCCGGTGTCCGGGTCGGCGGTGATATTGGGCGCGTAGAAGGTGCCGAACGGGCTGTGCACCGCCCGGCCTCCGGCGAAATCGGCGCCGCCCGGCGCGGTATGGCAGCCGGCGCAATTGCCGGCGCGCGCCAAGTACCGACCGCGCTCAATCTGCTCGGGCGAGGCCGCGGCGGCGACCGCGCTCAGCAGCATTCCGAACAGAACCAGTACCGACAACAGCTTGCGACGCATGCTCAGGGCCTCGGAAGCGCCACGCTGCCGCACTCCAGCGGCGGCTCGGCCACGGGTTCGGCGGCCGGCGCGTGGTCGGCCGGCACCGGCTGCGCCGCCAGCCAAGCCGCGACGGCCTGCACGTCCTGCGGCGACAGCCGCTCGGCGATGACATGCATGCAATCGGGCGCGGCCGCTCGGCGGGTGCCGACCCGCCAGGCGCCGAGCTGGGCCATCAGGTAGATCCGCGGCAACCCGAGCAGGCTGGGCGTGTTGGGCTGCACACCGGTGAGCCGCTCGCCATGGCAGGACTGGCAGGCGGGAATGTCGCGGGCCGGATCGCCTTCGCGCACCAGCTGCCGTCCGCGAGCGCGCTGCGCCTCGCTCACCGGCTCGCCGGCCGGCGCCGGGTAAGGCAGATCGCGCTCGGCGAAATAGCGCGCGATCTCCCACAGATATTCGTCGGACAGATGCCCCACCATGTATTCCATGGTCCGGTGGCGGCGGCGCGCCTCGCGGTAGTTGATCAGCTGGTTGTACAGATAGCCAGCCGGCTTGCCGTACAGGTACGGCACATAGCCCTCCTGCAAGTCCACCCGCCGCTCGCCGTGACAGGACAGGCACGGCAGCACCCGCTGGTCGATGCTGTCGGTCGGCGGCGCGGCCCACGCGGTCGCGGTGCCGGCCACGGTCAGCAGCAGCGCGCAGCGCATCCGGATCGCGGCGGCGAACCGCTTCATGCGTGGTCGTTGGGACTTCGAAATGGATGACATGATCCTTCAAGCATAGCCAAACGGCGCCGCGCTTCGAGTCCGAGCGACGACAGCGCTCAGAACAAGCTCAACTGCCCATCCGCCGACGGCGGCACGAACTGGGAAACGTCCAGCTCGAAGCGGCGCTGATTCAACCCCAGGCGCTTGCAGGCCAGCCGGAACCGCTGCGCTATTAACTGCGCGAAAACGCCCTGCCCGGTCATCCGGCTGCCGAACTGCGACTGGTACGCCTTGCCGCCGCGCATCTGAGCGATCAGGCTCATCACGTGCGCGGCCTTGAGCGGCGCATGCTGCTGCAACCACTCCTCGAACAGCTCCTTGAGCTCCAACGGCAGCCGCAGCAGCACATAGGCGGCCGCCTCGGCGCCCGCCTCGCGCACCGCCGCCAGCACGTCCTCCATCTCCGGCTCGTTGAGCGCCGGGATCACCGGCGCGAACAGCACGCTCACCGGAATGCCCGCCTCGCTCAGGGTACGAATGGCGCGCAGCCGCCGCGCCGGTGCGGTGGCGCGCGGCTCCAGCCGCCGGCTGAGCTCGTGATCGAGCGTGGTGACGGAGATCGCGACTTGCGCCAAGCGCCGCGCGGCCATCGGCGCGAGCAGGTCGATGTCGCGCTCGATCAGCGCCGATTTGGTAACGATCGACACCGGATGATGGCAATCGTGCAACACCTGCAGGATCTGGCGGGTGATCCGCAGGCGCCGCTCGATCGGCTGATACGGATCGGTATTGGCACCGAGGGCGATCGGCGCCGGTCGATAGCCGCGCTTGCCCAGCTCGCCGATCAGCAGCGCGGCCGCATCGTGCTTGGCGAACAGCTTGGTCTCGAAATCCAGGCCCGGCGACAGTCCCAGGTAAGCGTGCGTGGGACGAGCGAAACAGTAAATGCAGCCGTGCTCGCAGCCCCTGTAGGGGTTGATCGAGCGATCGAAAGGAATATCGGGCGAGTCGTTGTAACTGATGAGGGTACGAGCGGTATCGGCGAACACCTCGGTACGCGGCTTGAACGGCTCCGGCTCGCGCTCCCAGCCGTCGTCGACCGCTTCGGTGGCGGTGGCGTTGAAGCGCGATGCGACGTTGTTGCTGGTACCCCGGCCCTTGAGCGGGTGCCGCGGCGGCTGCTCCGACATTACGATGCTCCCGAGCGAATTCCGCTCATTGTGTCTATACTAAAACTTTAAAGCTTCCGTAGATTCCAATCGAATTTTGCCTGTAATATTTTGCTGACATCATCATCAGACTTCGCCAGCTGGTACCGTCCGCACCCAACCCTTTACTTTGGAGGGAAATAAAGGATGCTTTGCACGGACTTGGCCATGCGAACAGGAAATGGGGTCGAAATCATACTTTCCGTGAGCCCGGCCGAAACAGCCGCCGATGGCCGCATTCATGCCATGGACTCGCTTCAGGCCCTGCTCGCCAACGAGAGCCCCCAGCTCGAGCCGCTGGTGCCGCTGCACCCGCAGCTGCAACTGTCGTTCCCCACCTTCGGCCCGCTGTTCGGCGGCATGGTGAGCCACGGCCGGCTGGCGCGTCTGCTGGAGCTGGTAGCCAGCCAGCCCTGGCGCATGCCGGGCGCCCTGCAGCTGCTGGCGCGCGACCATACCACGCAACATTGCTACCGGCCGCTACAGGGCCTCAAGCAGATCGTCGAAGCCCGCTCCCGCGCTGCCGCCGGCCTGCGTCCCTGGTGGCGGGTCGGCGAGTCCGGCAGGTCGTCCTCCCGCAAGCGGGACTCGGGCAGAGTGGAGTGTTGAAACGGCGCGCACGACACCGGTCCGGCGCGACGGCCGTTTCCCCTTGCCTATCGGGCGCCTGCCCACACATCGCGGAGACAATGGCCCCTTGGGTGTCGGCGGTCGCCGCCGCGAGGAGTTCCGTGATGATCATGCCCCGTCTCAAGCAGTTGCTGGACAGCAACCGCGTCCACTACCAGACCATTCCCCATCCCGTCGCATACGACGCGCAGCGCACGGCCCAGGCGGCGCACGTCTCCGGCCACGATTTCGCCAAGACCGTGGTCGTCAAGGCCGACGGCCAGTTGTGCATGGCGGTGCTGCCCGCCAGCGAGCAGGTGCACCTCGAAGAGCTACGCCACGCGTTGGGCGCGCGCGAGGTGACGCTGGCCGACGAAGACGAGCTGCGCGCAGCGTTCCCCGACTGCGACCTCGGAGCGATGCCGCCGTTCGGCGGCATGTACGGCATGGAGGTGTTCGTCAACCCTCGGCTGCGCGAGGACGAGAAAATCGCCTTCAACGCCGGCAGCCATGACGAGGTGCTGCGCATCCGCTACCAGGATTTCGAACGCCTGGCTCGCCCCAACCTGCTGCGATTCTGAATCCTTACCACTACCGTAGCCATCGTACCCGCCCTCTCCCGGCTGCGGGAGAGGGCCAGAATGAGGGCATCGGCGCCCACCGCCCTTGCGAGAAAAGCGAGAGGAACGGCTGGAGCGCACCCCAGCTTGCGCCAGGCCCGTATCGCGGGAACGGCAAGGAACGAAACACCGCTCATGAAACGGCCAATCGCACCCTACGCCCGACAAGGCCGCGTTGGCAATCCGGCATCTTGAAAGTGGAACGCCATCGACCTCAAATAGTAACAATTTATATTTACTAATTTACCCCAAATACTAGCCAGCTTTACCAAATAAAAAATCGATCACCTAAAACGCATGGGGCAGCCAATTGCCAGAAGCATCGCCATGTAGGGATCGGTCAGCCCCGATTCGTCGCGTTACCGCGGCCAGCCGTGGCCGTCCCAACGCAGGTCGTTGATCAGCGGCTTGGGCGTGCCGTGATCGATGACATCGTAGGATCGCGCCGGTACCGTAGATGCCCTTGCCACCCGGCCCGGGCCAGCGCGAGCCGCCGCCCTGGCGCATAGCCACCCTGCTCTCCTCGCGGTACGGTTCGGTGGTCGAACACCACCCTCCTGTCTTCGTCCCACCATCGGTGGCAAGAACCGGCACGCCGCGGCCGACACTTGCACCACTAACGGACACGGCGCCGCCATCACACAACGCTCCATTTTCCCGAGAAGCTGGCGTCCAGTGTTACAGAACGACAAAAAGGCTCAAAACCTATGGTTTTCCATAGATTGCCTCTGTGCTACGAACGATCTCCAAGCCATTTGCTGCGTTGCGTCACACCGAAGCAATACTTTGTTGCAATGGCTTATCAAAGTGCCAAAACGTGAAAGACGTCACTTCTTTGCTTCTCGTAGATTGATCGCCGCCTCGCGAGACAGCGCTTCACTTTGATCAAACTCCTGGGGGCAGGATAGACCGGGTCGTCGAGGATTGGCGCCGACCGCGCAGGGAGGCGGCGCAGGGTTCACAAGCACTGTCGGAGGCGATGGTCTCGCGGTTCCGACCATCGAAAAGCCTACACGGGCCGTCAGAGCCCGGACCGGTCGATCCATATCGCCGGAGCAGCGGCAACAACACCAACGCCAGTGAGGAGATCAATCATGAAGAAACTGCTTGCGCGTCTCGCTTTCGTCGCTTCCGCCGCCGTGGCCGCTCTGGCGCCGGCGACGGCCAGCGCCAACGGTCCGATCATCTTCGTGCACGGCTACTCCGGTAGCGGCAGCAACTGGGACATCATGGCGTCGCGCTTCGTCGCCAGCGGCTATCCGTCGAATCAGCTGTATAAGTTCGACTATGCGTCGCTGGTCAACTCCAACATGGTCAGCGCCTCGCAGCTGGGCAGCCTGGTCAACACGGTCCGCGCCCGCCATGGCAACGCCAAGGTGAACATCATCGCCCACTCCAACGGCGGCCTGGTGACGCGCTGGTACCTGGTGATGCAGAACGGCCAGAGCAACGTGCGCCGCTTCATCAGCCTCGGCTCGCCGCACAGCGGCACCACCTGGGCGTACGCCTGCGTCAGCCCGGCCTGCTTCGAGATGCGGCCGCTGTCGACCTTCCTGATCACGCTGGCCGGTCGCGGCTGCGACCGCTCGCTGTGGTCGCTGGTGGACGGCATCATCATCCCGGCCAGCAGCGCCGCCTGCGGCCAGAGCCGTCTGACCTCGCAGGTCAACCACCTGGCGCTGCTGACCGACGCCGGCGTCTACAACGACGTCCGTCGGGAACTGCAGTAAGCGCTGTAAGTCGATAGTCACACGCTCGCTGCTCACGCGACCGGATCGACGTCGCCTTACGTCACCGCCGCCGGCTCGGCGGCGGTTTTTCCGAGCGTGAACACAGAATCATGCGTCCCGGAAGAGCACACCATGCCGCATCGTCCCATTCCAACGCCGATCATCCACAGACTGCTGTTGCTCGCGTCATTGGCCGCCGTCACCGCCTGCAGTAGCGAAGCCAGTCTGCCGCAAGCCTTACCCCGCTCCGGCAACGAGCCGGTCGCCACGGTCAACGGCCGACCGATCCCGCGCGGGGTGTTCGAGGTCATGCTCGGCGTGACGCGTCAGGAAAGAGCCAGCGAAGCCGAGGCTACCGGGCAAACGGCGCAGCCGGAACTGACGGAAGCGGACCACCAGGCCATCCTCGACCGGCTGATCACGCTCGAAGCGGTGGTGCAGGAAGCGGCCAAGCAAGGCTTCGGTACGGACGACGCCTTCCTCCACGAGCTGGCGCTGCAGCGCGACACGCTGATCGCCCAGCGCTTCCTAGCGGAAGCCAGCAAGAAGATCGAAATCGACGACGCCGCCATCGCTGAGTACTACGCGCAGCTGCCGAAGCATTTCGAATACGACCTGCGCCAGATCGTGACCGCGGACGAAGCCAGCGCCCGCGCCGTCATCGCCAAGCTCAAGGACGGCGCCGACTTCGCGCAGCTGGCCAGCGAAATGTCGCAGGCTCCCGAGGCCGCGAATGGCGGCAGCCTCGGCTGGCTGATGGCGGAGCAGCTGCCCACGACCATCGCCGACGCGGTACGCGCCATGCAGGCCGGTACCTTCACCGACCAGCCGCTGCAGACGCCGCAAGGCTGGCATGTCGTGCGTGTCGAGGGCGTGCGGCAGCTGGAACAGGTGCCGCTGGAGACCGCCCGCGCCTGGATAGAAGGCGAGCTGCGCAATCAGAAGATTCAACAGATGATCGATCAGATGCGCGCCTCGGCAAAGGTCGAAATCCTGGCCAACTGAAACCGTTCGCGGAGACACGCCATGCCACGCCCGAACACGCGCCCGGATTCGCAAACGTCACGTCTGCCGACCCTCGCCATCATCGCCGCGATCGGCGTGGCGGCGGTCGGTGCCGGCATCTGGCTGTCGCTCGATCGCGATGTCGGCGACCACGACACGGCCGCCACCACCGCCCCGCTGCCGGAACCGTCCGCGCCCGCCATGGCGCCGCAGCCGATCGACGCCGGCACGCCGGTCGCATCGACCGCCACGATGAGCGCGCCGGAGCGGACCGCAGAACAGACATCGGCACCGGAGCTGGCGATGGACGACCTGCACGCCATAGCGAGCATGTTTCACCTCGATCCCTACGGCCAGCTGCAGATCGACGACAAGCTGATCGCTGCGTTCGAGGTGCTGCGCGCCGAGTTCGAGCCGTTCGCCGCCGAGCGCCCGCAGTACGCTCAGGAGACGCTGTTGCGCGCACTGCCCGGTACGGCGGGCGAGCGCGCCGCGGCGCTATTCGCGACCTATCAGGCCTATCGCCAGGAACTCGACCGTCTGATGGCGGAGGCGATGTCGATGCAGGCCACGGCCGAGACGCCGGCGCGCTTGTTCGAACGCATGTATGCGCTGCGCCGGCAGCACTTCGACGCCGACACCGCCGATGCCCTGTTCGGCCACGAGGAAGCGCAAACCCGCTACACGCTCGAAGCGATGCGCATCGAGCAGGATCGCTCGCTGACGCCGGAACAGCGCCGCGACCGGCTGGAGGCGCTGCGCCGGCAGCTACCGTCCGACGCACCGCCGCTGGAGGTCGAAGGGGCCCGGGTCGATGACCTGGCGGCGGAGGTGGCCGCCATGCGCGCGCGCGGTGCCTCGGAGGCCGACGTGCAGTATCTGCGCGAGCAGCGCCTTGGCATCGAAGCCACGCATGAGCTGGCGAAGATGGAGACGCTGCACGCGGAGTGGGAGCGCCGCTACCAGCTCTACCGGCAGGAGCGGTCGCTGATCGATGCGTCGGCGCTGAGCCCTCAGGACAAGGAAGCGCAGATCGCCGAGCTGAGGCGCAAGCACTTCGCCGAACAGGAAATAGCCGCGGTTCAGGCCTACGATCGGGAAAACGCGCGCTGAGCGCGTTCCCGAACCGCCGCCCGACGACGACGCCATCCCTGATCGCGGAGCATCGTTGTCGCGCGGCGGCATGCGGCCCCTGGCCTTCGCCGCAGCCTGTGCTTTACTGAGACATCAATAGCAAACGTCTCAACAAAGTCCGAGGACGCCGTGGAAGCTCAACTGCGCGCCGTCGATTGCCGCTGGCTGCTGGCGCTGTATGCGCTGATTCCGATTTCGCTGTTTCTGGTCGCCGTCGATACCCTGGCCCTGGACGGTGTACTGCTTCGGCAGCATCTACCCGCTGCCCCCGAGCGCTGGGCGTTCTGGACCGTGATCTTCGGCCTGCCGCACATCGTCGCCAGCCTGCTGACCATGGCCGACCGCGAGTACCTGAGCCACTACCGGTACAAGCTGCTGCCACCGCTGCTGGCGTTCGCCGCCATCGCCTGCGCGGGCCAGTTCGGCCCGCAGCCTGTCGGCCAGCGAGCGTTGTTCGTGTTCCTCGCCTTCTACACGGTCTACCACGTGCTGGCGCAGCAGCTCGGCCTGACGCTGATGATGATGGGCGCGCCGCCCTCGCCCGTCTTCAGGCTATGGAAATGGCTGGCGGTGCTCACCGGCTTCGCGATCTACATCAACGTGTACGGCAAGACTTACCTGGGCGAGGTGATGCTCGGGCCGGTGAGCGTATATCAGGTGACGACCCTCGTGGCGGTGGGCCTGTGCGCGGCGGTGATCGTGCTGGCCATCCGCCTCACCGGCGACGCCCGCCACCGGATCGGCACGTGGTATCTGTGGGGTAACGTGGCGCTGCTCGGCTCGGCGCTGCTCATCAACGAAATCGGCTACACCTTGTTCGTCATCCTGGTTCCGCGCGTCATCCATGACGCCACCGCCTACATCATCTACGTCACCCACGACGGCAACCGCAACCGCACGCGGCCGGTCAACCTGCTCTATCGCCTGACCCGATTCAGCCGCCTACCGCCGCTGTTGCTGTTGCCGGCCGTGTCGATCCTCATCGCCTATGCGCTGACCACGCACCAGCACCTGCCGCTGGTCAACGTGGCCGTCCTGACCATCTCGTTCCTGCACTACTACTACGAAAGCTTCATCTGGCGCGGCGCTAGTCCGCACCGCCAGTATGTGCCGTTCAGGCGCTGAGGCACGGGCCGCTAGCGGCGGGCTTATTCATCACCGCGCACGCAGTGAGAAATAACAACATGGATTAAAAGCCCCCCGGCCGGCTGCGCCGAAACGCGCTTCCGTACCCAACTTGAGATAGCTCGCGACAGCGCCAACATTGGCCCTTACGGAATCGGCGCCGATCCGGTCGTTCTCGGCCTCAGCTCCCGGATACCGGCCCGTCCTGCTTCTTGGCATCCGCTCACATCCGGGCCGCTAGCCCGAGCGCTCCTGTGTCTTCCGTCGTCACGGCAGGTGCCCAAGTCCTTCGCGCACCTGCCGGTCGGCGCACGCGTGCGACGGTTGCCAGCATTGCCAGCGGAAGCGAATCGACCAGCAAAAACTAAGGAGGACCGCCATGCTCAACAGACAGAGCGCGTCGCCCGCGACCGCCGGTGGCAGCGAAACCGCGCTCCCCGTCGAAAGCCGGCCGATCCGATTGCCTCCCTCCAACAGCGTTCGCGCCCCCCGCATCGCGCTCATCTTTCAATTGCAACCGAACAAGAACGGCTCGCTGGAGCAATGGATCCTATGCTTTTGCCAAGCCGCGGCCGAGCGAGGCAATCACGTCGACGTCTTCACGCTTCCCAACCCCTTGCCGAGCTTCCTCCGCCAGCTGGTGCTCACCGGCGCGCGCTGGTATTCGGTGGAAACGCTCACCCAACGGCCGTTGAGCGCGATTCGCCGACTGTCGTCCTACGACGTGCTGCACCTCAACTTCGTCGCGGTACGCGAACCGCTGGCCCTGCTCGCCTACCTCGCCTATCCGGCGCGGGTAATTCTGATCGACCACATTTCCGGTCAGAACGATCCGCATCCCGTGCGGTTTCGCTGGCTCAGGCGCTGCCTGGACCGGGTGAGCGTCCTGCGCCTGTCCGGCATAGGCGCCGTATCCGACTATGTCCGCGCCCGCAACCACCGGCGCTTCCACCGCGGCACGCCGATCCGGCGGATTTACAACGGCGTCGACACCACCCGCTTTCGACCGCGGACGCGGCCCGCCGGCACCGGCTGCCTGCGGCTGATCACCGCATCGCACCTGATCCGGGCCAAGGGCATCGATGTGCTGCTGCGGGCACTGTCCCTGCTCGAATCGCACCGCTGGCATCTCACCATCGTCGGCGACGGACCGGAGCAGAAGAACTTGCGGGATCTGACGCTGGAACTGGATCTGGGCGGCCGGGTCGAGCTGCTCGGCTTGCGGAACGATCTGGAAAACCTGCTGTGCGCGGCCGATCTGTTCGTGCACCCGGCGCGCTGGCAGGAGGCGTTTGGCCTGGCCGTGGCCGAGGCCATGGCTTGCGGGCTGCCGATCATCGCCTCCCGCGTCGGGGCCATACCGGAACTGGTCCAGGATCAGGTCAACGGCATTCTGGTCGAGCCCGAGCAGCCGGCCGCGCTGGCCGCGGCCATCGCCAAGCTGGCAACTAACCCGGCGCTGCGCCTGGCCATGGGCAGAGCGTCGCGCATCCGCGCGGTGGAACGCTTCTCCATCGCCGAGTGCGTCGCCAACCATCTGCAATGGTGCGAAGAGTCGCGAGGTGCCGCATGAACACCAACGCCCTGCCCACCCCCGAGGAACTGGTCGAGCGGCTGCGGCGCGACGGCATCGCCGTGCTGCCCAACTTCGTGCCGCCGCCCATGCTGACCGCCATGCAGCGTGCCTTCGCCGTGCTGCTGAAGCGGCTGCGCTGGAACGACTTCGACGGCTACGAGAAAACCGAGCCTTACCGGCACATGGTGCAGAACGTGCTGACCCTGGAGCAGGGGTTCGTCGACCTGCCGCTGCACCCGCTCATCAAGCAGGTGCTGCGCGACTACCTGGGACCGGAGTTCGCGCTGTGCGAAGCCAAGGGCTGGCTGTCGCTACCGACCGAAGCGGATTTCCACGGCTGGCACGGCGACAGCTGGTACGACCAGCAGCGCATCCACTGGGTGCCGCGGGAAGTGAAGCTAGCCGTGTATCTGACCGACGTGCGCAGCGGCGCCTTCGCCTATATCAAGGGCAGCCATGGCCGGGCGCCGCGGGTGGTGCCGGATGCCGAAGTCGCGCGGATGACCGACGCGGAGATCGTCACGGTCACCGGGCCGGCAGGAACGGCGTTCCTGTTCGACACCAGCGGCATCCACCGCCAGAGCTCGCCGATCCGCGAACCGCGCCAGGCCGTGTTCTACTGCTTCCACGACCCGGCGATCCCGCTGCAGGCCGAAGATATCGCCTACTACCGCTACCATCCGCTCATCCTCAACGCCGCCTTCCTCGGCAATCTGGATGAGGAGGACCGGCGCATCCTCGGCTTCGGCAACAAGACCAACTACATCCCGTGCTACGAGCGCCAACCCAAGCACACGATGTTTCAAGCCGCGATGAGCGCCGCGTTCGAAGTGAAACTGCGCGGCGACTTCCTCGCCGCGCGGATCGCCGCCCGAGCACGACGCATCCTGACCCAGCTCCGCCCGACGCCGGCCGCCGCGCCAAGCGAGGAGCGGTAGGCGCCGGCGCGGCTCATCGGGGGCCAGGAGATGTTGGATGGTCGAATCCCGCAGGAGCCGAGGACAGCTTCGGGGGCCATACCGCCGGCCCCCATGCGACGACTCAGCACCACGCACGCGGGGAACACGTGCCTGGTTTCGTGGCCGTCAATAGCGGCGTGCGGTTCATCCCCGCGCACGCGGGGAACACCCCGAGCGGGTGACGCGCATCGTGCGGGGCGACGGTTCATCCCCGCGCACGCGGGGAACACGCATCCACCTGCCGGATGCCACTGATGCTTTCCGGTTCATCCCCGCGCACGCGGGGAACACGCGCGCAGACGCTGCCGGCCTTCATCGAATCGCGGTTCATCCCCGCGCACGCGGGGAACACGTCGTAGTCGGGCCAAGCGCCCTTTGCCACCATCGGTTCATCCCCGCGCACGCGGGGAACACCAAGTGCCGCAAGTGCGGCCCCTTGGCATAAGCGGTTCATCCCCGCGCACGCGGGGAACACGACGGATGACGAAGAAGAAGGAATCAAAGAAGCGGTTCATCCCCGCGCACGCGGGGAACACGGAACGCCATGATCACCGTCCACCAGCTCAGTCCGGTTCATCCCCGCGCACGCGGGGAACACACTTAACTTAACAAACTGACTCAAAAAGAAAAAATTCGCTCCTAAAAATCTACCGGCCGGAACGAGTCCGGCCCGGCCATTTCACGGCTGGTCAAAGAGCGTCCGAATCAGGCACCGCCACTCGGCACGGGGTGGATCCAGCGAATTGGTCCGTCCCCGTACCTGCGGGCGGTGTCGATCACACCCGCCGGTGCACGTCGATGACGTTGCGCACCCGGGCGATGCGGTCCATGGCCCGCGCCATCTGCTCGAGATCGGCGATCTCCACGGTCAGCGTCATGTGGGCGCGGAAGTTCTTGTTGTCGGTGCGGGTGTTGACGCTGACCACGTTGATCTTCTCGTTGGACAGCGCCGCCGAGATATCGCGCAGCAGCCCCTGGCGGTCCAGCGCCTCGACCTGGATGTCGACCGGATAACGCTTGTCGGTGGTGCTGGCCCAGCTCACCT
Source organism: uncultured Alkalilimnicola sp. (assembly GCA_937951875.1). Lineage (GTDB taxonomy): Bacteria > Pseudomonadota > Gammaproteobacteria > Nitrococcales > AK92 > JAAYIK01. The sequence goes on along the minus strand of CALGAN010000081.1, from coordinate 23,125 downwards.
CGATCAAGCGCTGCTCGCCCTGCTGCTCGACCAGCCGTTCCAGGCTCGGGCAGCCCCGGCGGTGGATGCGCACCCCCTGGCCGCGGGTGATGAAGCCGATGATCTCGTCACCCGGCGCCGGCTTGCAGCAGCGGGCCATGCGGGTGAGCAGATCGCCCACGCCGTAGACGCTGATGTCGCCCTTGCCGTCGCCCGCCGGCTTGCTGGGCGCGCTGGTCTGGATGACCTCCTCGGCCGGCAGCTTGGGCAGGATCAGATCCTGCACCAGGTTGGCGATCTGGCCGCTGGTGATGTCGTTGCGGCCGATGGCGGCGAGGAAGTCGTCGGTCTTGGGATAGCGAGTCTTGAGCGCGAGCTGGTCGATGTTGACGTCGGTCAGCCCGAGCCGGTGCAGCTCCTTCTCCAGCAGCTGGCGGCCGGCGGCGACGTTCTTCTCCTGGTCCTGGGCCCGGAAATAGGCCTTGACCTTGGCGCGCGCGCGCGAAGTCTTGAGGTATCCCAGCGCCGGCATCAGCCAGTCGCGGCTGGGAGCGGCCGTCTTGGACGTGAGGATCTCCACCTGCTCGCCGTTCTGCAGCTCATAGGTGAGCGGCACCATGCGACCGTCGACCTTGGCGCCGCGGCAGCGATGACCGACCTCGGAGTGCACGTAATAGGCGTAGTCCAGCGGCGTGGCGCCGCGCGGCAGGTCGATCACGTCGCCCTTGGGGCTGATGACGTAGACCCGGTCCTCGAAGATCTCCGCCTTGAAGCGGTCGATGAAATCCTCCGCCCCATCCTCCTGGCCGCTGTCCAGCAGCTGGCGCAACCAGGCGATCTTCTGCTCGAAATTCTGATCCTGCGGACCGCCCTCCTTGTAGCGCCAGTGCGCGGCGATACCCAGCTCGGCCTGCTGGTGCATCTCGGGCGTGCGGATCTGCACCTCCAAGGTACGCCCCTCGGGGCCGATCACCGCGGTGTGCAGCGAGCGGTAGTTGTTCTCCTTGGGCGTGGCGATGTAGTCGTCGAATTCCTTGGGGATGTGGCGCCAGAGCGTGTGCACCACGCCCAGCGCGGCGTAGCAGGCCGCCACGTCCTTGACCATGATGCGCACGGCGCGGATGTCGAACAGCTCGTGCAGCTCCACGCCCTTGCGCTGCATCTTCTTCCAGATGCTGTACAGGTGCTTGGGCCGGCCGGTGATCTCGGCCTCGATGCCGGACTTGCGCAGCGCCTCGTCCAAGATGCGCTTGACCCGCTCGATGTACTCCTCGCGTGCGACACGCTTCTCCGCCAGCGCCTTGGCCAAGCGCTTGTAGGCCTCCGGCTGCAGGTAGCGGAAGCTCAGATCCTCCAGCTCCCACTTCAGCTGCCAGATACCGAGGCGGTTGGCCAGCGGCGCGTACAGGTCCTGCGTCTCCCGGGCCATCCGGCGCTGCTCGGCCTCGGGCCGGTTCTTCAGGCTGCGCATGTCGTCCAGCCGCTCAGCCAGGGTGATGAACACCACCCGGATGTCCTTGGCCATGGCCAGGATCATCTTGCGCAGCGCCTCGGCCTGCTCCTGCTCGGGATTGGCGTGAGGGCGCTCGTGCAGGCTCTGGATACGCTCCATCCGCGCCAGGCCTTCCACCAGACCGGCGACGTCCTCGCCGAAGCGGGCCACGAAGCCGGCCCGCTGGTAGCGCTGCAGCTGCGGTAGATCATGCAGCAACGCGGCGGCGATGGTCTGGGCGTCCAGCCGTAGCCCCGTCAGGATGGTCGCCACGCCCAGCGCATGGCTGAAATAAAGCTCGCCGGACGGCCGGCGGATGCCGTCGTAAGCCTCCCGAGCCGTCTCCCAGGCGTTCTTCAGCAATGCCTGCTCGCGCTCGCCGAAGCTGTTCGGCAGGCGCTCCAGCCATCCCGAGAAATCGAGCCGGTCGTCGGCTATGAGCTCACTGAGCTCGGCATTGAGCTCGGCGTTGACGCTGCTGACCATGGCACGACATTTGTCCTGTTACGAAAAACTCATTGTAACCCTATAGCTGCCGGGAGCGTCGGTTTCGACCACGGCCCGCGGCAGCGCTTGTCGATCCCAATATACCTGTATATATTTACAGTATTCGCACACCGGAGGCCGCATGGAAAAGCTCACCCCCCGCCAGACCGAGATCCTCGAGCTGATTCGAGAGTTCGTGGCCACCACCGGCTTTCCGCCCACCCGAGCGGAGATCGCCAAGCGGCTGGGTTTCCGCTCCGCCAACGCCGCCGAGGAACATCTGCGCGCCCTGGCGCGCAAAGGCGCCATTGAGCTCACGCCCGGCTCCTCGCGCGGCATCCGCCTGCTCGAGGAGGAAGGCTTGCCGGTGATCGGCCGGGTCGCCGCCGGCAGCCCCATCCTGGCGCAGGAACACATCGAGCGCCGCTATCAGTGCGCGCCGGACCTGTTCCGCCCCCGCGCCGACTACCTGCTGCGGGTCCGGGGCATGAGCATGCGCGACATCGGCATCCTCGACGGCGACCTGTTGGCCGTGCACAAAACCTCCGAGGCGCGCAACGGCCAGATCGTGGTGGCACGCCTGGCCGACGAGGTCACCGTCAAGCGCTTCGAACGCCACCGGCATCTGGTCCGCCTCCTGCCGGAGAACCCCGACTTCAAACCCATAGAAGTCGACCTGCGCCGCGATCCCCTCGTCATCGAGGGGCTGGGCGTGGGCGTCATCCGCACCGAGGGCCTCAGCTAGGTCACCGGCTCGCGGCGCCAATAAGCAAAAACAGAGGTCGCTATGCACGACAACGCCCTGAACGAACTGCTGCAGCAACCCGGCATCTGGCGAGGCCGAGAGAAAGCACTGCAAACCGGCCTGGATCATGTCAGCACCGGTTTCGCCGAGCTCGACCTCGCTCTGCCCGGCAACGGCTGGCCGTTGGGGGCGCTGACCGAAGTGCTGCACGATCAGCCCGGCATCGGCGAGCTGCGCCTACTGATGCCGGCACTGGCCCGCCTGAGCCGGCAGGGTCGCTGGATCGCCTTGATCGCGCCGCCCTACATCCCCTACGCGCCGGCGCTGGCCGCACACGGCGTAGACCTCTCCAGAGTGCTGCTGGTTCACCCGAAAACCACCACCGACAAGCTGTGGGCGGTGGAGCAGGCGCTGCGTGCCGGCACCTGCGGCGCCGTGCTGGCCTGGCCGGCCAGCGCCGACGACAAGACTCTGCGGCGCCTGCAACTGGCCGCCGAAGCCGGCCAGAGCTGGGGCATCCTGTTCCGGCCCAGCGCCGAGGCCGCCCAGCCGTCGCCCGCCGCGCTGCGGCTGGAAGTGGCGGCGCGCGACGGCAAGACCGCGGTGCGGCTGCTCAAGTGTCGCGGCGCCGCCAATCGGGTGGAGCTGCTACTCGATCTGGAGCGACGCCCGGCGGCGCAAATCAACGCCGCGCCGACGCCGCAGCCCCATGCCCGCCCGCTGCCGCGGATAGTGACGGCGGGTCGCCCCCGGCCCGTTCGGCCGCTGCGTCGGCCCACCCCGCCGTCGCAGCTGGACCTGCCGCTGCCCGTTCCCCCCCAGCTGCCGGACTCCCATCCGCTGCGAAAGGACAAGCCGGGCATCCTGACTTGGCTATGGCGGCGGTAACACCGGCGCGGGCAAGTTGCGGTCGAAACGAGCGCGCATCCCAGCGCCGGAGGGCGCATGCTCTGGCTTGCTCTTGCCATACCCGATCTGCCGCTGGCGGTATTCGCGCGCCTGTGCAGCGATGAGACGCCGTTCGTCGTCAGCGAGCAGCAAACCGTCCTGGCCTGCAGCCGCGCGGCGCTGAGCGGCGGCATCCTACCCGGCATGCGCCTGACCGCAGCGCGGGCGCTGGTGCCGCGGCTGACGATCCATCCGCGCGACGGCGAGGCCGAGGCTCGCGCGCTACGGCAACTGGCGGCTTGGGCACTGCAGTTCACGCCGCTCGTTAGCCTGCAGCCGCCACACGGGTTGCTGCTGGAAATCGGCGGCAGCCTGCGGCTATTCGATGGCTTGCCTAAGCTGCTGCGGCGCTTTCGCCAAGAATTGAACGCACTGGGCTACACCGGCATCTGCGGCGTCGCCCCAACCCCGACCGGCGCTTGGCTGCTCGCCCGCGGCGGCGACCAGCAACCGGCGCTGGATCTCGAAACGCTGCGGGCCCAGCTCGAAGCGCTGCCCTTCACCGTGCTGCGGCTGGACGAGGTTCAGGCGCTGGCCCTGGAGGGCCTGGGCGTCACCACCCTAGGCGACTGCCTACGCCTACCCCGCGCCGGCTTGGCGCGGCGGCTCGGTCCCGAGCTGCTGCGGCAGTTGGATCGCGCCCTGGGCCAGGTACCCGACCCACGCCGCCCCTACCTGCCCCCACCCCGCTTCCAGGCCCGGCTGGAGCTGCCCAGCGAGGTCGAGCACTGCGAGCAGCTGCTGTTCGCGCTCAAGCGGCTGCTGCGGGAGCTGTGCGGCTTCCTGCGCGGACTCGACAGCGGCACCCAGGGCTTGGAAATCGAACTGCGGCATGCCACCGGCCCGGCCACCCTGGTCCGCGTCGGCCTGGTCAGCCCGACGCGCGAGCCGGACTATCTGTTCGGCCTGGTTCGCGAACGCCTGGAGCGAGTCGAACTGCGAGCGCCAGTACGCAGCCTGACGCTGCGCGCCGCCGACATCCAGCTGCTCGCACCGGACCGACCGGAACTGCTCGGCGATCCCGGCCGCCCTCGGCATCTGTGGACGCACCTGCTGGAACGCCTTCGCGCCCGTCTGGGCGAGGACGCCGTCCACGGGCTGAGCACCCGCTCCGAACACCGCCCCGAGCGCGCCTGGGCCTACACCACCCCGGGCGAACCGGCCGAAACCGAGGACCACGGCGAGCGCCCTCTGTGGCTGCTACCACAGCCGGTGCCGCTGCGCATGCGGGACGGCCGGCCCTATTGGCACGGTCCGCTGATTCTGGAAAACGGCCCGGAGCGTATCGAAACCGGCTGGTGGGACGGCCAGGATCTCTGCCGCGACTACTTCATCGCCCGCAATCCCAAAGGAACGCGGCTATGGGTATTCCGTGAACGCCGCGCCCCGCGCGGCTGGTTTCTGCACGGCTTGTTCAGCTAGGGCACGCTCTCTCCGCTCGCCCAATAAGCGTTTGATACGGCCCGCGCTCATGGCCGTCATCGGCTCCGTAACGACGATCCGGCGTCCACGGCAGTGCCGTATGTGGAACTAAGTCACAGCAGGAATGGTAATTTTCTACTAATTTTTCCTAAGGCCTTGCCCTATCTAGGGAACCCCCTATGATTCTAAGGGCGGACAGACAAGATCAGAAAAATCAGCCGGGCCGGACATGCGTCGAATCATCGTCCTGAACACGAAAGGCGGCTGTGGCAAAACCACGATCGCGACCAATCTCGCCAGCCTGTACGCGGCACGCGGCTTTCACACCGCTCTATACGATTACGACCCCCAAGCCTCGAGTAGCAGCTGGCTGGAACTGCGCCCCTCGGACCGCCCGCCGATCTACGGCGTAGCCACCTTCCGCGGTCCCGCGCTGGGCCTTACCCGTAGTTGGCAAATTCGTCTTCCGGCCAACACCGAGCGACTGATCATCGATACTCCCGCCAGCCTGGGCAAACCGGAATTGCTGGAGCAGATCCGCGGCGTCGACCAGATTCTGGTGCCGTTGGCCCCCTCCGCCATCGACATCCGCGCTGCCGCCGACTTCATCCGCAGCCTGATCGCCGCCAACAAGACCATCCGCGCCCGCATCGGCATCATCGCCAACCGCGTGCGCGAACATTCGCCCGGCCTGCGAGCGCTGCAAGCCTTCCTCGACACCGTCGACATCCCGCTGGTGACCCGGTTGCGCGACTCACAGAACTACCTGCTGGCCGCCGATCAAGGTCTGGGCGTACACGAGCTGGACACCCACCGCGCCCGCTTCGACATCCCGCACTGGGAACGCCTGCTGGAATGGCTGGAAACCCCGCCAGCCGCCGCGTCCCAACCGCTATCGGCGCATGCCCAGCTGTTGCGCGCCTGAGCGGCGAGACTTCCCGCTCGGCGCCTTGCAGCCATAGGTACGACGGGCGAGCGTGTCTATCAGCCGATCACTATCCGTTCACGCCAGCGCATAGCGGTCACGGAATCACACCCTCCCGGCGGTACTCTTCGATCTGAGCGCGGTAGCGATTGGGATCACCCTCCACCACCCGCCCATGCGCCAGCGGGATGAGCGGCTCGTAGAAATCCTGGCTGCGGTCATAGAGCGGGCAGCTGATACAGTTGGCGCGCCACCACACGTACACCCGCCCGTCGCCAGCGATCCCGGTGACCAAGAAATGCAGGTAATCCGGCGGCGGGTAGCGCCGGTACCAGCGCCGCACCCGCGCCTCCAGATCCTCGGGCAGGGTCAGGTCGATTTCGTAATAGGTCTGGGTACGGTGCGAAAACCAACGTGCATGCAGCGTCTTCGGCACCGGCCGCGGGTCGGACGCCGCCAGCTTACCGCCGCGCGGGGGAACTTCCTCGAAACCGCCCCCGAGTATCCCAACCCCGACTCGCCACCTGCCGTCGAAGATCAGCTGCTCGACGAACACCGGCCAGCCGTAAGGGCCACCGACGGTGGCAGTACCGTAGTCATAGAGACGCGGACCACGCTCATAGCCGACCGCTAGCCCGACCAGCGCCAGCAGCCCGAGGCCGATTGCCAGCCACTTACGCCCGCGCATGCATCACCTGTATCCCGCCGCCCACCGCCCAGGCGGGATTGTTGTGAAATACCCGGCGGACCTCGCTCCGCTCGGGACGGTCGGCATAGTTCCGCAGATCCTTCATCATGCCCTCGCTGCCCAGCGACTGGCGGTGCGAGGTGTGGATGTACTCTCGCAGGAAGTGGCGTGCCTCAGCCATCGAACCGCCCGCTGCCTGCCAACGCTGCCAAGCCTGCTCTAGCGCCGACGGCAATATGTAATCGAGGTTATCCCGCGGTAACGGCTTTAGTGGCACCCCCGCCGCCAGCGCCTGCTCGTGCATCTTACGCAGCGCAACAATGGACAGTTCCTTGCGCGTGTATCGATGCTCCACCTCCACCACGTCCGGGTATTGCACCCGGATGTACCGACCGCGCGCGGCGGCCTCTTCCTGCGCCCGGCGGATGGCCGCGTCGCCGGCCAGCGCCAGGTTGGTCCACAGACGCACCGGCAGCTGCTCGACGTTGGCGAAGTTTCTGTCCGGATTCTCGTAGCCGCCGCCGACATCACCGTGCGCTCCGGGAAGTTCGATCTCGCTGAAATTGCCGGGCAGGCGGCCATTGGCGTCCTTCAGGCTGCTCAACGGATAGTTGACACGGATCTCGTGCCTGGCGGTGTAGTGCACCACCCGCTGGGCGCTGCCGCCGTGCAGATGGAGGTTGAACGTCCCCTCGTCGTCATTGCCTGGCCAATAGAAACTGCCGACCGTGTCGAACAGCCCCAGGAAGCGCACCTCGAGCGCTATACTGGCCGGTATACGCACACCGCGCAGCCCGCCGTGGATGAGGTTGACGAAGTGGCGCGCCAGCGCCGCGCCGCGGCTGAAGCCGAACACGTCGAAGGTGATGCGATCGACATCTGGATGCGCGTTCAGCACCCTGCGCAGATATGTCTTTGCCAGACGAATCCGCGCTTGTCCCCCCTCCGGTCCGGTAGCGAAAGCCAGCCCAACTACCGATGCTTCCGCCTCCGGTCCGTTGGGCGTCTGCTCCACCTCACCGACAGCGCCAGGACCTGGGATATAGATGGCACGGATGTACTCCTCGTGGACATCGAAATACAGATCGTGCAACTTGCCGATATTGGTCACGTCACGGTCGGTAAGCTGCCGGTCGACGTCTTTGTGATGGCCGGTGCCGTCGAAGAACACGCCCACCTGCAGCTGCCGCCGCGCCGCATGCGGCGTCTCGACCACCGGCCATGCCGGCCAGGTCGGCTCGGGCGCCGCCCCATCCTGGGCGCCACTGCAGAACGCGGCTAGCGGGCGCCGGGTATAGCGGTCGGGATAGCCGTAAGCCTCACATAGGACGTGCTCCGGCCCGCGGCCGCTTCGGTTGAGCTCGGCCAGCTGCCGCCGCAGCAGCGAGGGCAAAGACCAAACCACCTCGTCGTCGAAGACCCAGCGTCCGGCCAGGGCATCCGGCGCCCCCCCTTCGGTGGGCGCCGGGAGCTGCCAGCGCACGATGGGCGACTGCGGCGGGCGGTGAGGCTCGGTCACGAGCAGGAGCCGGCCGCTCCTCACGTGCCGCAGGGCATGCAGGCGCTGTAGCTCGGGCGTCAGGCCCCTCAGGCCTTGTCCTATCCAGTAACGACGCGGCGGCAGGGGAAACTCGCGCAGACCGCAGTTCTGCAAACGCGCGGCCGCCCAGGACGGCGCCTCCACGTAAGGCAGCTCTTCCGGCAGCACTTCGTCGGCAGGCTTGAGTTCCATCTTCTTATTCCTAAGCAGGGCATCCCGCCCCGAAGCGAACCCTAGACAACGAACCAGAGCGCTTCAACGGTCCAAACGGACACCCCGCCCGATTGAGCCGGCCGCCAGCCGCCCCTATACTGTACATCCATACATATTCCTACCTTTGCCATGGCCTCGCAGCCCGGCTATGCCGAACTCCATTGCCTGAGCAATTTCAGCTTCCTGCGCGGCGCCTCCCATCCGGACGAGCTGGTGGCGCGGGCGGCGGCGCTGGGTTACGCGGCGCTGGCCATCACCGACGAGTGCTCGGTGGCGGGCGTGGTGCGCGCCCATCAGGCCGCCAAGGAGCACGGCCTGAAGCTGCTGATCGGCAGCGAGTTCCACCTCCACGACGGTCCGCGCCTGGTGCTGCTCGCCCCGCACCGGCGCGCCTATGGCCAGCTGTGCGCGCTCATCAGTCTGGCCCGCTCCTTGGCGCCCAAGGGCGAGTACCGGATCGGCAAGGACGATCTGCGGGAGCCGCCGCCCGACTGCCTGGCCCTGCTGCTGGTGGAGGAGACCACCGGCGACGAGGACGCCGCCTGGCTGCGGGCGCATTTTCCCGGGCGCGGCTGGCTGGCCGTGAGCCTGCTGGCCAGCCCGCGCGACCCGTTGCTGATCGAGCGAACCGAGGCGCTGAGCCGGCGCCACGGGCTGCCGGTGACGGCCTGCGGCGGGGTGCTGATGCACAGCCGCGGCCGCCGCGCCCTGCAGGACACGCTCACCGCGATCCGTCTGAAGAAACCGCTGCACCAGCTCGGCCGCGCTCTGGAGCCGAACGGCGAGCGCCACCTGCGGCCGCGCGCCATCCTGGCCCGGCTCTATCCGCCCGCGTGGCTGGCCGAGACGGTGCGCATCGCCGAGCGCTGCACCTTCTCGCTGGACGAGCTGCGCTACGAGTACCCGCAGGAGCTGGTGCCGGCGGGCCTCACACCCAGCCAGCACCTGCGCCGACTCACCTACGAGGGCGCGGCCTGGCGCTGGCCGGACGGCATACCGCCCAAGGTGCGCGAGCAGATCGAGCACGAGCTGGCGCTGATCGCCGAGCTGCGCTACGAGCCGTATTTCCTCACCGTGCACGATCTGGTGCGCTACGCCCGCTCGCGCGGCATCCTCTGCCAGGGCCGCGGCTCGGCGGCGAACTCGGCGGTGTGCTACTGCCTGGGGGTGACCGAGGTCGACCCGGCGCGCATCAACCTGCTGTTCGAGCGTTTCCTGTCCAAGGAACGCAACGAGCCGCCGGACATCGACATCGACTTCGAGCACGAGCGGCGCGAGGAGATCATCCAGTACATCTACCGTAAGTACGGCCACCACCGCGCCGCGCTGGCCGCCACCGTCATCACCTATCGGCCGCGCAGCGCGCTGCGCGACGTCGGCCGCGCCCTGGGGTTGGAGGTACCGCAGGTGGAGGCGCTGGCCAAAGCCATGCACTGGTGGGACGGCCGCCGCATCCGCCCCGAGCGGGTGCGCGAGGCCGGCTTCGATCCGGACAACCCGCTGATCCGCCGCGTGCTCGAACTCGCCCAGCTGCTGCTCGGCTTCCCCCGTCATCTGTCGCAGCACGTCGGCGGCTTCGTGATCTCCGCCGGCCCGCTCAATGAGCTGGTGCCGGTGGAGAACGCCGCCATGGCCGGCCGCACGGTGATCCAGTGGGACAAGGACGACCTCGAAGCGCTGGGGCTGCTCAAGGTCGACTGCCTGGCGCTGGGCATCCTCACCGCCATCCGCAAGACCTTCCAGCTGATCGAGCGCCATCACGGCAAGCGGCTGACCATGGCCCAGATCCCGCCGGGCGATACCGCCACCTACGCCATGATCCAGAAGGCCGACACCATCGGCACCTTCCAGATCGAATCGCGCGCGCAGATGGCCATGCTGCCGCGGCTCAAGCCGGCCAATTTCTACGACCTGGTGATCCAGGTCGCCATCGTCCGGCCTGGCCCGATCCAGGGCGACATGGTGCATCCCTACCTGCGCCGGCGCGACGGCATCGAGCCGGAGGATTACCCCAGCGACGCGGTCAAGAGCGTACTGGAGCGCACCAAGGGCGTGCCGATCTTCCAAGAGCAGGTGATGCAGCTGGCCATGGTGGCGGCCGGCTTCACCCCCGGCGAGGCCGATCAGCTGCGCCGCGCCATGGGCGTCTGGAAACGGCGCGGCGGGCTGGAACCGTTCCAGCAGAAGCTGATCGCGGGCATGACCGAGCGCGGCTACAGCGAGCAATTCGCGCAGCAGATCTGCCGCCAGATCCAGGGTTTCGGCGAGTACGGCTTCCCGGAGTCGCACGCCGCCAGCTTCGCCGCCCTGGCCTACGTGTCGGCCTGGCTGAAATACCATTACCCGGCGGCTTTCGTCTGCGCCCTGCTCAACAGCCAGCCCATGGGCTTCTACGCCCCGGCGCAGCTGGTGCGCGACGCCCGCGAGCACGGCGTGCCGGTGCGGCCCGCGGACGTCACCACCAGCGACTGGGATTGCACCCTGGAGCCCGATCCGTCCGGGCAGCCAGCGCTGCGGCTGGGCCTGCGCCTGGTCAAGGGCTTCTCGCCGGCAGCCGCCGAGCGGCTGATGCGCGCCCGCGCCCAAGCACCGTTCCGCGACGTGCAGGATCTGGCGCGCCGCGCCGGGCTCGACCGCCGCGAACTCTCCGCCTTGGCCCACGCCGGCGCGCTCAAGACCCTGGCCGGCCATCGGCGGGCCGCCTGGTGGGAGGTGCTGGGCGTGGAAGCGAATCTGCCGGTGTTTCCGGACATCGCCATCGCCGAGGACACCCCCGCCCTACCAGCGCCCGCCGAAGGCGAGGACATACGCGCCGACTACGCCGCGCTGGGACTGACCCTGGGCCGGCACCCGCTGGCGCTGCTACGACCCAAGCTGGCCAAGCTACGCATGCGCAGCGCCGCGGAACTCAAGCAGACCGAACACAAGCGGCTGGTACGCACGGCCGGGCTGGTGATCGCCCGGCAGCGGCCCGGCTCGGCCAACGGCGTCACCTTCCTGACCCTGGAGGACGAAACCGGTGTGACCAACGTGGTGGTCTGGCGCGACCTGGCTGAGCGCGCGCGCCGGGCGCTGCTGTCGGCGCGGCTGCTGGCGGTGATCGGCATCTGGGAGCGGCGCGGCGAGGTCACGCACCTGATCGCCGGCCGGCTGGAAGATCACAGCCATCTGCTGGGGGAACTCCAATACAGCTCCCGGGATTTCCACTGAGGTCTGCCTGTCCCTGCAAGCGCTTATTTTCCCTTGAGAAACCGCCGACGTCCCCGCACATCGGTGCAGACGGGCGCTGCCGCGCCGAAGCAGAACGAAGGCGCTTCCGTCTCCGACGGGCGCGCACACGAACGTGGTGACGGCTCAGGACGGCCCCATCCCGCACGCCCTGGCGGACACGGATGTCCGGTCACCACTCTGATTTCGCCTCAACGCAGCGACAACGGGAGCTTGCCCATGAATAACGAAGCAAGCCGGCTCGCCGGCGCGTGGATGGCCTCTCTCCTTCTGTTCGGCATCACCCTGAGCTCGACCGCGGGCGCCGAATCCCCCAGCGACGTCAGCGACGACGCGATCGTCGAGCGGGTGATGGAGCGGCTCAACGCCGACCGCGAACTCGGCGCGCACCACATCCGCGCCAGCAGCCGCAACGGCATCGTGCACTTGCGCGGCAAGGTCGCTTCGGCCGCGGCCGCCAAGCGCGCCATCGTCCTGGCGGAGACGACTCAAGGCGTGCGCGGGGTGTGGGTGGAGTTCACGGCGGATTGAGCGGCGTGCCCGACACGACGGCCCGCTCGCCACGCCCGCGCATGCGGGAATCCGGCTCTCGGCCGGCCGTCGCAGGCGCTACGCCAAGGCTTGACACTGTGGATGCCCGCTCCCGTCTTCGTGGGGGCGGGGTCTGCGCGGGCATGACGCCGGGGAAGCCGCGAACCGGCACCCTGGCATCCGGAGGAACGGCTACTCCCGCCCGCCGCGCTTGAATGCCGCCAGCTGACGGCGATCCTTCTTGCTCGGCCGGCCTTCGCTGGCCAGGGGGGCGGTCAGCGCCAGCTGTTCGCGCAACTGCTCGCGCCGGGCGATGCTCTCGGGCGTTTCCTCGTAGAGCTCGGCCGCTTCCTTGGCCGGACCGCGCCGTTCGGACAAGCCCTTGACCACCACGATGAATTCATAAGGCCCCTTGCGGATGCTCAGCTCGTAACCTGGCCGCACCTCCTTGGCCGGCTTGGCGCGCACGCCGTTGACGTGCACCTTGCCGCCGTCGATGGCCTCCGCCGCCAAGCTACGAGTCTTGAAGAAACGGGCCGCCCACAGCCACTTGTCCAGGCGCACTCCGCCCGTCGATTCGCTCATGCGCTACCGCAATCATCCCATGCCGGACGATGTGCGGACCGGCCCTGGCCCGTAATCGCCGTAGATGTACTGCACCAGTTCCGAAATCCGGTGCTCCTGGCCGCTCACCACTTCGTTGATAAGATCGCGCGAGGAGATGACCCCGAGCAAGCGGTCGCCGTCCATCACCGGCAGATGCCGGCAACCCTTGGCGTTGACCACCACCATGGCGTCACCCACCGTGGTGTCGGGGGTGACGTAGACGATCTGGTCGGTCATGACCCGCGAAACCGGCGTGGCATCCGGGTCCAGGCCGCCGTCGATCACCCGGCGCAGCACGTCGCGCTCGGTGAAGATTCCGACCAGCCGCTCGCCCTCCATGACCGCAACGGCGCCGACGTTCCCCTCGTTCATGACCCGCACCGCGTCGGCGACCGAAGTGTCGGGCGTCACTCGGTAAAGCTTGCGCCCTTCACGCGCCAGAATAGTGCTGACCGGAATGTCCATGATCACCCCTCCAGTGCAACCGTCCTTCTTATTCTGTATCCGTTTTATATAGGCACTGGGGGAGCAAAGGGAAAGCCTGGCGGCGCTCCGGAGAGCGCCGCCCGCCGCGGGCACCGGCGCGGCTTAGTCCGATCAGACCAAACGCTCGGTAGCGACCACGATGCCGTCTTCGTCGGCGTAGAGATAGTCACCGGGCTGGAAAGTGACGCCGGCGAAGGTCACCGGCACGTCGCGGTCGCCCACGCCCTTCTTCACGCTCTTGAGCGGGTGGGTGTTGAGCGCCTTCACGCCGATGTCGATCTTGGCGATGTCGGCGGAATCGCGAATGCAGCCGTAGACGATCACCCCGCTCCAGCCGTTCTTGTGGCCGAGTTCAGCCAGCTGGTCGCCGAGCAGCGCGCAGCGCATCGAGCCGCCGCCGTCCACCACCAGCACCCGCCCTTCGCCCGGCTCCTCCAGGGCGCTGCGCACCAGCGAGTTGTCCTCGAACACCTTGACCGTGGAAACCCGCCCCTCGAATACCCGGCGGCCGCCGTAGTCATGGAACATGGGCGCGGCGATGCGCAGCCGATCGGAATAGGCGTCGCTGATGTCGGTGGTCTTGTTGCTCATGACTGTTCGCTCCGGCGGCTTTGATAAAGACGCGACAAGCTAACGCCCGCGCGCGCGCGAACGCAAGCGCCCGCCCCGGCCGATTGACATTGGCCGACCGACCTTCAAAATGTCCATCTCCGCCCTCGGATCAGCCCCCAGCCTAAGGACTACGCATGCAGCCCGACCGCGAGCTGACCGCTCTTCCCCATACCGATCTGCGAGCGCTGTTGCGTCAGGCCGACCGTCCCATCCTGCTGGGCGTGGCGGGCGACAGCGGCGCCGGCAAGACCACCTACACCCACGGCATCCGGCGCCTGCTGGGTCCGGACATGGTGTCGTACATCTCGCTGGATGGGTATCACAAGGAAGACCGCGCCACCCGCAAGAAAACCGGCCGGCTGCCGCTCGATCCGCGCATCAACGACCTGAAGCTGATCAAGGCCCACCTGCAGGCGCTGCGCGCCGGCGCGGCGGTGGAAGTGCCGATCTACAACCACAACACCGGCTGCTTCGACCCGCCGCGGGTCATCCACCCCACGCCGGTGGTGATCGTCGAGGGCCTGCACGCCCTCTACCCCAACTTCATGCCCTATTACGACTTCACCTTGTTCGTCGACCCCGACCGCGAGGTGAAGTGGCGCTGGAAGTTCGAGCGCGACGTGCACCAGCGCGGCTACGACGCCGACGAGGTGCGCCGCGAGATGCAGCGGCGCGAGATCGGCTACCGGCGCTGGATCGACTTCCAGAAGACTCAGGCCGACGTGATCGTCAAGGTGCACGAGAGCGAGCTCTCCACCCTGGCGGTGCAGGAATTCGAGGGCCGGCTGCCGGAGAACTGCTACCACGTCGAGGTGATCGTCACCCCGCATTCGCTGGACCTGCCGGGGCTCTACTTGCCGGTGGACTTCAACGCCCTAACCCGCCACGACGCCCTGCCGTTCATGCTCGCCACCGTGCCCAGCAGCTACTGGGGCAAACCGGTGAACGTGGTGCACGTCGACGGCGTGATTCCGCTGCGGGCGCTGCGGCAGATGGAAAAGGCCATGATCCAGTTCACCGGCCTGGAGGCCGACATGCTGTTCAACCCCGAGGACAACCCGGTAGCCACCCTGCGCTTCACCCAGCTGGTGGTGGCCTGGCCGTTCCTAGGCCATATCGCCGGCTTGCTGCAGGAGCAGCGGGACGAAGACCTCAGCGGTTTGTCCGACGAAGGCGAGTACTAGCGACGAGGGAAGCCGGATGAAGCGCGTCATCGTCGCCGTCGCGTTCGCGACCGTGATGGTCGCCGTCTATGTGGCGATCATCTACGCCTTCTTCGCCTATCTCTGGCCCATTCTGCCGTCGTGGGCGGTCATGATCGCCTTCATCGCCTTGGCGGTGTTCGTGATCGGCTCGCCGATTTTCTGGCTGATGCGGCTGAGCGAGAAAGTACCGGTGCCCGAGCGCCTGTTGCGACGCGATTCGTCGGAGCGGGACGAACAACCCAAACCGTAGGCGTTACAACCGCCCGCCGGACGGTTTACGCTCGGGCGATAGAGCCCATTGGCCCAGACCATGGCAGGCAGCGCTTCGACAGGGGAGTTCGCATGCATTCAGCCGACATCGCCGCGATCCTCGCACAATTACACCAAGCGGCCGCCGACCAGCAGCGCGCCCAGGACGCGCTGCGGGCCTCGATCCAACGCCTGTCCGCCCCGCCGGCCGACGTCCGGGACGACGCCTCCGTGCTGGCGCGCTCCGCCGCGCTGCTGCAAGGCCTGACCCAGGCCTCGACCGAAGAGCAGGCCGTGCGCGAGCTGCTCGCCGCCGCCGTCGAGCTGCTGCCGCAAACCCTCGGCGCGTTCTGCCTGGAAACCGAAGACCAGCCGCTGATCATCGCCGGCGTGTGGTACGACCGCGATACCTGGCAAAACGGCCAGGCGAACGACGCCGCCCCCCTCACCCAGCTCGCCCGGCATGCGCTGGAACAGGCCATGCGGCTGCCGCTGATCCATCAGGGCATCCCCCTGGGCGAGCTGCGGCTGTGGCCGCTCACCCCGGGGACCGACCTGGCCGGACTCGGCGAACGGCCCCGGCTGCTGGCGCTGAGCGCCGCGCTCGGCCTGGGCGGGCTGTACCTGAAGCGGCGGCTGACGCACCGCACGGTGCGCGACGCCCTCACCGGCCTGTTCAACCGCCGCTACATGGAAGACACGCTGGCCCGCGAGCTGCACCGCGCCACCCGCAACGACACCGAGCTGGGACTCATCCTGTGCGAGCTGCACGGCGCCGACGACGACCGCATCCTGCAGGCGTTCGGCAGCCTGCTCCAGGCGAGCTTCCGCGCTTCCGACGTCTGCTGTCGCATGAGCGAGCGGCGCTTCGCGGTGGTGCTGCCGGAAGCCGGCCTGAACGACTGTCGCCGCCGCACCCAGGATCTGCTGCAAGCGATAGGCGACATCCGCCTGCCGAATGGCGAAACGACCGACGGGCTGCAGGCCTACGTCGGTGTCGCCGCCTTCCCGCAGCATGGCCGCTCGCCGCAGGATCTGCTGCTCGCCGCCGAAAGCGCGCTGCTGCTGGCCAGTCAGACCGCGCCGGGCACGGTCGCCGTCGCCGAGCGCTTCGAGAACTGAATCAGGCCGCGGCTCGCCGCCCACCCGGATAGGGCGGCATAACCCAATGGAGCCGCGCCGACGCTGGCGCTAGAATCGCGGGCAGACATTCGGGAACACTGATGAACCCCACCCTCGTCCGCGCCGCCGTCCTGATCCTCTGCTCCGAGCTGCTGTTCACCATCGGCAACGCCGCGATCAAAACGGTGTCGGCCAGCCAGCCGCTGGAGATGATCGTGTTCTTCCGCAACATCTTCGGCCTGGGCCTGCTGGTGCCGATGATCCTGCGCAACGGCGTGTCGAGCCTGCGCACCAAGGTGCCGCACATGCACCTGATGCGCGGTCTGGTGGGGGTGAGCGGCATGTACTGCTTCTTCTACGCCTTCAGCCACCTGCCGCTGGCCGAGGCCACCACCTTCAAGCTCACCTCGCCGCTGTTCATCCCCATCATCGCCTTCCTCTGGCTCAAAGAGCGGATTCCCAAGCTGGCGATCGCGGCGGTGATCATCGGCTTCGCCGGCGTGCTGCTGATCCTGCGGCCCGGCACCGGCGCCATGTCCACAGCCTCGCTGATCGGCCTGCTGGGCGCGCTGTTCGCCGCGGACGCCTTCGTCACCGTGCGGCGCATGACCGCCACCGAGCCCGGCACCCGCATCGTGTTCTACTTCACCGTGATCGCCCTGCTGGTGTCGGCGGTACCGCTGCTCTGGGCCTGGAAGACGCCGACCCTGGCCGAGCTGGCCTGGATGTGCGTGGTCGGCGGCTGCGCCACCGGCGCGCAGCTGCTGTTCACCCGCGCCTACGCCCTCGCCCCCGCCGGCCAGATCGGCCCGCTGACCTACGTCTCGGTGGTGTACGGCGCGCTGTTCGGCTGGCTGTTCTGGGACGAGCTGCTGGGCGTGCTCACCGTCACCGGCATCGCCCTAGTGGTGCTGGCCGGCATCCTCACCATCTACGCCAAGCCGGAGGCCGCCAAGTAGCGGCGGCGCAGCCCCTCGTGGGCTTACTGTATGCCCACCACCTCGGTCGAAGGGCTTCTGAGGCGTCACGCCCGCGCATGTGGGCATTCAGGCCCGTTAGCCTTACGGAACCGGCTCTGCAGCACGAATTTCCTTGAAATAAACGTTTTGCGCTTCGCGATTTGTTTGTCCCCCTCACCCCCTCGCTACGCTCTCCCCCGCGGGGGAGGAGGGAACGTACGGACCGTCGTCCTGCCAAGTATCGACGTCAGGCGGCACCGGCTTCTTCTTACCCCCCTCTCCCCTCGCGGGAGAGGGGCTGGGGTGAGGAGGACAAACAACCGCGAAGCGCAACTTCTCGACCATCCAGCACCGCCGGGCGACGCGCACGGTACGCTAGCCGCCGCCGGGCAAAGAACCGCCCCCCCTCACGCAACGCACCGATAGGCGCCCACCCCCATCGGCGCTAAAATCGGCGTCCTTTCAGCCGCACGCGCAAGGGACTTCGCCATGAGCCAGCGTCTCGACGTCACCTTCATCCTCACGCTCGCGCCCGGGGAATCGGCCGAGCAGAAAGCGCTGGGCATCGCCCTGGAGCAGACAGTGGAGCTCGGCGCCGAGGTGATCTCGGACGACATCCGCGAGCGCATGGTCGGCCGCATCGACGCGCTGGAGGCGCTGGCCGACGGCCGCTACCGCGCCGTCATCTCCTACCCGCTGGCGGCCATCGGCACCGAGCTCAGCCAGTGCCTGAACCTGCTGTTCGGCAACATCTCGCTCAAGCAGGGCATGCGCATCGTCGACATCCGCTGGCCGCAGGCGCTGCTCGACGCCTTCGGCGGCCCGCGGCACGGCATCGCCGGCCTGCGCGAGATCTGCGCCGCCCCGCGGGGGCCGCTGCTGTGCAGCGCCCTCAAGCCGATGGGCATGAGCGCCGCCGAGCTGGCCGAGCGCGCCTACCAGTTCGCCTTAGGCGGCGTGCACATCATCAAGGACGACCATGGCGTCGCCGACCAGCCGGACGCGCCGTTCGCCGAGCGCCTGGCCCGCTGCCAGGAAGCCATCGCCCGCGCCAACGCCGCGACCGGTGGCCGCAGCCTGTACTTCCCCAACGTCACCGCCGGCTACGCCGAGCTGCCGCGGCGGCTGGAGGCGGCCCGCCAAGCCGGCTGTCAGGGCGTGCTGATCAACCCCTGGGTCACCGGGCTGGACGCCATGCGCTGGGCGCGCGACGAGTTCGGCCTGGCGCTGATGGCCCACCCAGCACTCACCGGCGCCTACTTCGGCGCCGATCACGGCATCGCCCCGGAACTTCTGCTCGGCGATCTGTTCAGATTGGCAGGCGCCGACGCGTCCATCTACCCGAACACAGGCGGGCGTTTCGGTTTCACCGTGGAGACCTGCGAGGCGATCAACCATCACCTGCGCCGCGAGCTCGGCGGCCTGCGGCCGGCCTTCCCCACCCCGGGCGGCGGCATGGACGTCAAGCGCGCGCCGGAATGGATACGCCGCTACGGCCCGGATACCATCGTTCTGATCGGCGGCAGCCTGTACGCCCAAGGCGATCTCGCCGCCGCTTCCCGCACCCTGAAGGAGGCGCTGGCAACCGCATGAGCACGGCGAAAATCATCCGCGCGAAAGGCTACACCTGGGAAAACGTTCCGGTACGCGAGTATAAGAACGAGGGTAGCCACTACAAGGACATCACCCGCCAGACCATCCTCGGCGAGGGCGAAGGCGAGGAAGCGCTCAACTGCATCACTCGCTACTTCGAGATCCAGCCCGGCGGCTACTCCACCCTGGAGCGGCACGAGCACACCCACACCGTGGTGATCATCCGCGGCTCGGGCGAAGTGATCCTGGAGGACAAGGTGGCGCCGGTCGGGCTGCACGACGTCGTCTACATCGGCCCCGACACCTTCCACCAGTTCCACGCCACCGGCAGCGAACCGCTCGGCTTCCTGTGCATCGTCGATCGCAACCGCGACCGCCCGCGCCTGCCCGAAGCCGAGGACATCAACCGCCTGATGGCCAACGAAGCGGTCGCCAAGCGGCTGCGGACCTAGAACCGCCGGCGTGCCCCTCTCGGCCCGGACGGCGTCGTAAACACAAGATCCACCGCCGGGCCGATATGCCACAACCGAGTCTGGGCAGAACGGCGGTTTGATGAGTTCCCTCCCCCTCGCCGGGGAGGATTAGGGAGAGGGGGCGAAGCAAACCGCGAAGCACAACGATTGCTGCGCCCCAGCCCCTCTCACCAAGGTCGATTCCATAGGGTACATTGCGTTACCGACACAGCTTGAGCTGGGTCTAGCTAAGAATTGGATGCCCGCCCCGCCTGCGCGGGGATGAACTTTACGCAGGCATGACGACCCCGAGCCCCGTCGGAGATATGCGCATACGGGCGGCGCGTCACTCCCGCGAACGCGGGAGCCCAGGATCGCGCCCAAGCGCTCAACGACCGCCGGCCAGCCCAGCCACGTACTCCCCGATCGCCAGCGCCGAGGTCAGTCCCGGCGACTCGATCCCGAACAGATTGACGATCCCCTCGCGGCCATGCTCGGCCGGGCCGTCGATGCGGAAATCCGCCGCCGGCTCGCCGGGGCCGGAGATCTTCGGCCGCACGCCGGCATAGGCCGGCACCAGCGCGTCGTCCGGCAGCTCCGGCCAATAGCGCCGGATCGACCCGTAGAAACGCGCCGCCCGCGCCGGATCGACCTGATAGTCCGGCGTCTCCACCCACTCCACGTCCGGCCCGAACCGCGCCTGGCCGACCAGGTCCAGGGTCAGATGCACCCCGAGCCCGCCGGGCTCCGGCAGCGGGTAGACCAGCCGCTGGAATGGCGCGCGGCCGCGCAGCGCGAAGTAATTGCCCTTGGCGAAATACGCCCGCGGCACCTGCGCGGCGGGGAAGCCCTCGATGCGCGCCGCCAGCGCCGGCGCGGCAAGCCCCGCGCAGTTCACCGCTAGCCGCGCCCGCAGCTGCGGCTCGGCGTCGTCGTTCACCCAGATCTCGACTCCGCCGCCGCGCAGCGCCATGCGCGCCACCCGCGCGCGATAGGCGATAGTGGCACCCAGGCTTTCCGCCTCGCCCAGCAGCGCGAGCATCAGCCCGCGAGCGTCGACGATCCCGGTGGACGGCGACAGCAGCGCGCCGACGCAGTGCAGCGCCGGCTCCAGCGCCAGCGCCTCGGCCCGCGTCAGCGGTCGCAGGTCGTCCACCCCGTTCACTGCCGCCGCGGCGGCGATCTCCTCCAATCCGTGCAGTTGCGCCGGCTCGGTGGCGACCAGCAGCTTGCCGCAGCGACGATGGTCGATGCCGCGCTCGGCGCAGTAGGCGTACAACAGCTCCCGGCCGCGCACGCACAGCCGCGCCTTGAGCGAACCGCGCGGGTAATACAGCCCGGCGTGGATGACCTCGCTGTTGCGCGCGCTCACCCCGGTGCCGAAATCGTCCTCGGCCTCCAGGATCAGCACATCCCGCCCGGCGCGCGCCAGCGCCCGCGCCACCGCCAACCCGACCACGCCGGCACCTATGACGACACTGTCGACTTCGTACAAACCCGCTTCCTTCCCGCCACGGCCGCGGCGGCTGACATCACCGGGCGGGAACGGTAGCAGAAGCCCGAAGCGGCGAGCCAGAGCACGCTGCCTGTCAACCGGGTTGTGGAAACAGCGCTCAGGCCGATGGCGGACCGCATCGAGCCGTGGGCATTACGCTAACCCTAGCGCCTCTCCGGAACTTGACCACGCGCGGCTGTACTTTTTCCGCGGCATTTGCTTAACATCGAAATCCGATGGACCGTGAGGCAGTACCATTGCGGCCCTCGCGATACTCGATGGGGTTCATGCCCATTAGCGCCGCGAGCGAATCTCGGCACAAGCGCTTTTCATACCCTCTTTCGATTCAAGGGAAGGGCTTCATCGGTTCCGCCGCGGTACCACACGACAGCACATGTCGACGCTCCATTCCATCCCGATAACAATACGAACAGCGATGTTTGGGGGGAATCGATGCAAGAGCAGGAACGCGAATACGCCGGCTTCTGGATCAGAACCGTAGCGACCATCATTGACTCCATCCTAATCGTGCTCGTCACCTGGCCCCTGCTCCTTGCCGTCTACGGCTGGGATTATTTCGAATCCACAGCCACCAACCTTTTTGCCGGCCCCGCCGATTTCCTGATTTCCTACGTACTGCCGGCCATCATGATCATCCTGTTCTGGATGCATAAACAAGCAACGCCCGGAAAGATGCTTGTATCGGCGAAGATCGTGGACGCGAAAACCGGCCAACCCGCGTCCACCGGCCAGCTGATTGGACGCTACTTTGCCTACATCGTATCGACGTTGCCGCTGATGCTCGGATTCATTTGGATAGCATTCGATCCGCGCAAACAGGGCTGGCACGATAAACTAGCGGGAACCATCGTGGTGCGAGAGCCGCGCTGAAAGCCTTGTCCGGTGCGTCCCAACTGATAACGGCTACGCCCCGATATTGGCGGCGAGAGAAACGATCAAGGCACGGACATCAATGGCCCTTCGGCTGCTTCTATAAGCAGCCGCCTTACGCATCGGCGGTCAGAGAACCTCAGCGCGCGAACAAAAAAAGGGGGCATCCGCCCCCCTCGCTGCCTGACTTCTCAGACCACCTCGCTGCCGGCCGGCAGCGCCGGCGCTTCCAGCGCCATTTGCTTGGTAGCCGCCGACTCCGGGTCCTCCTGGCTCTGCCCGAGCTGAACGAGCAGCGCCATGTCCTCGACCGCCAGCACCTTGCCGATGTTCAGCAGGATCACGAAGCGGCCGGCGACCTTGCCCATGCCGGCGATGAACTCGGTGCGGATCTTCGCCCCGAAGCTGGGCGGCGGTTCGATGTCGCTGGCCGGGATCTCGACCACTTCCGACACCGCGTCCACCATCACACCCAACTGCCGGCGCTCCTCCTCGCCCGTGTCCACTTCCACGATCACGATGCAGCTGCGCCGCTGCACCTGGCTCACGCCGCGACCGAAGCGCGCCGCCAGGTCGATCACCGGCACCACGCTGCCGCGCAGGTTGATCACGCCACGGATGAACATGGGCATCATCGGCACGGTAGTGACGTTGCCGTACTCGATGATCTCGCGCACCTGCAGGATTCCCACGGCGAACATCTCCTGACCCAGATGGAAGGTCAGGTATTGCGCGTGTTCGTCGGCCTGCTCGGCCGCCGTCCTCTCGCGCTTGAGCATTTGGCTCATCGCCTTCTCCTCTTAGAACCGCACGAACGAGGACTCATCCGCGGCCTTGACCGGCACCGCCGCGGTCCTGGTCGCCGGCTTGGGCGCGAGCGCCTTGGAACCGCCGGCGGTCAGCGGCGCGCGCGCGGCGCCGACGCCATCGATCTTGAAGAAGCTGATCAGCTGCTGCAGCTGCTCGGCCTGGGCGGACATTTCCTCGGCGGTCGCCGCCAGCTCCTCGGACGCCGAGGCGTTCTGCTGCGTGAGCTGATTGAGCTGCTCCACCGCGGCATTGATCTGGGTAATACCCGCGGACTGCTCGGTCGAGCCCGCGGCGATCTCCTGCACCAGTTCCGAGGTCTTCTGGATCGAGGGCACGATCTCGCCCAACAGCTTGCCGGCGCGCTCGGCCAACGCCACCGAGGAGCTGGCCACCTCGCCGATCTCCGCCGCCGCCGCCTGGCTGCGCTCGGCCAGCTTGCGCACCTCGG
>CALGAN010000080.1 GCA_937951875.1 uncultured Alkalilimnicola sp. | reverse complement strand
GCAGGCCCGCGAGCTGGGCTTCAAGGGCGGCTTCATCGTCATGGACCAGGCCAAGCTCGACGAGATGGCCGCGGTGGTCGGCGGTCTGGAGATGCTGGAAGGCGCGGTCGGCGTGCTGCCGCTGGTGTATGACGAGGATCCGGAGGCCAAGGACTTCGTCAAGCGCTATCAGGCGAAGTTCGGCAAGACCCCGGGCTCGGAGGCCGGCTATCACTACATGACCACCTATATCATGGTGGAGGCCATGAAGATCGCCGGCACCACCAGCGATCCGGCCAAGATCCGCGCCGCCATCGGCCAGGCCATGAAGGCCATTCCGGACGAGCACAACCCGATGGGCATCCGCGACATCGACGAGAAGGGCGGTTTCGCCGCCGATACGCCGGTCGCGACCGTGGTGGACGGCAAGATCCGCTCGGTGCGTACCTCTGAGATCATGGGCGGCGCCAAGTAAAGGCAACGCCTCGGTATGAGAAAAGGCTGCCGCGTCCGCGGCAGCCTTTTTGCGTTTATGGGGGCAGTGTAAGTAGGCGAGGCCGGTGGCATTCCGTACGCGGGCAGGCGACCATACACCAGCACTTCAGCCGGGGGCTGTCCCGGCTCATAAGAAACATCCCTATCTGGGTAGGAGAAGAGTAGATGTCGAGCAAGCCGGTGCCGCGCATTCTCATCACCAACGACGACGGCATACAGGCCGAGGGGCTGAAAGTCCTCGAGCAGATCGCCAATGAGCTTTCCGACGAAGTCTGGGTAGTGGCGCCGGAACACGATCAAAGCGGTACATCCCATAGCGTCAGCCTGCAGGATCCGCTGCGACTGTATTCCTGGTCGGACCGCAGGCACAGCGTGCGCGGCACGCCCAGCGACTGCGTCTTGCTGGCGGTCGAGCATCTGATGAAGGAGTGCCGCCCGAGTCTGATCCTCTCGGGCGTGAACCGCGGCCACAACCTCAGCGACGCCGTGGCCTATTCCGGCACGGTCGGCGCGGCCATGACCGGCCTGTTGCTGAACGTGCCGGCGATTGCCCTCAGCCAGGCGTTCCGCGTGCCGGAGGGGGTGCGCTGGGATACCGCGGCCCGGTTGGCGCCGCCGCTGATTCTGGCGCTGCTGGAGCGCGGCTGGCCGCGCGACGTTTGCCTGAACATCAACTTCCCGGACGTCGACGCCGACCAGGTGCGGGGCGTGAGTCTGACGCGCCCGGCGCGCGGGCTGCTGGCCGGCGTGGAGATCGACGCCCGTCTCGACAGCCGGGCCCAGCAGTACTTCTGGCTGCGATTCCGGCACGGCGATCTGACGGATGCCGAGGAGGACAGCGACGTGATGGCGGTGCGGCAGGGGCGGATCTCGATCAGCCCGCTGCGCTTTGCGCGGGATACCGCGCCGGATTGTCACGAATTGGGCGTGGGCTTGAGCGAGTTCCTCAAGGGCGCTTGACGGCCCCAGACGCGACGGGCGCGCGGCCCGTCGCGGCAGTCGTCGGCGTCAGCCGATCAGGTGAGCGCCGCCGTCGACCAGCAAGGTCTCGCCGGTGACGATGGACAGGCCTTCGATGAAGGTCACGATGGCTTCCGCCACCTGCTCGGGCGTGGCGGTCAGGCGCAGCGGCGTGCGCTCCTCCAGCGTGCGCCGGAACGCGTGGTAGCGCTCGCTGCCCATGCCCTGTTCCAGCCAGCGGCCCTGGATGAAGCCGGGGCAGACCGCGTTGACGCGGATCTCCGGCCCTAGTACCCGCGCCAGCGACTTGGTCATCGTGATGAGCGCGCCCTTGGAAGCCGCGTAGGCCACAGAGCTGCCGATACCCTTGACACCGGCGATCGAAGCCACATTGACGATGGCGCCGCCATTGCGCTTCAGCGCCGACACGGCGGCTCGGGTCATCTGGAACGGCCCGACCGTGTTCACGGCGTAGATGTCGAGGAAATCGTCTTTGCTCAGGCCGTCGAGGTTGGCGTGGTCGCAAAAGCGGGTGGTGCCGGCGTTGTTCACCAGCGCGTCGATGCGGCCCCAGCGCTCCAGCGCGGCGTCGACGATGCGGCGGCAATCCTCGTCGTTGGCGACGTTGCCCTGGCAGACCAGCGCCTCGCCGCCCAGCTGCTCGCATTCGGCGGCGACCGCGCGCGCGGCCTCTTCGCTGTGGGCGTAGTTGACCAGCACGCCCCAGCCGCGGCTGGCTAGCAGGCGGGCGGTGGCGGCGCCGACGCCCGATGAGGCGCCGGTGACGATGGCGATCTTGCGTTGTTGTGTCATGCCTTTTCTCTCCTCGTGGCGGGGTAGGGGGTCTGGGTGTCGTTCAGGTCAGCATCAGGCCGATGGTTTCCGCCACGCAGGCCGGCCGCTCGCTGCCTTCGAGCTCGATGCGCGCCTCGGAGCGTACCTGCCAACGGCCGGGGGCGGTTTCCTCGACGCTCTTGAGGGTCAGATGCAGCCGCACCCGCGAACCGGCCGGCACCGGGTTGGTGAAACGAACTCGATCGAGGCCGTAGTTGATGCGCGACTTCACGCCATTCACCTGGTAGATCTGCTGCGACAGCATGGGCAGCAGGGACAGGGTCAGAAAACCATGGGCGATGGTCGTGCCCCACGGGGTCTCACGGCGCGCGCGCTCGACGTCCAGATGGATCCATTGATGATCGCCGGTGGCGTCGGCGAAAGCCTGGATGCGGTCCTGGTCGATCCGGATCCAGTCGCTGCTGCCCAGCTCCTGGCCTTCGAGCGCTTTCAGCGCCGCTACGCTGTCGATGGTTCGCACGGGTGCTCCTCCTTACCGTTATCAAGTTTCGCTACGCAAAATACCGTTCCAAAAAATTGCAGCACGAGCCATTTTGCATATACTCGTCAGCCAGCACCAAGAATTCCTGTGCTGCAATGCAGCAAAAATGCTGAGCGCAGCGATGTAATCGGATGCTGCTAATTCGGCATGTTCGGCGGCTCGCCTAACCACTATTGCCGATCCGCATCCACCGCGTCTAACCCGGCTTGGCCCTCGGCGGGGCCGGCCATTGTGAAGGAGGAGTCATGAGCGAGGTCGTTCGCTACGAACTGCGCGACGGGATCGGCGTAATTACCGTCGATTATCCGCCGGTGAATGCCCTGGGCCAGGGGGTGCGCGCCGGGCTGCAGGCCTGTCTGCGTCAGGGTCTGGCCGATGACGGCGCGCAGGCGCTGGTGGTCATCGGCGCCAACAAGACCTTTCCGGCCGGCGCCGATATTCGCGAGTTCGGCAAGCCGCCGCAGGGTCCGGCCCTGCCCGAGGTGATCAACGAGTACGAGCAGAGCGGCAAGCTGGTGGTCGCGGCCATCCACGGCACCGCGCTCGGCGGCGGCCTGGAAGTGGCTTTGGGCTGCGATTACCGCGTGGCGGTGGCCAGCGCCAAGGTTGGTCTGCCCGAGGTCAAGCTCGGCATCCTGCCGGGCGCCGGCGGCACGCAGCGTCTGCCGCGCCTGATCGGCGCCGAGGCGGCGCTGCAGATGATTGTCGAGGGCAACCACGTGCCGGCGCCCAAGGCCAAGGCGCTGGGCATCATCGACGAGATCATCGAGGGCGATCTGCTCGAGGGCGCCATCGCCTACGCCAAGAAGCTGGTGGCCGAGAAGGCGCCGCTGCGCCGCATCTGCGACATGCAGGTCAAGCTCGACAACCCGAACCTGTTCGAGGAGTTCGAGCGCAGCATCGCCCGCAAGCAGCGCGGTTTCCTGGCGCCGTTCCACTGCATCAAGGCGGTGCGCGCCGCGGTGGAGCTGCCGTTCGCCGAGGGCCTCAAGCGCGAGCGCGAGCTGTTCGCCGAGCTGGTGGCCTCGCCGCAGTCCAAGGCCCAGCGCCACGTGTTCTTCGCCGAGCGCGAAGTGGCCAAGGTGCCGGGCCTGCCGGCGGACGTGCAGAAGCGCGAGATCCGCACGGCGGCCATCATCGGCGCCGGCACCATGGGCGGCGGTATCGCCATGAACTTCGCCAACGCCGGCATTCCGGTGTACCTGCTGGAAGTCTCGCAGGAAGCGCTGGATCGGGGCGTGGCGCTGATCCGCAAGAACTACGAGGGGTCGGTCAAGAGCGGCCGCCTGCGCGCCGAGGACGTCGACAAGCGTATGAGCTTCATCCGTCCGACGCTGTCCTACGATGATCTCAAGGACGTCGACCTCGTGATCGAGGCGGTGTTCGAGAACATGGACATCAAGAAGCAGGTGTTCGCCAAGCTGGACGAGGTCTGCAAGCCCGGCGCGATCCTCGCCAGCAACACCTCCACGCTCGACATCGATGAGATCGCCTCGGCCACCAAGCGGCCGCAGGACGTGATCGGCATGCACTTCTTCAGCCCGGCCAACGTCATGAAGCTGCTGGAGAACGTGCGCGGCAAGGCCACCGCCCCGGACGTCATCGCCACGGTCATGGACCTGTCGAAGAAGATCGGCAAGGTCGGCGTGCTGGTCGGCAACTGCCACGGCTTCGTCGGCAACCGCATCCTCAACCAGCGCGGCCGCGAGGCCATGAGCCTGGTCAACGAGGGCGCCTCGCCGGAGCAGGTCGACAAGGTGCTCTATGACTTCGGCTTCCCCATGGGCCAGTTCGCCATGTCCGACCTGGCCGGTCTGGACGTCGGCTACCGCATCCGCGAGGAGCTGCGCAAGGCCGGCGTGCCGGAGGCGCAGGAGCTGACCTGGGCCGACAAGCTGGTGCTCGCCGGCCGCCTCGGCCAGAAGAACGGCCTCGGCATCTACCGCTACGAGGCCGGCAGCCGCACGCCGATCCCCGATCCGGAGGTGGCCAAGATCATCGAGGAGCACCGCCGCGAGAAGGGCATCCAGCCGCGCCAGATCAGCGACCAGGAAATCCTGGAGCGCTGCCTGTACGTGATGGTCAACGAGGGCGCCAAGATCCTGGAGGAGGGCATCGCCGCCCGGCCGCTGGACATCGACATCGTCTGGATCTACGGCTACGGCTTCCCTGTGTACCGCGGCGGCCTCATGTTCTGGGCCGATCAGGTCGGTCTCAAGACCATCTACGAGGGCGTCCTGCGTTATCACCAGACCATCGGTGGCAAGCAATGGGAGCCGGCGCCGCTGCTCGAGCGCCTGGCGAAGGAAGGCAAGGGGTTCTACAGCGCGTAGAATCGGGCGCGGGGCGGTCGGGCGAGCCGGCCGTCCCGCGTGGTCTTGTCAGGCTGGAATCGAACGCTATAGGACGTCCCCGCGACGCCAGATTCACATCCACGAGGTAAACCTTTCATGGACCTGAACTACACCGCAGAAGAGCAGGCGTTCCGCGAGGAAGTGCGCCAGTTCCTTCGGGAAAAACTGCCGCCGGAAATCGCGGCCAAGGTCAAGGCGCACAAGCGTCTGACCAAGGAAGAGATCGTTCGCTGGCAGAAGATCCTCAATGAGCGCGGCTGGTTCGCGCTGCACTGGCCGAAAGAGTACGGCGGCACCGGCTGGGGCCCGATCAAGCGCCACATCTTCGAGGAAGAGATGGCCGCCGCCGGCGCGCCGGGCATCGTGCCGTTCGGCGTGAGCATGGTCGGCCCGGTGATCATCAAGTTCGGCACCGAGGAGCAGAAGAAGAAGTATCTGCCCCGCATCCTCAACCAGGAGGATTGGTGGTGCCAGGGTTACTCCGAGCCGGGCGCCGGTTCCGACCTGGCCAGCCTCAAGACCCGGGCGGTGCGCGAAGGCGACTACTACATCGTCAACGGCCAGAAGACCTGGACCACCCTGGGTCAGCACGCCAACATGATGTTCTGCCTGGTGCGGACCAACCCCGACGCCAAGCCGCAGGAGGGCATCTCCTTCCTGCTGATCGACATGAAGACCCCGGGCATCACCGTGCGGCCGATCATCACCCTGGACGGCGAGCACGAGGTCAACGAGGTCTTCCTCGACAACGTCAAGGTGCCGGTCGAGAACCTGGTCGGCGAGGAGAACAAGGGCTGGACCTGCGCCAAGTACCTGCTCACCTATGAGCGCACCGGTATCGCCGGCGTCGGCATGGCCAAAGAGGGCCTGCGCCGTCTCAAGGAAATCGCCTCCAAGCAGCTCAAGAACGGCCGGCCGCTGATCGAGGATCCGGGCTTCCGGGCCCGCATCGCCGCGGTGGAGATGGAGCTGATGGCGCTGGAAGTGACCAACCTGCGCATGGTCGCCGCCGCCCAGAACGGCGGGGTGCCGGGCGCGGAGAGCTCCATGCTGAAGGTTCGCGGCACCGAGATCCGTCAGGAGATCACCAACCTGACCCGTCAGGCGCTCGGTCCCTACGCGCTGCCGTACGTGCCGGAGGCGCGCGACGCCGGCTACCAGGGCGAGCCGATCGGGCCCGAGTACGCCAATCCGCTGGCCGCGGAATACTTCAACCGCCGCAAGATCTCGATCTATGGCGGTTCCAACGAGATTCAGAAGAACATCATCTCCAAGATGATCCTCGGGCTCTAGGAGGCCGACGCGATGGATTTCTCTCTCACCGACGAACAACGCATGCTGCAGGACACCGTCGCCCGACTGGTGCGCGAGCAGTATGACTTCGAGACTCGTCAGAAGCTGGCCAAGTCCGAGCTCGGCTTCTCCCGCGACTTCTGGCGGCAGTACGCCGAGATGGGTCTGCTGGGCGTGCCCTTCTCCGAGGCCGTCGGCGGCTTCGGCGGCGGCGGCGTCGAGCTGATGCTGGTCATGCAGGAGTTCGGCAAGGGCCTGGTGGTCGAGCCGTACCTGGCGACCGTGGTGCTGGGCGGCGGCCTGGTCGAGGCGCTGGGCAGCGACGCGCAGAAGGAGGACATCCTCGGCCGCGTGATCGCCGGCGAGCTGCTGCTGGCCTTCGCCCATGGCGAGCCCGACTCGCGCTACAGCCTGTCGCAGGTGGCCACCAAGGCCGAGCGTAGCGGCGACGGCTGGAAGCTCACGGGCCAGAAGGCCGTGGTGCTGAACGGCGCCGAGGCCGATCTGCTGATCGTTTCGGCCCGCGTCAGCGGCAACCTCACCGACACCGACGGCATCGGCCTATTCCTGGTCGATCCCAAGGCGGCCGGCGTCAAGATCCGCGGCTGCGGCACCATCGACGGCCTGCGTGTCGCCGAGATCAGCCTGGACGGTGTGCAGGTCGGCGCCGACGCCGCCCTGGGCGAGCCGGGCAAGGCCTACGCGGCGATCGAGCGCGTCACCGGCCGCGGCATCCTGGCGCTGTGCTCGGAGGCCGTGGGCGCGATGGAGGTGGTCTGCAACATGACCCTCGAATACCTCAAGACCCGCAAGCAGTTCGGCCAGCCGATCGGCAAGTTCCAGGCGCTGCAGCACCGTATGGTCGACATGTTCATGGAGCTGGAGCAGGCCCGCTCGATGGCGATCCTGGCCGCCTCGGTGGTGGACAGCGACGATGTCGCCGAGCGCGAGCGCACCCTGAGCGCCGCCAAGTACATCATCGGCAAGGGCGGCCGCTTCGTGGCCGAGCAGGGTATCCAGCTGCACGGCGGTATCGGCATGACCTGGGAGTACGCCATGCCGCACTTCGCCAAGCGACTGGTCATGATCGACCACCAGCTGGGCGACGTCGACTTCCATCTCGACCGCTTCTCGGCGCTGATGGAGACGGCGGAAGCCGCCGCTTAAGGCGGCTTCCTGCGGCCCTCGCCACGGCGGCGAGGGCCGCGCTACCTTAAAAGGATCTGCGGCAAGCCCCGGTGTCCGGGGTTTGCCGGAGGTTCTTCGGGGCCGTGCGCTTGATGCCGCCGCGCATGCCCGCACTGATGCAGAACGTCGGATCTACCAAGGAATACCGCCGTGGACGAGATCGTGCTGCAGGCCATGAAGAAATGGCCAAACGTACCGGCCCTGTTCGGCTGGCTGCGGCTGGATCGCCGCGGGCAGTGGTACTTGCGCGGGGTTCGCATCGACCACGCGCTGCTGACCAGCTTCATCGGCCGTAATTACGAATGCGACGAACAGGGACGCTGGTTCTTCCAGAACGGGCCGCAACGCGGTTACGTCAGTCTGGAATACACCCCCTGGATCCTGCGCAGCGAGCCCGACGGCCGGCTCCTGACTCACACCGGCGAGGCGGTCGAGGCGATCGACGGCGCCTGGATCGACGACAACGGCAGTCTGCTGCTGCGCTTCGCCAAGGGGCCGGCGCTGTTGGCCGACAGCGACCTGCCTTGGGCGCTGGAGCGCTTCCGCCGCGCCGACGGCAGTCCCGCTTCGGAAGCCGAGGTGATGGCCGCGCTGGAGGCACCGCCGGGCGAGGCCACCGGCTTGGCGCTGGCCTACGGGGACAGACTGATTCCGGTCGAACGCATTCTCGC
The DNA here is from genome assembly GCA_937951875.1 of uncultured Alkalilimnicola sp. Classification (GTDB taxonomy): domain Bacteria; phylum Pseudomonadota; class Gammaproteobacteria; order Nitrococcales; family AK92; genus JAAYIK01. The sequence goes on along the minus strand of CALGAN010000080.1, from coordinate 20,655 downwards.
CGAGCAGGTACCGGCGCATTTCGGCTTCGTCCAAGAGCCGTCCGAATAAAGGTCTGTGGGTTGTCGCTGGCGCCGTCTCGGACTAGATTGCCAACAGAATCGGCATTTTAAGGAAATCTCGTGTCCGACCGACGCTACGTAGATACCTTCGGCATTCTTTTGTTCGACGCGGCGCGGGTCTGGCGGCTGAAGCTCGACCAGCGCTTGCGGCCGCTCGGCCTGAGTCAGGCCAAATGGCGCACCATTCTCGCCGTCTACCGGGCGGGCGAGGGTATTACTCAAAAGGATCTGGCGCTACGTCTGGGCATCGAAGGCCCAACCCTGGTGCGGCTGCTCGACCGGCTGGCGGCCGACGGCTGGATAGAGCGCCGCGACTGCTCGCAGGACCGCCGTAGCAAGCGTGTCTATCTGCTGGCGCGCGCTCGGGAAACCATTCGCCAAATCGACGCGGTGGCGGCCACGCTCAGGGCCGAGCTGCTGGACGGCGTGGCCGAGGAAGACCTGAAGACCGCGTTCCAGGTACTGGAAACGATCAGGCGCAGGGCGGACGAACTGCCTTGAGTCGGAGGCTGCCGCACGAGAGAGGGGGAGCGAAGGCGGCAATTAAAGAATCATCTTGCATTTTTCACGTAATTCATTGTTTGTGGTTTGGTAGCTGTCATTCGGCCGGCATGTTCGCCGTAGCGGGCCTGTCCGCCCGGCGCGGCGTACCGGCCATGGGCCGCGCAGCTCGGCTGACGACAACAACAGGGCAGGAGAGAGCATGGTGGATCAGACCAAAGTGCTGATAGTGGGTGCCGGCGCAATCGGCAGTTTCTACGGCGCGATTCTGCATCGCGCGGGGGCGGCGGTTTCGGTGGTGCTGCGTTCGGAATACGAGGCCGTACGGGACAACGGCTTCAAGATCAGCAGCCCCCTGGGTGACCTGTCGTTCCGGCCGGCGGCCGTGTACCGCAGCACCGAGGAGGTCACCGAGACGCCGGACTATCTGGTGGTGGCGTTGAAGGTGGTGGAGGGCATCGACCGTGTGCGCATCATGCGTCCGGCGGTCGGCCCCAACACCACGATCGTGCTGATCGAGAACGGCATCGACATCGAACCGGAGATCGTCGAGGCGTTCCCCAACAATACGGTGGTGAGCGCGCTGGCGTTCGTCGCGGTCAGCCGCGTGGGGCCCGGCCTGGTGGACCACAAGGCCTACGGCCAGCTCATGTTCGGCGACTTCCCCAAGGGCGCGAGCGCGGCGACGCACCGCTTCGCCGAGTTGCTGCAGGCCGGCGGGATCAAGGCCGTGGTGTCGGAGAACGTGCTCACCGAGCGCTGGCGCAAGGCGGTGTGGAACACGCCGTTCAATCCGACCTCGGTCCTGGCCGGCGGCGCCGACACCAAGCTGATGCTGTCCACGCCGGAGAACGAGGCGCTCATCCGCGCGATGATGCAGGAGGTGTGCGCGGTGGCCGCCGCCGCCGGCCATCCGTTGCCGGAGGACATCATCGACAGCAATATCGACGCCACCAAGAAGATGCCGGCCTACCACAACAGCATGGCGCTGGATTTCCTCAACGGCCGGCCGCTGGAGGTCGAGCCGATCCTGGGCAATGTGGTGCGGATGGCGGAAAAACTCGGCGTGCCGGTGCCGCACCTGAGCACCGCCTACGGTCTCTTGCGCATGCTGGTGGCCAACCTCAAGCAACGGGCGCAGCAAGCGTAAGCCGAAACGCAGGACGGGCCCCAAAGGGGGCCCGTCCTTTTTGGTATGCACCTCGCGGGTGTGCGGTTACTGAGCGTAGCCCGGCAGCTTCTGGTCGACCAGGCGCAGCGCCGCTTTCCACAGCATCGGCGCCACCATCGGCAAGCCATCCGACTGCCCGTGAGTGGTGGCGATCGCCTCGGCCGACGGCATGTGCGGCTTGCCGCCCAGCAGCGCCTTCACCTGGATCTCGCAGGCCTTCATCAGGTAGTAGGTCCAGGTGAACGCTTCGGGCACGTCGCGGCCGACCGTGAGCGTGCCGTGGTTGCGCAGCAGCATCACGTTCTTGTCGCCGAGGTCGCGCACCAGGCGCTCGCGCTCGTCGAGGTTCAGCGCCACGCCCTCGAACTCGTGGTAGGCGACGTGCTTGTGCACCAGCAGCGCAGTCTGGCTCAGCGGCATCAGCCCCTCGGGATGGATGGATACCGCCACGCCGTCCGCTGCGTGCAGGTGGAGCACCGCGCCGACCTCTGGGCGCGCCATGTGCACGGCGCTGTGGATGGTGAAGCCAGCGGGGTTGACCTGACCCGTCTCGCCCGGGTCGACGATGTTGCCGTCCTTATCGACCTTCACCAGCGACGAAGCGGTAATCTCCTGGAACAACATGCCGTAAGGGTTGATGAGGAAATGATCTTCGTCGCCCGGCACGCGCGCCGAGATGTGGGTGAAGATCATGTCCTCCCAGCCGAAGATCGGGATCAGCCGGTAGCAGGCGGCCAGATCCACGCGCACCTGCCATTCGGCCTCCGAGAAACGGGCGGGACGCTGCGCGGCGGCAGCGGCGTTGCTGGACGTCATCGTTCTCTCTCCTCCTTAGGGGACGTTATGAATTATTTAGGTAGCAGGCTACCCAAGCCCCAAGGGTTTGGGTAGCCCTCCGCTCACAGCTTAAGCACGATTTTGCCGAAGTGCTTGTTGGCGGCCATGTCCTGGTGCGCCTGCGGCGCCTCGTCGAAATCGCGGACCAGCGACACCAGCGGCGTCAGCCGCCCGGTGGCGAACAGCGGCGTCAGGCGGTCGACGAAGACGCGGGCGATGCGGATTCGCTCCTCCAGCGGCTGGGCGCGCATGGTCATGGCCTTGATCCGCAGCCGGCGCATCAGCAGCTGTCCTAGGTTCAGCGGCGCCTCGCGGCCGGTGAGCAGGCCGATCACCACCAAACTGCCTTCCTCGCGCAGGCTACCCAGGTTGTCGGCCAAGGCGCCGCCGCCCAGCATGTCCAGCACCACCGACACGCCTTCGCCGGCAGTCACCGCCATCACCCGCGGCGCCAGCGGGCTGCCGTTGTCCAGCAACGCCACGCCCAGGCCGCGCGCACGCGCCTGCTCCAGCCGCTCCGAGCTGCGGCTGGTACCGATGGTCCGGCCGCCCAGGGCCCGCACCAGCTGCACCGCCGCCAGGCCGACGCCGGCGGTGGCCGGGCGGATCAGCGCCCATTGCCCCGGCTGCAGCCCGCCTTCGATGTAGAGCGCGCGATAGGCCGTGAGATAGTCCTCGGGCAGGGCCGCGGCCTGGACCAGGTCGACACCGGCCGGCACCGGGATGGCTTCGCGTTCGGTGACCACCACGTACTCGGCGTAGGCCGCGCCCGGCACCAACCCCATGACCCGGTCACCGACCTGGTGCAACCGCACCCGCGGCCCGACCGCGTCGACCACGCCCGTATACTCCAGCCCCGGGATGCGCGGATCGACACCAGGCGGCGCCGGATACTGGCCCAGCACCTGCAGCAGATCGGCGCGGTTGACGCCGACCGCCTGCACCCGCACGCGGATCTCGCCCGGGCCGGGCTCGGGGGTCTCGACTTCACCCAGCCGCAGCAGGGGTTTGCCTTGTTCGTCTTTATCGATCAGCCATGCACGCATTGCGACTCTCCGTTGCGCTCAGCTCGCCAGCGCCTGTTCGAGGGCGGCGGCCAACTGCTCGCGACTGTTATAGAAATGCGGTGAGAAACGTACGCCGCCGCCACGCCGGGCGCACACCACCTTGGCCTCGCTCAGCCGCCGATGGGTGACGAGCGGATCCTCGCCGCGCACGCGGAAGGTGACGATGCCGGCATGCCGTCCCGACGCAGCGGCGCTCAGCAGCTCCAGACGCGGCTCGTCCTGGATGCGCTCGATCAGGTAGCGGGCGTTGGCCAGCACCCGCGCCTCGACCTCGTCCAGGCCGACTTCTTCCAGCAGGCTCAGGCTGGCCTCCAGGCCGAAGATGCCGAGCATGTTCGGGCTGCCGCACTCGAAGCGGCGGGCGCTGCTCGCCACGCGCCAGTCCAGACGGTCGTAGTTGCCGACATCCTCGACCGTGTGCCAGCCGTATTCGGTCAGGCGTAGGCGGTCGCGCGCCTGCGGGCGGCTGTAGAACAGCCCGATGCCTTCCGGTCCGAGCATCCACTTGTGCCCGTCGGCGATGACGAAGTCCGCCCCGATGGCGGCGACGTCCATGCGCAGCGCGCCGACGCTCTGGATGGCGTCCACGCAGAACAGCACGCCGTGGCGACGGCAAGCCTCGCCCAGGCGCACGAGGTCCATGCGCAGGCCGCTGCCATACTGCACCGAGCTGATCGCCAATAGCTTGACGCGGCGATCCATGGCGTCGATCAGCGCCTGCTCCGGGTCCGGCGCGGCGGCGAGGTCGACGTCGCGCACCTCGACGCCGAAACGCTCGGCCAGCGATTCCCAGACGATGCGATTCGACGGGAATTCCTGGCGGTTGATGATCACTGCGTCGCCGGGCTGCCAGTCGAGGCCGTAGGCGACGAATGACAGGCCCTCCGAGGTGTTCTTGACCAGGGCGACATCGTCGCGGTCGGCGTTGATCAGGCGCGCCAGCCGCTCGCGCAGCCGCCGCTCGACCCGGTTCCAGGCCGGGTAGTGGAGGGCGCCGCTGTGGACGTTCTCCTCGGCGAATGCGGCGATCGCGGCGGCGGTGCGCCGCGGCCAGGGCGCGACACCAGCGTGGTTGAGGTAGATGAGATCGGCTTCGTGCGGAAATTCGTGCTCGACCATGGCGTCCTCTGCGTGGCGGTCGACCCATGGTAGCGGGATTGTCCGGCGTGCGCGACGCTCGGTCGCTACAGCCACCCCAGTTCGGCCGCCTTGAGCACGGCGCGGGTGCGGTCGCGCACGCCGAGCTTGCCGAGGATATTGGAGACGTGGTTCTTCACCGTGCCTTCGCTCAGCCCCAGCGCCTCGGCCACCTCCCGGTTGCTGCAACCGGCGGCCAGCAAACGCAGGATCTCGCGCTCGCGTGCGCTCAGCGGCTCAGGGTCGGGGAGGGCGTCGAACGTAGGGCGGCGGTCGCCTAGCGCGCGCAGCATGCGTTCGCTCAGGCCGGGCTGGATGGCGCTGCCGCCGGCGTGCACGGTGCGGATGGCCTCGCCCAGCGTGGCGAGGGTGACGTCCTTGAGCAGGTAACCGCGCGCGCCCGCGCGCAACCCCTCGATCACCAGCTCGGGGTCGTCGAAGGTGGTCAGCAGGATACAGGGCGTGGCCAGCCCGCGCCGTTCGAGTTCGCGGACCACCTCGATGCCGCTCAGGCCCGGCATGCGGATATCGAGCAGGGCCACATCCGGCGACGCCGTCTCGATCGCCGCCAGCGCCTGCCGCCCGTCGGCGGCCTGCGCCGCCACCTCGACGTCGGGCAGCAGCGCCAGCAGCTTGCAGATGCCCTCGCGCACCAGGGTCTGATCGTCGGCCACCAGGACGCGGATCATGCGTGCTCCGAATGCGGCAGGCGTACTTCGATCTCCAGCCCTGGGCGGTCGCGCAGCCGCAACTCGCCGCCCAACGCCTCGACTCTTTCCCGCATGCCGCGCAGGCCCGCGCCGGGCGGCGCGCCGCGCAAGCCGCGGCCGTCGTCGCGCAGGCGTAGATGGAGCACGCCGTCGGCGCTTTCCAGGGCCACCTCGAAACGCCGTGCCTGGGCGTGGCGCAGGGTATTGGTCAGCGCCTCCTGCACCACGCGCAGTAGCGCGTCGGCGGTCATCGGGTCGCGCACCTGGACGCCGCGGGCCACCCGCAGCTCGGTTTCGAGCCGCGGCGCGCCGCGCAACAGGCGACGCAGGGCGTCCTCGAGGTCGATCCCCGCCTCCTCGCGCAGATCGCGCACCACCGCGCGCACGTCGTGCAGCAGCGCGCGGCCGATCGCTTGCGCCTGGGCGATCGGCTCCTTGGCCTGGGCCGGCGCCAGATGGCTAGCCAGCTCCAGGTGCAGGTTCAGGGCGGTGAGATGATGGCCGACGCGGTCGTGCAGGTCCCGGGCGATGCGCAAGCGCTCGCTCTGGCGCGCGGTGCCGGCCAGCAGGGCGCGCGTGGCCTCCAGTTCGGCGTTGGCCGCGGCCAGCGCTTCACGGCTGCGGCGCTCGCTCACCGCCAGATGCGATACCGCCAGCGCGAACGCCTGAAAGCTCAGGTAACCCAGCAACTCCCGCCAGGAGGCGGGCGCGCCGGGCCCGCTGTCGAGCAGCAGATACAGCAATAGCGACGCCAATACCGGCAACGGCACGGCGTAGCGCAGCGACAGCCGCCAGGGCAGCTGGCCGGCCACCAGCACCAGGAACACGTAGTTCGTCTCGCCGCCGAGCAGCCTGCCCAGGGCGAGCACGCACAGATACTGCAGCAGGATCAGCGTCCAGGCGGGGCGGCTGTCGCGCGGTGGCCATTCACCGCGCGTGTACAGGAAGACGCCCAGGCCCAGGCCCAGGTAAAAGGGCACCGCCAGCGCCAGTCGGTCCGGCTGGGCCAGCGCCGCCGGCAGCTGCGCCGCGCCGGCCGCCACCCAGGTCAGCAGCGCCGCGACGCGTAGCCAAAGCACTTGCGATGTCGATGAGTTCATCCAGGCAAGCCGCTGAAAACCCAAGCCCCAATTGTGACGACGGCCAAGCGCCGGGGGAATGTGCCGAAAGTCATGGTGGCGGGCGATGACCACCGGGACTGTTTCGCGTCCGCGCTGAGGCGCACGCTGTCGGCCGATGTCCCGAGAGAACCTAGGAGGCGCGACGATCATGAGACTAAGGATTAGAAATCGTCCCAAAGTATCGGTGAAGACGAAAATCTTCCTCACCGCTTCGGCGACGGGGAGGGCGTGTTGATGACCACCGTGAACGCTCTGGCGCTAGCGCTGCACATCGGGGCCGGCAGCGTGGCGTTGCTCGCCGGTTTGCTCGCCATGGTCTGGCGCAAGGGCAGCCGCCGCCACCGCGGCGCCGGCCGCGCCTACTTCTGGTCGATGAGCTTGGTGACGGTCACGGCGCTGTGGCTGTCGGCCGTCAAGGGTGATTTGTTCCTCGGCGCCATTGGCGTGTTCAGCTTCTACCTGATCGCCAGCGGCTACCGGGCCGTGGTGCGCAAGCACCTTCATGAGCAAGCGCAGGCGCTGGATTGGGCCTTGAGCGGGTTCGCCGGTGTCGCCGGCGCCGTGTTGGTCGCGCTCGGGCTGGCGCAGTCGTTGCGGGGTCAAGGACTGGTGGCGGCGGTGCTCGGCGGCGCGGCGTTGGCCCTGGCCTCCGCCGATGCCTGGCGGCTCGCGCGCGGACCGCGCGAGGCGATGGGCTGGTGGTACCTGCACATGACCCGCATGCTGGCGGCCTACATCGCGACGGTGACCGCAGTTTCGGTGGTAAACCTGCAATTTCTCCCGGAAACCGTGCGCTGGCTATGGCCGACCGTGGTCGGCACGATCGGAATCACGGTCTGGCGCGCCTATTACCGGCGCCTATTACCGGCGCCTATCCGCCGCGCGCCGCCGACCGCGCACGGGCGCGGCCAGCGCGGCTTGACGCCGTCGCGGGAAGCGCGCGCTTGCCAAGCGCCGCGCGGGTGACCGAGGATGTGCGGCCATATATGCGCCGCAATCTTCGGTAGACCATGCTGCAGGATCTTGTCTTTTACTTGGCTGGGGGGGCGGCTGCCGGGGTGCTGGCCGGGCTGTTCGGGGTCGGCGGCGGCACCATCCTGGTGCCCCTGATGCTGTTGCTGCTCGGACACTCGGGCGCACCGGAGCAGCACTGGATGCACATCGCGGTGGGCACGTCGCTGGCGGTGATCGTGGTCAACTCGATCTCGTCCATCCGCGCCCACCACCGGCGCGGGGCGGTGCGCTGGGACATCGTGGCGCGCCTGGCGCCCGGCGTCATGATCGGCGCGTTGACCGGGGCCTGGGTGGCCGATCAGCTCACCTCGCGCACGCTGGGGCTGATCTTCGCCGTGTTCCTGCTGCTGGTCGGGCTGCAGCTGCTGACCGCCCGGCAGCCGCGCCCGAGCAGGGGGCTGCCGGGCGCCTGGGGCATGGCCGGCGCCGGCGGCGGCATCGGGATTCTGTCGGCGCTGGTCGGCATCGGCGGCGGCAGCTTGACCGTGCCGTTCCTAGCCTGGTGCAACGTGGCGATGACTCAGGCGGTAGCAACCTCCTCGGCGGTGGGCCTGCCGATCGCCGTCGCCGGCGCTGCCGGCTACGTGCTCACCGGCCTCGGCGACGGCGGGCTGCCGGCTTGGAGCCTAGGGTTCGTCTATCTGCCCGCCTTCATCGGCTTGGCGGTGTCGGGCATGCTCACGGCGCCGCTCGGCGCCCGCATGGCGCATGCGCTGCCGGCCAAACGGCTCAAGCAGGCCTTCGGCGCTTTTCTGCTGCTGGTGTCGGCGCGGATGTTCTACGTCATGTTGTAGCGCAGGATCGCGCTGTAACCGCTTGATGGTAATCAGCGGACGATGGCGAGACCGACCCGCAGCGATGGGCCGTGCTCCCTGTTGTAGTCGAGCATGCTTTCGCCGTAGCCGTGGAACAGCTGAGCGTAGAAATAGCCGCCCGCGCGGTAGAAGAACGGCTGTCGTAGCGGATAGGACACGTCCAGCTGAACGCTGCCGCGGCCGTGTACCGAAGCTCGCAGGGTAGCCGCCACCAGCCAGCTGCTTTCGGTGCCGTAGCGCACGTTCCAGTCGACGTAGCCGCGGTAGCGCTGGATGTCGGGATTGTCTTCCTTCTCCAGATAGACGTATGCCTTGGGGGCAAACACCAGCTCCCGGTCGTGGGTGACGGTACGCCAGATCGGCTGCAGGATCAGCGTATCGATGCTGCGCGACTGCGGTTCACCCTTGCCGTTGGATTCATGCTCGTAGCCGAAGCGCACCATCTGCGGCAGCCACGGTTGCTGCTGCGGCAGGCGCAGCTGCCAGAACGCCGACGGCCGATAGCTGGTGTCCTTGAACGGCTTGGAGTGCTCGCTCAGCGCCCACAGCGAGGTCTGGGTGTAGGCCAGGTAGAAGTGACGCATTGGCGTGAACGCCCGCGCCAACGCGCTGTCGGCGTCGAACACCCGATACTTGAAGCTGATCTGGAAGCGGGCGTCGATACCGCCGGTGCCGCCGATCGCCGCGTACATCGGCTCATGCGGCGATAGCGCCGCTTCCTCCTCGTAGGCCGGGAAAATCGGCGAGCGCAGCGAAAACGCCTCTGATGCCGGATAGAAGTTTTCCCAGGCGCCCTCGTTGGACCACGGATCGGGCAGCGTCACCGGCGGCGTGGCCCTGGACGGCTCCGATTGGCCGTGCGCGGCGTGGCCGAAGGCAAGCGCCAGCGCGACGAGGGCGGGATATCGCAACAAGCTTCTGAGCCGGCTCATGATAGCGTGCACACGTATGGGCAGACGCCGTCGCCGTGCGCCACGGCGACGCGTTTGCGGATCAGGGCCGCCCGGACGCCGCCACGCCGGTCAGCGGAACGTTATCAAGTGCCGATACCGCGGCTGCTCCAGATGGGCCAACCCATTGAACAGATTCAGGCTCCAGCCGGAACGGCCGTAGTTCAGACGGCAGATGGCGGTATTGTACAGAGCGTAGCTGAGCTTCAGCCCGTCGAATAATGACATGCCCAAGGCGTAGCCGACTGCGCAGCCGATCGCGCCGGCGGAACTGAACACCGCCACCCGCTGGCGGCCGCGGTGGTTCTCGATCAGGTCGGTGAGGCCACGGACCACGCGGTCGCGGAACGCATGCCACGGGTCGATGCCGGCGGGCGGATCGTCCTCGGCGCACCAGGCGGCGAGCACCCGCTCCAGGGTGAGCTGAAAGGCGCGGCGATCGCTGCGCATCTTCTCGGCTACCGGCGCGAACTCGGGGTCGGCTTCCAGCAGCAGCGGCAGATAACGGTCGAACAGCGGCTCGGCGCGGTATTCGGCGAACCCCTCGTGGACGACGACCTCGACCTCCCCTGGACTGCCATGGCGGGCGGTCTCCAGCTGCCGGCGATGCGGACCGCTGTACACCGCATCGAAGCCGATTTCCATCTCCGTCAGATACTCTCGCAGCCGTTGCGATTGGCTGACGCCCAGCTCGGACAGTCGGTCGTAATCGTCGGTTCCGAACGATGCTTGACCGTGCCGGATCAATACGATCTCGGTCATTGTTGACAGTACACCTGTTTCAAATAACGAAATGGTGTTTCAGATTAGAGAAGGGGGGTACGCCCGGCAACCGTTCGGCCAGGGCTTTACAACAACCACGACAGGATGAAGCGCTATGAACGGCAGACGACGTAGGCGTATGGCTCCGACCGAAGCGGGGCGGCGCGAGCCGGACATGGTGACCGCGCTGGCGCGCGGCCTGGAACTGCTGCGCGCGTTCGGCCCGGGGGAGGACTATCTGGGCAACGCCGAGCTGGCCAGGCGCACCGCGCTGCCGCGGCCGACCGTCTCGCGGCTGACCAACACCCTGACCCGCCTTGGTTACCTGCAATACTCGCCAGAACTGGAAAAATACCGCCTGGGGCCGGGCGTGCTGGCCCTCGGCTACCGCTACCTGGCCGGCGTCGGCGTACGCCATCTGGCCCGGCCGCTGATGCAGGCCTTGGCCGACAGCGCCGACTGCACCGTCTCGCTCGGCACCGCCGACGGCGTGGAGATGACCTACCTGGAAGTCTGCGCCAGCAGCGGCCCCTGGATTCTGCGCATGGACGTCGGCGCGCGGGTGCCGATCGCCACCACGGCCATGGGGCGCGCCTACGCGGCGGCGTTGTCCGACACCGAACGCGAGGCCTTGTTGGAGCGGCTGAGCGTCCACCACGGGGAGCGCTGGGAAACGCTGGCGCCGGCGATGGCGCGCGGTTTGGAGGAGTATCGGCGCAACGGTTTCTGCATCGTGATCGGGGAATGGGAGCCGACGGTCAGCGCCGTGGCGGTCCCCTTGTCGCTGCGCGGTGGCAGCGAGATGCTGGTGCTCAGCTGCGGCGGCCCGGCGCTGCGCCTGACCCAGCCGGTGCTCGAACAGGAGCTGGGGCCTCGCCTGCGGGAGCTGGCGACGAGCCTCAAGGCGCTGATGGAAGGGCAGGGGCGGGAGGTCGTCCGGAACTAAGGCAACTTATTCCGTAGAGCGGAACACTGTTCCAAAAACCTTGACGTCGCTCCGCCGAAGTGCCAGATTCGGGAGCTTTCGAGGCATGGCCGCGAACGCCTGTGCCCAATGGCAGTAGCAATAGGCGGCTGAAAGAAGAATTCTCCGCTTCGGCATCCCGCGCAGACGAGGAGCCGGCGGAGTATCGGGAGGAGAGGACCAGTGCAGACCATAGCGCACTCGCGACCGGCTAGCGGCGCCGGTGCTGGTTGGCGCGCCGGGCATCTCCACCCATCTCTCCAACCGACCGTTGTTCCTTCTGCCCAAGCGCCAGCAGGCGGCGCGATCCTTCGCTCGTTCCGGCGCCCGTGCGCTCCGGCGACGAGCTCGACGTGAGTACAAACGATCTTCGAAGTAAGGAGCAGACCATGTTAGAACTGAGCGGCCGTGCGCAGGAGCTGCGCGAACAACTCCTCGCCTTCATGGACGAGTACGTGTATCCGGCGGAAGCGATCTACCGCAAGCAGCACGAGGAGGCGGCGGATCCCTGGCAGACACCGCCGATCATCGAGGAGCTCAAGGCCAAGGCCAAGGCTCAGGGCCTGTGGAACCTGTTCCTGCCGCGCGAGTACGGCGAATACAGCCCGGGGCTGACCAACTACGAGTACGCCCACCTGTGCGAGATCATGGGCCGCTCCGACATCGCGCCGGAAATCTTCAACTGCGCGGCGCCCGACACCGGCAACATGGAGGTACTGGCCAAGTACGGTAACGAGGAACAGAAGGAGAAGTGGCTCAAGCCGCTGCTCAACGGCGAGATCCGCTCCTGCTTCTCGATGACCGAGCCGGCAGTGGCCTCCTCCGATGCCACGAATATCGAGTGCGAAATTCGCCGCGAGGGCGATGAGTACGTCATCAACGGCGTGAAGTGGTGGTCGTCCGGCGGCAACGACCCGCGCTGCAAGATCGCCATCGTCATGGGCAAGACCGATCCGACCGCGCCCAAGCATCTGCAGCAGTCGATGATCCTGGTGCCGCTCGACACCCCGGGCGTGAAGATCAAGCGCCACCTGACCGTGTTCGGCTACGACCACGCGCCGCACGGCCACGCCGAGATCCACTATGACAACGTGCGGGTGCCGGCCAGCAACATCCTGCTGGGCGAAGGCCGCGGCTTCGAAATCGCCCAGGGCCGCCTCGGGCCGGGCCGCATCCATCACTGCATGCGCGCCATCGGCAAGGCCGAGCGGGCGCTGGAGATGATGTGCTCGCGCGCGGTCTCCCGCACCGCATTCGGCAAGAAGCTGGCCGAGCACGGCGCGCTGCGGCAGGAGATGATCGCCCGCTCCCGCATCGAGATCGAGCAGGCCCGGCTGCTGGTGCTCAAGGCCGCTCACATGATGGACACGGTCGGCAACAAGGCGGCGCGCAAGGAGATCGCCATGATCAAGGTGGTCGCGCCGACCATGGCCTGCAACGTGATCGATCGGGCCATCCAGGTGTTCGGCGCGGCCGGCGTCTCGCAGGACACGTTCCTGGCCTCGGCCTACGCCAACGCCCGCACCCTGCGCCTGGCCGACGGTCCGGACGAGGTGCACCTCGAGACCATCGCCAAGCTCGAACTGAAGCCGTACATCAAGCGCGATTAAGGAAAAAACGACATGATCGATCTGAAAGGTAAGGTGGCGATCGTCACCGGCTCGACGCGCGGCATCGGCCGCGCCACGGCCGAGTTCCTCGGCCGGGCCGGCGCCAAGGTGGTCATCTCCAGCCGCAAGGCCGACGCCTGCGAGCAGGTGGCCGGCGAACTGGCGGCGCAGGGCATCGAGACGTTGGCGGTGCCCTGTCACGTTGGCGACAAGGCGCAGCTGCAGAACCTGGTCGATCAAACCCTGGCGAAGTGGGGCCGGATCGACATCCTGGTGGCGAACGCCGCCACCAATCCGGTCTACGGCCCCCTGGCCGATCTCACCGACGAGGCCTGGGACAAGATCATGAACACCAACGTGCGCAGCACCTTCTGGCTGTGCAACATGGTCCTGCCCAAGATAGCCGAGCAGGGCGGCGGCTCGGTGGTGCTGATCTCCAGCATCGCCGGCCTGCGCGGCAACACGCAGATCGGCTGCTACGGCGTCTCCAAGGCCGCCGAGGCGTCGCTGGCCCGCAATCTGGCGGTGGAGTGGGGCCCGAAGGGCATCCGCGTCAACGCCATCGCCCCCGGCCTGGTGAAGACCGATTTCGCCCGCGCGCTGCTGGAGAATCCGGAGCGGCTGGCCCGGGCGCAGGAGCGTACGCCGGTGCGCCGCATCGGCGTGCCCGAGGACATCGCCGGCCTGGCTTTGTATCTGGCATCCGACCTATCGACTTACATCACCGGCCAGGTGATCGTCGCCGACGGCGGCGAAACCATCAGCAGCTGAAGTACGGAGAGAACATGGCAGCGGAACTGGTTGATGTCCTGCCGGCGCACCGCTTCGACGAAGCGAAGCTGCGGGAATATCTGCGTGATCAACTGGAAGGCGTGGCGCAGCGCTTCGAGGTAAAGCAGTTCCAGGGCGGGCAGTCGAACCCGACCTTCCTGCTCGAGACCGGCACCCGGCGCTACGTGCTGCGTAAGAAGCCGCCCGGCAAGCTGCTGCCGTCGGCGCACCAGATCGAACGCGAGTACAAAGTGATCCGCGCGCTCGGCGACACCGACGTGCCGGTGCCCACGGCGCGCCTGCTGTGCGAAGACGATTCCATCATCGGCACGCCGTTCTACGTGATGGACTACGTCGAGGGCCGCATCCTCAGCCACCCGGCGCTGTCCGAGGTACCCAAGGAGGAGCGGGCGCCGATCTACGAGGCGGTGGCCGATACCCTGGCGCGGCTGCACAAGGTCGACTGGGCCGCGGTCGGTCTCGCCGACTTCGGCCGTCCGGAAGGCTACGTGCAGCGCCAGATCAAGCGCTGGAGCCAACAGTACGAAGCCTCCAAGACCGGCGACCTGCCGGCCATGGAGAAGCTGATGGAGTGGCTGCCCAAGCACGTGCCGGCCGGCGACGAGACCACCATCGCCCACGGCGACTATCGCTTCGGCAACGTGCTGCTGCATCCCACCGAACCCAAGGTGTTGGCGGTGCTGGACTGGGAGCTGGCGACGCTGGGCCATCCGCTCGGCGATCTGGCCTATTGCTGCCTGGCCTACCACCTGCCGGCCAACACCCCGGGCCTGCGCGGCCTGATCGGCATCGATCTCAAGGCCGAAGGCATCCCCAGCGAGGAGTGGTTCCTCAAGGCCTACGCCGAACGCACCGGCCGCGATGGCATTCCGGACTGGAATTTCTTCGTGGCTTTCTCGCTGTTCCGCCTGGCGGCGATTCTGCAGGGCGTGTACCACCGCGCGCTGCAGGGCAACGCCAGCAATGCCGACGCACTGCAGGTCGGCGAACGCGCCGGCCTGCTCGCGCAGGCTGGTTGGGAAATCGCCCAGAGGGCGTAGCCGAAGGGCCGGCGCGTCGCCCACGCGGCGCGCCGTTCTCTCGATCGAGCATGGGCGGCCGAAAGGCCGCCGTTACACATAGTACGGAGCTAACGTCATGTCCGACGCAGTCATCGTTTCCACCGCCCGCACCGGTCTGGGCAAGTCCTACCGCGGCAGCCTCAACAACACCCACAGCATCGACATGGCCGGCCATGTGATCCGCCATGCCGTGCAGCGCGCCGGCATCGATCCGGCCATGGTCGAGGACGTGATCCTCGGCGCCACCTTCCACGAGGGTGCCCAGGGCAAGAACATGGCCCGTCTGGCCGCCATCCGCGCCGGCCTGCCGGTGACCACCGCCGGCATGTCGATCAACCGCTTCTGCTCCTCCGGCCTGCAGGCCATCACCATCGCCGCCCAGCGCATCATGTCCGAGAAGATTCCGGCCATCGTCGCCGGCGGCGTGGAGTCGATCAGCCTGTGCCAGAACGAGAAGGTCAACACCTACATGGGTGTCAACGACTGGATCAAGGAGCACAAGCCGGCCCTGTACATGACGATGATCGAGACCGCCGACATCGTCGCCAAGCGCTATGGCATCTCCCGCGAGGCTCAGGACGAGTACGCCCTGATCAGCCAGCAGCGCACCGCCGCCGCGCAGCGCGAGGGCAAGTTCGATCAGGAAATCGTGCCCATCACCACCACCATGATGGTGAAGGACAAGAACACCGGTGAGGTGAGCTACAAGGAAGTCACCCTGGACCGCGACGAGTGCAACCGTCCGGACACCACCCTGGAAGGCCTGGCCAAGCTCGAGCCGGTGCGCGGCCCCGAGTGGTTCATCACCGCCGGCAACGCCAGCCAGCTGTCCGACGGCGCCTCGGTGTGCTTGGTGATGGACTCCAAGGTCGCCGAGAAGAACAACATCGAGCCGATGGGTATCTTCCGCGGCTTCGCGGTCGCCGGCTGTGAGCCGGACGAGATGGGCATCGGTCCGGTCTACGCCATTCCGCGCCTGCTGGAGCGCACCGGCCTGAAGATGGACGACATCGACCTGTGGGAGCTGAACGAAGCGTTCGCCTCGCAGGTGCTGTACTGCCGCGACAAGCTGGGCATCCCCATGGAGAAGCTCAACGTCAACGGCGGCTCGATCTCGATCGGCCACCCGTACGGCGTCACCGGCTCGCGCCTGGTCGGCCATGCCCTGATCGAAGGCAAGCGCCGCGGCGCCAAGTACGTGGTGATCACCATGTGCATCGGCGGCGGCCAGGGCGCTGCCGGCCTGTTCGAGGTCGTCTAAGCCAAGCCTAGAGCGCGCCGCCGTTGGGCGGCGCCGGCTTGTCCGAACCGGCTGGCGTTTCGTCAGCCGGTTTTTTCCTTGGAGAATCCCATGTCGCAGAAGATCGTCAGCACCGACGACCTGTCCTTCGTACTGTACGAGTTGCTCGACATCGAGCGGCTCACCCGCTTTCCCCGCTACGCCGACCACAGCCGCGAGACCTTCGACGCCGCCATCGACCTGGCGCTCAAGGTCGGCGCCGAAGAGTTCGTGCCGCACAACCGCCTGTGCGACAAGGAAGAGCCGCAGTTCGTGGACGGCCGGGTGGTGATCCGCCCGGAAGTGAAGCGGGCGCTGACGGTGCTGGCCGAGACCGGCCTGATGGCCGCCGGCCACGATTACGAGCGCGGCGGCATGCAGCTGCCGGCGGTGGTGAGCCAGACCTGCTTCGCCATCCTCAAGGGCGCCAACGTCGGCACCTCGGCTTACGCCAGCCTGACCATGGCCGCCGCCAACACCATCCTGGCGCACGGCACGCCCGAGCAGATCAAGCGCTACGCCGAGCCGATGATGGCCGGCCGCTTCTTCGGCACCATGTGCCTGACCGAGCCGCAGGCCGGCTCCTCGCTGGCGGACCTGCGCACCCGCGCCGAACCGCAGCCGGACGGCACCTACCGCCTGTTCGGCAACAAGATCTTCATCTCCGCCGGCGACCATGAGCTGAGCGAGAACATCGTTCATCTGGTGCTGGCGCGGCTGCCCGATGCGCCGCCCGGCGTGAAGGGCATTTCGCTGTTCATCGTGCCCAAGTTCCTGGTCAACGACGACGGCAGCCTGGGCGCGCACAACGACGTGGCCCTGGCCGGCCTGATCCACAAGATGGGCTACCGCGGCACCACCTCGACCATGCTCAACTTCGGCGAGAAGGGCGGGGCGGTGGGCTACATGCTCGGCCGGCCGAACGAAGGCCTGGCCTGCATGTTCCACATGATGAACGAGGCCCGCATCGGCGTCGGCATGGGCGCGGTGATGCTGGGCTACACCGGCTATCTGCACGCGCTGGCCTACGCCCACGAGCGGCGGCAGGGCCGGCCGTTCACCGACCGCGATCCCACCTCGCCGCCGGTGCGGCTGATCGATCACCCCGACATCCGCCGCATGCTGCTGGCGCAGAAGGCCTTCGTCGAGGGCGGCCTAGCGCTGTGTCTGTACGGCGCCACCCTGGTCGATGAGAAGCGCTTCGCCGAGACCGAGCAGGAGCGGACGGTCGCCGGCGGCCTGCTGGATCTGCTCACGCCCATCCTCAAGTCCTGGCCGTCGCAGTTCTGCCTGGAAGCCAACAGCCTGGCGATCCAGGTCCACGGCGGCTACGGTTATACCCGTGAGTATCCGGTCGAGCAGTTCTACCGCGACAACCGGCTGAACCCGATCCATGAGGGCACCCACGGCATCCAGGCCATCGACCTGCTCGGCCGCAAGGTGCGCATGGCCGGCGGCGCGCACTATCGCGAGCTGGTGGCGCGGATCGAGGCCACCATCGCCGAGTGCCGCGAAGGGCCGCTGGCCGACAACGCCGCGGCGGTCGCGGCGGCGCTGGACGATCTCAAGCAGGCCACGGAAGCCTTGCTCGGCTTCGGCGCCAGTGGCGACGCCAACCGGCATCTGGCCAACGCCAGCCTCTATCTGGAGCTGTTCGGGCATGTGGTGGTAGCGTGGATCTGGCTGCGCCAGGCGCAGGCGGCGCAGCGCGGCCTCGAGCACGGCGGTCCCCGCGGCGAGGCCTTCTACCGCGGCAAGCTGCAGACCTGCGATTACTTCTGCCGCTACGAGCTGCCGAAGGTACGGCCGCAGGCGCGGCTGCTGATCGCGGGGGATACCACTACCTTGACCATGGCGCCGGAGTGGTTCTAATCGTGCAGTGACGACATCGCCGCCGAAGCCGTGAGGCTCATCCCGGCTTCGGCGGTTAAAAACGGGCGATCCGCCGGCAAGAAATCGGACGTCCAATCAAAAAAAGGAGGAGTCTTGAGCATGTTCGATCGGCATTTCAAAGTGTGGCCCGATCACGCGCCACGCACCCTGACCCTGCCCGAAACCAGCCTGTACACCAATCTCGAGATTTCCGCGCTGCGCTATCCGCGCAAGGCCGCCATCAACTACTACGACAGCGAGATCAGCTACGCCGAACTGAAGAAGCAGGTCGAGGCGCTGGCCGGTTATCTGCAGCATCTGGGCGTGGCCAAGGGCGACCGGGTGCTGCTGTACATGCAGAACAGCCCGCAGTTCATCATCGGCTACTACGCCATTTTGCGCGCCGACGCGGTGGTGGTGCCGGTCAACCCGATGAACAAGACCGCCGAGCTGGAGTACCTGATCCAGGACACCGGCGCTAGCGTGGCGCTGTGCGGCCAGGAGCTCTCGCCGCTGATGCTGCCGCTGGTCGGCAAGACCGGCCTCAAGCACGTGGTGGTGGCCGCCTACATCGAGTACATCACCAGGCCGACCGATCTCGATCTGCCCGAGCACGTCGCCATGCCGCGCCGCGAGATTCGCCAGGAGGGCGTGCATCTGTGGAGCGAGGCACTGGCCGCCGGCAAGGTGCCGGGCCCGCACACCGCCGGTCCCGACGATCTGGCGGTCATCCCGTACAGCTCCGGCACCACCGGCAACCCCAAGGGCTGCATGCACACCCACAGCACCGTGATGGCGACCCTGGTGGGCGGCGCGGTGTGGACCCCCTCGACGGCCGATAGCGTGATCCTGGGCACGCTGCCGATGTTCCACGTCACCGGCATGCAGGCGGCCATGAACACGCCGATCTACGTCGGCGCCACCGTGGTGCTCATGACCCGCTGGGATCGCCGCACCGCGGCTAAGCTGATCGAACGTTACAAGGTCACGGCCTGGACCAACATCTCCACCATGGCCATCGATTTCCTGGCCGACCCGGAGATCGGCAAGTACGACCTCTCCAGCCTCAAGCTCATCGGCGGCGGCGGCGCGGCCATGCCGGCGGCGGTGGCGGAGAAGCTCTACCAACTGACCGGTCTGCGCTACATCGAGGGCTACGGCCTGTCGGAGACCATCGCCGGCACCCACATCAACCCGCGCCAGGCGCCCAAGGAGCAGTGCCTGGGCATCCCGGTGTTCGGAGTGGATTCGCGGGTGATCGACCTGGATACCCTCGAGGAGCTGGGGCCGGGCGAGGTCGGCGAGATCATCACCCATGCCCCGCAAGTGTTCAAAGGCTACTGGAACCGGCCGGAGGAAACCGCCGCCTGCTTCATTGAGAAGGATGGCAAGCGTTTCTTCCGCACCGGCGACCTAGGCTACTATGACGAGGAGGGCTATTTCTTCATCGTCGATCGCCTCAAGCGCATGATCAACGCCTCCGGCTTCAAGGTCTGGCCGACCGAGGTCGAGGCGCTGATGTACAAGCACCCGGCGATCCAGGAGGCCTGCGTGGTCGCCAGCCCGCACCCGCGCCGCGGCGAGACGGTCAAGGCGTTCGTGGTGCTGCGCGCCGATTACAAGGGCAAGGTCAGCGAGGCCGACATCATCGCCTGGTGCAAGGAGAACATGGCGGCCTACAAGTGCCCCGAGATCGTCGAGTTCGCCGACGAACTGCCCAAGTCACCCACCGGCAAGCTCATGTGGCGCCAGCTGCAGGAGCAGGAGCGGGCGCGCGCGGCCGCCGCTACCGCCAGCTGAACGCGCCTTTCGGCGCCGAGATCTCGAGCGCCGATTGATCACGACGGGGGCCATCCGGCCCCCGTCGTCCTTCCCGCATCCGGCCCATCCGGGCCGGCGCCGCCGTCGTTTCGTCCAGCAATGAGACATTACGTCATACAGCATCCTTCCTTGGGTTGACGCGCGGATTGCTTCATGCCAGATTCCTAGGGCAATTACCGGTAGCGATTAATGCGCCTAGGACAAGCGAATCGGCGCAAGGTGGATTGCCGCAAGCGTCATCAAGGAGGAAGCGATTCGAGCATGCGCAGCGACCTGCATTCGCACGATCACCCTCACAGGCTATCTAGGGTTGGCCTCCCTGACGCGGAGGTCACGTCGAATGAATTTGGAAGTAGTGGAGGTGGCTGAGCTCACTGATCGGAATCGTTAGGAGGAGACGGCCGTCCGTTCATGGCCGTGATTAGGAAAACCAAAGAAATAACGAGGATTGGAGAATGGAACTGCTAAAGCGTTTCGGCCGCATTACCGCTGGACTGACCCTGGGTCTCGGACTGATGGTCGGTTCGAATACCGCGGCGGCCGCCGACGTGGTGAAACTGGGCTTCACCGGCCCCCTGAGCGGCGGTGCCGCCCTGTATGGCAAGAACACCCTGACCGGTATCGAAATGGCGGTCAACGAGATCAACAAGGAAGGTGGTCTCGATATCAAGGGCAAGAAGTACAAGGTCGAGGTGGTGGCGCTGGACGACAAGTACTCGCCCAGCGAAGCCGCCGTCAACGCCAAGCGCCTTGTCCAGGAGCACAAGACGCCGGTCATCTTCGTGCCGCACTCCGGCGGCATCTTCGCGCTGCAGGCGTTCAACGAGCAGGAAAACTTCCTCATCAGCGCCTACACCAGCATTCCGACCGTCACCTCGCGCGGCAATAAGCTGACCGTGCGCATCCCGCCGTCCTTCCTCGGCTACATGGCGCCGTTCACCAAGGTCGCCATGGAGCGCTTCGGCAAGCGCGTGGCCATCGCCAACGCCACCCACGACTACGCCAAGGCCTGGACCAAGGCTTTCGTGCCGGCCTGGACCGCGGCGGGTGGCGAAGTGGTGGCCGACAATCCGATGGACTACAACAAGGACACCGACTACTACTCGGGCGT
>CALGAN010000079.1 GCA_937951875.1 uncultured Alkalilimnicola sp. | reverse complement strand
GCAGGCCCGCGAGCTGGGCTTCAAGGGCGGCTTCATCGTCATGGACCAGGCCAAGCTCGACGAGATGGCCGCGGTGGCCGGCGGTCTGCAGGTGCTGGAGGGCGCGGTCGGTACGCTGCCGCTGGTGTATGACGAAAACGAGCGTGCCAAGGACTTCGTCAAGCGCTTCCGCGACATCTATGGCCGCGATCCGAGCTCGGAGATGTCGCTGAACTACTTCGCCGCCCACCTGTTCATGGAGGCGATGAAGCACGCGGGTACCGCCAGCGACGCCCACGCGATCCGTGCCAACCTGGCCAAGGCGCTGGAGACCCTGCCGGAGCCGCGCAACCCGCACGGCTATTCCGAGATCGACGAGAACGGCGGTCTGGGCGCCGATACTCCGGTGGCTCAAGTGCTCAACGGCCAGATCAAGGCCGTGCGCACCTCCGAGATCATGGGCCGGTAAGCGCCTCGTCTTCACCGACCCCCGACATGAAACTGCCGCCATACACTGGCGGCAGTTTTTTTAGCGGCAGAGGAGGGGATGAGCCGCACCCTTCCGAGCGCGGCCCATCGGGGACAACCCCTTACATGTACTTCTTCAGCTCCAGCTTACCGATCTGGTTGCGGTGCACCTCGTCCGGACCGTCGGCGATCCGCAGGGTGCGAGCGTTGGCGTAGGCGTGCGCCAAGAAGAAGTCGTTGGTGACGCCGCCGCCGCCGTGCGCCTGGATGGCCCAGTCGATGACCTTGCAGGCCATGTTGGGCGCGGCCACCTTGATCATGGCGATCTCCTTGCGCGCCGCCTTGTTGCCGACCGTGTCCATCATGTAGGCGGCCTTGAGCACCAGCAGCCGGGCCTGATCGATGAGGATGCGCGACTCGGCGATGCGCTCCAGGGTCACCGTCTGCTCGGCGATCGGCTTGCCGAAGGCGACGCGCTGCAGGGTGCGCTTGCACATCGCTTCCAGCGCCCGCTCGGCCAGGCCGATCAGCCGCATGCAGTGATGGATGCGGCCCGGTCCGAGGCGGCCCTGGGCGATCTCGAAGCCGCGGCCCTCGCCCAGCAAGATGTTGCTGGCCGGCACCCGCACGTTGTCGAAGATCACCTCGGCATGGCCGTGCGGCGCATCGTCATAGCCGAACACCGGCAGCGGCCGCACCACGGTGATGCCCGGGGTGTCGCGCGGCACGATGATCATGGACTGCTGCTTGTGCCGATCCGGATTGTTGGGATCGGTCTTGCCCATGAAGATGAACACCTTGCAGCGCGGATCGTTGGCGCCGGAGGTGAACCACTTGCGGCCGTTGATGACGTACTCGTCGCCGTCGCGAACGATGGACGCCTGGATGTTGGTAGCGTCGGAGGAGGCCACCGCCGGCTCGGTCATGGCGAACGCCGAGCGGATCTCACCCTCCAGCAGCGGCTTGAGCCACTTTTCTTTCTGCTCCGCGGTGCCGTAGCGCACCAGCACTTCCATGTTGCCGGTGTCCGGGGCCGAGCAGTTGAACACTTCCGCCGACCACATCACCCGGCCCATGATCTCGCACAGCGGCGCGTACTCCATGTTGGTCAGGCCGGCGCCGTACTCGCTCTCGGGCAGGAACAGGTTCCACAGCCCTGCCGCCTTGGCCTTGGGCTTGAGCTCCTCGATCACCGGCACGGGCTGCCAGCGATCGCCTTCGGCGACTTCGCGCGCGTAACGCTCTTCGTTGGGATAGATGTATTCATCCATGAAGGCGTTGAGGCGAGCCATCAGCTCTTTGGTTCTTGCGGAGTACTCAAATTCCATGGATTTCTCTCCCTCGTCGTTGTCGTCAAACGGCGCTTTCGCAGCGCTTCTTGAATTGTCTAGCACCGAGAGGGTAAGCAGCCGCCTATAATTACGCCAATGAACAATTCGAATGCTATGGAATAAATTTCATGCATATATCCCGCGTCGACCTGAATCTCTTCGTTGTGTTGGACACGATCTACACCGAGGGCGGACTGACTCGTGCCAGCGAGAAGCTCAACCTGACCCAGCCGGCAGTGAGCCACGCCCTGGCGAGGCTGCGGGAATTGTTTGGCGACCCGCTGTTCGAGCGGCGCGGCCACAGCATGGTACCGACCCCGTTGACCCGCAGCATGATCGAGTCGGTGCGGGCTTCGCTGCGCATGCTGGAGTCGACGCTGCACAAGGTGGACCGCTTCGACCCGGCCACCACCGCCAAGCGCTTCGTGCTGGGCCTGCGCGACGTGCTGGAGCCGATCGTGCTGCCGCCGCTCATGAGGCGCTTGGCGGAGGAGGCGCCGGCGGTGGAAGTAGCGACCGCGCGCATCGACCGACGTAGCCTGGAGTCAGAGCTGTCGGCCGGCACCGTCGACGTCGCCATCGACGTGCTGCTGCCGCTGTCCGACAAGCTACGGTCGCGCCGCATCTCCTCCGACCGGCTGATCGTGCTGGCGCGCCGTGACCATCCGCTGCTGCGCAATGGTCTGACTCTGGAAACCTACCTGTGCGCCGGCCACATCCTGGTGTCTTCGCGCCGGCGCGGCCGTGCGCTGGAGGATCTGGAACTGAGCCGCCTCGGGCTGCAGCGCACGGTGCGGCTGCGCTGCCAGCACTATTTCGCCGCGGCGCACGTGGTCAGCCAGACCGACCTGCTGCTGACCATCCCGGAACGGCACGCCGCGGTGGCCAACCGCCAGTTTCGCAACCAGGTGTTTCCGTTCCCGATCGAAGGACCGACACTGGACGCTTACCTATACTGGCATGCCAACGCCGAGGAGGATCCGGCCAACCGCTGGTTCCGTCGGCATCTGGAAGCGGTGCTCGCCAAGCTGGCCGGCGGCGGCCGCGGCGAGAGAGGAGGGCGAGACCTGACGACCTCGCCCCCGCTGGAGGCTTAGATGCGGACCCCGGTGAACTCGGTGACGCCCAGCATGGTCTTGAACGTGCCCTTGAGGGCATCGCCTTCGACGCTGGCGCGGAACGACACGGGGAACTTGCCCATCGGCGTCTGCACCTTGGCAGTGAAGCTCAGGTTGTTGCCCTCGACCTTGAGCTCCTCCAGCTCGGCGGCGCCAGCGGGGCTTTCGAGCGTACCGCTATAGCCGCCCTGATCGCTGATCTTGAGGGTGGGAGTCTGCTCCCCGAACGGGGTCTGCATGGTCAGTTTCCAGTTCCCGGCTACGCTCATCGTTTTCTCCTTGGCGTGTGGTGACATATTCGCGAGCCCGCGCGGCCCGCGAACCGGCTGCGTCGAGCCTCGGCGGCGCCGGGAGCGCTTGCTCCCGGGCGCAGCACGAAGCCTTAAGCTTAGCCGGTCCGAATTCATACAGGATTAGCTTTTACCTAACTCCCTGAGCGCCTCGGCGCGCAGGTCCTTGCGCAGCACCTTGCCGACCGGCGTCTTCGGCAGCTCGTCGCGGAACACGATCTGCTTGGGCACCTTGTAGTTGGTCAACGACTTGCGGCAATGCTCACGCAGCGCCTCGGCGGTCAGCGCCGGATCGCGCTTCACCACGTAGGCGCGCACCGCCTCGCCGGTTTCCTCGTCCGGCACGCCGATCACGCCCACCTCCAGCACACCGGGATGCTGGGCGATGACTT
This sequence comes from uncultured Alkalilimnicola sp., assembly GCA_937951875.1. Lineage (GTDB taxonomy): Bacteria > Pseudomonadota > Gammaproteobacteria > Nitrococcales > AK92 > JAAYIK01. Next base: position 6,601 of record CALGAN010000079.1, on the reverse strand, counting down.
CCTCGACCTCGTTCGGGTACACGTTGAAGCCGGACACGATCACCATGTCCTTCTTGCGGTCGACGATGTAGAAGTAGCCGTCCTCGTCCATGCGGGCGATGTCGCCGGTGGCGAACCAACCGTCCTTGAGCGCCTCCGCCGTCGCCTCCGGCCGGTTCCAGTAGCCTTTCATCACCTGCGGCCCCTTGACCAGCAGCTCGCCGGGCTGGCCCACCGGCACGGGGTTGCCGTTGTCATCGACGATGCGCAACTGGGTGCCGGGGTAGGGGATGCCGATGCTGCCCAATTTCACCGGCCCGCTGATCGGGTTGGCGCAGACGCCGGGACTCGTCTCGGTCAGGCCGTAGGCCTGGTAGATCGGGTGGCCCACCACCTTTTCCCAGCGCTGCGCCACCGCATCCTGCACCGCCGTGCCGCCGCCGACCGCGATCTGCAGATTGCGCGGCGGATTGTCGCGGAACCACTGTTCGTTGAGCAGGCCGGCAAACAGCGTATTCACCGCCGGGAAGAACGTGATGTTGAACTTCTCGAACGCCGGCTTGAGGTTGGACACCGGCCGCGGATTGGGGACGAGGATGTTGTGGCCACCCAGGCTGTAGAAAATGCCGGACACGCCCATGGCGAAGATGTGGTACATCGGCAGCGCGGTCAGCGCCACCCGCTCCCCGGTCAGATACTGCTCGACGTTGCTGGCCGCCTGCACCACGTTCGCCACCAGGTTGCTATGGGTGAGCATGGCACCCTTGGCGCGCCCGGTAGTGCCGCCGGTGTACTGCAGCGCCAGCAGATCGTCCAGCTCGACCTCCAGATTGGCGACCGAACCGCCGGCCTTCAACCGCTTGGCCCCCAGCGCCAAAGCCTGGGTGAACGGCATGGCGTCGACCGGGCAGGGCGGAATCATTTTCTTGAGCCGCTGCACGGTCTTGACCATGAACTTGCGCAGCGGCGGCATGAAATCCGCCACACTTATCAACAGCACGGTCTGCACCTGGCTCTTGGGCAGGATCGGCCCCAGCTTGTCGGCGAACATGTCGATGATCGCCACCAACTTGGCGCCAGAATCGAGCAACGTGTGCTCGATCTCGGGCACCGTGTAGAGCGGGTTGATGTTGACGATCACGCAACCCGCCTTGGCGGCGCCGTACAGGAAAATCGGGTAAGCCAGGCAGTTGGGACTCTGAATCGCTACCCGGTCGCCCTTGGCCAGACCGAGCTCGAAACGCAGATAGGCGGCGAACTGATCCGACAGTCGGTCCACCTCCGCGTAGGTCAGCGTGCCGGTGGTGCCGGTCGGCAGACAAACCGTGAAGGCCGGTTGCGTCGCGTAGGTCTGACTGGCCCTGGTGATGATCTCCCCGAAGTTCCGGTACGGGATCGGGCCTAGCTCGCCGCTGCGTCCCTCGGGATAGAACTTGAGCCACGGGCGAGCGTCGTACGCCTCGAACCCTGTCCGCCCCGACTCACCGCCACCCGCTGACAACCGAGTCATCGCTTCGCTCATCAGACCATCCTCCTTAACTTGTCCGCCTTTGGCATGCGTAGGCTGTTGTTGTTATCCAAGGGCAATATCTCGGCCGTTTCAGCCACTTGCAAGACACACCGCAGCAACGGGCGGATACGGCGGTCGCCGTCGACGGCGCGGAAGTACGGAAACGACGAGGCGACGCCGGCTAGGCCCAGCGGCTAGGCTACGCGAAGCGAAGCGTCCGCAGCAGCCAGGGCCGACCAGCGGCAAAGCTGCATCCTAATATGCGTGTAATGTATATTATGTTAAATATACATCACACCGACACCCATGGCCCCATTCCCGGCGCCAACCGCATCGTTGACTTCTAGTGGTGACCGAAGCCGTGTCCACACACTCGGATCATTGCCCCGCGCGCGCTCTAGCCCTACCTCAGCTCGTGAATCCGCCGCTAGCCAAGACTGTCCGGTTCGGGATCGCATGAATGGGACGCAGCGCAAACGGGTGGTGATCGTGGGCGCCGGCTTTGGCGGGCTGGAAGCGGCCAAGACGCTGGCCAGAGCACCGCTAGACGTGACCGTGGTCGACCGGCGCAACTACCACCTGTTTCAGCCACTGCTCTATCAGGTCGCGACCGCTGGGTTGTCGCCCGCGGATATCGCTTGGCCGATCCGGGCCATTCTTCGCGAGCAGCGCAACACCGTGATGCTCATGAACGAGGTCGTGGATGTGGATCTCGCGCGCCAAGAGGTGATCTACACCGACCGGCGTCTGCCCTACGATTTCCTGATCATCGCCACCGGCGCACGCCATGCTTACTTCGGCCACGACGAATGGGAAGCGTACGCACCGGGCTTGAAGCAGATCGACGACGCCACGTCGATCCGCCATCGCGTGCTGCTGGCCTTCGAGCGCGCCGAAATGGCCGACGATCCCGCCGAGCAGCAGCGGCTGCTGACCTTCGTCGTGGTCGGTGCCGGCCCTACCGGGGTCGAGATGGCCGGGGCGCTTGCGGAACTCGCCCATCGCGCGCTAGCCCGCGACTTCCGCCGCATCAACCCACACCGCGCGCGCATTCTGTTGGTCGAGGCCGGGCCGCGAGTGCTGGCGGCTTTTCCCGAGGAGCTCTCCGCTTATGCCCACCAGGCGCTGGCCAAGCTCGGTGTGGAAGTCCGCTTGGGTGCGACGGTGACGGATGTCGACGCGCAGGGGGTGAGCATCGGCGGTCAACGTGTTCCGGTGGGGACCGTCATCTGGGCGGCCGGCGTGCAGGCCTCGCCCGCTGCCCAGTGGCTGCGCGCCGAGGCTGACTGCGCCGGGCGGGTCAAGGTCGAGCCGGATCTGTCGGTGCCTGGGCATCCCGAGGTGTTCGTCATCGGCGATACCGCCCTGGTGCTCGACGACGAAGGCAAGCCCGTTCCCGGCATCGCGCCGGCCGCCAAGCAGCAGGGCAAGTTCGTCGCCGAACTGATCAAGGCGAAAGCCGCGAGCAAGCGGCCGAGCGCGCGCTTCCGCTACGTGCACCGCGGCAATCTCGCCACCATCGGCCGCAATGCCGCCGTGATCGATTTCGGTCGAGTGCGCCTGAAGGGACTGCTGGCGTGGTGGGTATGGGGCATCGCGCACCTGTACTTTCTGATCGGCGTACGGGCGCCGATGCTGGTGGCGCTGCAATGGCTGTGGTCCTACATCACGTTCGGCAAAGGCGCCCGCCTCATCACCGGCGTACCCTGCCCCTCCCCGCTTCAAGACGGAAAGAGCGAGCACCACATCGCACCCGCCGACATGACACGAAATTGAGCAAGACCGATCAGCCCATGGATTGCCGTACTAAAGCCCCTATCACGGCAACCGTTGGAGGCCGACTCGCATGCCTGACAGCAGAGTTCAGCCGCACCAAGACAATGACACTCTCCGCCTCTTCCTCTGCGGCGACGTCATGCTCGGTCGCGGTGTCGACCAGATCCTGCCCTCCCCCAGCGCACCGGATCTATATGAGCCCTATATCCACGACGCCCGGGATTACGTGGCGCTGGCCGAGCGCATGAATGGCGCCATCCCGCGACCGGTGGATTACGCCTATGTCTGGGGTGATGCCCTATCCGAGCTGGCCGCGCAGGCACCGGATTTGCGGCTGGTGAACCTAGAAGCCAGCATCACCACCTGCTCCCGGCCATGGCCCGGCAAAGGCATCCACTACCGCATGCATCCCGCCAACATGCCCTGCCTCACCGCCGCCGGCGTGGATTGCTGCGTGCTGGCCAACAACCATGTGCTGGATTGGGGCTACGATGGTCTGCGCGAGACGCTGGCTACGCTGCGCGCCGCCGGCATCGCCACCGCGGGCGCGGGCGAGGATCTGGCGGCGGCGCGGCGGCCGGCGGTGTTCGGCCTGCCCGGCGGCGGCCACTTACTGGTGTTCGCCTGTGCCGATGCCAGCAGCGGTGTGCCGACGGCCTGGGCCGCCACCGCGACTCGGTCTGGCATCGATTTGTTGCCAGACCTTTCCTCAGTCACGGCGGAACGGATCGCCGCGCGTGTGGCCGAGTACAAACGCCCGGGCGACGTGGCGCTCGTCTCGATCCACTGGGGCGGCAACTGGGGCCATGAGGTGCCGCCGGCCCACCGAGAGTTCGCCCACGCGCTGATCGATCATGCCGGCATCGACCTGATTCACGGGCATTCCTCGCACCATCCGCGTCCGATCGAGGTCTACCGTGACCATCTCATCCTGTACGGCTGCGGCGATTTCCTGAACGATTACGAAGGCATCCGCGGCTACGAGGCCTTTCGCGGCGATTTGGTGCTGATGTACTTCCCGCGGCTGAGCAGGCGCGACGGTCGCCTGTTGGCGCTGGAGATGACACCCCTGCAGCTGCGGCGGCTGCGGCTCCAGCGCGCGGCGCCCGACGACGCCCGATGGCTAGCGGAGCTGTCGAGCCGGATCGGCGCCGCCTTCGGCACCCGCGTGATCTTACGGTCCGACGGTCGGTTGGCGATGCAGTGAGCGGCCTCTCGGGTTGTCACTCCGAGGCCGCGGCGAGCTCCAGGCCCAGCTCGGCGATGATCCGCTCCGCTTGCCGGCGCTCGCTTTCCGTCGCCTCTGCCCGCCAGCGCACCGCGATGCGGCGGGCGGAGCCGTCGGCGCATTCCAACCCGGCGATCGCCGGGTTGTCCTGCAAGGCCATCCGTACCCGTTGCTCGGCGGCCATTTGCCGCAGCCGGTAACGCGCCACCTTGCCGATCGGCGTCAGCGGCAGCTCGCCGAGGATGAACGCCGCTTTCGGCCGTGCCGGCGGTTCGGCGATGCGCTGGCCGACGTAGTCGACGATCTCCTCTGCCGTGGCTTCGGCGCCTGGCTTGAGCACCACGTACAGCACCGGCAGTTCGCCGGCGTAGCTGTCCGGCATGGCGATGGCCGCCGCCTGAGCGACGGCTGGATGCGTTACGGCGATCTCCTCGATCAGCAGCGGATCGATATTGTGGCCGCTGCGAATGATCACGTCCTTGGAGCGGCCGACGATCCGGATTTCGCCGGTTTCCGTGACTTCACCGAGATCCCCCGACGCCACCCAGCCGTCCACCGGGCCATCGTGAACGCCGGTGCCAGAGCGGTAGCCCAGGAAGACGTTCGGGCCGCTAATGTAGATTTCGCCGCGCTGACCGGGCTGCAGCGGCCGGCCAGGCTCGTCGATCGACAGGCGCGCCAGCGGCACCGGAAGTCCTCCACACGGCGCGTGAAACTCGCCGTCGATGAACTGGGCGGTGGCGATGCCGGCGCTCTCAGTCATGCCGTAGAGTTGATAGATCGGCTTGCCGCTAAGCGCTTCCAGACGCCGCGCCAGCTCGGCGGGCAACGGCGAACCGCCGGTGACGAACGCGCGAAGCGTGCTCAGCCGCGCGTCCTGGCGCGGGCTGCCAGCGACGGCGGCCAGCCCAGTGGGCACACTGGCGACGATCGTGGCTTCGCTCTCGTCGACGATCGTCCAGAAACGGGCGATCACCTCGGGGTTTCGCAAGCCCAGGGCGGTGGGGAACATCACCGTTGCACCGACGGCGATGGCGGACATCACCGCGTCGACGGCACCGCCGACATGGAACAGCGGCAGGCCGCTGAGGATTCTGTCGTCGGCGCGCCAGCCGAACCCGGCGGCGGCCATGAGCCCGCCGGCGGCCAGATTGCGTTGCGACAGCTCGGCGAGCTTGGGAGAGCCCATGCTGCCGCCGGTATGCACCAGGACGGCGCCGCGCTGATCCGAGCCAACCGGCAGCTCGCTATTGTCGCCGCCGCCGGATTGCAGGAACTCGCTCCAGCTCAGGGCACCGGGCGACGGCTCACCGAGCGGCAGCTCAACCACCGTCGGTTTCTCGCTCAACCGCGCCAGCGCCGCGTCGACTCGCGCCCTGACATCGAGCGCCGGATGCGGCCCCATGGTGACCACCACGCGTGTCCGGGCCAGCGCCAGCTGCGGCGCCATCGCGTCGGCCGACAGCAGCAAGTTGATTGGGAAAGCGACGCCGACCGACGCGGCGGCGATCAGGCTGGAAATCGCGTGCGGCACCATGGGCAGAAGAATGGCGATGCCGTCCGTTTCCCTCACGCCGGCGGCACGGAACGCGTGCGCCGCCCGCTCGACCTCGGCGAGCAGCTGCGCGTAGGTGATGACCGCCGGCGCCGGATCGTTGGCGCTGCGGAGATAGACCACGGCCGGATGCTGCGGGCGCGCGGCCGCGGTCTGGCGCAGCAGAGCAAGCGGCGTCGGCGCGTTGCGCAGCCGTTCGGCGACGACGGCATCGTCACGGGGAATCGCCACATCGTTCATCACGTTCTCCTCCCTATTGTCCGTTCTTGTCAGGCGTACGTGATCGGCTCTCGTCATTTCTTAAGACGTGCCTCCAACTCCTTGATGAGGCGCCGCGCCTCGTCGCGCTCCGGAATCGGTCGGCCACTGTCGCGCCACTGCACCGCCGCCTTGAAGCCTTCCACCTGCGCATAACGCCGGAACCAGAGGCCCTCGGGGTTGTGGCGGGTGATGCCGTCGAACAGCGTGGCCAACATCTGGGTCTGCTCTAGGCCCATCGTCAGCATCACCTGGTTCACGACCAGCTTGTGCATGGCCAGATGCGACTTGGGAA
>CALGAN010000078.1 GCA_937951875.1 uncultured Alkalilimnicola sp. | reverse complement strand
CCCCAGCCACTGGCAGGCGCCGGGCGTGGGCTGCCAGAGCTGCCACGGACCGGCGGCCGAGCATCTGCGCTGGGCCGCGGGCAAGGGCGGGCCGGACGACGCTGGCAAGGGCTTCACGCTCGCCCTGGCGGAGGCCGGCGATCGACGGCAGGTGGAGATGTGCGCCCGCTGCCACAGCCGCCGCACGCCGCTCGGCAACGGCTACCAGCACGGCAACGCCTTGCTCGACGACTATCTGCCGATGACCCTCGACGCGGGCCTGTACCAGGTCGACGGCAAGATCGACGGCGAAGTGTTCGAGTACGGCTCATTCCTGCAAAGCCGCATGTACGCCGCCGGCGTGGTCTGCTCCGACTGCCACGAGCCGCATGGCGGGCGATTGCGGGGGAGCGGCAACGGCGTTTGCGTCCAGTGCCACAACCCCGCTGGCCAGGCGGTGCGCGCCGACATCGCCGCCGCCGGGCTGCAGGCCAAGGATTACGACCAGCCATCCCATCATCATCACGCCCCCGGCTCGGCCGGCGCTCGCTGCACCGCCTGCCATATGCCGGGCAAGGTGTACATGGGCAAGGATTTGCGCCACGACCACAGCTTCAGCTCGCCCCATCCGGCGCAGGCGCGCGAGTTGGGGCACTCCGATGCCTGCCTCGATTGCCACCGCGACAGCGACCCCGAGCGGGTGCTGGCGCAGTTCCGGCAGTGGTATCCGCAGGCGGCGCCGCGCGACGGCGGCTATGCGCGCGCTTTGCATGCCGCGCGCCGCGGCCTCCCCGGCGCCGCCGAGGGGCTGCTCGCCCAGCTGGCGCGCGGCGACCTGCCCGCCATCCGCCGCGCCACGCTGCTCGGCGCGCTGCCCGATTACCCCTCGGCGGACGCGCTGCGGACGCTGGTCGCCGCGCTGAGCGACGACTCGCCGTTGGTGCGCCGCGCCGCCGTCGAGGCGCTGGCGGGCTGGCTGCCCGCGTCGCGGCAGGCGGCTTTGTTCGGGCCGCTGCTGCGCGATCCGGTGCGGGCGGTGAGGCTGGCCGCCGCCTGGCAGTTGTTGTCGCTGGAGATGGAGCCTAGCGCGCGGCGCCAGGTGATCGCCGAGTACGAGCAGGTCCAGCTGACCATGCTCGACCGGGCCGAAGCCCTGCTCAATTTGGCCAGCGTGTACGCGGCGACCGGGCGGGACGAGCAGGTCGAGCCGACCTTGCGCCGCGCCTTGCAGCGAGACCCGCACTTCTTCCCGGCGCTGATCATGCTGGCGCAGTGGCGCGAACAGGCGGCGGGAGACGCCGACGGCGCCCTGCGGTTGCTGAACGAAGCGATTCGCGAGCATCCGGCGGAGGCCTCGCTGCGGCACGCCCTGGGACTCGCGCTGGTGCGCCAGGGGCTGCGCGAGCAGGCCCTGGCAGTGCTGCGGCGGGCCCATGAGCTGGCGCCGGAGCAGCCGCAGTACGGCTACGTGCTGGCGGTGGCGCTGCACGATGGCGGCCGGCGCGGGGAGGCGGTGGAATTGCTGCGCGGGCTGCTGCGCGCGCAGCCGGCCGATCGGCGGCTGCGCCAGACCTTGATCGCTTATTTGCGCGAGGGCGGCGAGGAGGTCGAGGCGCAGGCGCTGTGGGCCGGGCTGGCCGAGCTGAATCCGGGGGATCCGCTGCTGCCGCAGCGGGAGCATGGGGAAAAACACTGATGAGAACCAATGCATTGGGTATGGCCACCGTCCTGGCGGCGGCGCTGACGATGACCGCCTGCGGCTCCGACGGCGACCGCGACGATCACGATGACGGGCCGGTGACCGAGCGCACGCCCAACATCCTGTTCGTGATCATGGACGACGTCGGCGCCGACCAGCTGCGGGCCATGGGCTATGGCGGCGTGGAAGGGCCGGCCACGCCCTCCATAGATGCCCTCGCCGCCAACGGCGTGCGCTTCCGCAACACCTGGTCGATGCCGGAGTGCTCGCCCGGCCGCTCGGCGCTGATGACCGGCCGCTATCCGCTGCGCAACAACATCTATCAGGCCATCGGCCCCAACGATCTAGCCAACTCCCAGGTCGACCCTTGGGAGATGACCGTCGCCAAGGTGCTCGCCACCGCCGGCTACCAGAGCGGCATGTTCGGCAAGTTCCACCTGGCCGGACCGGAGCACAACGAGGCGGGCAACGGCACGCCGGCGCAACTCGGCTGGCACTACTTCTACGGCTGGACCGGCGGCCTGCCGGGCTCGATCGACACCAGCGCCGGTGGCGTCGCGCCGCACGGCACCTACTCCTGCGGCTTCGTGCCCGACGCCAGCCAGCCGAACGGCGCCGACGCTGGCGCCTGCTACCTGCCGGGCGGTGGCTGCGTGGCGCTAGCCGGCAAGAACGACGCCGGCGACGCGCCGGGCCTGCAATGCCTGAGCCGCGGCGGTGTGCTGGTGCCGAACGCCGCCTGCCAGGCGGAGCCGCCGGCCGGTCTGGTGTTCGAGCGCGAGAACGCGCACTACGTCTCGCCGCTGGTGGTCAACCGCGACGGCAAGCTGGAGGAGGCGGCGCTGACCGACCCGCGCGGCCGCGGCTTCCGCACCACCATCGAGGTCGACGCCGCCATCGCCTGGATCAAGGACCGCCGCGCCGCCGGTACGCCGTGGATGGCGACGCTCAGCTTCAGCTCACCGCACACGCCGCTGCAGCCGCCGCCGGGGCATTTGCTGCGCTCCGGCATCGGCGCGCGCCTGACCGCCGCCTGCGACGATCCGATCAACCAGCGCCGGCTGGCGGACGCCATGATCGAGGCGCTGGACACCGAGCTCGCCCGCCTGCTGGTGGAGACCGGCATCGCCCGGCAGGCCGACGACGGCCGCCTGATCTACGACCCGGCGACCAGCGACACCATGGTGGTGGTGGTCGGCGACAACGGCTCGTTCGGGCCGACCGTGAAGCTGCCGTTCGACCCGCAGCGCGCCAAGGGCTCGGCCTACCAGACCGGCGTGTGGGTGCCGCTGATCGTGTCCGGCCCGTTGGTGGAACAGCCGGACCGCAGCGTCGAGCACATGGTCAACGCCACCGACGTGTTCCGGCTGTTCGCCGACATCGCCGTGGTCGATCTGGCGGCGACGGTGACGCGGCGCATCGACGCCGAGGAACTGCTGCCCTACCTGCGCGACCCGGCGCAACCGGCGATCCGGCAGTTCAACTTCACCCAGGGCGGACTCAACCTGCAGGCCAACAACGGCGTCAATCCGCCCTGCGTGTTCAACGGCAACCTCTGCTCGCACACCCCGATCAGCAAGGGCGTGTGCGAGGACAACGGCGGCGTTTGGTGGGGGCCGGGCGCCGACGACCCGAGCGTGCTCGAGGGCGACTTGCGGCATTGCTGGGAGGTCAACCAGGCGATCTATCGCCACGACAGCGTCAACTACGAACGCCACCGCATCACCATGGGCGCCACGGTGTACCAGGCGGTGCGCGACGAGCACTACAAGCTGGTGCGCAACCGCGCCCTGGACTACGACCCGGCCATCGATGGCCCGGTGGAAGTGGTGACCGAGGAGTTCTACCGCATCGACCAGGCGGTGCCGGTGCCGCGCCTGGACCGCGCCGAGGACGATCTGCTGGCGCGCGTGCTGCCGCTCACCTCGCACGAGCGCGCCCGCCTGGAGGCGCTGCGCGCCGAGCTCGACGCGATCCTCGCCTCGCAGCATGCCTGCCCCGGCGACGGCAACGGCGACGGGGTGGTCGATGAAACCGATCTCGCCGAATACGCCCGCATCGCCGCCGAGTGGGGCCTGTCGAGCCTCTACGACTTCAACCTGGACGGCCTGACCAACGCCCAGGATCTGGCGGTGATCCAGGCCAACATGGGCCCCTGCCCGCGTTGATCGGCGGATCCTTCTACGCGCTTGCATGGCGCTGGGCTAGGGGGCGCATCGCGGTTCGGCGGCCGACGACGGAACATCGTCGGTCGCCGGCCGCGCTACGCTGCGCATGCCCCAGCGACCCGGGGGGAACGTAGGAAGCAGCCATCCCGTCACGCATCCCGGTTGGGGAATGCCGGAAGCGACGCAGAACGTCGCAGCGGTAAGGACACTGCACCCCATGTTCGCTTCCGATACCGAGCGCATCTTCGTCTACGGCAATCTACGACGCGGCCAGCCCTGCCACCATTGGCTGGCCGGCGCCCATCTGCTGGGCACGTACCGCACCGAGCCGCATTTCACCATGCGCGACTTGGGTGCTTTCGCGGGCGTGACGTGCGGCGGCGAGACCGCCATCGTCGGCGAGGTTTACGCGGTCGGCCGGGAACTGCTGCGGGCGATCGACGGCTACGAGTGCTGTCCTCAGCTGTTTCAGCGCCTGCGCCTGAACACGCCCTGGGGCTGGGCCTGGATCTATTTGCTGCCGGCGCATGCCGCCGACGCCGCGCCGGTGGTGCCGCACGGCGACTGGGTGGTTTGGCAGGCGCGGCGCATGCCGGATTGCCGAGATGAGCATTTGCTAACATGAGCGAAACGTCGGTCGTATAACCAGAACTGAGGGGCCCGTATGTCCGGCTCAACGCTGTTGCGGCAGTGGGCGTTGTTGCAAGCCATTCCGCGCCGGCGCGACATCACCATCGCCGAGTTGCACGAGATCATCACCGAACTCGGTTTCGAAACCACCAAGCGCACCATAGAGCGCGATCTCCAGGAGCTGGAGAACTCGTTCCCGCTCAAGGTCAACCGGCGCGCCAAACCCTACGGCTATCGCTGGGATCCGGCGGCCAAGGTGCTGGATCTGCCCGGCATGGACCCGGCGACCGCGCTGAGCTTCACGCTGGTGGAAAAGTATCTGGAGAGGCTGATACCCCGTTCCGCCCTCGAGCATCTGGAGCCGCACTTCGAGCGCGCCAGGGAGGTGCTGGAAAAGGCCAAGGGCCCGCTCAAGAGCTGGACCGAGAAGGTGCGGGTGATCCCGCGCGGGCAGCGGCTGCGCGAGCCGGCGCTGCAGGCCGGCGTGCTCGATACCGTGTACCGGGCGCTGCTGGAGGAAAAGCAGTTCAAGACCCGCTATCGCACCAAGCAGGGCGAGGAAAAGGAATACGTGGTGCACCCTCTCGGCCTGGTGCTGCGCGACCAGGTGGTCTATCTGGTGTGCACGCTGTTCCAGTACAAGGACGTGCTGCAGCTGGTGCTGCACCGCATGCAGGCGGTGGAGCTGCTGGAAGAGCCCGCCGTGCGGCCGGAAGGGTTCAGCCTGCAGGCCTATATCGAGGAAGCGCACTTCGATTATCCGGAAGGCGGTTTGATCCCGCTCGAAGTGCTGTTCGAGCCGATCGCCGCCGTGCATTTGCACGAGACCAAGCTCAGCGACGATCAGATCAGCGAACAGGCGCCGGACGGCCGTATCCGCATCCGCGCGACGGTGCGCGACACCCAGCAGCTGCGCTGGTGGCTGCTGGGTTTCGGTGATCGCGTCGAAGTGGTGGGGCCGCCGGAATTGCGGGCGGAGCTGGCGCGGATCGCCAGAACCATGGCCGAGCGTTACGCCGAGGCCGTGGTGTCCTGAAGGGGAATCCGGATTCGCATGCGCGGCGCCGCCCGGGGTGGGAGCGGCGCGCTTTCGTCGGGCGACGGACCCGAGGCCGCCGCCCGTTGCCGTCAGTCGATTTCCGCCAGCCGCCGCAGCTCGGCTGCCTGGTCGGTGCGCTCCCACGGCAGATCGAGCTCCGGCCGGCCGAAGTGGCCGTAGGCGGCGGTCTGCCGATAGATCGGCCGCAGCAGGTCCAGGCGCCGGCTGATGATACCAGGGCGTAGGTCGAACACCCGCCGCACCAGCTGGGCGAGCCGCTCGTCGTCGACGACGCCGGTACCGAAGGTATCGACCCGGATCGACACCGGCTCGGCCACGCCGATGGCATAAGCCACCTGCACCTCGCAGCGCTTGGCCAGGCCGGCGGCCACCACGTTCTTGGCGACGTGGCGGGCAGCGTAGGCCGCCGCGCGGTCGACCTTGGACGGATCCTTGCCGGAGAAGGCGCCGCCGCCGTGGCGGGCCATGCCGCCGTAGGTGTCGACGATGATCTTGCGGCCGGTGACGCCGGCGTCGGCCGCCGGACCGCCCAGCACGAAGGCGCCGGTGGGGTTGATGTGCACCGCCAGATCGTCGGTCCACCAGGCCGCCGGCAGCACGGGGCGCAGGATGTGTTCGCGCACCTGGGCGTGGATCTCCTCCTGGGAGATGTTCGGCGCATGCTGGGTGGACAGCACCACCGCCTCCAGCCCCATCGGCGCGCCGTCCTCGTAGATCACCGTCACCTGGCTCTTAGCGTCCGGCCGCAGCCAGGGCAGGGTGCCGTCCTTACGCAGCTGCGCCTGCCGCTGCACCAGCCGGTGCGCCAGGGCAATCGGCATCGGCATGAGTTCGGGCGTCTCGTCGGTGGCGTAGCCGAACATCAGGCCCTGGTCGCCGGCGCCCTGGGTCTCGGGAGTGCCGCGGTCCACGCCCTGGCTGATCTCCGGCGACTGCGCGCTCAGCAGCACCTCCACCCGGCAGGTGTCGGCGTCGAAGCCGATTTCGGGGATGGTATAGCCGATCTCGCGCACCACCTGGCGCACGATCGCCTCGGGGTCGATCTTGGCAGTGGTGGTCAGCTCGCCGGCCAGCACCACGTTGTTGCCCTTGACCAGGGTCTCGCAGGCCACGCGCCCATGCGGATCCTGCGCTAGCACCGCGTCGAGGATGGCGTCGGAGATCTGGTCGGCGACCTTGTCGGGGTGGCCTTCGGCCACCGATTCGGAAGTGAAGGGATAAAGCCTGCTCATCGATCGTTCTCGCGCTCCCGTCCATCCCGCGTAGGCGGGCCTTCGGGAGCTAGCAGGCCGCCGACGCTTTAGCAGTACTTGTGAATCGCCCCGCAAGTTGTCGTTTAACTCGGCGATGGGCAGGAGTGTAGCGGTTGCGGGCGTTCGTGCAAGAGACCGTCGAGACGGAATCCCTGTCGGATCGCCCCCTCGCCGCAGGGAAAACTTGGCTTGCCACCGGGGCGACGGTCGCGCCGGGAACGCGAGAGCGCTCGAGCGGGCGGAAAATAACCGGTTTTTCGAAGGGGTTGGCGAAGGGATAACGGCTTGGAGAGGGGGCTTTGGTCTGGTATTAATCAGCAGATCTTAAAAACATAAAAACGACTTTCGGTGGCGGTACGCGATCGTTCGATCCGTACACCCCTTGCCAATGGGTTTTCCGCTAGCGGTGTGTTGTTAGTGGATTCTCGAGAGCGAATCGAACAGGCGCGCGCGCGTTGCGCGATCGCGGATGCCACGACGCCGCGGTCGAGTTGTTGGCGAGCGTTTTGCGCGCCAATCCCAGAGATATCGAGGCGCATCGAGAACTCGCCCTGGTTCGGTTCGCGCAAGGACGGCGCGCATGGGCGGAGAGCCTGCTGCGCCGGGCCGCGATGCTGGAGGAAGTCATCGCCGTGGAGCTGGCGGCGGGCGCCGAGGCGGATGATCGGCAAAGCCTGGCGTCCGACGTCGCCTACGCGATCCGTGCCGAGCAGGAGATGCTTCGTGACGTCGACCAATTCGTCGATTGGCAACACGACCCGCCGAGCGATCCCCCGCCGCCGGCGGTCGAGGCGGATCGCACCGGCGATGCCGCTGTCGACGCGCCGCCGCGTCCGCTGCTCACTTTGTCTGGCTTGCCGCCGAAACCCCGGCCGCGCAGAGCGGCCGATCGGGTCACTTCCACCGAAAGCGGCACGGTCATCGTTTGGAAAAGGCGATCGTCCCGGCAGGCCTCGGATGCGGCTTCGACGCCGGAGCGACGCGAGGAGCGGCATGAACAGGCCACCGTCGTGCAGCTCGGCCTGTTCGACGATGCGGGGGATGCCGCCGCCTTCGACGAGCCTTGGGACGAGGATCGCTCGTCCGACTGGGCGCAGGAGGGCCTCGCCGCGGCGGCCGCGGCGATCGATGACGAGTGGCAGGTCATCGATGACGAGCCGCCGGTGCTCGCTGACTTTACCGATGCCGTCGGCGCCGATGTGTTCGACGAGACCGTCGCGGATCTCGGTTTCGACGAGGAGGCCGTGGAGGCGGCGGACCAGCCGGAGCCGGCGACGCTATCGCGGAGCGCCGGCAGGATCGAGCTTTGGCGGTTCGCGGAGCAGACCGCTCTGGAATTGCTGCGGGTCGCCGGCAAGCTCGACGACCCGGTCGGAGCGCGACGCGATATGCGCTTTCTCGCGCAGCTGCTGCTGCAAGGGGCGGCGGAGGCCAAGCGGCAGGAGCTGAGCATCGGGGTGCGCGCCCGGCATATCGGGCGCTTGCTGGAGCAGGGCGCGTCCCTCGACGATGTCGCCGCCGCGCAGGCCTGCCGTCAGGCATGGGCGGAGAATCCCGAGTTCCATATCGATCTGGGCGGTTGGCTTCGCGGGGACGGCTGGACCCGCAAGGAGGATGTCCGTCCGTTGCTGCCATGGCCGGTGGCGCTCGCCATGGCGCGGCGTTTCGCCGCTAGCGATGTCGAGGAATTTCGGCATCTCCTGCTGGAGATGTTCGAACACTGGAATGGCAGTTGGCGGTTGCAGCGACGGTTCCCGCTATTTCTGCATTACGTGTACTACCGGATATTGCCGACCGGCTGTGAACTCGATGAGCTTCCCCATTGCCTGTTCGATGATCCGGCGGAGCCCGACGGCCTGGAGCGGTGGGAGGACGATCCCGTCCGCAAAACGCTGCTGAAGCGCGAACTCGAGAATTACGGGTTGATTCCGCTGCTCTATCGCAGCGAACTCGATCTGCCCGCGGCGGATTGCGTGTAAGGGGGAGCGGCGGCATGACGGGAGCGGCGAAGCGTCACGATGTGCCGGTGCGTGGTGCCTGGGTGCGGGACCGCCGCTGCGAAGCGAAGAACTACGGCGAGGTGGTCGAGATTCGCGGCGGCGCCGAGTCGCCGATCATCGACGTCCATTGGTATGAGCATCCGCACAAGAGCGGCCGCTGCGCGGAGCGTCTGGCCGATCTCGCCAGCGGCTTCATGCTCGGCATGCTGGTTCAGCACGAGCCCAATCAGATCGGGCGCCGGTCGCTCGGGATCGGGGAAGTCGTGAGCGTGCGCACGCTCGGGGGCCAGGAGCTGGTGTTGGTCGATTTCTGGGAAAGCGGCGGTCGTTACTGGCTGCCCTACCAGCATCTGCGTTTCCTGCGCGGCGTCGAGCAGCGTTTGCGGCAAGGTCGGCTGGGTGGAGCGGGGGGCGCGGAGCGGTTGCGGCTGCGCTGCCTCGCGCATGCGCTGGAGCTTTGGAACGAGAACACCGGGGCGCTGTCGCACTTCGACATCGACCCGCTGCCGCATCAGATCCACCTCGTCCACCGCATCCTCGGTTCCGGCCACCTCAATTGGATGATCGCCGACGACGTGGGGCTGGGTAAGACCATCGAGGTGGGCATGCTGCTGGCCGCGCTGCGCCAGCGCGATCAGTGCCGGCGCATTCTGCTGCTCACGCCGCCCGGGCTGACGGTGCAGTGGCAGGAGGAATTGGCGCAGAAATTCCGCATCGACGATTGCCGCGTCTACGGCCGTGACTTCGAGATTCACGAGCCCCGTCACTGGAAACTGTACGACCGCGTTATCGCCTCGGTCGATCTGCTCAAGCGTCAGGATCGGCTCGAATCGCTGCTGCAGGCCGGCCGCTGGGATCTGGTGGTGATCGACGAGGCGCATCGCCTGTCGCGCCGCCAGTACGGCCTGAGGCTGGAGGCGTCGCAGCGCTACGACTTGGCCGCCGCGCTGCGGCCGCACACCGACAACATGCTGCTGCTCACCGCCACGCCGCACCAGGGTATGAGCGACAAGTTCACCGCGTTGCTGGAGCTGATCCGGCCCGATCTGCGCGATGAGTTGCACCTGTTGGAGCTGAACCCCGAGATCTTGCGCGACATCATCATCCGCAATCGCAAGGATCGGGTGACCGACGCCGACGGCAATCTGATCTTCAAGGGCAAGCAGACGCATGCCATCGCCGTGCCGGTCAGCGACGAGGCCAAGGCGTTCGACCGTGAGCTGCAGCGCTACTTGCGTCTCGCCGCGCTGGCCGGGGAGCGTGCCGACGGTCGGCGCCGGGCGGTGATCGGCTTCGTGATGACCACCTACCGCAAGCTGGCGGCTTCCAGCGCCGCCGCCATCCACGAGGCGCTGCGACGGCGGCGCGAGCGCCTGCTGCAGCGTCTCGGCGGCGAGCCCGATCTCGACGAGCTGGCGGAGCGGGACGCCCGCTTCCGGGGCGAGCAGGAGGAGCTGTTCGTGGCCGGCAGCGTCCGCGAGCTCTTCGCCGGCGAGCTCGCGCTGCTCGATGAGATGATCGACAAGGCCGCGCGGCTGTTGGAGCGCGACGCCAAGCTGCGGGCCTTCGTGGAGAAGATGGTGGCGCTGATCCACGCTCGGGACGACAGCGAGAAGATCGTGATCTTCACCGAGTACCGCGCCACCCAGCTGTACCTGAAGCAAGCGCTGGAGCAGCAGCTCGGCCCTGGCAGCGTCGAGCTCATCCACGGCGGCCAGGCGCTCGATGAGCGGCGCGCGGCCATCCAGCGCTTCGAGGATCAGGCGCGCTTCCTCATCTCCACCGAGGCCGGCGGCGAGGGCATCAACCTCCATCGCCGCTGCCACATCCTGGTCAACTACGATCTGCCCTGGAACCCGATGCGCTTGGTGCAGCGCATCGGCCGCCTGTACCGCTACGGGCAGCGCAGGCCGGTGACGGTGTTCAACATGCACGCGCCGGAGTCGCTGGATGCGTCGATCGTCGATCTGCTCTACCAGCGCCTGGAGCAGGTGGTGCGCGACATGGCGGGCGTCAGCAGCGAGTTCCGGGCCGGCCTGGAGGACGAGATCCTCGGCCAGATGGCGGAGCTGCTGGACGTCGAGACGATTCTCGAGAAGGCCGGCGAGGCCGGCGTCGAGCGCACCGAGGAGGAGATCCAGGAGGCGCTGCGCCGCGCCCGCCAGGCGGTGGAGCTGCAGCAGGATCTGTTCCGCTACGTGAGCGGTTACGACCGCGACGATGCCCGCGGCGAGCTGCGCATGGAGCGCGCCCATCTGCAGGCCTTCGTCGAAGGCATGTTCGGTCAGCTCGGCGTGCAGGTGCTGCGCACGCTGCACAACGGCATGGCGCGGGAGATCGAGCTGCCGCCCGCGCTCTTGGCGGAGCTGCCGGGATGGCGCGCTCGGGTGCGCGTCACCTTCGACCGCGCCTGGGGCGCGACGCGCGACGACGTGCACGTTCTGGATCTGGACTCGGCGCTGGTACGGCGGCTGCTGGCAAGGGCCAAGAGCGAGCGCTTCGGCGGCCTGTGCGCGCCGGCGCGCGGCCTGTCGGGCGACGCGTTGGTGGCCACGGTGCTGCGGTGGCAGAACGCTCAGGGGCAGCGCATGCGCCAGGAGTTCGCCGCGATGCAGCTGTCGGCCGATGGCCGCAGCGTCATCAACAGCCCGGAGTTCTCGCGCTGGTTGCTGACGCCGGCCGCCGACGGAAGCCGCGCCTACGACCGGCAGCGGGCGGAAACCCTGGTGGCCTTGGCGAAGCGGGTGAGCGATCGGCGCCTGGCCGATGTCGCCAGCCGCGATCTGTATCCGGAAAGCCGCCAGTGGCTCGCCGCCGGTTGGCTGGGATGAGCCGGCCGGACGCGGCGACCGGCGGAATCCCGTCGAGCTTTTCTCGCCCTCCGCCCGACCATATTGCCGTCGGTGCGGCGAACCGTGCGCGCGCGGGGCACGCTAGGGAAAACCGCAAGCGGTGAGCGCTGACGACTGGCGCGGCTGACATCTGTCAGGATAGGATGGCGTTACGTACCAAAGCCGGTTTTGACACAATCTGAGAATAATTCCGGTAGCGTTCCTTCACGCCGTCGCAGCGGGGCTCGTGGATCTTCGGTGTGGCGCACCTTTGGAGAATTTCCGTTGCCAGCAGAGAAAGACACATCCAAGCACCCCGGGATGCCTGGGGAGGTGCTTGCCGAAGCGGTCGTGGACGGCGTGCAGGATCCGGCGCTGGTCGAGCGGCGTCGCGAGCAGATTCTGGACGCCGCTCTGGAGCTGTTCCTGCAAAAGGGGTTCGCCTCGACCACGATTCGCGATATCTGCGCCAAATCCGGAGTCAATCAGGCCAGCATCTACGATTACATCGCCAATAAGCACGATATCCTGCGCCGGCTCCTGAATCGGTTGTGGTTCGCCCGTGATATGCCGACGCTGGCCGAGCGCCTGGAGCAGAATCCCGAGGCGCCGCTGGAGGAGGTGCTGGCGGCGTACTTCCGCGATGCCTGGCGCATAAAGCGCAAGGGAACGATTCTGGCCTATCGCTCCATTCCCTATCTGCAGGACGACGATCGGGCCACCATGCGCGCCCGGGATCGCTCCCTCATCGACAACATCGCCGCGCAGCTGCGCAGCCGGGTCGGACTGCCGGAGGACGATCAACGGGCGGTGGTGATCGCCAACCTCATCGGCTTTCTGGCGGCGTTCGCGCCGATGCGCGACTGGCTCACGCGAGAAGTCGACGACGAGCTGATGCTGCGTACCGTGGCCGCCGGCGTGGCCGCCATGATCGAACGGCTCGCCGAGGAAAACGGCCGGGATAAAGCCTGAGCGGCTTTTCGCGTGCGCGCCTTGCCGTGACCGCGCGCTTTCGCGCTCTGCCCGAATAGACCTTCGTCTTGCCCCCCTTTTCGTGAGGGAACGGTCGTTCCCCGCGTCGCGCGCCATGACCTCGGCCGCGCCGCCGACTGGGGTGCCATGGCCGAAAAACTTGACATCCCCTCGGCATCCGCCGTAGCGTGCACCTGACAAACGTCAGCCAGACGTTTCCCGGGAGGACGCCGGGCGGCTGGGCTGCCGAGAAAAAATAAAGAGCGGAGGAGAGAGCGAATGAAAGGTTTGCGCGCGCGTTCCATCTTCCGGAGCGGGCCGGGGGTGCCATGACCCCGGAACAGGCCCGGCTTCACCTGATCAACACCGATCCCCGTTTCGAGGTCTGCGAGACCGAGATCCGCGGTGCCCGTTACCGCGTGTTCCGCAACGTGCCGCCGCATGTCTGCGCCCTGCTGTGGGCGGCCGAGAAGGAGTACGGTGATCGGGAGGTCCTGATTTATCGCGACGAGCGCTGGGACTACCCGGCGTTCTGCCGTGACGTCAAGCGTATGGCCGAGGCGCTGGCCAACCAGCTCGGCGTGCGCCAGGGCGACCATGTGGCGCTGGCGATGCGCAACTATCCCGAGCTGCCGATCCTGCTCCTGGCGGTCGCGGCCCTCGGCGCGGTGGCGGTGCCGCTCAACGCCTGGTCGACCGAGCAAGAGCTGGCCTACGCCCTGGGCGACTGCGGCGCCAAGGTGGTGTTCGCCGACGGCCCCCGCTACGAGCGCATCCTGCCGTCGGTGGAGCGGCTTGGGCTGCGGCTGGTGGCAGTGCGCGAGGCCGAGGCGCAGGCGGCGCTCACCTATACGGCGCTGCGCGCCTCCGCCGCGGGCGAGCGTTGGCCGGACGTCGAGATCGCCCCGGACGACGATTTCGCGGTGCTCTATTCCTCGGGCTCGACCGGCAACCCCAAGGGCGTGGTGCTCACCCACCGCGGCGCGATCTCGGCGGTCTATTCCTGGCTGTTCCTGCGCGAGATGGCGCCGCTGCTGGACAATCCGCCGCCGCCCTCGACCCGGCCGCCGGCGTCGCTGATCATCACGCCGCTGTTCCACGTCACCGCGCTGCACTCCAATTTCCTGCAGGGGCTGATCACCGGCACCAAGATGGCGCTCATGCACCGCTGGGACGCGGAAGAGGCGGTGCGGATCATCGAGGCCGAGCAGATCACCCGCTTCCTCGGCGTGCCGACCCAGTCGGCCGATCTCATGGAGACCGCCCGCCGGCTCGGCGTGCGCCTGGAGTCCCTGGAGCAGATCGGCGCCGGCGGCGCCAAGCGGCCGGCGGCGCAGGTCGGCCAGCTGGCCCAGGTGTTCCCGGCGGCGTCGATCGGCTCCGGCTGGGGCATGACCGAAACCAACGCCCTGGGTATCACCATCAGCGGTCCGGAATACGTCGCCAATCCGGAGGCGGCCGGACGGCTGACGCCGCCGCTGCAGGATATGCGCATCGTCGACGACGAGGGCAACGACGTGCCGGTCGGCCAGGTCGGCGAGCTGATCGTCAAGAGCCCGGCCAACATGCGCTGCTATCTCAACCGGCCGGAAGACACCGCGCAGGCGCTGCGCGACGGCTGGCTGTACACCGGCGATCTGGCGCGGATGGACGAGCAGGGGCTGGTGTACATCGTCGACCGCAAGAAAACCATCATCATCCGTGGCGGCGAGAACATCTCCTGCCTGGAGGTGGAGGGCGCGCTGCACCGCCATCCGGCGGTGGCCGAGGCCTGCGTGTTCCCGGTGCCCGACGCGCGCCTGGGCGAGGTGGTCGGCGCCGGCGTCACCCTCAAGCCCGGCGCCCGCGCCAGCGAGCAGGAACTGAAGGAGTTCCTGGCACAGCACATCGCCCATTTCAAGATTCCCGAGCGGATCTGGTTCTGGCCCGAGCCGCTGCCGCGCGGCGCCACCGGCAAGCTCGACCGGCGCACCCTGCGCAACCAGTGCCTGAGCGGCGCCGGTTCCGGCGCCCCGCAACAAGCCTGATGAAACTGTAAGGAAGACCAAGTCGTGACCGATCTTTCCCGTACCCAGCTCACCGACGTCGCCGCCTATGTCGCCGAGGCCAGCCGCAAGGCTTGGGAAGTGCCTGGGCTGCCGGCCGATCTGCCGCTGCGCCCGATCAACCGGGTCGGCATCATCGGCGCCGGCACCATGGGCGGTGGCATCGCCATGAACTTCGCCAGCGTCGGCATTCCGGTGACCATCATCGAGACCACCCAGGAGGCCCTGGATCGCGGTCTGTCCGTGGTGCGGGCCAACTATCAGCGCAGCGCCGACCGCGGCCGCTTCCCGCAGGAGGAGGTGGAGATCCGCATGAGCCGGATCACCGGCAAGCTCGACATGGCCGAGCTGGCCGACTGCGATCTGGTGATCGAGGCGGTGTTCGAGAACATGGATCTGAAGAAGCGGATCTTCGCCGACCTCGACCGCATCATGAAGCCGGGCGCCATCCTGGCCACCAACACCTCGGCCCTGAACATCGATGAGATCGCCTCCGTCACCAAGCGGCCGCAGGACGTGATCGGCCTGCACTTCTTCAGCCCGGCCAACGTCATGAAGCTGCTGGAGATCGTGCGCGCCGATCACACCGCCGACGACGTGGTGGCCACCTCCATGGCGCTGGCCAAGAAGATCGAGAAGATCGCCGTGCTGGTCGGCGTCTGCCCGGGCTTCGTCGGCAACCGCATCCTGTTCGCCCGCCAGGCGCAGGCCAACAAGTTGCTCTACAAGGGCGTGATGCCCTGGGACATCGACGCCGCCATCAACGCCTTCGGCTTCCGCATGGGCCCCTATCAGATGTCCGACCTGGCCGGTCTGGACATCGGCTGGTCCAAGGGCGCCAAGACCGAGAACCCGATCCGCGACGCGCTGTGCGAGATGGGTCGGCGCGGTCAGAAGACCAAGGCCGGCTACTACGACTATGACGACGACCGCAACCCGCGGCCGTCCGAGGTCGCCGCGCGCGTCATCCGCGAGATCACCGGCGCCGAGCCGCGCACCATGCCGCAGGAGGAGATCATCGAGACCTGCATCTACCCGATGATCAACGAGGCGCTGAAGATCCTCGAGGAGAACAAGGCGCAGCGGCCGTCCGACATCGACGTGGTGTGGCTGAACGGCTACGGCTGGCCGGCCGACAAGGGCGGCCCGATGTACTACGCCGACATGGTCGGTGCGCCCGCCATCCTGGCGCGCATGGAGAAGCTCGCCGCCGAGGATCCGCGCTTCGCGCCGGCCGAGACGCTCAAGCGCCTGGCCGCCGAGGGCGGTTCGTTCCTCGCCCTCGACCTGGGCGGCCTCAAGACCGCCAGCACCCGCGCCCGGGGGGCTTGAGCATGAGCTACCAGTTCATCAAGGCCGAGCGCCAGGGCAACATCCT
This sequence comes from uncultured Alkalilimnicola sp., assembly GCA_937951875.1. Lineage (GTDB taxonomy): Bacteria > Pseudomonadota > Gammaproteobacteria > Nitrococcales > AK92 > JAAYIK01. Next base: position 46,196 of record CALGAN010000078.1, on the reverse strand, counting down.
GGTGGTCACCATGAACCGGCCCGAGGTCTACAACGCGATGCATGCCCCCATGCATCACGAGATGTCGCGGCTCTGGGACGAGTTCGCCGCCGATCCGGACCTGTGGGTGGCGGTGCTCACCGGCGCCGGCGACAAGGCCTTCTCCGCCGGCAACGACCTCAAGTACACCGCCCAGGGCGGTAAGGGCACGATGCCGGCCACCGGCTTCGCCGGGCTGTCGTCGCGCTTCGACCTGGAGAAGCCGATCATCGCCGCGGTGAACGGCTTCGCCATGGGCGGCGGCTTCGAGACCGCGCTGTCCTGCGACATCATCATCGCCGCCGACACGGCCGTGTTCGCGCTGCCGGAGGTGAAGGTCGGGCTGTTCGCCGCCGCCAGCGGCGTGCAGCGCCTGAGCCGCCAGATCGGCCGCAAGCTGGCGGTGGAGATGATGCTCACTGGCCGCCATGTCAGCGCCGAGGAGGGCCACCGGCTCGGCTTCGTCAACCAGGTCGTGCCCAAGGCCCAGCTCATGGAAGCGGCCATGAACAAGGCGCGGGAGATCTGCGCCGTGTCCCCGTCCTCGGTCAAGGCCACCAAGCGTGTCCTCAACCACATGGATGAACTCGAACAGCTCAAGGCCAGCCTGCTCTATAGCCGGCTGGTCATGGCCGAGCTGCGCGAGACCGAGGACTTCAAGGAGGGCGTCAACGCCTTCGTCGAGAAGCGCGCGCCGCAATGGAAGAACCGCTGAGCGGCAGCCGCCGCCAGTGGTCTTCCGGCCCGCTTCACTTTCTCCACAGCGCCGCACCAGAGGGTGCGGCGCGCCAACCTTAAGGACTTTTGCGTGAGCCATCTAGTCGATCATCCCGAACTCAACAACCTCGCCATGTCCGAGCAGGCGCGGCCGCTGCTGGAGAAGGTGAAGGCGCACATCCGCGACAACGTCGAACCGATCACCGAGGAGTTCTATCGCCTGGGCGAGGGCCGGGCCGAGCGCTTCAGCTACGCGCCGGGCCAGCTTGAACTGCTGGATGAGGCCAAGCGCAAGGCCAAGGCCGCCGGGCTGTGGAACTTCTTCCTGCCCAACGCCGAGACCGGCGAGGGCCTGTCCAACCTCGACTACGCTTACATCGCTTTCGAGCTGGGCAAGAATCCCCTGGCGTCCGAGACGCTGAACTGCTCGGCGCCGGACACGGGCAACATGGAGGTGCTGGAGCGGGTCGGCACGCCCGAGCAGAAGGAGAAGTGGCTCAAGCCGCTGCTCAACGGCGAGATCCGCTCCTGCTTCGGCATGACCGAGCCGCACGTGGCTTCGTCCGACGCCCGTAACATCGAGACCCGCGCGGTGCTGGACGGCGACGAGTGGGTGATCAACGGCGAGAAGTACTACATCTCCGGGGCCGGCGACCCCCGCTGCAAGGTCATGATCTGCATGGTCAAGACCAACCCCGACGCCGAGCCCTTCCGCCAGCAGTCGCAGATCCTGATCCCCATGGACACCCCGGGCGTGACCATCGTCGGCCCGATGAAGGTGTTCGGCCATGACCACGCGCCGCACGGCCACATGCACATCAAGCTCGAGAACGTGCGCGTGCCCAAGGAGAACATCCTCTGGGGCGAGGGCCGCGGCTTCGAGATTTCGCAGATGCGCCTCGGCCCGGGCCGCATCCACCACTGCATGCGCTCCATCGGCGCCGCCGAGAAGGCGCTGGATCTGATGGTCGGCCGCGGCCTCAGCCGTCAGGCCTTCGGCAAGAAGATCCTCGACCTCGGCAAGAACATGGAGTGGGTGTCGCGCGCCCGCATCGAGATCGAGGCTATGCGGCTGATGGTGCTGAAGGCGGCCAAGGCGATGGACGTGTTCGGCAACAAGGAAGCGCGCATCTGGGTGTCGATGGCCAAGGCCATGGTGCCCGAGCGCTGCTGCCAGATCATCGACCAGGCCATGCAGGTGCACGGCGCGACCGGCATCAGCCAGTGGTCGCCGCTGCCGGAAATGTACATGCAGCAGCGCACCCTGCGCTTCGCCGACGGCCCGGACGAAGTGCACCATGCCGTCATCGCCCGCGCCGAGGTGAAGGCTTTCCGCGAGCGCAACGGAGGTTAATCGGCTTATGGTGAATACCACGCTGTTCGATCTGACCGGCAAGGTGGCGCTGCTTACCGGCGCCTCCAAGGGCATGGGCAAGTCCATGGCGAAAGCCCTGGCCTTGCACGGCGCCACCGTGGTGATCTCGTCCCGCAAGCAGGATCAGCTCGACGCGGCGGCGGCGGAAATCAACGAGGCGTGCGGCGCCCAGCGCGCCTTCGCCGTGGCCGCCAACGCCGGCCGCAAGGAGGACCTGGAAGCGCTGGTCGCCAAGGCCCGCGAGCTCGCCGGTCCGATCGACATCCTGGTGGGCAACGCCGGCGTCAACGTCTTCTACGGCAGCATCGCCGACATCCCGGACGAGGCCTACGAGAAGATCATGAGCACCAACGTGCAGGCCAACCTGTGGCTGGCGCGGCTGGTGGCGCCCGACATGATCGCCAAGGGCTCCGGCTCGATGATGTTCACTTCCAGCATCGGTGCCTTCAAGCCGTCCGAGACGCTGGGCGTGTACGGCGTGTCCAAGCTGGCCCTGCTCGGTCTGGTGCGCAACCTGGCGCTGGAGTACGGCCCCAAGGGCATCCGCGCCAACGCGATCTGCCCGGGCGTGGTACGCACCGACTTCGCCCGCGCCCTCTGGGACAACCCCGAGGCCGAGGCGCGGGCCACCTCGCAGGTGCCGCTGCGCCGCTTCGGCGAGCCGGACGACTTCGCCGGCGTGGCGGTGTTCCTGGCGTCGGACGCCAGCCGCTACATGACCGGTCAGGCGCTGACCGTGTGCGGCGGCACCAGCATGTGGTCCTAAGGCCCGCATCTCCCCGCGCCCTCTCTCCCACCTCCGGGAGAGAGGGCGAAGGGTTCGAGCGGTAGTCCGACGAACGGAAGGTTGAGTCTATGAACATCAAAGATCGCATCGTCGTCGTTACCGGCGCGGCCGGCGGCATCGGCCGGGCGCTGGCCATCCGTTTCGCCGAGGCGGGCGCCAAGCGCGTGATCTGCACCGACATCGACGGCGCCGGCGCGCAGGCCACGGCCGAGCAGATCGGCGGCATCGGCCGGCAGGTGGACGTCGCCAAGGAGGACGAGATCAAGGCGCTGATCGAGGACGTCGAGGCGCAGGTGGGGCCGATCGACCTGTTCTGCTCCAACGCCGGCATCGGCGTGCGCGGCGGTCCCGAAGTGCCCAACGAGGCCTGGCAGCGCATCTGGGAAATCAACGTGATGGCGCACGTGTACGCGGCGCGCCACCTGGTGCCGCGCATGATCGCCCGCGGCGGCGGCTACCTGCTCAACACCGCCTCGGCGGCCGGCCTGCTGTCGCAGATCGGCTCGGCGCCGTACGCGGTGACCAAGCATGCGGCGGTGGCGCTGGCCGAGTGGCTGGCGCTGACCTACGGCGACCAGGGCATCAAGGTCTCGGTGCTCTGCCCGCAGGCGGTGCGCACCGCCATGACCAAGGGCGCCGAGGATCACGTCGCCAGCATCGACGGCATGCTCGAGCCCGAAGAGGTGGCCGAGGTCTGCCTGAAGGCGATCGAGCAGGAGACCTTCCTCATCCTGCCGCACCCGCAGGTGCTGGAGTACATGCGCCGCAAGGCCGAGAACTACGATCGCTGGATCGGCGGCATGCGCAAGCTCAACCGCATCTACAGCGACAAGTGAGCGCCCTGGCGCCGCGCACGGTAGCCGGAAGGCCCTTACGCCCGGCGCGGGGCAGGGGACTTTGGCGGTGTCCGTGCGCGGCGTCGCCGCTCTCTCCCGGCGCGGGGGAGGGCGGCGACCATGTCTACGCGCGGTTTGACCAGTTATCGCAACGACTTGGTGCGCTCCATCGGGCTTGACCGGATCGCTGTGCCTGCCTAGCGTCGAGTCGGGCAGCGGCAGGCGCCGCCCGCGCCGATCGAGTCACCAACAGCCAACATTGGATGAGGACTTATGAAGACGCGAATCACTGAACTGTTCGGCATCGAGCATCCCATCGTGCAGGGCGGCATGCACTATGTCGGCTATGCGGAACTGGCCTCGGCGGTGTCGAACGCCGGCGGTCTGGGCATCATCACCGCGCTGACCCAGCCCACGCCGGAAGCGCTGGCCAACGAGATCCGCCGCTGCCGGGAGATGACCGACAAGCCGTTCGGCGTCAACCTCACCTTCCTGCCGTCGGTGAAGCAGCCGGATTATCCGGGCTACATCAAGGCCATCATCGAGGGCGGCGTGAAGATCGTCGAGACCGCCGGCAACAACCCGCAGAAGTGGATGCCGATGCTCAAGGAGGCCGGCATCAAGGTCATCCACAAGTGTACCGCGGTGCGCCACGCCCTCAAGGCCGAGGCTATCGGCTGCGACGCGGTGAGCGTCGACGGCTTCGAGTGCGGCGGCCATCCGGGCGAGGACGACGTCCCGAACTTCATCCTGCTGCCGCGCGCGGCCGAGGAGCTGAAGATCCCGTTCATCGCCTCCGGCGGCATGGCCGACGGCCGCTCGCTGGTAGCGGCCCTGGCGCTGGGCGCCGAGGGCATCAACATGGGCACCCGCTTCATCGCCACCCAGGAAGCGCCGGTGCATGAGAACGTCAAGAAGGCCATCGTCGCCGCCAGCGAGCTCGACACCCGCCTGGTGATGCGGCCGCTGCGCAACACCGAGCGCGTGCTCACCAATGCCGCGGTGGAGCGGCTGCTGGAGAAGGAGCGCCGCCTCGGCCCGAACCTGAAGTTCGAGGACATCATCGAGGAAGTAGCCGGCGTCTATCCGCGCATCATGAAGCAGGGCGATCTGGACGCCGGCGCCTGGAGCTGCGGCATGGTGGCCGGTCTGATCCATGACATCCCGACCGTCAAGGAGCTGATCGACCGCATCATGGCCCAGGCCGAGCAGATCATCCGCGAGCGTCTGATGGGCAAGCTGAACGGTTGATGCCGTTCCTTCCAGCGGCCCGGCTGTCGCCGGGCCGCGCGAGCCTTCCAGGGGAGAACGATAGATCATGAGCTTCGATACGCCCATTGCGCTGTGCGGCCCGTTGCGGCAGCCGCGGCAGATGCTGGCCGACCAGGAGTACGCCGGCCACGCGTCGATCCATGACGATTCCATGGCCGAGAAGCTCGGCTTCCGCGCCGGCCCGATCGAGGGCCCGACCCATTTCAGCCAGTTCGTGCCGCTGCTGGCCCACGTCTGGGGCAAGGAGTGGTTCGAGCGTGGCTGCTTCTCGGCGCACTTCCTGAACATGGTGGTGGAGGGCGAGTCGGTACGCGCCTTCATCGAGCAGCCGGCGCCGGGCGCGCGGCGGCTGCGCGCCTGGGCCGAGAAGGCCGACGGCACGCCGGTGCTGGAAGCCAGCGCCAGCCTGGGGCCGGATCACGGCACCACTCTGCTGGAGGAGCGGCTGGCGCAGCTGCGGCCGCCCGGCAAGCTGGTGATCCTGTCGGATCTGCATGTCGGCATGACCGGCGCCGAGGACGAGCCGGTGCGCATGGATCCGGACCAGAACATGGGCAAGCTCTATCCGTTCTCGCTGAACGAGAAGCTCGCCTGCATCACCGAGAACTCGCCGTGGTACTCGGACGGCGCGTCCTCGCCGTGGGGCCGTCCCATCATTCCGCTGGAAATGGTGAGCGTGCTGGTCGAGCACACCAGCTACAAGGCCAAGTTCCCGGTCAAGCAGCCGGCGGTGGGGCTGTTCGCCGACCTCGAGATCCGCATGATCGACGGGCCGCTGTTCGTGGGTGAGGACTATCTGATCCGCCGCGAAGTGGTCGCCCTGTCGGAGAGCAAGCGCACCGAGTTCTACTGGGTGCGCAGCCGCGTCTACGACGCCAGCGGCAAGCACCTCAAGGCGGAGATGCTGCTCAACCACGCCGTCCTCAAGCACTCCTATCCTGGCTACGAGGAGGCGCGCAAGGCCGCGGAAGCGGCGGGCTGACCGGGTTCGCCGCGAAGCGGGCACGGCCGCGTGCGGTCGTGCCCGCCGCCGGATTCGCCAGGCATCGGTGGCCATGCTGCGGATCGTTTCCGTGAAGCTGGGTTCCCGCGCGTGCGGGAGCGGTGACGACGCGCAACCGTGCTTGCGCGCCCGCGTCATGTCCACGCTGGTGGGGATCTCGTGCTCGGCGCATGAAGAGCCTTCGCGGCCGAGCGGTTCCCACGGCGGGAACACCGCCGGTTTGCTCCCAGAGGAGCGGCTTTGCCGGGTACCGCGGCAGGCGTCGTACCCCGACCGGCTCACCGCAAGCCGCCTAGATTCCCTTGGATCGTCATACCCGCGTAATGCCTGCCCCCGCGAAAGCGGGGGGCGGGCATCCAGCTTGCGGCGTCGTGACGGGGGCGGTTCCGACAAACGTGCCTGCACCGCAGGACGGGGCCCGAAGCGCGTCGCCTTTGATTATCCAGCTGTTGCGCTTTGCGGTTTATCGGTTCCCTTCTCCCTGTCGGCCCCCTCGCTGCGCGCTCCCCCCGCGAGGGGGAGGAGAGTCGCTGGCCGTCGTCCTGCCAAGCCTCGGTTACAGCACACGGGGAGAGCGCGCAGGGCGGGGAGACGGTTCTTCCAGGCCCAGCGCTATGCGGCTGAGCCGCGTCGCACGGTCGTCGGTGTCCTGCCAGAAAGCCTCTAGACCATGAAACTCTTCCGCCGTCACACCGCACCCACGGCCGGCCTCGGCACCGACGGGCTGCTGCTGCCGCAGCGCTACTGGGCGATTCTCGCCAGCGCGTTGGGCATTACCCTCGCCGTGCTGGACGGCACCATGATCAACGTCGCGCTGCCGGTGGTGGCGCGCGATCTGGGGCTGACGCCGGCGGCGTCGATCTGGATCGTCAACGCCTACCAGGTGGCGCTGGCCGTCGCCTTGCTGCCGATGGCGTCGCTGGGTGACATCTTCGGCTACCGAACCGTCTACCGCGCCGGCCTGCTGCTGTTCGCGTTCACCTCGCTAGCCTGCGCCCTGGCCGACTCGCTACTGACGCTGGCGCTGGCGCGCCTGCTGCAGGGGCTGGCGGCGGCCGGCATCATGAGCGTCAACACCGCGCTGCTACGGTTCATCTATCCGTACCGGCTGTTGGGGCGGGGTATCGGTCTCAACTCGCTGGTGGTGGCGGTGTCGATGGCGCTGGGGCCGTCGGTCGCGGCGGGCATGCTCGCCATCGCCGATTGGCCTTGGCTGTTCGCGATCCATGTGCCGCTCTCCCTGACCGCGTTCGCGATCGCCACGCGCTCGCTGCCACGCACCCCGTCGCGGCCGTACCGCTTCGACGCACCGAGCGCGCTGCTCAACGCGCTCGCCTTCGGCTTGCTCATCGCCTCGGTCAACGGCCTGGCCCATGATCTCCCGGGCGCCGGCGTCGCCGCCGCGCTGCTGGCGGCGGCCGGCTTCGGCTACCTGCTGGTGCGGCGCCAGCTGAATCGACCCATGCCGCTGTTGCCGGTGGATCTGTTCCGGGTGCCGATGTTCGCGGTGTCGATCGCCGCTAGCGTCTGCGCGTTCGCCGCTCAGACCCTGGCCTTCGTGTCGCTGCCGTTCTTCCTGCACGACGTGCTGGGGCGCACCGCCGTGGAGACGGGGCTGCTGATGACACCCTGGCCGCTGGCGGTGGTGCTGATCGCGCCGCTCGCCGGCTATCTGGCCGACCGCCACCCGGTGGGCGTGGTCGCCACCGCCGGCCTGCTGACGTTCTGCCTCGGTTTCGCCTTGCTGGCGCTGCTGCCGCCGCAGCCGGACGATGCCGACATCCTCTGGCGCATGGCGGTGTGCGGACTTGGCTTCGGCCTGTTCCAGTCGCCCCACAACCGCGCCATCATCAGCTCGGCGCCGCCCGAGCGCAGCGGCGGCGCTAGCGGCATGATGGGCACTGGGCGCGTGCTCGGGCAGGCGCTGGGGGCGGCGGTGGCGGCGCTGGTATTCGCGTTCACCGAGCAGCGCGGCAGCGGCGCCGCTCTGGCGACATCCGCGCTGTTCGCCGCGGTGGCCGCCGCGATCAGTAGCGCGCGCCTCCTGCCCGCGGTGCGCGCCCAGCCACGGGGTCGGGAATGACCCTGCCCGTCGTGCGACGCGGACGGCCTCGAGCCGGTCTGTCAGCGCACGCAGGCCGCCCGCAGGGCGCGGTCGCGCAGATGTTGCAGCAGATCCTCGATGCCGCGACTGTCCACGGTCGAGCAGTGCGCTTGGCCTTGGTAGAGCGTGCTCACCCGGTGATAGAGCGGGGTCGCCGCCCAGATCACTACCCAGTCGGCCCAGCGCAGGTCGTTCTTGGCGTCGGTGCTGTTGCGGTTGGCGGTACCGTCGACTAGCCGCAGTTCGAGCCGTTCGCCGAGTTCGCGGCGCAGCCGCCCGTGCGCGGTGAGCGTGCCGCCTACCACGCACAACCGGCGCCAGCCGGCGGCGTCGAACGCTTGCAGCAGCGCTTTGGCCGCGCTGGTGATGACCGAGCCGCCGCAGATCGCGCAATGCTCCGGCGCGGCCGCCGCCACCGGCAGGCGCGGCTCGCCGCGGCGCGCTCGCGCCTGCGCTTCGCGCTGGCAGTCGCCGCGTTGGCAGACTGGCAGGAATCGCTCGGCCAGCAGCGCCTCCACCTGCGGCTTCTTGGCGAGGTTGATCCGGGTCTTGTTGACGTGACTGAGCCCAGCTTCGCAGACGACCTGCTCGTAGACCTCGTACGGCGGGCCGTAGCCTAGCTCCGCGTACAGCTCGGATTTCGCGATATCGTTCATGTGGGTGACCAGCCGTTCCCCTTGCGGCAATCGTCCATGGTCGCCACTACCGTGGTGTCCCCGACGGCAGGGCTCGGCTCACGGATCCGGCTCCATAAATAGTATAAATATATATTGCGCGCGGACATGGCCTCCGACGGCCGGCCGCTATTTGACGATTAACGTCGATTCGTTAGATTGTCGGGCATTTCCATGGCACTTCGGCCAGTGACTGGGCGTTTTCCATGACCGAAATCCGTCATTCGACGTATCAAAGCGTACCGCCTTATATCACCAAGGACGGCTCGACCATTCGCGAGCTGATGCACCCGGCGGTGCACGGCAATCGCAATCAAAGCCTGGCCGAGGCGCGCCTGGAGCCGGGAGCCGTGACCGAATTGCACCTCCACCGGCGCAGCGAAGAGCTTTATCACATTACCGCCGGGGAAGGTGTGATGACCTTGGGGGATGCTCAATTCGTCGTGCGCGTCGGCGATACCGTGTGCATTCCGCCGGGCACGCCGCACCGCCTGCGCAACACCGGCGGCACGACGCTGGTGGTGCTCTGCTGCTGTTCGCCGCCCTACAGCCACGACGACACCGAGCTGCTCTGAGCGCGTGCAGGCGGCTCCTTCATCGGATCGCACCGCGTTCGGCGAGCCGTGGCGAGCGCGGCTTTTCGCTGTTTGCTCGCGGCAGGAACTCTCGTTGCCGGGCCTGTATCGCCGAATGCTGATGTGACGTATCTTTCTTACGGCAGATGTCGGAAATCTCCTACAAATGCCGCGGGTAAACCCCGATACGATGAAGGGGTACAGGAGGAGACGAAACGCGGGCCGATCGGTTAGAGCCTACGGAAATGGGCTCTCGAAGCGTTGACAGGCGCAGAGACCGGCACCTTGTCCGAACGATGTACCGGAACCGCGGACGCTTCTCGGCGACGCCACCTCAGCCATGAAATTTTCGCATCGAAGGCCGGTGTAGCCACCGGCGGCGGCGCGATCATGCCCAACGTTGGATCAGTGAAGAGCAGGGACCGCTATGCAGCTCACAATGCAAGAGATTGTTCGTGAAGGGTTGGCAGGGCAGCTCCGAGGCGCCGACTGGCTCGCCGAATTGATTTATCGCCTTTATCGGGCGCCCGTCGCTTCCGGCTGGCGCGGTCGGCGGGTGGTGATACTGCAACGGCATCGCCGGCGTACGCAGACCGCGGGGGCGTTGCTTGGCGCCGCGGAATTGGCGCAGCTCCTGGAGTCCTGGCTTCTGGTCGATCACCGGCGCGCGGGCGACGTGGTGTTCGACGTCGATCCGCTCCCTTCGGACTATGTGATTCAGCGAGAGGGAGCGTCGTTTCGGGTGTTTCCGCCCGAAAGAGAGCGGCCAACGGTTGCGGAAGAAGAACCATATCTTCCGCACAGGGCCGGTCGTTTTTCCGTGCATGCCGGCTACGCCTTGGAGCAAGGCCGGTAACCACCTCTGCAATAAACCCAATAATTGATCACTGAAAGGACGCACACCATGGGTCGTTTGGAAGGCAGAACTACACTCGTTACCGGCGCGGGCCGTGGAATCGGCCGCGCCATCGCTCTGGCGCTGGCCCGGGAGGGGGCGAAGGTGGCAGTCAACTACCGCAACAGCCGCGCCGAGGCCGACGCTTTGGCCGACGAGATCCGCGCGCTGGGCAGCGAAGCGTTGGTGATCCAGGCGGACGTCAGTCAGCCCGGCCCTGCCCGCAGCCTGGTCAAGCAGGTGGTGGAGCAATGGGGGCGGCTCGATATTCTGGTCAACAACGCCGGCATTACCCGCGATAAAACCCTGCGCAAGCTGACCGACGAGGATTGGCACGAGGTCATCCAGACCAATCTCAACAGCGTTTACTACACCGTGAGCGCCGCCCAGGGGCCCATGGTGGAGCAGAAATACGGGCGGATTGTCAACATCAGCTCCTTCGTCGGCCAAGCCGGCAACTTCGGCCAGACCAACTACGCGGCGAGCAAGGGCGGCATCATCGCTTTCACCAAGAGCGCCGCGCAGGAGCTGGCCAAGTACAACATCACCGTGAACGCGCTGGCGCCCGGCTTCACCGAGACCGACATGCTGGCGCAGGTGCCCGAGCAGGTGCAGGAGAAAATCCTGGCGAAGATTCCGATGGGCCGCTTCGGCAAGCCGGAGGAGATCGCGAAGGCGGTGCTGTTCCTGGTGGCCGACGGCGACTACATCACCGGCCAGCAGATCAACGTCAACGGCGGCATCTACATGTAAGCCGAGGAGCCTGCCGCCGCCGGCGGCAGGTTTTCCCCAGGGGCTACAAGAGGGGGGAAGAATAGCGGAACTGCCGGGAGCATCCTGCCCATCTAACCGCCATCCTGGCGCCGGCAGTTCCTGCGGCGATCCTTTGCCGCGCGGGCCATTCCCTGGCCACTTTGGTCGCTTCGTCCGTGAAGCGTCCTTCATCCATGAAGGACGCTCAGAGTATTCCGTTTAACCTCACGTCGTCTGTAGGTGTTTTTCGACATCCACTGTAAGTCTCCGACGGAGAACGCGGTCGGTAGGTGTCGGATGTACTGAGCTTGACGGCTGTCATTGCGGCCTGCGCCCCGGCATTTGCTACCATACCGCGTTTCCCCAGCCACCCTCTTACGAGCAGGATTGCGATGAAGGTCAAGACGCGCTTCGCACCGTCGCCTACAGGTTATCTGCACATCGGCGGCGCCCGTACGGCGCTTTTCTCCTACCTCTACGCGCGCCGGCACGGCGGCAGCTTCGTGCTGCGCATCGAGGATACCGACCTGGAGCGTTCCACCCCCGAAGCGGTGAACGCGATCCTGGAGGGCATGGCCTGGCTGGGGCTGGATTACGACGAAGGCCCGTTCTACCAGACCAAGCGCTTCGACCGTTACAAGGAAGTCATCCAGCAGCTGTTGGCCGAGGGCAAGGCCTACTACTGCTTCTGTTCCAAGGAGCGGCTGGAGAAGCTGCGCGAAGAGCAGATGGCGCAGAAGCTCAAGCCGCGCTACGACGGCTGCTGCCGCGACCTCGGGCGCGTGCCCAAGCCCGGCGAGGAAGCGGTGGTGCGCTTTAAGAACCCGCTGGACGGCGAGGTGGTGGTCGAGGACCGGGTCAAGGGGCGGGTGGTGTTCCAGAACGCCGAGCTCGATGACCTGATCATCGCCCGCGCCGACGGCTCGCCCACCTACAATTTCACCGTGGTGGTGGACGACATGGACATGGAGATCACCCATGTCATCCGCGGCGACGACCACCTGAACAACACGCCCCGGCAGATGAACATCCTGCGCGCTTTGGGCGTGGAGCCGCCGGTGTACGCCCACGTGCCGATGATCCTGGACGAGCAGGGCAAGAAGCTGTCCAAGCGCACCGGCGCGGCTAGCGTCATGGAATACCGTGACATGGGCTATCTGCCGGAGGCGGTGCTCAACTACCTGGTGCGCCTGGGCTGGTCACACGGCGATCAGGAAATCTTCAGCCTGGACGAGATGATCGCGCTGTTCGATATCGAAGACCTCAACAGCGCCGCCTCCAGCCTCAACCTGTCCAAGCTGGCCTGGCTGAACCAGCATTACATGCGCACCCTCGACCCGCAGTACGTCGCCCGGCATTTCCGCTGGCACCTGGGCCGCCGCGACATCGACCCGAGCAACGGTCCTGCGCCGGAGCGGGTGGTGCAGGTGATGGCCGACCGGGTCAAGACGCTGGCGGAAATGGCCGCCGCCGCCGAGTTCTTCTACCGCGAGCCGCAAGAGTACGAAGAGAAGGCGGCGCGCAAGAACCTCACGCCCGAGGCCGTGCCCGTGCTGGAGGAGCTGCGCCAGCGGCTGAGCGCGCTGCCGGAGTGGACGGCGCCGGCCATCCACGAGGTGGTCGCCGCGATCGCCGAAAGCGGCGGGCTCGGCATGGGCAAGGTGGCGCAGCCGCTGCGCGTGGCCGTGAGCGGCACCTCGGTGTCGCCGCCTATCGACGTGACTCTGGACGTGGTGGGCCGCGAATCCACCCTGCGCCGCATCGATCGGGTGCTGGCGTACATCCGCGCCCAGCAGGGATGATGGCGAGACGCCGGTGTTGCGAGAACGCCGGCGTCTTCGTATAATGCGCGCCCTTGCATGGATTCGGGGCTATAGCTCAGCTGGGAGAGCGCTTGCATGGCATGCAAGAGGTCGTCGGTTCGATCCCGACTAGCTCCACCAAGTACCGAAAAGGCCAGGTAGCGATACCTGGCCTTTTTCGTTCGCGGCAGCAGGGCCGCTAGCGCAGCTCCTCCAGAGCCCGCCGCAGTTCCTGCGCCACCAGCGCCACCGACGCGGGGTTTTGCCCCGTCACCAGCCGGCCATCGCGCACCGCCTTCGCCTGAAAATTGGGCGCGCTCTCGAACCGGGCGCCGAGTTCCCGCAGGCGGCTTTCCAGCAAGAACGGCACCACGTCGGCCAGCTCCACCGCCTGCTCCTCGGCGTTGGTGAAACTGTTGACGCGCAGCCCCTCCACCAGCGGTTTGCCGTCGGCGCGTCGTGCTCCCACCAGACCGGACGGCCCGTGGCAGACCGCCCCGACTATCGCGCCCCGATCGTAGGCACGACCGACCACCTCCGCCAGCGCCTTGCTTCCCGGGAAGTCCCACATGGTGCCGTGCCCGCCGGGCAGGAACACCACGCTGTAGCGGTCTGGATCGACATCGTCGATGCGGCGCGTGTTCTGGATCTTCTCCATCGAGGCCGGGTCGGCGAGGAAGCGCGCCACGGCCGGCGGCCGTTTGTCCGGTTCGTCGGCGAGACTGCCCGGGTCGTAGGGTGCGGCACCGCCCCGGATGGAGGCGATGTCAACCTTGAGGCCGGCGTCGACCAGCGCCCAGTAGGGATGGGCCATCTCGTCGTAGTAGAAGCCGGTCTTGCGCCCGGTACCGCCGAGCTGATCGTGCGAGGTCACGACGATTAGCGCGTTCAGGTCGCTCTTCATGCTGCTGTGTCCTCCATGTCACACCGGCAATCGCGCAACAGGCAAATTATGGTCGGACTCTGGCCGCCGCTCGGCGCTGATGGTGGTTGTCCTACGCCTCCACCGTCTCCTCGAACCCCACGAAATGCGCTACCTCGCTGACCGGCCGGCGCTTCGACACCACGGCGTTGGCCGGGAAATTGGGATCGGGATAGCCCATGGCCACGCAGATCATGATGACCTGATCCTCGGGGATGCCGGCGTACTTGCGCACCACCTCCGAGTGCATGATGCCCTGGCTGTTCACCACGCAGCCCAGGCCGCGCGACCAGGCGGCGTTCACCAGGCCGTACACCAGCGCGCCGCAGTCGAATGGCGCGACGTCGGTGCCGTAAAACAAGCGATCGAAGGTCACCACGATGGACACCGGCGCGTCGAACTGACGAAAGCCGCGCAGCACCCAGTCCTGGCGCTTTTCCATGTCGTCACGGGCGATGCCCATGGCCTGGAACAGCTGGATCGCGATCTCTACTTGCCGCTGCCGATGCACCCCCTCGTAAGGGCCGGAGCCGCGGACTTCCTTGGTGTGCGGAATGCCGGCCAGATTGCGCTCGGTGTTCTCCGCGCGGATGCGATCCAGCGGCTCGCCGGTAAGCACGTACAGGTGCCACGGCTGCGTGTTCATGGAAGAGGGCGCACGCGTGGCGAGCGCGATGATCTCCTCGATCACCTTGCGCGGAACCGGTTTTGGCAGGAAGCCGCGAATGCTGCGGCGGCCCAGCACCACGTCGTCGTAGTTCACTCGTTGGTTTCCTTATCGAGAACTTGAGTGGGAAGACAGCGGCCGCGTCGCGGCGGCTCAGGGCCAGACCTTAGCACATTCGTCCGCGGAACCTGGACAGCAGTACCAGCGGAGCGGGAAGCGCGGAAGCGGCGCCGCTCAGGAAGCGGTATCGGCCGGCTCACACATTGGGAGGGAGAGCGTATGGAACAGGGCTATGGAGCGCAGGAAGCGCTTCCAGGCGCGGCGGGCAACGCAAAAAAGAAAGGCAAGCGTCCGATTCGCTTGCCTTTCGCTGTGTCGCCGCTTGCGCGCGGCTCGGGGAATTTGGTGGAGGCGGCGGGAATCGAACCCGCGTCCGTAAGCCCTCCGCCGTTGGCTCTACATGCTTATCCCAGTCTTTACGTTTTAACTGAACGCTATCCGACGGGCAGGAAACACGTTCAGCGAGCCCTTAACGTTTTAGCCGATCAGCTTCGGGCGAGCATCACGGCGAGCTTGTGAGCTACGACCGCCAGCAAGAGTCACAAGCAACTGCCTGCATGACGGCTCGCGGGAGTTAGGCCGCGAGAGCGTAGTTGTCGTCGTTGGCGACTATTTGCTTTGCCACATTTTTTACGAGGGTAGTGACATCCTCGGCATGCACCTCGGGTTTCGCGACCCACGTCGAGACCATGTCGCCCCCAAAGTTCGTAACGTTAGACAGTCTATACCAGAGTCGAGTTCCCCGCACCTGGTGCAGACTGTCTCGTTACCCGTACATCCATTTAGACGCGCCGCCGCAGCAAACGTTCCTTCTCGCGCTGCCAGTCGCGCTCGCGGATGTCGGCGCGCTTGTCGTGCTGCTTCTTGCCCTTGGCCAGGCCGATCTCGAGCTTGGCGCGGCCGCGCGACCAGTGCATGTTGAGCGGCACCAGGGTATAGCCCTGGCGCTCGGTGGCGCCGATCAGCTTATTGAGCTCTTCGCGGTGCAGCAGCAGCTTGCGCGAGCGGGTCGGATCCGGGTGGATATGGGTGGAGGCGGTCGGCAGCGGCGAGATGTTGCAGCCGATCAGCCAGGCCTCGCCATTGCGCAGGATCACGTAGGCTTCCTGCAGGCTGACCCGGCCGGCGCGCAGGCTCTTGACCTCCCAGCCTTCCAGCGCGAGGCCGGCCTCGAACCGGTCTTCGATGAAATAATCGTGGTGCGCCCGCCGGTTGACGGCGATGGTCGGATCGGGGGCTTTGTTTTTGGCTGACTTGCTCATGCGAGCATTGTATAAGGGCGGCGCGCGCCGGGCCATGGGGCGGTGGTGTTGCGGTGATCGGGCCGCTCGCTGACAATGGCGGCGCCATAACATCAATACCTCATGTTTTTTAGGAGAACGGTCTTTTGAGTGCCCAGCGGCGGTCCGTCCACGAGACGTGGTCCAGCGGACCCGTGTTCGTTCTTGCCGTCACCGGCGCGGCCATCGGTCTGGGCAACGTCTGGAAGTTCCCCTACATGGTGGGCGCCAATGGCGGCGGGGCGTTCTTCGCCGTCTATCTGCTGTGCCTGGCGGTGATCGGGTTCCCCCTGCTGGTGGCGGAGATGATGCTGGGGAGGCGCGCCGCCTGCTCGCCGATGGAGGCGTTCACCGTGCTCGCCACCGAGGAAAAGCGCTGGCGCGTCTGGGGGCTGCTCGGCTGGGCGATGACCTTGGCGGCGCTGGTCATGCTGGCCACCTTCAGCGTGGTCGGCGGCTGGGTCATGGCCTACGTCTTCCGCGCCGCGTCCGGCATGTTCGCGGATTTGGATTCGATCCAGGCCGCGGAGGTGTTCCAGATATTCGTCGGCGATCCGGAGAAGCTGCTGGCCTGGCACACGCTGTTCATGGCGGTGATGGTGCTGCTGGTCTCGCGCGGGCTGCGCTGGGGGCTGGAGGAGGCGGTGCGCTGGTTCATGCCGGCGCTGTGCGGGCTGCTGGTGTTGTTGGCCGGCTACGCGGCGGCGGCCACCGGGCATGCCGATCGTGCGCTGGCCTATCTGCTGATGCCGGATTTCTCCAAGCTCACCGGGCACACGGTGCTGCTGGCCATGGGCCACGCTTTCTACACGCTGAGCGTGGGCATGGGCGTGGTGATGATGTACTCGGCTTATCTCCAGCAGGACGTACCCATTCTGCGCGCCGCCGGCTGGGTGGTGGCGGCGGACACGGCGATCAGCGTGCTGGCGAGTCTAATCGTGTTCCCGATCATGTTCGCCAGCGACCTGCCGCCAGGGTCCGGGCCGAAGCTGTTGTTCCAGACCCTGCCGCTGGCGTTCGGGCAGATGCCGAACGGTACCTGGTTCGGTACCTTGTTCTTCCTGCTGCTGACCTTCATGGCATGGACGTCGGGCATGGCGCTCATGGAGCCCGCGGTGGCCCGTCTAGTGCGACGGGGCGTGGACCGGCCGTTGGCCGCCTACCTGGTCGGCATGGCGGTCTGGGGCGTGGGCGTGGCGGCGCTCTTGTCGCTCAACGTGTGGGATCATGTGCGGCCCCTGGAGCGATTCGCGGCTTTTCGCAGCGCGACGCTGTTCGATCTGCTCAACGTTGGCGCGGCCAATCTGCTGCTGCCGGTGAGCGGCTTGCTGCTGGCGGTGTTCGCCGGCTGGCGAGTGTCGAAGCTGAGCAGCGAGCGCGAGCTGGGCGAGGGCTGGGGCTACCGGGTCTGGTTGTTTTTGATTCGCTATGTGACGCCGCTCGCCCTCCTGGTGGTGCTGGTGAGCGCCCTGGGATTGATCGGTTGAGCCGCAGATCAGAGGTTTTATGCCATCGGTTTCACGCAGCGCTTTGGTGCCGCACTCGGCGGAGGACATGTTCAACCTGGTGGCGGACGTCGACCGGTATCGCGAATTCCTGCCCTGGTGCGCCGATAGCCGGGTGCTGAGCCGCAACGAAGACGAGATGAAGGCCAGCATTCTCATCTCGAAAGCCGGGATCGAACGCTCGTTCACCACGGTGAACCGTTTCCAGCCCGGCAAGATGATGGAGATGAAGCTGCTGGAAGGGCCGTTCCGGCATTTGGAAGGGTTCTGGCGCTTCTACCCGCTGCGCGAGGACGCTTGCAAGGTGGCGCTGGATTTGGACTTCGAGTTCTCCTCGCGGGTGATCACGCTGGCGTTCGGCAAGGTGTTCACCCAGATCGCCAACACGCTGGTCGATGCTTTCGTGCGGCGCGCCGACGAGCTCTATGGCAAGGGACGCTGACGCGGGTTTCCGGGTCGAGGTCGCCTACGCCCGGCCCGACGAGCAGGTGATCGTGACGGTGGTGGCGACGCCGGGCATGACGGTGCGCGAGGCCATCGAGCGCAGCGGCATTCTCGCGCGGTTCCCGGAGATCGACCCGGCCCGGCTCGACGTCGGCATCTTCAGCAAGCCGGTCGAGCTGGACAGGCCGTTGCGCGACGGCGATAGGGTGGAGATCTACCGGCCGCTGCTGGTCGATCCCAAGGAAGTGCGCAAGCGTCGCGCGGGCGCCCGCCGCTGATCAGCCTTGGCCGCCGCGCAGGGCCGGGTCGGCGGGGACGAAGTCGCCACTGACGGCGGTGAGGCGGTCTCCCTCGAAAAAGACAGTGAGTCGCACCGAGCTGAATTCGCCGCGGCCGGGGCGGATGCCCTGGATGTATTCCCAGCGGTCTGGGTGGAAGGAGTCGACGATCGCCGGCGAGCCGAGGATGAACTGCACTTGCCGGCGCGACATGCCGGCGCGCAGCCGATCGACCGCCTCTTGAGTGAGGATCACGCCCTGGCGCATGTCCGGCTCGTAGGCGAACGGCAGCCGCTCGGGCGAGCAGCCGGCCAGCGGGCCCAGCAGCAGCGTGGACAGGATGAGATGACGGATCGGGCGTTTCATTTGGTCTTCCTGCCAGGAGGGGCGATAATACCTTACCTTGCGACTCAGATTAACCCAGAGGGGGAGTCTTGGAATCTAGAGACCTTCGTAAGGCAGGCCTTAAGGTTACGCTGCCGCGCATGAAAATCCTCGACATGCTGGAGCAGAGCCCGAACCGGCACCTCTCCGCCGAGGACGTGTACAAAGCCCTGCTGGAGTCCGGCGACGACATCGGTTTGGCCACGGTTTACCGGGTGCTGACCCAGTTCGAGGCCGCCGGCTTGGTGCAGCGCCACCATTTCGAAGGGAATCAGGCGGTGTTCGAGCTAGCCGAGGGCGAGCACCACGATCACATGGTGTGCGTGGAGTGCGGGCGTATCGAGGAGTTCTGCGATCCGCTGATCGAGGAGCGGCAACGTGCTGCCGCCGAAGAATTGGACTTCGAGATCACCGACCACGCGCTGATTCTCTACGGCCGGTGCAAGAACTGCCGTCGCGCCGGCGAGGCGAAGAACCCGTAATGGCCTGATCAGACGCGCGCCGGACGGCGCGCGTCGGCCCGCTCCAGCATCTCGAGCGCGTGGCTGCGGGTTTGCGGCGTGATCTCCACCCCGCCCAGCATGCGCGCGATCTCGTCTATCCGCTCGGTCGGTGTCAGCGGCTTCACCTCGGTACGGGTGTGGCCGCCGTCGACCCGCTTGCTGACCCGGTAGTGGCGGTGAGCCTGAGCGGCCACCTGCGGCAGGTGGGTGACGCACAGCACTTGCCGGCTCTCGCCGAGTTCGCGCAGCTGTCGGCCCACGACTTCCGCCACCGCGCCGCCGATGCCGACGTCGGCTTCGTCGAAAATCAGCGTCGGAATCCGGCCGGTGTCGGCCATCGCCACCTGGATCGCCAAACCGATCCGCGACAGCTCGCCGCCGGAGGCGATCTTGTTGAGCGCGCCCATCGGCTGGCCCGGATTGGTGCGCACCAGGATCTCGACTTGATCGAGTCCGTGCCGGCTGGGCGCGGCGTCGGGCTGGTGGTCGACCTGCACCACCACCTCGGCGCCGGGCATGCCCAGCTCGCGGATGTGGCCGGTAACCCGCTCCGACAGCACCCGAGCGGCGGACTTGCGGGCCTCGCTGAGTTCGGCGGCGGCGGCGCGATAGTCGGCGAGGATGCGCTGCAGCTCGGCGCGCAGCGCTTCGAGGCGGCCCTCGGCGTTTTCCAGCTGCTCCAGCTCGGCTTCCAGCTCGGCGAGCTTCTCCGGCAGCTCCTCGGGGCGCACGCGGTGCTTGCGCGCCAGGTTGGACAGGACGCTGATGCGCTCCTCGACCCAGTGCAGCCGCTCCGGGTCGATATCCAGGCTGTCGGCGTAGCGGCGCAGGCTGTCGCAGCCTTCCTCGAGCTGGATCAGGGCGTTGTTGAACAGCTCCTGGGCTTCGCCCAGGCGGGCGTCCATGCGTGTGAGCCGGTCGAGCTCGCCGACCGCGTGGCTGAGCACGGAGTGGGCGCAGCCTTCCTCGTCGTAGAGCGCGGCCAGCAGCCGCTGGCTGGATTGGATGAGGTCGCCGGCCGAGGCGAGCCGGCGCTGCTCGGCGTCGAGTTCGAGAATCTGCTCGCGGCTGAGCTGCAGGGCGCGCAGCTCTTCGACCTGGAAGCGCAGCAGCTCCAGCCGGTCCTGGTATCGGCTCTCGCCCTCGAGCTCGGCGATCGCCGCGCGGGTGCGCTCGTGGCGCTCGTAGAGCTCGCGCACCCGCTCCAGCAGGGGCGCGTCGGCGGCGAAGTCATCCAGCGCCTGGCGCTGCGCTTCGCGTCGCAGCAGCGACTGGTGCGCATGCTGGCCGTGGATGTCCACCAGCAGCTCGCCCAGCTCCTTGAGCATCTGCGCCGGCACCGGGCTGCCGTTGATGAAGCCCTTGGAGCGTCCTCCCGACTGAATCACCCGCCGCAGCAGGCACTCCTCGTCGGCGGCGAGCTCGCGCTCCTCCAGCCAGCGCCAAGCGTCGCTGCCGGGCGCGATCTGGAAGGTGGCGGTCAGCTCGGCCCGCTCCGCGCCCGGCCGCACCGCATCGGCCTCGGCGCGCTCGCCCAGGCACAGCCCGAGGGCGTCCAGGAGGATGGACTTGCCCGCGCCGGTCTCGCCGGTCAGCGCCCCCATCCCTGGCCCGAACTCCAGGTCGAGGGACTCGACGATCGCGAAGTTGCGAATGTGGATGTGGGTCAGCATGGGAGCGATTCTAGACACCCTTAGCGGAGATTGGTGCCGCCCCAGCGCAGCTTGGCGCGGAGGATGTCGAAATATTGGTATTGCGGCGGGTGTATCAGCCGCACCCGACGCGCGTATTGATATACCACCAGACGGGCGTCGGCCGGGATATCGTCGGCCAGCATGCCCAGATCCTGTTGCCCGTCGCAGCTCACGCCTACCCGGCCCACCGAATCGGGGTGCACCTGCACCTCGATGCGGCTGGCGGCGCCCACCACCAGCGGCCGGTTGCTCAGCGTGTGCGGGCATACCGGCATGAGCAGGATGGCGTTCACCGAGGGGTGGATGATCGGCCCGCCGGCCGCCATGGCGTAGGCGGTGGAGCCGGTCGGGGTGCACATGATCAGGCCGTCGGCGCGGTAGCTGGTCAGCAGCTGGCCGTCGATGTGGGCGGTGAACTCCACCATCCGCGCGGTGTTCCACTTATAGAGCACCACGTCGTTGAAGGCGAGGCCGCTGGCCAGCACCGTTTCGCCGTCGCGGATCTCGGCCGCCAGCAGCGAGCGGTCCTCCTCGATGAACTGGCCCTGCAGCACGGGGTCCAATTGCGAGAGGTCGCTCGGCGGCACGTCCACCAGGAAACCGAGGCGGCCGCGGTTGACACCGAGAATCGGGATGTTCCTTTCCACCACCAACCGCGCGCTGCTCAGTAGCGTGCCGTCGCCGCCGACCGAGATCAGCAGGTCGCAGCCGTCGATCAACGCCGGGGCGGTCAGCAGCGGCAACCCGTGCGCTTGGGCGGGGTCGACGATGTCCGCGTCCAGGCGCACCTGGACGCCCCGCTCGCTTAGATAGTCGGCAATGCGGCAGATGGTTTCGGCGGTGCCGGGATCGTCTGGTTTGCCGGTGACGGCGATGGCGTTGAATCGTCTGAGCATGGTCCGGCCCTTGAACTGGCCGGAAACTTACCATGAGCGCGGAACGGGGCGCTAGGCGACGGCCGGTGGCGGAAATGTCGCCTGCCTTGACATTGTTGGGATCGAGTTGGTAGCGTTCGCGTTAGCACTCATGGGCAAAGAGTGCTAACAGCGATAACCATCGGTCAGTAGCGATAACGCCGACTGGATTATGGCCACTAGCGATTACTCAGAGCTCGGAGAGCGGGCGCAACACCTGCTGAAGGTGCTGGTGCAGCGGCACATCCGCGACGGCCAGCCGGTAGGGTCGCGCGTTTTGACCAAGGATTCGGGGTTGCAGCTGAGTCCGGCGACCATTCGCAACGTAATGTCCGATCTTGAAGATCTGGGCTACGTGCAGGCGCCGCACACGTCGGCCGGGCGTATCCCGACCGATAAGGGGTATCGGTTCTTCGTCGATAGCCTGTTGACGGTCAAACAGTTGAGCGTGCCCGAAGTCGACCGGCTGAAGATCAAGCTCGACGCCGGCGGCGGCGCCGCCAGTCTGGTCGACTCGGCTTCGAATCTGCTCTCCAGCCTGACCCGCTACGTCGGCTTGGTGACGCTGCCGCGCCGCGATTACGGCGCGTTCCGGCAGATCGAATTCCTGCCTCTGTCGGGCAACCGGGTGCTGGTGATCCTGATCATCAACGAGCAGGAAGTCCAGAACCGCGTGATCGAGACCGCCCGGCCGTTCACCGCCAGCGAGCTGCGCGAGGTGGCGAACTTCCTCAACGAGCAGTTCGCCGGCCAGGAGGTCGGGGTGGTGCGCAAGCGGCTGCTGTCGGACATGCAGCAGCACCGCGAGCACATGAACCGGCTGATGCAGGCGGCGGTCGAGGTGGCCGAGAAGGTGTTCAGCGAGCGCTCGGCCGAAGAAGACTACGTGATGGCCGGCCAGACCAACCTGATGGAGCACGCCGAGCTGGCCAACGTCGACAAGCTGCGGGAGCTGTTCGACGCCTTCAATCGCAAGCGCGACATCCTGCATCTGCTGGATCAATCGCTGAAGGCCGATGGCGTGCAGATTTTCATCGGCCAGGAGGCCGGCTACGAAGTATTCGACGGCTGCAGCCTGGTCACCGCGACGTATTCGGTCAAGGGCGAAGTGCTGGGGGTGCTGGGCGTGATCGGCCCGACCCGCATGCCGTACGACCGGGTCATCCCGATCGTGGATCTGACGGCGCGGCTGCTGGGATCCGCCTTGAATAGCTCGGGTAAACCCTCACCATGAGAGCTTACTTCGCGGCGGCCTGGTGCAACCGGCAATTTTTCGAACCATTGCAAGGAGACTAGTTCAGATGGCGGACAAAGACGCGCAGGCGAATGCCGCCGCGGCTGATGCTCAGAACCAGGCGGACGCCGGCGAGAACACGGTCGCCGATATCCAGAAGCTGCAGCAGGACCTGGCCGCGGCGCAGCAGAAGGCCGAGGAGAACTGGAACCACTTCCTGCGCGCGCGCGCCGAGCTGGACAACATGCGGCGGCGCGCCGAGCGGGAAGTGGAGCAGGCGCACAAGTTCGCGCTGGAGAAGTTCGCCGGCGAGCTGTTGGGGGTGCGCGACAGCCTGGAGCTGGGCGTGAAGGCCGCCGCCGAGCCCAATGCCGACGTGGCCAAGGTCCGCGAAGGGCTGGAGTTGACGCTGCGCTTGCTCACGCAGTGCATGGAGAAGTTCCACATCGTGGAGGTCGACCCACAAGGGCAGAAGTTCGACCCGGCCAAGCATGAGGCGATGG
The DNA here is from genome assembly GCA_937951875.1 of uncultured Alkalilimnicola sp. Lineage (GTDB taxonomy): Bacteria > Pseudomonadota > Gammaproteobacteria > Nitrococcales > AK92 > JAAYIK01. Next base: position 22,997 of record CALGAN010000078.1, on the reverse strand, counting down.
CCGCGCAGGAGGCGGCCGATTGCGAACCGAACACGGTTCTGCATGTGGTCCAGAAGGGCTATCTGCTCAACGACCGGCTGTTGCGGCCGGCCATGGTGATCGTGTCGAAAGCGGCGGCCGCACCCAGCGGCGGCTCGATCGACGAGCAGGCTTGAACGCGGGGCACTGGTTTAACGGCTTTGACGGTTTGTGGACCTGTCGGTGGGGCGGCAGCCTAGACCACATCAGGAGTTGACTAATGGGCAAAATTATCGGTATCGACCTGGGAACGACCAACTCGTGCGTTGCCATTATGGAAGGTGGCACGCCGCGGGTTATCGAAAACAGCGAGGGTGATCGCACCACCCCCTCGATCGTCGCCTTCACCGAGGACGACGAAGTGCTGGTCGGTGCTCCGGCCAAGCGTCAGGCTGTGACCAACCCGCAGAATACCCTGTTCGCGGTGAAGCGGCTGATCGGTCGCAAGTTCGCCGAGGATGTCGTCCAGCGCGATCTGAAGGAGATGCCGTACAAGATCGTCAAGGCGGACAACGGCGACGCCTGGGTGGAGGTGCGGGGCAAGAAGATGGCGCCGCCCGAGATCTCGGCCCGCGTGCTGATGAAGATGAAGAAGACGGCCGAGGACTACTTGGGCGAGCCGGTCACGGAGGCCGTGATCACCGTTCCGGCGTACTTCAACGACTCGCAGCGCCAGGCCACCAAGGATGCCGGCCGCATCGCCGGTCTGGAGGTCAAGCGCATCATCAACGAGCCGACCGCGGCGGCGCTGGCCTACGGTCTGGACAAGGCCAAGGGCGACCGCAAGATCGCGGTGTACGACCTGGGTGGCGGTACCTTCGATATCTCCATCATCGAGATCGCCGAGGTCGACGGCGAGCACCAGTTCGAGGTGCTGTCCACCAACGGTGACACCTTCCTCGGCGGCGAGGACTTCGACCGGCGGATCATCGAGTACATCGTCGGCGAGTTCAAGAAGGACCAGGGCATCGACCTGAGCGGCGATCCGCTGGCCATGCAGCGCCTGAAGGAGGCCGCCGAGAAGGCCAAGATCGAGCTGTCCTCCAGCCAGCAGACCGAGATCAATCTGCCGTACATCACGGCCGATCGCACCGGTCCGAAGCACCTGAACATGAAGCTGACCCGTGCCAAGCTCGAGGCGCTGGTGGACGATCTGATCGCCCGCACCATCGAGCCGTGCCGCACCGCGCTCAAGGACGCCGGGCTGAAGACCTCCGACATCGACGAGGTGATCCTGGTCGGCGGCCAGACCCGTATGCCCAAGGTGCAGGAGGCGGTGAAGAACTTCTTCGGCAAGGAGCCGCGCCGCGACGTCAACCCGGACGAGGCGGTGGCGGTCGGTGCCGCCATCCAGGGCGGCGTGCTGGCCGGCGACGTCAAGGACGTGCTGCTGCTCGACGTCACTCCGCTGTCGCTGGGTATCGAGACCCTGGGCGGCGTGATGACCAAGATCATCGAGAAGAACACCACGATCCCCACCAAGGCATCGCAGGTCTTCTCGACCGCCGAGGACAACCAGCGCGCGGTGACCGTGCACGTGCTGCAGGGCGAGCGCGAGATGGCGCGCGACAACAAGTCGCTGGGCCGCTTCGACCTCACCGACATTCCGCCGGCGCCGCGCGGCGTGCCGCAGATCGAGGTGACCTTCGACATCGACGCCAACGGCATCCTGCACGTGTCGGCCAAGGACAAGGCGACCGGCAAGGAGCAGTCGATCGTGATCAAGGCCTCGTCCGGCCTGTCCGAGGACGAGATCGAGCGGATGATCAAGGACGCGGAGGCGCACAAGGAAGAGGACCGGCGCGCCCGCGAGCTGGTGGAGGCCCGCAACCAGGCCGATAACCTGATTCACGCCACCCGCAAGTCCATGAAGGACCTCGAGGGCAAGATCACCGACAGCGAGAAGAAGGAGCTGGAGGATGCGATCGCCGAACTCGAGCAGGCGGTGAAGGGCGACGACAAGGCCCGGATCGACCAGCTCACCCAGAGCCTGGCCGAGAAGTCCGGCAAGCTGGCCGAGCGGCTGTACTCGCAGGGCCAGAGCGCGGGCGGTGGCGAGCAGGCCAAGTCGGCGGGGCAGGAGGACGTGGTCGACGCCGAGTTCGAAGAGGTCAAGGACGACAACCGGCGCTGATCCGGCGTCCCGACTTCCTCGAGCTCACGCCAGGCGCAGGACTCGGTCCTGCGCCTGCGCGTTTGGGGCCTATAATCCGCCAACCGAACCGGCGGTCTGACTAGAACACCACATCATGGCAAAGCGCGATTACTACGAGATCCTCGGCGTTGCTCGCAACGCCTCCGAGGCCGAGATAAAGAAGGCCTATCGCCGCTTGGCGATGAAGTATCACCCTGACCGCAATCAGGGTGACCCGGAGGCCGAGCAGAAGTTCAAGGAAGCGAAGGAGGCCTACGAGGTTCTGTCGGAGCCGCAGAAGCGCGCCGCCTATGACCAGTTCGGGCATGCCGGTGTCGAGGGCGGGCGCGGGCCGACCGGTGGGCCTAGCGGTTTCGCCGACATCTTCTCGGATGTGTTCGGCGACATCTTCGGCGCCGGCGCCAGCCGTCGTGGCGCGCACATGTTCCGCGGCGCCGATCTGCGCTACACGCTGGAGCTGACGCTGGAAGAGGCGGTGGCGGGCACCGAGGTCAAGATCGAGGTGCCCAACCTGGCCGTGTGCGGCGGCTGCCGGGGCAGCGGGGTGCGCGGCGGGGCTCGGCCCGATACCTGCCCGACCTGCCACGGCCACGGCGAGGTGCGCATCCAACAGGGGTTCTTCGCCATTCAGCAGACTTGCCCCCGCTGCCATGGCCGGGGCACCATCGTCACCGACCCGTGCCCGACCTGCCATGGTCGCGGCCGGGTAGAGGAGCGCAAGACGCTGACCGTGAAGGTGCCGGCCGGCGTCGACAGCGGCGATCGCATCCGCCTCAGCGGCGAAGGCGAGCCGGGCGAGAATGGCGGTCCGCCGGGTGACCTGTACGTGCAGATCGCGGTCAAGCCGCACCCGATCTTCGGCCGCGAAGGCAACGATCTGCGCTGCGAGGTGCCGATCAGCATCGTGCTGGCGGCGCTGGGCGGCGAGTTGCAGGTGCCGACCCTGAACGGGCGGGTGAGCATCCAGGTTCCCGCCGGTACCCAGAGCGGCAAGATATTCCGCATCCGCGGCAAGGGCGTCACGCCGGTGCGCGGCGGCCCGCCGGGCGATTTGCTGTGCCGGGTGGTGGTGGAGACGCCGGTCAACCTTACCCGCGAGCAGCGAGAGCTGCTGGAGAAGTTCGGCGAGACGCTGGAGGCGGGCGGCGAGAAGCACAATCCGCAGCGCAGCTCCTGGCTGGACGGCGTCAAGCGCTTCTTCGATGATTTGAAGTTCTGACCGACCGAACCGACAGAGAAAGGACAGCCGATGACCCGTATCGCCATAACCGGCGCCGCCGGCCGTATGGGCCGCCACCTCATCGAAGCGGTGCTCGCCGATCCTCAGGCCGAGCTGGCCGGCGCCATCGAGCGCGCCGGGCACGCCCTGCTGGGCACCGACGCCGGCGCTCTGGTCGGCCGCCAGAACCTGGGCGTGCCGCTGATGGACGACCTCAATGCGGTGCTGGCTCGCGGCGTCGATGTGGTCATCGACTTCACGACGCCGATCGCCACCCTGCAGCATATCGATATTTGCCGCCGCGCCGGTGTGCGCATGGTGATCGGTACCACCGGTCTGGGGCCCGACCAGCGTCTGGTGCTGGAGCAGGCGGCGCGCGACGTCGCCATCGTCGCCGCGCCCAATTTCAGCGTCGGTGTCACCCTGTCGCTGAAGCTGATCGAGCTGGCGGCCAAGGTGCTGGGTGACGAGGTCGATATCGAGATCATCGAGACGCACCACCGACACAAGGTCGACGCGCCGTCGGGCACCGCGCTGGCCATGGGCGAGGCCGCGGCCCGCGCCCTGGGGCGCAACCTCAAGGAGTGCGCGGTGTACGGCCGCGAGGGCTACACCGGCGAGCGCGATCGCAAGACCATCGGCTTCGCCACCGTGCGAGCCGGCGATGTGGTGGGCGATCACACGGTCATGTTCGCCGGCATCGGCGAGCGTTTGGAGATTACCCACAAGGCTTCCAGCCGCATGACCTTCGCCAGCGGCGCCGTGCGTGCCGCCAATTGGGTGATGAACCAGCAGGCCGGCCTGTACGACATGCAGGACGTGCTGGGCCTGAAGTGATCGCTCCTTTTCCCGCCTCTCTCCGCCGAAGGTGGGGGAGGGGCGGGCCGAGAGGCCCCGCGTCGCCGGGGCTTTTCGGCAAGCGGGTCCGCGCATTCGCGGCACCGCCGCTCCCGCGAAGGAGGAAAGGGCTAGGTCGTGTGCGGGAACGGCATCGCCGCGGATGCCTCTCCTTATCGTTGCTGAGCGCGGGCGCGCATGCGCCCGCGCCGCGCCGTCAGGCCGGCTGGCCGACCAGCATCCGTTCCAGAATGCCCTGATAAACCCGGGTGAGGATGTCCAGATCCTCCACCGCGACGTGCTCGTCCACCTTGTGGATGGTGCGGTTGACCGGGCCTAGCTCGACGACCTGCGCCCCGGTGGGGGCGATGAAGCGGCCGTCGGAGGTGCCGCCGCTGGTCGACAGCTCGGGCCGGGCGCCGGTTTCCGCCGCGATGGCGTCGCTGACCGCGTCGATGAACGGTCCACGAGCGGTGAGGAAAGGCTGCGCCGAGACCTGCCAGTCGATCTGATAGCGCACGCCGTGCTTGCGCAGGATCGCCTCCAGCCGTTGCTGCAGCTGTTCGGCGGTGACCTCGGTGGAGAAGCGGAAGTTGAGCAGCACCTCCAGCACGCCGGGGATGACGTTGGTGGCGCCGTTGCCGGCCCGTACGTTCGAGATCTGGAAGGTGGTGGGCGGGAAGTCGACGTTGCCGTTGTCCCAGACTTCGTGGGTAAGCTCGAGCAGCGCCGGCGCGAACTCGTGCACCGGGTTGCGGGCCAAGTGCGGATAGGCCACGTGGCCTTGCTCGCCCAGCACCCGCAGTGTGCCGTTGAGCGAGCCGCGACGGCCGATCTTCACCACGTCGCCGCAGCGGTCCTGGCTGGACGGCTCGCCGACGATGCACAGATCGATGCGTTCGCCGCGCGCTTGCAGCGTCTCCACCACCTTGACGGTACCGTTCACTGCGGGGCCTTCCTCGTCGCTGGTGATCAGCAGGCCGATCGAACCGCGGTGGGCGGGATGGGCGGTGACGAAGCGCTCGCAGGCGGTGACGAACGCCGCGATCGAGCCCTTCATGTCGGCCGCGCCGCGGCCGAACAGCTTGCCGTCGCGCACCTGCGGCTCGAACGGCGGCGAGGACCAGCTCTCCGGCGGACCCGGCGGCACGACGTCGGTGTGGCCGGCGAACACCAGCAGCGGGCCATCGTCGCCCCGCCGGGCCCAGAGATTGGTGACCTCGCCGAACGCCAGCCGCTCGCAGCGAAAGCCTATCCGCTCCAGGCGCTGGGCCAGCAGTTCCTGGCAGCCGGCGTCGTCGGGGGTGACCGAGGGCAGGGCGATCAGCGCCTTTGCCAGTTCCAGCGTGGTGCTCATGCGTTGGCTTCCGTCAAAGTGGCGAACTCGGCCTCCTTGAAGCCCACCAGTATCCGTCCGCCGGCCTCGACCACCGGACGCCGGATCAGGGTTGGTTGCTCCAGCAGCAGCGCCAGCGCGCGCTCCCGGTCCAAGCCGGTTTTGCGCTCCTCGGGCAGCTTGCGAAAGGTCGTGCCGCTCTTGTTGAGCAGCCGCTCCCAGCCCACCGCCGCCTCCCAGGCCTGTAGCCGCTCGGGTTCCAGGCCGTCGGTGCGCAGGTCATGGAACCGGTACTCCACGCCATGCGCCTGCAGCCAGGCGCGCGCTTTCTTGACCGTGTCGCAGTTCTTGATGCCGTAGACGACACAAGGGTCTGATTTGTGATCGCTGTGCATGTGTTACTGAATCCTTGCCAATGCCCCGTGCCGCTGCGCCAAGAGCCGAATGGGCGTCGGCCGCGGCTCGCGGGCTGATCCGGCGGTGTCCGGGCGTAGGCCTATTCTATGCGGCGGCGGCCCGTTTTGGCGCCTGGACGTGAACGGTGGTCGCGCGCGCTTTCCTGGCGTGCGGTAACCGGGACATGGCAGAACGGTGGGTCATGAGTTCCCTCCCCCCTCGCGGGGGGCGGGGATAGAGGGACAAACCAACTGCGAAGCACAACGGCAGAGCCGGTTCCGCAGGGCGTGCGGGCTGAATGGTCAGCGCTGGCTGCGGCCCGTGCGTCTAGGTGCCAGCGCGCCGCCTTCACGGGGGCAAGCTTTGCGCGGGCATGAAGGCTAAGTGCCCGTCAGAGACACCATACGACAGCCGCTGACCCAGCCGGTGCCGCCACGCGCGACACGCATACGCCTGTCCACGCGAGAAAGCCGGATGAGAGTTCTCTTGGCTCACACCTTCGAGCCGCTTAGCCGCGGATTGGCTTTACGGATCTTGGCGAACTTGGCGACGGCCTGGGCCCGGTTGCTCACGTCGAGCTTGCGGAACACCCGCTGTAGGTGGTTTTTGACGGTGAAAGCGCTGATCTGCAGGATCATGCCGATCTCGTAATTGGTCTTACCCGAGCGGACCCACTCCATGATCTCCAGTTCGCGCTCGCTCAGCCCGAAGTCCTCGGCGTAATCGTCGTCGTCCGAGGCGGTTTCGTCCGGGCGCTGCTCCGGCAAGTGCATGACTTGCCGCAACGCCGTGTCGATATGGGGGAGCAGAACCTCCATGTAGCTGGCCGCTGCCGCGGGCTGATCGCTGCGGCCGGTGAACACCATGTAAAGGCAGTCGTGCTGGCCGCGCTGGTCCTTGATGCCATGCACGATGCAGGCGCGCATGTCGGCGAACGCGCGGGTGAGGGCGCAGTCGGTGTCGGTGGTGGCCAGTGGGAAGCCGCGGGGCGCATCCACCCGCAGGGCGGTGCAGCCGTTATCCTGCCAGCGCTGGAACAGATCGCGCACCAGGGGGGTGACGTCCTTGTCGATCGCCGCCTCGGTGCGCACGCCCGGCAGCGGCGAAGCCACATCCACGAAAAGCAAGCCCTTGCCGAGATCGCCCCAGGCCGCCAGCAGAATCTCGTGCGGCAGGAAGTACTGCAGGTCCCCCTGTAGCCAGCGGAAAAGCTCGTAGTGCCGGCGTACCTGCAGCGCCGCTTGGATCACGCTGAGGAAGCGATCTTGCTCGTCCCGGGAGCTGGGCGGGAATTGTGTTGCGTAGCCCATTGCGCTCATCCTAAGCCGTTGCTCGTCATTTGATACTACACGAGACGGGTGGAATTCTAGCTAATGAGGTCTCGGTTGGCATCAATGCGCGTGGTGCGTGGTGGCTGTTGAATATTAGAAAATAATGATAATGAATGATAAGTGGTTTTGCTTGTTGTGCGAATTTAATTCGTTTTGCCAGCATGGTGACGTAACACCTTGACCGAGCGGAGGCTGGCGGTGTTATCCACAAAATCTGTGGATAACTTTGTGGACAAGGTATGAACAAGCGTCGCAAGTTGGCGTCAGGCCTGGGGTCTTGTTGAGTCGATGAGAAAGTGGCCGTTTTGTGAATGTTTATTTGTATCAATGGCTTGCGATCGTGTTGAGGCAGGGCGGTGTCCGGGCGGCTGGGTCGAAAGCCGCTCGGAAAATCACGCTGACAGATGTGCGCCATGGGGATAAGTGCACGCTCGCGGCCGCCGCTCGAGTCCCGGCAGGCGGGCGCGAGGGCCGCTGGCAGGACCAGGCGGCGGGAGACCAGTCAAAGGGTGTATTTAATTGGGCGCGGTTTTTTTCGGTAATTCTGATGGTTTTTTTTGTAACGCTGATAAAGAATTGTTTGCGCCTTGCTGTCGATTGGTTCGTGTGTCGCGCTATTGTGGCGGTCCGGTGCGAATAAGATTGAATATAGAAAAATATTGCACCACTTAATATTGGTCGTCACTTATGAGCGCTATCGGCGCCGCGCGGGCGGCGCATCTGGCAGCGTGACGGCAGCGCGGTGTCGGCGGCGGCGATGGAGGCGACCGTGACGAAGCCGAAGCCGGTGCCTTCGGCGTCGTGGCGAGCGCGGTCACTGAAGCGGGAGATGAACAGCGGCTGCAGCAGTTGGTGGTCCTCACGGCGCATCTCCACGTCGCCCAGTGGCGTGGCATGGCGCATGCCCTCCAGCGCCAGCGCCACCTGGAGCGGGGCGGTGGAACGACTGCGCTCGACGGCCTTGGTCAGCATCTCCAGCGCCGTGCCGATCCGATGGAAATACCAGGGACCGCCGGTGGCCTCGGCGAAGGCGCGGGCTTGCGCTTCGAGCTCGGGATTGTCCCGCTCGATCGGGATGTCGCGATGCCACTCGGTGATCTGATAGACGCGGTCGTTGCCCGCCGCGCCCATCGCGGTGGGCACGCCGAAGCCGCCGGCGTAGAAGCTGTAGTAGGCGACGTCCAGACCCGCCTCGGCGCCGGCCTTGACTAGCAGTGCTAAGTCATTGCCCCAGTTGCCGGTGACCACGGTCTCGGCGCCCGAGGCCTTGATCTGCATGACGTACGGCGAGAAGTCCTTGACCTTGCCGATCGGATGCAGCACGTCGCCGGCGATTTCGACGTCCGGCTTCTTCTCGACCAGCATCCGCTTGGTGATGCTCGACACCTGCTGGCCGTGGGCATAGTCCTGGTTGATCAGGAAGACTTTTTTGACTTCCGGCCGCCGCGCCATGTAATCGGTGATGGCGGCGAGCCGCATCTCGGCGTTGGCGTCGAAGCGGAAATGCCAGAAGCTGCACTTTTCGTTGGTGAGGCTAGGATCGACCGCGGAGTAGTTGAGGTAGAGGATGGCGGTGTCCGGACGGCGGTCGTTGTGCTTCTCGATCGCCTCGATCAGCGCGCCGGCGACGTGCGAGCCGTTGCCTTGCGCGACGTAGCGGATGCCGCGATCGGCGATCTGACGCAGCAGCACCAGCGACTCCTGCACGCTGCCTTTGTTGTCGAGGGCCACGATCTCGATCGGGTGGCCGCCGGCGCCGCCGCGCCGGTTGATGGTCTCCGCCACGTATAAGAAATGCTGCACCACCGCCTTGCCCTCGCGGGCGAACGGCCCGGACAGGGTGTCGAGGACGGCGATCCGTAGGGGTTCGGCCGCCGCGGCCGGCTGGAGGATGCCGAGGCAGATGGTCAGGCCGAGGCCGGCCAGGCGGGCGAGGGAGCGAAATCGACGGGCCATGAGCGACACACACCGGACAGGGGCGCGGGGCGTAATACCATACGTCGAATCGCACGCGGTGTGTTCGGCATCGCGGGCGGTGCCCGGCGGGCCGCCATCCCGGGCTCCTCTCCCGACGCCGGGAGAGGAGGGGATGGGCGCGATCGACCTGGGATTACCAGGTGTCGATCATCGACCGCTTCTTGCCGTTGCGGGGCGGCCGCGGCGGGATCGAGCGCAGGCCGCGCATGATCCACTTGCGGGTGTCGGCCGGGTCGATGACGGCGTCGATCTCCAGCGACGCGGCCATGCTCAGGGCCTTGCCGCGCTCGTAGGACTGCGCCACCAGCTTCTCGAACAGCGCCTTGCGGGCGGCCGGATCCTCGACGGCCTCCAGCTCCTTGCGGTAAGCGAGCCGCACCGCGCCCTCCAGGCCCATGCCGCCGAACTCGCCGGTCGGCCAGGAGGCGGTGAAGGCCGTGCTGTGGAAGGAGCCGCCGGTCATGCCCATGGCGCCCAGGCCGTAGCCCTTGCGCAGGACGATGGTGAACAGCGGCACCGTCAGGCTGGCGGCGGTGACGAACATGCGGCTGGTGTGGCGCACCAGCGCGGTCTTCTCCGCCTCGGGGCCGACCATGAAGCCCGGCGTGTCGCACAGACTGACGAGGGGGATGTCGAAGGCGTCGCACAGCTGCATGAAGCGCGCCGCCTTGTCCGCGCCGTCGGCGTCGATGGCGCCGCCGAGGTGCTCGGGGTTGTTAGCCAGCAAGCCCACGGGGCGGCCTTCGATGCGGATGAAGGCGGTGATCATGCCCGGCGCGAACTGCCGGCGCAGCTCCATGACCGAGCCCTTGTCGGCGAGGATGTCGATCAGGGCGCGGACGTTATAGGCGCGCAGCCGGTTCTCGGGGATGGCGCGGCGCAGCAGGCGCTGATCGGCGCACTCCCAGTCGGTCAGCGCACCCTGGAAGTAGGCCAGCAGCTTTTTGGCGGCGGCGGTGGCTTCCGCTTCGTCGGCGACCAGGTAGTCGATCACGCCGTTCGGCGCCTGCACGCTCACCGGGCCGACTTCCTCCGGCTTGTACACGCCCAGGCCGCCGCCCTCGATCATGGCCGGGCCGGCCATGCCCAAGTTGGCGTTGGCGGTGGCGATGATCACGTCGCTGCAGCCGGCGAACACGGCGTTGCCGGCGAAGCAGCGGCCGGAGACGATGCCGATGCGCGGCGCCAGGCCGCTCATGCGCGCGTACTGGATGAAGCTGGGCACATCCAGGCCGGCCACCTTGGTGGCGTTGTCGGTGTCGCCCGGGCGGCCGCCGCCGCCTTCGGTGAAGAACACCACCGGCAACTGCAGCTGCTCGGCGACCTCCAGCACGCGGTCGGTCTTCTTGTGGTTCATGGTGCCCTGGGTGCCGGCCAGTACGGTGTAGTCGTAGGCCAGCACGGCGCAGCGGGAGCGGTCCTCGTCGAACAGCGCGCCGTTGACGGCGCCGATGCCGGCCACCAGGCCGTCGGCCGGCGTGGTGCGGATCAGCTCCTCGACCGGGCGGCGCGCGCGCTGGGCGGCGAAGGTGAGGGCGCCGTACTCGATGAAGCTGCCCGGATCGCACAGATCCTCGACGTTCTCGCGCGCGGTGCGCTGGCCCGTCTTGCGGCGCTTGGCCACCGCATCGGGGCGGTTCTCGTCCAGGCCCAGGGCGTGACGGGCCATCACTTCCGCCAGGTCGGGGCGGATGGCGTCGAGGTCGATCGATTCCTCGGTGGCGACTTCGGCTTCGCCCACGGCCGCTTCTTCCATGAACAGCAGCGGATCGCCCTCGTAGATGGTGGCGCCGACGGTGGCGGTGAGCTTGCGCACGATGCCGCCGCTCTTGGCGGTGATGACGTGCTGCATCTTCATGGCTTCCACCACCACCAGATCCTGCCCGGCGCGTACGGTGTCGCCCTCGGCCACCAGGTAGGCGGCCAGCATGCCCGGCATGTGGCTGGTGACCGCGGTCGTGCCCGGCGGCGCGGCCACGGTGCTGGCGCCGCCGGCGGCGGTCGCACCGGCGTTGCCGGCGGCCTTCGCGAACAGCTGCGGGTGCTCGGCGTCGGCAGCCAGCGCCGCCATGTGGTCGTCGACGAAGCGGGTGTAGACCTGGTTGTCGGCCAGTTCAGGCCGGTTCAGCAGGTTCTGCAGGAAGCCGATGTTGGTGGCCACGCCCTCGACCCGGAATTGGCAGAGCGCCCGGTAGGCGCGGCGCACGGCCTCGGCGAAGCGGTTGGTGCGGCTGTGCACGATCAGCTTCGCCAGCAGCGAGTCGTAGTGGGGGCTGATGCGGTAGCCGCCGTAGCCGAAGGTGTCGACCCGCACGCCCGGACCGGTCGGCGGCTCGAAGGTGTGCAGGGTGCCGCCGGCGGGCCGGATGTTGCCCTGGGCGTCCATGGTTTCCATGTTCACCCGCAGCTGAATGGCGTAGCCGTTCGGGCGGGAGATGTCCTGCTGGCGCAGGCCGAGGGTTTCCAATGTCTCGCCGGCGGCCAGCTGCAGCTGGGCGCGCACCAGGTCGACGCCGGTGACTTCCTCGGTGATGGTGTGCTCCACCTGCAGTCGCGGGTTCGCTTCGATGAAGGCGAAGCTGCCGGTTTCGATGTCGACCAGGAACTCGAAGGTGCCCAGGCTGCGGTAGTTCACCGCCTTGGCCATGCGCACCGCCGCTTCGATGATGCGCTCGCGCAGCTCGGCCGGCAGGCTGGGGCTGGGCGCGATCTCCACCAGCTTCTGGTTGCGCCGCTGCAGGCTGCACTCACGCTCCCACAGGTGGGAAACCTCGCCGCGGCTGTCGCCGATCACCTGCACTTCGATGTGGCGGGCGCGCTGCACCAGCTGCTCGACGTACAGCTCGCCGTTGCCGAACGCCGCCTGTGCCTCCTCGCGGCAGCGCGCGAACGCCTCGTCGAGATCCTCGCGCTTGCGCACGATGCGCATGCCGCGGCCGCCGCCGCCGGCGATGGCCTTCACCACCACCGCGGCATTCGGCCCGAGGCTGTCGAAGAACGCTTTCGCCTGCTCCAGCGTGGTCGCTTCGGAGATGCCGGCGATGAGCGGCACCGAGCACTCTTGGGCCAGTACGCGGGCGCGCGCCTTGTCGCCGAGCAGGCCGAGCACCTCCGGCGTCGGGCCGACGAAGGTGATGCCGTTGGCTTCGCACAGCTCGGCGAAGGCCTTGTTTTCGCTGAGGAACCCGTAGCCGGGGTGGACCGCATCGCAGCCGGTGGCGCGCGCGACCTCCAGCAGTTGCTGCATGTCCAGATAGGCCGGAACGCCGGTGCCCTTCAGCTGCACGGCTTGGTCGGCGACTTTGGTGTGCAGCGCCTCGGCGTCGTCGGCCGGATAGACCGCCACCGTGGGGATGCCCAAGTCGGCGGCGGCGCGGGCGATACGGACGGCGATCTCGCCCCGGTTCGCGATCAATAGCTTGTTGATGCTCATGCTGCTCTGCTTCCTCAGCCAGTACGGCCAGCTGATCGAAATTTCTTGTTGGAGTTCCGGGCCGGCGCAAGCGTGGTCCTTCGGCAAGCGCTGCCGCGTGTTGCGCACCTTACCTAGGGACTGACTTACACGTCAATCAGGATTTTGGTCGTATTATTGACTTTCATGTAAGTTAGTGGCTTCCTAAACGCACAAGGACCGCGTCCGCGATTCGCGCGGCCGCAGCAAGCAGAGGTGGGAATGGTCGCGGCAGAGGCTAACGACAAGGTCGATAACGGTTCGACCCGAGCCCGGATCAAGGCGGTGGCGCGCGAGCTGTTCATTCGTCACGGCGTGCACAAGGTCACCTACGGCCACATCGCCGAGCGGGTCGGAACCACCCGCGCCAATCTGCACTACCACTTCGGCAACAAGAACGCGCTGGTCGCGGAGGTCTTCCAGGAGACCTACGCCGAGGTGGAGAAGATCTACAGCGAGATCTGGCTCAAGCCGGGCATCACGCTCGATCGGCGCATCGAGCTGACGCTGGAGGATGCGCGGCGGCGCTTCAACGAGTTCAACGACAGCCCCAACGGGCGCATCCCGTGGAGTCTGTCGGCGCGCACGCAGTTCGAGAACATTCCGCTGCCGGACGAGATTCGCCGCGGTATCGCGCGCATGTCGCGGCAGTTCGAGGAATACGTGGAGCACGCGGTGCGGCTGGCGATCGGCTCTGGCGAGCTCCGCCCGGACACGCCGACCCGGACCATCGTGTTGCTGGTGGCTCCGCTTTGGTATTTCGGCTCGGCCATCACCCAGCATGGCGGCTTCGAGAAGCTCGAAGCCCATTACAACGCCGTGCGCCAGGTGATCCGCGACGCCTACGGCACATAAGCAAGACTTGCCCGGCGCGGACCGTGCCGGGCCTGACAAGAACCTAAAGAGAGCATGAGCCGGCGCCGGTTCGGGCCGGTGTCCATGGAAGCGGTCGCCTCGGGGGGCGAGGCGCGGTTTCCGACGGAGGAGAGAGGATGTGCAGCAGCAAGGCGGTAGATCCCGTAACCGCGAGGCGTGAGCCGTCCGGGCAGGCATCGGCGGCGAACGAGCGTTTGCTCGACGTGCAGGGGCTGAGCATCAGCTTCCGCAATCGCAACGGCGAGGTGGCGATCACCCGCGACGTGTCGTTTTTCGTTCGACCCGGCGAGCGTGTCGGGGTGGTGGGCGAGAGCGGTTGCGGCAAGTCGGTCACCGGCTTGTCGATCCTGCGCCTGTTGCCCGAGCGCAGCACCCGCATCCAGGGCCGCATCCTGTTCGAAGGGCAGGATCTGGTCACCCTGCCGGCGCGCCGCATGCGCCAGATTCGCGGCCGCGACATCAGCATGATTTTCCAGGAGCCGATGACTGCGCTCGACCCGGTGTTCACCGTCGGCGAGCAGCTCAGCGAGGCGCTGCGGACTCACTTCAAGATGTCCGCCAAGGAGGCGCGCGAGCGCGGCATCGAGGCCCTGGCCGAGGTCGGTATCCCGGCGCCGGCGCGGCGCTACGACGAGTATCCGCACCACTTCTCCGGCGGCATGCGCCAGCGCGTGATGATCGCCATGGCGCTGATCTGCCGGCCGAAGCTGATCATCGCCGACGAGCCGACCACGGCGCTGGACGTGACCGTGCAGGCCCAGATCATGGATCTGCTCTGCGAGCTCAGCGAGAGCACCGGCACGGCCCTGCTGCTCATCACCCACGATCTCGGTGTGGTGGCCGAGAGCTGCAGCCGCATGCTGACCATGTATGCCGGTGAGGTGGTGGAGGACGCGCCGGTCGACGACGTGCTGCGCCGTCCGCGCCATCCCTACACCTCCGGACTGCTGCGTTCGCTGCCGCGGCTGAGCGTGCGCGGCCAGCCGCTGCCGTCCATTCCGGGCCGGGTGCCGGCGCCGAACCGCATGCCCGTGGGCTGTCGGTTCCGCGAGCGCTGTCCGTACGCCGTGTCCGCCTGCGAGCAATACCAGGCCATTCAGCCGGCCGGCCCCGATCGCCAGGCCCGCTGCTGGCGTCATGACCAACTCGAACTGCCGGGAGCGGTGAACTGATGGGCGTTCAAGTTGCCAAACCCGATCTTTCGACGGCGGCCGCCGGCGAGGCGGTGGTCACGGTCGAGGATCTTCGCATCCACTTCGCCACGCGCGACGGGCAGACGGTGAAAGCCGTCGACGGCGTGAGCTTCGCGATCCGCGCCGGAGAGACCTTCGGCATCATCGGCGAGTCCGGCTCCGGCAAGACCACGGTCGGGCGCGCGCTGGTGGGCCTGCTGCGGCCGTCCGGCGGGCGCATCCTCTACGGCGACCGCGACGTCGGCAGCCTCAGCACCCGCGAGTACCGTCGTCTGCGCCGCGACTACCAGATCATCTTCCAGGACCCGCACGCCGCGCTCAATCCACGCATGACCATCCTCAGCAGCATGGTCGAGCCGCTGGAGATCCTGGGCGAGGGCACCGCCGACAGCCGCCGCCGCATCGCCCTGGAGGCGCTGGAGCGCGCCGGGCTGGCGCCGGAAATCGCCGCGCGCTACCCGCACGAGCTGTCCGGCGGTCAGAAGCAGCGCGTGAACATCGCCCGGGCGCTTACCCTGCGGCCGAAGTTCATCGTCTGCGACGAGGTGGTCGCGGCGCTGGACGTGTCCATCCGCGGCGACATTCTCAACCTGTTCGCGGAACTGCAGCGCGAACTGGGACTGACCTACGCATTCATTACCCATGACATTTCGGTGGTGGCGCACATCAGCGACCGGGTGGGGGTGATGTATCTCGGCCGCCTGGCCGAGCTGGGACCGGCCGAGGCGGTGACCGAACGGCCGCTGCACCCCTACACCCAGGCGCTGCTGTCGGCGGAGCCGATACCGCTGCCGTCGGATCTGCGCAACAAGAACAAGCGCATCCGGCTCAGCGGCGAGATTCCGAGCCCGGTGTCGCCGCCGTCCGGCTGCCGCTTCCGTACTCGCTGCCCGGCAGCGACCGAGCGCTGCGCGCAGCAGGCGCCCGAGTGGCGCGAGCTGGCGCCGGATCACTGGGTGGCCTGCCATTTCGCAACCCCGGACGGCCCGCCCACGGCGGCCTGATCGACAACCGTCCACTATCGTTCGATCACGCACAGTTCACCGGAGGAGAGTAACAATGAAAAACCTGGATTCGCAGGACAGCGTCATCGTCGAGGGCATCCAGCTCAGCCGCCGCCATTTCCTGGCGATGCTGGCCGGTGGCGTGGCCCTGGGCGCTCTGGGCAATCCGCTGTCGGCGCTGGCGCAGGCCGCCGCGGCCAACGGCGGCGTGCTGCGCGTGGCGGCGCAGGCCAACCCTTCCAGCCTGGATCCGGCCACGGGCGGTTCGGGCAGCGATCACGTCTTCCTCTATCCGATCTTCGACACCCTGGTGGAGTGGGACTACGCCACCCTCCAGCCCAAGCCCGGCCTGGCCAAGTCGTGGGAGTTCAAGGATCCGCGCACGCTCGTGCTCACCCTGGAGCAGGGCGTCAAGTTCCATGACGGCACGCCGTTCGATGCCGAGGCGGTGAAGTTCAACCTCGACCGCAGCCGCACCGACGTCCGTTCCAACATCCGTACCGACCTGGCCAGCGTCGAGTCGGTGGAAGTCACCGGTCCGTACGAAGTGGTCCTGCACCTGAAGGCGCCGGATGCCGCGCTGCCGCTGATCCTGTCCGACCGTGCCGGCATGATGGTGTCGCCCAAGGCCCTTAAGGAGATGGGTGAGCGCCACGACCGCAACCCGGTCGGCACCGGCGCCATGAAGTTCGTCAGCTGGGCCGACGGCGCCAAGATCGTCTGCACGCGCAACCCGGACTACTGGAAGCCCGAGCGCTACGCGGTGGCCGGCATCGAGTTCACCATCATCACCGACCCCGCCACGCGCCTGCGCTCGCTGATGTCCGGCCAGAGCGACCTCGCTTATCACCTGGGCGGTCGCCAGCTGCCGCTGATCGAGCGGGCCAAGGGGCTGCAGGTCTACACCGACTCGACCATCTACTGCTTCCAGCTCTATCTGAACTACTCGCGCGGTCCGCTGCAGGACGTGCGGGTGCGGCAGGCGCTCAACTACGCCATCGACCGCCAGGCCTACGTGCAGGCGGTACTGGCCGGTGCCGGCGAGCCCGCCTACATGAACCTGCCGAAGTCGCACTGGGCCTATGACCCCGAGGTGGCCAAGCTCTATCCGTACGATCCGGACAAGGCCAAGGCCCTGCTCAAGGAAGCCGGCTACGGCAACGGCGTGAAGCTGGACATGCGCGGCTACAACGACCAGGCCACCATCCAGGCCGAGGAAGTGCTGCTGGCGCAGTTCGCCAAGGTCGGCATCGGCGGACGCTTCACCAACGGCACCATTCCGGAGATGTCGGCCGCGTACTTCGCGCGCGGCGAGGGCGACCTGATCCTGTCGGCCTGGACCGGCCGGCCCGATCCGAGCATGGCCTACGGCCTGATGTACTCGAAGAACGCCTACTTCAACGCCGGCCGCGTGGCCCCGCCCGAGGGCTTCGACGAGGCACTGGCCGAGTCGCGCGCCACCGACGATCTGGCCGTGCGTAAGCAGGCGCTGGCGAAGGTGCAGCGGCTGGTCATGGAACACGCCCTGGTGGTGCCGCTGGCGTTCCGTATGGACATCGTCGCCGCGGCTAGCTACGTGCAGGGCTATCGCAACAACCTGCTTGGCAAGCCCAAGTTCGAAGGCGTGTCCCTGAAGAAGGCCTGAGCGGGCGGCGGGCCCGTGCCGCCGGCACGGGCCCGCGCCCCCTGTCGCAATCACTGGACACGAGGCCGGCATGAACAGAAAGGCGAAAATGCTTTACCGCCGCCTGCTGCAGGCGGTGCCGATCATGATTTTGGCGACGTTCGTCGTGTTTTCGCTGATGCAGCTGCTGCCAGGCGACATCGCCGTCACCCTGGCCGGCGAGAACGCCAGCGAGGAGCGCATCGCCGAGATCCGCGAGCTGTACGGGCTCAATCAGCCGTTCCTGGTGCAGTACGGTTCCTGGCTGTGGCACGCCATCCAAGGTGATCTGGGCAGCTCGCTGCTGACCGGCGAGGCGGTGGCCGAGACCGTCAGCCGCACGTTCCCCACCACCTTGTTTGTGGTGGTGTACGCGATCGTACTGTCGGTGCTGATCGGCGTGCCGCTGGGCATCCTGGCGGCCAGCCGGCCGGGCTCGCCCAAGGACAGCTTCATCATGAGCGTCGCCTCGTTGGGGGTGGCGGTGCCCAACTTCTGGCTGGGCATGATCCTGGTGCTGCTGCTGAGTCTGACTCTGAACCTGTTCCCGGCGACCGGCTTCGTCTCGCCGACCGAGGATTTCGCCGGCGCGATCTGGTACGCGACCTTGCCGGCGCTGGCGCTGAGCACCGGCGGCATCGCGGAGGTGGCGCGCCAGCTGCGCGGCTCGCTGGTGGAGATCCATCACTCCCAGCACGTGCGCACGCTGCACGCCAAGGGCTTGTCGCCGGCCAAGATTCTGTGGAAGCACGGCCTCAAGAACGTCAGCGTCAACCTGCTCACCGTGGTCAGCCTGCTATTCACCAAGATCCTGGCCGCCACCGTGGTGGTGGAGGCGGTGTTCGCCATTCCGGGCATGGGCAGCGCGGTGGTCAACGCGGTGCTCGAAGGTGATTTCCCGCTGGTGCAGGGCGCGGTGTTGGCCATGGTGGTGACGGTGATCGTGGTCAATCTCACCACCGACATGCTGTACACGGTGCTGGATCCGAGGATCGACTGACATGAGCAGCAACACGCTTACCCTGGCTCCCGGCCACGAGCCCGTTTATCTGCGCATTCTCGGCTGGATGCGGCGCGATCTGCGCGGCACCGCGAGTCTGCTGGTCCTGCTGGCCATGGTGGCGGCGGCGGTGCTGGCGCCGTGGATCGCGCCTTACGCGCCGGCCGATCAGGATCTCGCCAATACCCTGGCGCCCCCCAGCGCGGAGCACTGGCTGGGCACCGACGACCTTGGCCGCGATGTGTTCAGTCGCCTGGTGCACGGCGCCTCGATGTCGATCTACGCCGCCTTCCTGGCGGTCGGCATCGGCTTGCTGGTCGGCGTGCCGTTCGGCCTGCTGGCCGGCTTCCTGGGCGGCTGGGTGGACGAGGTGATCAGCCGCTGCATCGACGCGCTGCTGTCGTTCCCGGCCATCGTGTTGGCGGTGGCGGTGACCGGCGCCATGGGCATCGGTCTGACCAACGCCATGATCGCGGTCGGCCTGGTGTTCGCGCCGCAGCTGGCGCGGCTGGTCCGCGCCCGCACGCTGGTGGTCCGCCGGGAGCTGTACGTCGACGCGGCGCGCTGCTTCGGCGCGTCGACCGGCCGGATTCTGGTGCGGCACGTGCTGCCCAACGCCATTCAGCCGGTGATCGTGCAGGCCACCCTGCTGCTGGCGGTGGCGCTGCTGGCGGAGGCGAGCCTGAGCTTCCTCGGCCTAGGCATTCAGCCGCCCGACGTCAGCTGGGGCGCCATGCTGGCGCGCGCTTACCTGTACATGGAGATCGCGCCGGAGCAGATGTACGCGCCCGGCCTGATGATCATGATTACCGCTCTGGCCTTCAACGCACTGGGCGAGTCGCTGCGCGTGGCGCTGGACCCGACCATGAAGTCGCGCTGAGGCACGGGCGCTATAGCAAAACGATAGCGAGGAAAAAAACACATGAGCCAGGACAGTAACACGGCGGAGCAGGGGGCGGTGATCAACTATTGGCTGGGCGAACGGCCCATGCACGATTACCTGCTGAACAACGCCGCCACCATTCCCGATCAGCCGGCGTACGTGTTCTATGGCAGGACCGTGACCTGGGGCGAGCTGGGCGACGCGGTGCGGCGCCTGGCCGGCTTCCTGAAGAGCCAGGGCGTCAGCAAGGGTGACCGGGTGGGCATCTATCTGCAGAACTGCCCGCAGTACATCGTCGCCCACTATGCCATCCAGATGTGCGGTGCCATCGTCACGCCGCTCAACCCGCAGTACAAGGGCGCGGAGGTGCAGTATCAGCTCGAGGCCAGCGAGGCGCGGGCGCTGATCACCAGCCGTGATCTGTACGAGACCGTGGCCGCGGTGCGTTCCTCGCTGCCGCTGCTGCAGCTGGTGGTGACCACCTCGTACGCCGACTACCTGCCCGAGGAGCCGACGCTGCCCGTGCCGCCGGATCTGCCGCGCGTGCTGAGCGTGCCGGAGGGCACGGTGGATCTGGGCCAGATCCTGCGCGAGCAGGCGCCGCTGGCCGAGCCGGTGCCGGTCGATCTGTGGAACGACGTGTCGCTGATGACCTTCACCTCCGGCACCACCGGCCGGCCCAAGGGCGCCATGCTCAGCTACGGCGCCGCGCTCTACAAGACCGCCGCCTCCTTCCAAGTGCGGGAGATGGACTTCGGCCAGGTCAGCCTGGCGATCGCGCCGTTCTGCCACATCGCTGGCATGAACTTCGGCGTGTACTCGGCGGTGTACGCGCGCTCCACGGTGATCACCCTGACCCGCTTCGATCCGGAGACGGTGATCCAGGCCTTCGAGAAGTACCGGGTTTCCGTCTGGTACAGCATCGCGCCGATGAACCGCGCCATCCTCGACTACCCGGGCATCGACAAGCGCGACTTGCGCTCGCTCAAGCAGAACTTCGCCACCAGCTTCGGCATCCCGGTCACTGAGAAGCTGGCCGAGGAGTGGAAAGCCCTCACCGGCTGCCAGATGACGGAGGCGTCGTACGGTCTGAGCGAGACCCACACCTCCGACACCTACATGCCCAAGGAGCGCATCAAGTGGGGCAGCTGCGGCGTGCCGATCCCGGGCAACGAGATCAAGATCATCGACTTGGAGACCGGCGAGGACCTGCCGCGCGGCAAGAGCGGGCAGATCATCGTGCGCAACCCGGCGGTGTTCAAAGGCTACTGGAAGCGTCCGGAGGCCACCGCCGAGACGCTGCGTGATGGCTGGGTGCACACCGGCGACGTCGGCTTCTTCGACGAGGACGGCTATCTCTACTTCACCGGCCGGGTGAAGGAGATGATCAAGTGCTCGGGCTACAGCGTGTTCCCCGAGGACGTCGAGGCGCTCATGCTGCGCCACCCGGCGATCCTGCAGTGCGCCGCCATCGGCGTGCCCGATCCCAAGCGCGGCGAGAGCGTCAAGCTGTTCGTGGTGCTGCGCCCTGAGTACAAGGGCAAGGTCAGCGAGCAGGAGATCATCGACTGGGCGCGCGACAACATGGCCGCCTACAAGGTGCCGCGCGAGATCGCCTTCCGCGACGCGCTGCCCGCCACGTCCGCCGGCAAGGTGCTGCGCCGCCTGCTCAAAGACGACGCCGCCTGAACGGAACCGCGCCGCCGTCCTGCGGCGGCGCTCCCATCCCCTGCCACGCCGAGCCTGCCGGCATGCGCACACCCTTCTTCGAGGAGCAAACCGTGCTGAGGAGAGTATTGATCGCCAACCGCGGCGAGGTCGCGCTACGCATCGCGCGCACCGCCGCCGAACTGGGGCTGGAGTCGGTGGCCGTCCATCCGACCGACGACGCCGACAGCCTGCACGTGCGCCGCGCCGACCAGGCCCGGCTGCTGCCCGGCCATGGCGTCCGCGCCTACCTGGATGCCGAGGCGCTGGTGCGCGCGGCGCTCGACAGCGGCTGCGACGCCGTCCATCCCGGCTACGGCTTCCTGGCCGAGAACGCCGCCTTCGCCCGCCTGTGCGAACAGGCCGGCCTGCGCTTCGTCGGGCCGACACCGGAGCAGATCGACCTGTTCGGCGACAAGCTGCGGGCGCGCGAGCTGGCGCGCGAATGCGGCGTGCCCACCGTGGCTGGCTCCGGCGACCTGGCTGACGCCGCGGCCGCGGCGGCGTTCCACGCCTCCCTGCCGCCCGGCGCGGCCATGATCCTCAAGGCGGTCGCCGGCGGCGGCGGCCGGGGCAGCCGGGTGGTGCGTGCCGGCGAGGATCCGGCGGCGGTGTTCGACCAATGCCGCGCCGAAGCGAAAGCGGCGTTCGGCGACGATCGCCTGTACGCCGAGCTGTACCTGGAGACGGCGCGCCACGTCGAGGTGCAGATCGTCGGCGACGGCAGCGGCGCGGCCGTGCACCTGCGCGAGCGCGACTGCAGCCTGCAGCGTCGCCACCAGAAGATCGTCGAGCTGGCGCCGGCGCCGAACCTGCCGCCGGCACTGCTGGAACGGATGCTCGACGCCGCCGTGCGCATGGCCCGCGCCACCGCTTACCGCAGTCTGGGCACGCTGGAGTTCCTGGTCGATCCGGTCAATGACGCCTTCTATTTCATGGAGGCCAATCCGCGCCTGCAGGTCGAGCATACGGTCACCGAGGCGGTGCTCGGGCTGGACCTGGTGGCGCTGCAGTTCGCCATCGCCGCCGGCCGCAGCCTGGCCGAGCTAGATCTGCTCGCACCGCCACAGCCGCGCGGACTGGCCGTCCAGCTGCGCATCAACGCCGAGACGCTCGCCGCCGACGGCTCCGCCCTGCCCTCGTCCGGCACCATCCAGCGCTACGAGCCAGCCACCGGCCCCGGGGTGCGTGTGGACGGCGCCGCTAGCACCGGCAGCCGTATCCACCCGGCGTTCGATTCGCTGCTCGCCAAGCTGGTGGTGCACGTGCGCAGCGACGACCTCGGCGCCTTGCTGCGCCGCGCCGAGCGCGCCGCCGGCGAGTTCGTGGTGCAGGGCGTGCGGACCAACCTGCCGGTCCTGCGCGCGCTGCTGCGTCGCCCGGAGCTGGCCGACTACCAGGTGACCACCCGCTTCGTCGAACAGCATGCCGCCGAGCTGGTCGCCGCGGCCGAGGCGCTGGCCGAACCCGCCGCCGAGACCGCGACCGACACCGCTTCCGCCGCGCCGGCCGTCCAGGCGCCGCCCGGCACCGTGGCGGTCGCCGCGCCCGTGAACGGCGCGGTGGTCGGCTTCGAAGTCGAGGCCGGCGCGCGCGTCCGGCGCGGCCAGACCGTGGTGGTGATCGAGGCGATGAAGATGCAGTACACGGTCGCCGCGCCCGCTAGCGGCACCGTGCGACTGCTCGCCGCCGAACCGCACAGCGTGGTCGCCGAAGGCGCGCCGCTGCTGTTCCTGGAACCGGAAGCCGACGACGGCGCCGAGACCGCCGCCGAGGAGCGCATCGATCTGGACGCGATCCGACCCGATCTGGCCGAGGTGCGGGCGCGCCACGCCATCGGCTTGGACGAGAACCGCCCCGAGGCGGTAGCCAAACGCCGCAAGACGGGCCAGCGCACCGCGCGCGAGAACGTCGAGGATCTGTGCGATCCGGGCAGCTTCATCGAGTACGG